>NZ_DASRBQ010000090.1:0-30372 GCF_035653575.1 Actinocrinis sp.
ATGGTGTTGGGACGCCGCCGGTTCAGCGGGTGCCCAAGCCCGTACGGTGTGTGAATTCTGATCATGCCCGTTCCTCCCGTAATTCGGCATCGAACACACCTCCATCGCCGCGCCAGAGTGCCGCGCGGGTTCGATCCCAGATGTCAAGCTAGCTTTACATCTTCGAGACTGTCAAGCGTCCTTTACATCCGAGGCGCTGCGCCGCAGACTTCGCCGCTCGCGCGCGGGGCCGAGGAGCCGAACGCGGTGGCCATCGACTCGCAGACCGTCAAGGCCTCGGGCGACGCTGCGCAGGACACGGTTTGGGTCCGACGGCAACGAGACGACCTGGGACCGTCACTGGTCAACCAGGATCGGTGCGCTTTCGTTTGTCGCATGCCATGTGCCACCCTGGGTTCGTGCATCTAGCTCAGTTGACCCCGCATGCGCTGCGGCTTACCCGGCGCTGGCACGTCGACTTGATGCGCATCGTCTCCGCGGCCTGTCCGGCAGTCGTCTGACTGCTCGATTGCGGGCACTGCCCTCTTCCGTCCATCGACGTTGCCATCAGCCAGTTGAGGAGACCTGCGCATGCGCACGCCAGCCGAAAGTTCAGATCAGAGCAGCTGGGTCAGCCTGCTCGACGGGCGGATGCGTCCGGAGTGGGCCAAGGAGATCGACGACTTCGAGGCGCAGATCAGGCTGCGCCTGCAGGGCAAGCTGGATGAGAAGGTGTTCGCCGAGACGCGCCTGCGTCGCGGCGCGTACGGGCAGCGCTACGACAACGGGCAGCGCTTCGACGGCTACGCCACGCGCGAGCTGGACTTCGCCGACAAGCCGACCAAGGGCCCGGACACCCAGTGGGACGCGCCGGGCATGCAGCGCATCAAGCTGCCGTTCGGCGGGTTGACGCCGGAACAGCTCGAGGTCATCGCCGACTGTTCCGAGGAGTACTCAGACTCGATCCTGCACGTCACCACCCGGCAGGACTTCCAGCTTCACTTCGTGCACATCGAGGACACCCCGGATCTGATGCGCCGGCTCGCCGCGGTCGGGGTCACCACCCGCGAGGCGTGCGGCAACTCGGTGCGCAACGTCACCGCCTGCCCGCTGTCCGGGGTATGCCACACCGAGGCGTTCGACGTCGCCCCATACGCGCGGGCATTGATGGAGTTCCTGCTCGGCCATCCGGACGTGCAGGACTTCGGGCGCAAGTTCAAGCCGGCGTTCTCCGGCTGCGAACACGAGGCGTGCGGGCTGGCGCAGATGCACGACGCCGGCTACGTCGCGCGCGTGCAGGACGGGCGCCGGGGCTTCAAGGTCGTGGTCGGCGGCGGGCTCGGCACCGTGCCGAAGCAGGCGGAGGTGCTCAGCGAGTTCACTCCGGTCGAGGAGTTCCTGGTCCAGATCCAGGCGGTCGCCCGGGTCTTCGCGCGCCTCGGCGAGAAGAAGAACCGTAACCGCGCCCGGATGAAGTTCCTGGTCAACAAGCTGGGCATCGAGGAGTTCCGGAGGCTGGTCGCCGAGGAGCAGCAGAAGATCCCGTACGACCCGCGCCACCTCGGGTTGATCGAGAACCTGCCGGTGACCGCCGGCGAACCGGTACGTGAGCCCACGATGATGAACGGCGCGGTGCGCCCGGAGGGCTTCGAGCGGTGGAACCTGACGAATGTGCGCACGCAACGGCAGCAGGGCTACCGGGTGGTGACCGTTCACCTGCCGATCGGTGACCTCACCAGCGAACAGGCGCGCGGTCTGGCCGACATCGCGCGCACGTACTCCGGCGACCGGATGCGCACTACCGTCGAGCAGAACATCGTGCTGCGCTTCATCGCGG
This sequence comes from Actinocrinis sp., assembly GCF_035653575.1. Classification (GTDB taxonomy): domain Bacteria; phylum Actinomycetota; class Actinomycetes; order Streptomycetales; family Catenulisporaceae; genus Actinocrinis. The sequence goes on from NZ_DASRBQ010000090.1 coordinate 1,817, forward strand.
ACGCCGACCTGCCGGCGGTCTATGAGGCGCTCGGCGCGATCGGACTCGCGTCGGCCGGGGCGAGCACGATCGCCGACGTCACGGCGTGCCCTGGCACCGACACCTGCAAGCTGGGTATCGCGTCCAGTCGCGGCCTGGCCGGCGTACTGCGCGAGCAGTTGGCGCCACGCGCCGCCGAACAGGACGCGGCGGTCAACGAGATGTCCATCAAGGTCTCCGGCTGCTTCAACAGCTGTGCGCAGCACCACCTGGCCGACATCGGCTTCTACGGCAACTCCCGCGGCATGGACGGGCGCCAGATGCCGCACTTCCAGGTGATCCTCGGCGGACAGCGCACGGGGAACGCCGCCAAGTACGGCATGGCCGTCGGCGCGGTGCCCTCGAAGAACGCGCCCAAGGTGGTCGACGCGCTGACCGACGCCTACCTCGCCGGCCGTGAGGACGGCGAGTCGTTCCAGGATTGGTCGCTGCGGATGGGCAAGCGCGGGCTCAAGGGCATCGTGGAACCGTTCATGGAACTGCCGTCCTATACGGACGCTCCGGACTTCTACATCGACTTCGCCGATGCCCGGCTGTTCGCGATGGCCGACCACGGCGTCGGCGAGTGCGCCGGCGAGGTCGTCTCGTTGTTCGGCATCGAGGTGATGAAGGCCGAATCGGAGGTGTTCGACGCCCAGTTGGCGCTGGAAGAGGACGGCGACCCGGACCGAGCCGAGGAGCACGCTTACCAGGCGATGCTCGCGGCCGCCCGAGCCTTGGTCCGCACGGAGTTCATCGACGTGACGCAGGACCCGCAGGAGATCGTCAGGGAGTGGAAGAGCCGGTTCTTCGACACCGAGAAGTTCTTCGACCGGTTCGCCGGCGGCAAATTCGGCCAGTTCCTGCTCGACCGGCACGCCGACCCGACCCCTTCCGGCAATCTGACGACCGCAGGTCAGCGCGTCGAGGAAGCGCAGTTGTTCATCGAGGCGGCGCACGCCTGCGAGGCCAAGCTGGAAGCGGAGAAGACGGCGATCAAGGTGACGGCGGGCAGCCGATGAAGCCGCAGCGACTGACCGTGGCCGTGACGGCCAACCCGGCTGTGGATCTGGAGCCAGCGGTGGGTGTGTTCCACCGGTTCATCCAGCGGAGCCTGGTTGAGGGTCGCCTGCTCGACGTCGCCGACTACCGGCACGTACCGAACGGACCGGGTGTCATGTTGGTCGGCCAGGACGTCGACTACGGGATCAACCTGCACGCGTTTACCGTGACGATGAAGCGGCGCGGCGACGACGCCGCCACTCAGTTCCGGGACGCTGTGCGGATGGCGCTTGGCACGATCGACGCGATCGAGGCCGATGGTGCGCTGGCGTGCCGGTTCGACCCGACACGGCTGCGCGTGTCCGTCGCCGATCGCAAGCTGGGGACGCACACGCAGGTGCAGTCCGCGTTGCTGGCTGAGATCGCACCGGCGGTCGAAGAGTTGTTCGGCCCCGCCACGGTCGCCCCTGTCGCTGTCGCCGATCCCCGGCAGGTACCGCAGATCTCGGTGCAGGCGGAGTCTGCCGACGGGGTGTTGGCCAAGCTGGGCGGCTCACAGGCGCCGATGCAGAGCCCATGGGACATCACCGTGCGGGAGTTGCAGCGGCTGCGCGAGTCCGGCTCCGACCTCACGCTGCTCGACGTCCGCGAGGAGTCCGAATACGCGACGGTGAACATCGGCGGGAAGCTCATCCCACTCGGCCAGCTCGACGACCGGCTCGGTGAGCTCGACCCGTCGGGTCACGTGATTGTTCACTGCCGCGCCGGGTTCCGCGGCGCCCAAGCAGTAGCGAAGCTCCGCGCGGCCGGGTTCGAGAACGCGTGGAACGTGAACGGCGGCTTGATGGCTTGGATTGATCACGTGGATCCGACGCTGCCGCGCTACTGACCTGGGCCACGCTCGCGAAGCAGCTGACCGTAAGCGGTACGCGGGACGGCAATGCATTCGCGTGTGACAAGGCGGCGCTGGCATGCTGGTCAGGTGGAGCCCGTGGAGATCCAGATCGGCTTCGACCCGCGCCTGCACTTGTTTCTCAGTGCCGCCCACAGGACGGCTGGGGCGAGGGTGCGCTGCGACGGCGTCTCGTCGCTCGGCCACGTCGTCGAGTCCCTCGGCGTGCCGCTGACCGAGGTCGGTGCCCTGCGGGCGGGCGGCAGGCCGGTCGCTGTCGCGCATGTTCCACGAGCGGGGGAGCGGATCGAGGTCGACGCTGTCCGCCTGCCGCAGCGGCCGCCCCACGCAGGCGTGCCGCCGCGCTTCCTGCTCGACATCCACCTCGGTACGCTCGCCCGCCGGATGCGGCTGCTCGGCCTGGACGCCGCGTACGAGAACCCGGATATCGGCGACGGCGCGCTGGCGGCCAAGTCCGCGGCGGAACAGCGGATCATGCTGTCGCGCGATCGCGGCCTGCTGCGCCGCCGCGAACTATTCGCCGGCGCCTTCGTCTACAGCCACCGTCCGGGTGAGCAACTCGACGAGGTGCTCGACCGATTTGTCCCGCCGCTCGCGCCGTGGACACGGTGCACCGCCTGCAACGGCGAACTGCGTCAGGTCGGGAAGGAGAGCGTGCGCGGACGGCTGCCTTCAGGTACTCAGCGCACGTATGAGACGTTCGCCGAATGCTCCGCGTGCGGTCACACGTATTGGCGCGGCGCGCACGCGCAGCGTCTTGAGGCGATCGTGCAGCATGCGATGCGGCACGTGAAGAACGCGGAGTCTGCTGCGAACGCCGCAGCCTAGCTAGCAAGCTGTATTCCGACTGTCGAGGGCTGCGGGTGTACCTGGCGACTGTCGTGGACCTGTGCGGCAGGGAACTGATCGGGTGCGTGTCGCTCCAGTCGTCTGACTGCCTGCTGCTACCGTATATCAACCGTGAGACGGTCCTGAGACCGTCGGGACCCGCCAATCGCGATATGCCGATTGTCTTGTTATGTACGAGTTGATTCGCTCTGGCTTGTTTACGGACGAGTAACAATCGTGCCGAATTCACTCTTCCGGGTGACGTCAATGGCTGGTCGAACCGCGGTGTCCGAGCCTACTCTCACCTGACTCCGCGGCGACGGCGCTGGTCGGCGTGCGCGGGAAGGTACAACTGCGGAAGGTGTCCCGCGTGGGAGTCGAAGTCCGGGTCGACGGCCTGACCAAGTCGTTCGGCAGCCAGGTGATCTGGGAGGACGTGTCGTTGACGCTGCCCGCGAGCGAGATCTCGGTGCTGCTAGGCCCGTCGGGCACCGGTAAGTCGGTGTTCCTCAAGACCCTCGTCGGGTTGCTGCGGCCGGACCGTGGCTCGGTCTGGATCGAGGGGCGCGACGTGACCACCTTGCGCGGACACGAACTGTACGAAGTGCGCAAGCTGTTCGGGGTGCTTTTCCAGGACGGCGCACTGTTCGGCTCGATGAACTTGTACGACAACATCGCGTTCCCGCTGCGCGAGCACACCAGGCGCAGCGAGGACGAGATCCGCCGGACGGTGCTGGAGAAGATGGAGATGGTCGGCCTGCTCGGCGCGGAGGAGAAGCTGCCAGGCCAGATCTCCGGCGGCATGCGCAAGCGGGCCGGACTGGCCCGCGCGCTGGTGCTCGATCCGCAGATCATCCTGTTCGACGAGCCGGACTCCGGGCTCGACCCGGTCCGCGTCGCATATCTCAATCAGCTGATCGTCGATCTCAACGCGCAGATCGACGCGACCTTCCTGATCGTCACGCATGACATCGCCTCCGCGCGCGTCGTGCCGGACAACATCGGCCTGTTGTTTCGTCGAAAGCTGGTGATGTTCGGCCCGCGCGAGGAGTTGTTCGCCAGCGCGGAGCCGGTGGTGCGCCAGTTCCTCGGCGGCCGCATGCAGGGGCCGATCGGCATGGCGGAGGAGAAGGACGCCGCTCTGGTCGAGCAGGAGCTGGCGGAACTTGGGGAGGGGCGGCACGCGCCTCCGGAGACGTCCGGGCAGGCGTCGGTGGGAGCCTCGCGGCTGCTGCCGGGACTCGGCGTGCCGCGCTCGCCACGCTGGCAGGCGATCGCCGAGCGAGCGGGGGCCGGTCCGTGGAACCCGGCAGCGCCCGCACCGTCAGCGCCGGCAGCGGCAGCGGAGCCCGAACCCGAGTCCAAGCCCGAGTCGGAGCCCGAGTCCGAAGACACGTCTTGGTTCTTTGGGCGGGACCAATGACGTTCTCGCCGGTCAGCCCGCTGCGCGAGTCGGGCAAGCTGTTCGCGCTCGCTCTCGACGTGGTGCGCGTCCTGCCGCGCCGTCCGGTGCAGTGGCGCGAGTTCATCCAGCAGGCCTGGTTCATCGCCAGCGTCACCATCCTGCCGACGGCCCTGGTCTCGATCCCCTTCGGCGCCGTGGTCGCGCTCCAGTTCGGCAACCTGGCCGACCAGCTCGGCGCGCAGTCGTTCACCGGCGGCGCCTCCGTGCTCGCAGTGCTGCGCGAGGCCTCGCCACTGGTCACCGCACTGCTGATCGCCGGGGCCGGCGGCTCCGCGATCTGCGCCGACCTGGGCGCGCGCAAGATCCGCGAGGAGATCGACGCGATGGAGGTGCTCGGCATCGACCCGGTGCACCGGCTGGTGGTGCCGCGGGTGCTGGCCGCGATGCTCGTCTCGGTCCTGCTCAACGGCCTGGTCTCGGTGGTCGGCGTGGCGGGCGGCTACTTCTTCAACGTGGTCGTGCAGCACGGCACGCCGGGCGCGTATCTGGCCTCGTTCACCGCGCTGGCCCAGCTGCCCGACCTGTATGCCGCCGAGATCAAGGCCCTGATCTTCGGCGCGATCGCCGCGATCGTGGCCTCATACAAGGGCCTGAACGCGAGCGGTGGGCCGAAGGGAGTCGGCGAGGCGGTCAACCACTGCGTGGTGATCACCTTCCTGCTGCTGTTCTTCACCAACTTCGTGATGACCGCGGTCTACTTCCAGATCGTCCCGCCGAAGGGGTCGTGATGTCGCTCACCGACCGCCTCTCGCGCAGCCGCACGCTCCGCGGCCCCGTCGACGGGCTCGACGAACTCGGCCGACAGCTGCATTTCTACGCCAGGTCACTGAGCTGGGCCGGGCGCACGCTGCGCCGCTACCGGGGCGAGGTGCTGCGGCTGCTCGCCGAGGTCAGCCTCGGCACCGGCGCGCTGGCCGTTGTCGGCGGCACCGTGGGCGTGATCGCGGTGCTGACCTTCTTCACCGGCACCGAGGTCGGCCTACAGGGCTACGCGGCGCTCAACCAGCTGGGCACCTCCAACTTCGCCGCCTTCCTCGCCGCCTACTTCAACACCCGCGAGGTCGCCCCGCTCGTCTCCGCGCTCGCTCTCTCGGCGACGGTCGGCTGCGGTTTCACCGCCCAGCTCGGCGCGATGCGGATCAACGAGGAGGTGGACGCGCTCGAGGTCATGGGCGTGCCCTCGCTGCCGTTCCTCGTCACCACCCGGATGATCGCCGGCTTCGTCGCGGTCGTGCCGCTGTACGTGATCGGCCTGCTCTCCTCCTACCTCGCCGCGCGCTTTATCACAACCTCCTACTACGGACAGTCCACCGGCACATACGACCACTACTTCCACCAGTACCTGCCGCCCGACGACGTGCTCTGGTCCTTCGGCAAGGCGATCATCTTCGCCGTCGTGGTCATCCTCGTGCACTGCTACTACGGCTACCACGCCAAGGGCGGCCCGGCCGGAGTGGGCATCGCGGTCGGACGCGCGGTGCGCACCGCGATCGTCGCCGTGAACGTCATCGACTTCTTCCTCAGCCTGGCGATCTGGGGATCGACCACCACCGTCCGGATCACGGGGTGACGCGGATGTCCAACGCCGATCCCGGGTCCGAGCGGCCGATCATGCTGCGCCTGTACGGCGTGGTCTTCCTGGTCGTTCTCGGTCTGCTCGCCGCGCTCACCGTAGCGATCTACGAGCACGCATTCACCTCGGTCGTGCACGTGACGCTGCACGCGGACTCCGTCGGCGATCAGCTCCAGCCCTCCGCCGACGTCAAGCTGCGCGGAGTGATCGTCGGTCAGGTGCGCGGGATCAGCTCGAACGGCACGGTGGCCACGGTCGATCTCGCCCTTGACCCGGCGGACGTCGGCTTCATCCCGGCCAACGTCAACGCCCGGCTGCTCCCGACGACGCTGTTCGGCGACACATACGTGGATCTGGTGACCCCGCCGGGGCCGCCCGGGCGCGCGATCCAGGCCGGCGACGTCATTCCCCAGGACCACTCCAAGGCCGGCATCGAGATCCAGCGGGTGCTCGGCGACCTGCTGCCGCTGCTGCGCACCGTCCAGCCGGGCAAACTCAACGCGACCCTCGCCGCCTTCGCGGACGCATTGGAGGGCCGCGGCGACCAGATCGGCGCGAACCTGGTCCGCGTCGACCAATACGTCTCAAAACTCAATCCGCTGCTGCCCACCGTCCAGGCGGACCTGCGCGAGCTGGCCGATACCGCTCAGCTGTACAACGCCGCCGCGCCCGACCTGCTCGCGGTGCTCAAAAACGTCACCGCCACCAGCCAGACGATCGTGGCCAAACGGGACCAGCTCGTCTCGTTCCTCACCGGGGTGCAGTCCTTCTCCTCCACCGCGCAGAACGTCCTGAACGAGGACGGACAGCGCATCATCACCCTGGCTCAGGTCTCCGCGCCGACGATCGCCCTGCTCGACCGCTACTCGCCCGAATACCCCTGCCTGCTCAACGGCCTCGCTCAGCAGGAGCCACGCCTGCAGCAGGTGTTCGCCGGCGGGGCACTGCACATCACCCTGGAGGTCGTGGTGCCGAGGGCGCCGTACCACCCCGGCGAAGAACCCCGATACGCGGACCGGTCCGGACCCAACTGCCGCGGACTGCCCGACCCGGCCGTCCCGGCCCCGCCGGTCAAACTGGACGACGGCACCTCGGGATCCTCCGGATCGAGCGCCCCGCTGGTCAGCGGTCTGGCCGGCACCCTGGCCGAGCAGCACGTCGTGGACTCGATCCTGGCCCCGGTCATGGGCGTTCCGGCCGACCAGGTGCCCGCGGTGGCCACCCTGCTGTTCGGACCGCTGGCCCGCGGGACGGCGGTGAGCGTGTCGTGAGCTCCTCACCTTCTCGCGCCGTCGTCGGCCCGCTGGTCAAGTTCGGCATCTTCGCGCTGGTGACCACGCTGGCCACGCTCATGCTCGCGGCGACCATCGGCAACCTCTCGCTCGCTGCGACCAACACCTACCGCGCGGTCTTCAGCGACGTCACGGGCGTGGTGGTCGGCGACGACGTGCGGATCGCCGGGGTGCGCGTGGGCTCGGTTACCGGAATCGCGATCAAGGACCGCACCGAGGCGGAGCTCACCTTCACCGTCGGACGCGACCAGACCCTGTTCACCAGCACCCACGCCGAAATCCGCTGGCGCGACCTGGTCGGCGAGCGGTACCTGGCGCTGACCGACGGCGCCGGCGACGAGACCCCGCTGCCGCCGGGCGGCGAGATCCCGCTGGCGCGCACTCAGCCGGCGCTTGACCTGACCGTACTGTTCCAGGGCTTTAAGCCGTTGTTCGCCGCGCTGAGCCCCGCCGACGTCAACAAGCTCGCGATGGAGATCATCCAGACCCTCCAAGGCGAGGGCGGCACCATCGACGGCCTACTCGCCGAGACCGCCTCGCTCACCTCCGCCCTGGCCGACCGCGACCAGCTGATCGGATCAGTCATCGACAACCTCAACGGGGTGCTGACCGCGCTCGACCAGCACGACGACCGGTTCGGCGACCTGCTGAACCAGCTCCAGCGCCTGGTCTCCGGGCTGTCCGCCGACCGCCAGGCGATCGGCTCGTCCCTAGACAACATCAACGCCTTGGCCGCCGCGACCTCGGGCCTGCTCGAGCAGGGGCGTCCCGCCCTGTCGTCCGACATCTCCCAGCTGTCCACGCTCGCCGGGACGCTGCAGAGCAACGGCAAGACCGTCGACAACGTCCTGAAGGAGCTGCCCGGCAAGCTCGACACGGTCACCTCAGTCGCCGACTACGGGTCCTGGTTCAACTTCTACCTCTGCGACTTCGACGGCAGGATCGTGCTACCGGTCACCGGGCAGACCACCACCCCGGACTTCCACGCCGCCCAGGCGAGGTGCGGCGGATGATCCCGTTCCGCGACCGCAACCCGGTCGTCCTCGGCGCGATCGGCCTGGCGCTGTCCGCCGCGATCCTGTTCGCGGCCTTCAACGCCGACAAGCTGCCGTTCATCGGCGGCGGCACGGCCTACGCGGCGGCCTTCAGCGAGGCCGGCGGCCTCAAGCCGGGCGACGAGGTACGCATCGCCGGCGTCTCCGTGGGCCAGGTCACCGGGGTCGGCCTCGAAGGCGACCACGTCCGGGTCGACTTCAAGATCAAGGGCGGCCCGCAGTTCGGCGTGGACACCGGCGCGTCGATCCGGATCAAGACCGTGCTGGGCCAGAAGTACCTCGCGCTCGAACCGCGGGGGCCCGGTCAGCTCGCGGCGGGAACCGAGATCCCGCTCAAGCGCACCGTCTCCGCGTACGACGTGGTCGAGGCTTTCAGTGACCTGACCACGAACGTCCAGCAGATCGACACCACCCAGCTCGCCAACGCGCTCAGCACGCTCTCCTCCGACTTCCAGGACACCCCGGCCGACGTCAAGGCCTCGCTGCAAGGGCTCTCCCGGCTGTCGCAGACCATTTCGTCGCGCGACGACGCCCTGCGCGAACTGCTGATCCACGCCGACAGCGTCAGCAAGGTGCTCTCCGACCGCTCGGACCAGCTGACCACGCTGATCGACGACGGCAACCTGCTGCTCCAGCAGATCGAGGCGCGCCGCGAGGTGATCCACGAGCTGCTGGTGAACACCTCCTCGCTCGCCGTCCAGCTCTCCGGCCTGGTCGCCGACGACCGCGCGAAGCTCGGGCCCGCGCTGGACCGGCTGCACGCGGTGCTCGCCATCCTCCAGCGCAATCAGGACAACCTCGACCAGACCGTCAAGCTGCTCGCCCCGTTCGTGCGGGTCTTCGCGAACAACCTCGGCAACGGCCGCTGGTTCGACACCTACGTCCAGAACCTGGTGCTCACGATCCCGCCCTCGGTGCGGACCTCTCCCGGAGGGTTGCTGTGACCAAGCGCCGCATCCGCATCGCCGCCGCAGCGCTGGCGTTGTGCCTCGCCGGCGGGATGGCGTACGCGCTGTGGCCCTCGCCGGCCATGGTGCACGTCACCGCGTACTTCACCCGGACCGTCGGCATCTATCCGGGCTCTGATGTCAGGATTCTGGGTGTGCGGGTCGGCGAGGTCACCGCCGTCACCCCGCAAGGCGACCGCGTCCGCGTCGACCTCGAATACGGCGCGGGCTACAAGGTACCGGCCGGCGCGCAGGCCGCGATCATCAGCTCATCAGTGGTCAGCGACCGCTACGTGCAACTGCTGCCGGTCTACCGCGGCGGACCGGTACTGGCCACCGGCACGGTCATCCCGCTCAGCCGTACCGCCGTCCCGGTCGAGCTCGACACCACCCTCGATAGTCTCAATACCCTGTCGATTGCCCTCGGGCCGCAGGGTGCGAACTCGAACGGGGCGCTCTCCCGGCTGCTCGGGGTGACCGCCGATAACCTCAACGGCCAGGGCGAGACGCTGCACCAGACGGTGCAGGACCTTTCGCAGGCCGCCGGCACGCTGTCGGACAACCGGCAGGACCTGTTCGGCACCGTGGACAACCTCCAGGTCTTCACCGCCAAGCTCGCCGCCGACGACCAGCAGGTACGCGACTTCGAGACGAACCTCGCCGACGTGTCCGCGCAGCTGTCCGCGGAACGCCAGGATCTGGCCGCGGCGCTGAAGAATCTCGCCGCCGCCCTCGGCGACGTCGCGACCTTCGTGCACGACAACAAGGCCGAGCTCACCTCGGATGTCAGCGGCCTGAGCGACGTGACGGGCGTCCTGGTCAAGGAACGCGCCGCGCTGGCCGAGTTCCTGAGCGTGGCCCCGGACGCGCTCAGCAACCTCAACAACGCCTACAACCCGACCGCGGGCACGCTCGACACCCGCATGAACGCCCAGCAGGCGCAGGATCCGGCGCTCTTCCTCTGCTCGCTGCTCGACTCGGTGGGCCAGAACGTCGACTGCTCCGGGCTGCAGAAACTGTTCGCCGCGCTGCCGCCGCTGCCGACCGCGAACCCAGTCACCGGCGCCCTGACCGGCACGCTGGACAAGACGCTCGGCGGAATCCTGGGAGGAAAGCAGTGAGCCGCCGCCGTATGCCCTCCGCCGCGCCGATCGTGACCGCGATGACCGCGGCCGCTGCGCTGCTGCTCGGCGGCTGCCAGCTCGACGGGGTGTCGAGCCTGCCGTTGCCCGGAGCCCCGGCCCAGGGCAGCGACGTCTACCACGTCACGGCGCAGTTCGCCGACGTGCTCGACCTGGTGCCGCAGTCCACGGTGAAAGTCAACGACGTGACAGTCGGCGCCGTGGAAAGCATCGACCTGGACGGCTGGCACGCCTCGGTACACCTGCGCATCGAGGACTCGGTGCACCTGCCGGGCAACGCGGTCGCGGAGCTCAAGCAGACCAGCCTGCTGGGCGAGAAGTACGTCGCGCTCTCCGCGCCGACCGACGCGCCCGCCAGCGGCAGCCTGCACGACGGGTCGGTGATTCCGCTGTCCCGCACAGGGCGAAACCCGCAGGTCGAGGAGGTTCTCTCGGCCCTCTCCGCGCTGCTCAACGGCGGCGGCGTGGCGCAGCTGCACACCATCAGCGTGGAGCTGAACAAGGCGCTGAGCGGTCGGGAGCAGAACCTGCGCGATTTCCTGTCGCAGCTGAACACCTTCGTCGGCGGTCTGAACAAACAGCGCGACGACATCATCCGCGCGCTCGACGGCATCGACAACCTCTCCAAGACGCTGAACGACCAGCACGCGGTCATCGCGGCGGCCGTGGACGAGACCCCTGCGGCGCTCAAGACGCTCGCCGACGACCGCGCCATGCTCACCCGGATGCTCACCTCACTGTCCGACCTCGGCGCGGTAGGCGCCCGCGTCATCAACGCCTCGCAGGCGAACATGGTCGCCGACCTGCGCAACCTCGTCCCGGTGCTCAGCGAGCTGAACCAGGCGGGCAACGACCTGCCCAACGCGCTGGACCTGCTGCTGACCTACCCGCTGCCGCAGGGCCTTACCAGCGCGGTCAAGGGCGACTACGTCAACCTCGAGGCCACGGCGGACCTGGACCTCAACGACCTCTACCACAACCTGCTCGGCGGCGGCGCTCCGCCAAAGGGCGGACCCACCCCAGGCCCGACGCAGACCCCTGTGCCGGTGCTCCCGCTGCCCTCCCTTCCGCTCCCATTGCCAAGCCTGCCCCTGCCGACCTGCCTGGTGCTGTGCGGAGGGAATCACAACCCTGGCACGCCCGGCCCGAGCCCCAGCCCGAGCGGAATCCTGTGCCCGATCGTGTGCCTCGGTGCCCAGAAGTCCGCGGCCCAGATCGATCCGCAGCTGGCCGCGCTGATGACTGAGGGGATGACCGCATGATCAGCCGCGTCGTCCGGATCCAACTGCTCGTCTTCGGCGCGATCACCGTGCTCGGAGTCGGCTATGCCGGGGCCGAGTACGTCGGCCTCGGCGACCAGATCATCGACCCCGGATACACGGTGCGCGCGGACTTCGCCGCGACCGGCGGCATCTTCACCAACGCCGAGGTCACCTACCGCGGCGTGCCGGTCGGCCGGGTCGGCGCGGTCCACCTCGACTCCACCGGCGTGCTCGTGGACCTCGACCTGCAGCACGGCACGCAGATCCCGGCCGACACGCTCGCCGTCGTCGCCGACCGATCCGCGGTCGGCGAGCAGTACGTCGATCTGCAACCCAGATCGGACAGCGGGCCGTACTTGCGACCCGGCAGCACCATCGCCCGCGCCGACACCCGCATCCCGCTGCCGAACACGGATCTGATGGTCAATCTCGACCGGCTGGTCAACTCGGTGAACCGACAGGACCTTGAGATCACGATCGACGAGCTCGGCGCCGCGTTCAACGGGACCGGCCCGGACCTGCAGCGGCTGATCGACTCCGGCAACTCCCTGATCGAGACAGCCGATCAGAACCTGCCGCAGACCACCGCGTTGATCGACCAGTCCGGCAAGGTGCTGAAAACCCAAGTCGACGAGGGTTCCGCGATTCTCGGCTTCTCCCGCGACCTGGCGGCGCTGACCGGGCAGGTGCGAGCCAGCGACCCGGATCTGCGCAAGGTGCTCGACTCCGGCCCGCCGGCCGCCAGCGAGCTGCAGAACCTGTTGCAGACCACGCAGCCGACCCTCGGCGTGCTGCTCGGCAACTTGGTCACCGTCGGCCAGATCGTGCAGGCGCGGCTGCCCGGCGTCGAGCAGATCCTCGTGACCTACCCGGTCGTGGTCGCCCAAGGGTTCACCACCGTCCCCGGCGACGGCACTGCCCACTTCGGCCTGGTCCTCAACGTGAACAACCCGCCGCCGTGCACGTACGACACCACGCAGCGGGTGCCCCAAGACACGAGCTACCGGCGGGCCAATACCAGCGTGCACTGCGACGCCCCGCGCGGCAGCGCTACAGACGTGCGCGGAGCGCAGAACGTCCCGGCTCCGGGCGGCGCGGCCGCAGCGGAAAACAACGGGACGTATGCGCTCGCGTCCTCCGTGACCGGAACCGACCCGGCGACCGGTGAGGCGCTCGGCCCGGACGGCAAGCCGGTCGAGATCGCCGCGGACGGCGGCGAGACGACTCTTCTGGGGGGTGACTCGTGGCAGTGGATGCTTCTCGGCCCGATGGCGTGATGACGAGCGAGAACGAGGGTGCGGACGTGAGCGAGCAGCTGAATGCGGACCGGTCCCTGACCGCGGGTGAGCGGATGCGCGCCATAACGCGCCCGGTCAGCCGTGCGCTGACGAGATTCAGGGCCCTGCCCTGGATCCTGGCCGCGGTCCTGATCGCCGGGTCGACCGGCGTGGCAGTGCTCGGATACCGGCTGCACCAGGAGAACCTGCAACAGCAGCGCGACCAAGGGATCCTCGCCGCCGCGCGTCAGGAGGCGCTCAACTTCATCTCGCTCGACTACCGGCGCTTCGACCAGGACAGCAAAAACGTGCTCGCGGGCGCGACCGGAGATTTCAAGCAGCAGTTCAGCGACGAGTCCGCGACCCTGCAGAGCGTGGTCACCGCGAACAAGGCGGTCTCCTCCGGACAGGTGCTGCAGGCCGGTGTGGTCACCTCGGGCGCGACCTCCGCCCGGGTCCTGGTCGTGGCGGACAGCACGGTGGTGAACACGGCCGCGCCGAGCGGCCAGGTGCGCAACTACCGCCTCCAGATGGACCTGGTCGAGCAGGACGGCCGGTGGCTTACCTCCAGCATCGAATTCGTCGGCTGACGCGGCCGGAAGGAAAGACTGACCATGCAAGAGCCTGAGCCTCGAGACCAGCCTCAGCCCCGCACCCGCAACCGGCTCACCGGCGACGTCCAGACCCCGCGCCGACCCCGCCCGGTCGCCGGTCAGCGTGCCGCGGCCAAGCGGGCGCGACAGCCCGAGCGCGGCGACGAGCAGGCCGCATCTGGCCTCGCCGCGAACAGCACCGCCACGACGGCCACCGCGGTCGCAACGCTGGCCGAGCCGCCCGAAAACGTCGAAGCCGAACCTCGGGCCGAATCCAGAGTCGCAGCCAATCGAGCGCGGACGTCAGCGTCAGGGTCAGAGGCCGAACACGAATCCGGACTCGAATCCGAAGCGGACGCTGCCGTCACCGGGCCGAAGCCACGGAAGACCGCGCGTCCGCGACGCTTGCGGATCTCTGGTCCGCGCCGAGCCGTCGTCACAGCCGTCCTCGCGGTCGGTGTGGTGGCCGTCCTCGCGGTAGCCACGATCCTCGGCATCCAGTACCGCGACGCGCAGCGCACCGATCAAGCGCGCGCAGCAGCAGTGGCCGCCGCCGAGAAAGCCGCTCCGGTGATCTTCTCCTACGACTACCGCCACCTCGACCAGGACTTCGCCAAAGCCGAAGCACTCCTGACCGGCACCTTCCGCGATCAGTACGCGAAGACCACGCAGACGGTGGTCAAGCCCACCGCGCTCCAGTACCAGGGTGTCGTCAAGGCGGTCGTCGCCAAGCCCTCCGACGGCGGCGCCCCGGCCGTCTCGGTGGTCTCCGCCTCGCCGGACCAGGTCGTCATCCTCGCATTCATCGACCAATCGACCACGAGCACCAGGGTCACCGGCACCAAGGTCGATCAGAACCGGGTTCTGCTCACCCTCACCGACACCCCACAGGGCTGGCTCGTCAGCGCGGTCAACGCCCTCTAACGGGTGACAAAGGCGGCGGCACGTAAACCGCGATTCAGCACGCCGATGGCGATGTCGACCAGCAACCATGAGAGGACCGCTCGATCATCACCAGTTAGGTCGGCGGATGGGTTGACGCGTTCCGACTCCTCGTCGATCCAAGGCGAAGGATCGCCAACAGGGCATCTCCGCCGCACTGCGTGACGGCCTCGATGGTGGCCCAGCGACCTGCGAGCCTCGGGATATCCTGCGCGGATGGAGCTGTTGCGCACCGACCGAATCATCCTCAGGTCGTGGGCGGAGGGCGACCTGGCTGCCTTTTTCGCGATCTACTCGCGGGACGAGGTCGCGCGCTGGCTTGGACCGCGGCCGCGGCGCGCCGTCACGGATCTCGACGACGCTCGGCGGCGGCTTAATGCCTGGCGCGATTTCCACGGCAGACTCGAGGCGCCGTACGGACTGTGGGCAATCGCGCTGATCACCGGTCCAACCGAGCCGGTCGGACCAGTCGGGACAGCGCTGCTGCTGCCGCTCAGCGATGCCGACGGACCGACCGGTGAAATCGAAGTCGGCTGGCACCTACACCCGGATCACCAGGGCCACGGCCTGGCCACCGAGTCGGCTCGGCGCTGCTCGGCCAGCTGCCGGCCGGCGCGCCGGATCGGGTGCTGGCACTGACCGACCCGGACAACTCGCCGTCCCAGGCCGTCGCGTCCCGCCTGGGGATGGTCGACCAGGGACTCACGGATCGCTGGTTCGGTGAGACGCTGCGCCAGTACTGCTGTACACGTTCAGCGGCGCGCTAGCGCACCGTGAACGGAGTTTCGAGCCTTCGACGAGATTCGAACTGTCTGGTTCGTCTTCCAGAGCGTCGCTGACGCGCCCCGACGCCAGGCAGGAACGCCCGATGCCGGCCAGGGCAGTGGCCTGTCCGTTCCGATCACCCGTCGCCCGGGAAACCGCGAACTCCTGTTTGTGGTATTCGATCGCTGCGTTGAAGTTACCCCACCAGAAATAAGCGTCACCGAGGCCGCCGAGTAACGCCGCCTGGCCTTTGGTTTCGCCCTTCTCTCGACGGTCTTCCAGCATACGCCGTAGGTTCATCCGGTCGCCTCTGGTGACCTCGCCGGAGTCGAGGTTGACGAGAGTAGCGAGAGCTATCGCGTTGCGGTATGCGCTGCCGGGAAGCTGACCTAGGGCGTTCAGCTCCTCAAGGTGGTCGGTCGCCTCCGCGATGAGCCGTTCCATGCGCTCGGCTCCGTCGAGATCACTGCGGGCGCGCTGCTCGCCCTGCTCGTCACCGAAGCGTTGGCATATATCAATTTCCTGAGTAAGAATGGCTGCCGCTTCCGGTCCGTACCCGAGCGCTAGAAAACACAGACTGACCGGCCGCGCCATCGCCTTGGTGTACTTGTCGAACAATCGCCGCTTGGCTAAGTCATCTTCGACGTTCAGGCCGAGCAGACCCGCGAAGTACATGGTCGACAGCAGGTTCATTCGCTCCATCTGAACCCAGTCAATGGCATCGGTTTTGCTGCTGAAATGCGGCATTCCGCTCTCTTCGTCGGGCAGATCATAGAGCCTTTCGAAGGCTCGATAGGAGTGGTTCGTATACATGATCTGCAGGCGCCACAGAGCGGTGATCTGGACTTCGACCGAATCCTCGGCGAGGTGCCGCTCGCGGGCGAAGCGCAGCATGAGGTCATGGAATTTGACGTATCCGGTCTGGCTCCCGCTCTCGATCAAGTGCGCGAAGCGCAGGCTGCGCAGCGACCGCCTGATCGCGTCGCGATCCTGCTCGGTCAAGGCCACCGCCGCGTCCACGGAGATCTCGGGCCCCGGATGCGCGGCGAGGAGCCGAAATACGCGGGCGTCAGCGGGACTCAGCCGGCGGTATGACAGGTTGAACGCCACACTCACCGAAAGGCTGTCATCCAGTTCGAGTGCGACCAGACGGCCGCGCTCCCTGATGAGGGTCTCCGCGAACTGCGCCGGTGAGCAATCGCGGTCTCCTGCAAGCAAGGCGGCGGCGATCCGCAACGCCAGTGGCAGATAACCGCACTCCTGGGCTATCTCCTCGAATTCAGGCTTCGAGCCCTCGGCCCGGCGATCCGCGGGATCGGCGGCCCGTAAAACATTACGCAGCAGCGTGACTGCGCTCTCCGGTTCCATGACATCGAGATCGATGATTCGCGCACCGGGCACGCCGGTAAGTGTGTGACGGCTCGTCACCAGGACGCGATGCTCGCGATGCCCTGGCAGCAACGGCAGTACGTCGGAAACCGCCGCAGCGTTGTCGATGATCAGCAAGACCCGCCGTTGCTCAGCGGCCAGCGACGCGAGCACGGACCGGAACAGCCGGCTGCCGTCATCCTCGTGTTGTGGGATACCGGATCCGTGAACGCCCAGAGCACGCAGCAGCCCGGAAATCGCCTCGCCTGGCGCTACTCGCCGCTCCGGATCGTAACCGTGCAGATCCACGAACAGGACACCACCGGGAAACCATCCCGCCGAGACGGCATGATGAGCCGCCCGCAGCGCCAGAGCCGTCTTTCCGACTCCAGCCAAGCCGCTGATCGCCACCACGGCGCTGCCGGCGTTTGCGGGACCGAGCATGTCGATCAGCGCGCCGATTTCATCCGGTCGGCCGGTGAAGTCCGGAATATCAGGCGGCAAGCCCGCGAGTGCGAGCGGATGGGGCGCGGGCAACGAGACGTGTATGTCGCGACCCATGATGATTGGCCCGGTATGTGTGCCGCCCTCGATCACATTCCGGGTGCCTCGGTCATCCACCCGGCCGGTCCGATCTTCCCCGACGCGCTCAGCCACCGGCCCAGTCTTGCGTATCAGGTCTCTACCGCCAAGCCGCCCGGACGGGCAAGCCTGCGGATCAAGACCGGTTCGTGGATCCGGCCAGGGCGAGAATGCCCTTGGAGCGGAAGATGTCAGCGCCCTGGGTGCGCAGCAGGCCGCCGGTGCAGCTTCCAGGTGCGCCGACCGTCGTCGTCGTCGAGCATGGCGATGACCGTCTCCACCGGCGGGCAGCCCGGCTCGCTGCAGGCCGGACTGCTGGACCAGGACACTGATGTCGTCGTCCAGGTCCAGCAGCCGGCGGGTTGCCGCCTTGATCCGGGCGGTGTCAGCCAGCGGCAAGTTCTTCGGTGCCCACGCGCCTGGCGGTCTTTCGTGCTAGCAGTCGCGCAGTTCGGGCGACTGGTTGAGCAGTTGCGAGCGCTGGGAGGTGAAGTCCCGGTAGGTCTCGCTCTGCTGCGCGGCCGGGCGGAAGACCGCGACGCGGTGGCAGTTCTGGAAGGCCAGGCGCACGCCGAAGTGCTCTTCGAGGCTGCCGCGGATGGCGTCGCTGGCCAGGGCGCGCAGCAACTGGCCGCGTTCGGCCTCGGACGGCGGAGGGGTGAGGTTGTCGGCGAACGGACGCTCGTCGCCGCAGGCTTCGAGGTCCTTGGTCAGGGAGGCGATCAGGTCGTAGGCGTAGGGCAGGGAGGTGCGCACGGTGTCGAGGAACGCGGCCGGGTCGACCGGCCCGGCCTGCGCCTGGGCGAGCAGTTCGGGGGAGACGTCGAGCGACATGAAGGATCCTGCCTTTCCGAAGGGTGAATCAGGGGGGGCGAAAGTGATGGGCCGGCTTATGCGGGGATCAGGCGCTCAGGCTGGCGGGCTGGCGCGATCAGCGCGTGCGGCCCGTGCGCGAATTCGGGGTCGATCTGCGTGCTCAGGTCGGTGCCGGCGGCCTTGCTGGCCCAGGCGTGGGCGTTGCGCAGATGGAAGTCGATCGCCTGCTGCTGGAAGAGCGTCCAGTCCTTCGTGTGAGCATCGATCGCGCCGCGCAGCACGTCGAGGGCGCGGCGGTTGGCCGGCTCGAGCGCGTCCAGCGGTGCGAAGCGCCCCTGCTCGGCGGCGCGCACATACGGCGAGGTCGTCAGGTAGGTCAGCAGATCGTCACCGACGTGCTCGCGCAGGAACGCCTCGTCCTCGCCGCCAGTGACCTTATTGCCGACCACGGCGATCTGCACGCCGTAGCCGTCGGCGTACTCGCGGTACTGCCGGTAGACCGACACGCCGCGCAGAGTGGGCTCGGCGACCAGGAAGGTGACATCGAAGCGCGTGAACAGCCCGGAGGCGAAGCTGTCCGCCCCCGCGGTCATGTCGACGACCACGTATTCGCCCTCGGCGTCGACCAGGTGGTTGAGGTACAGCTCGACCGCGCCGGTCTTGGAGTGGTAGCAGGCCACTCCCAGGTCTTCTTCGGTGAACGGGCCGGTGGCCAGCAGCCGTACTCCGTGCGCGTCCACGCTCCACTCCCGGTGGAACGGGTCGTCGCCGCCCAGGTGCAGCAGGCGTGATCCGCGCCCGGCCGGGGTGGTCTTGGCCATCTGCGCGACTGAGGTGATGCGCGGGTTGTCCCCGCGCAAATACTCCTTGATCTCGCCCAGGCGTCCGCCGAGCGCCGGGACCGCTGCCGCGGCCTGCTCGTCCAGTCCGAGCGCGACGCCCAGGTGCTGGTTGATGTCGGCGTCCACGGCCACCACTGGCGCCCCCTGCACGGCCAGGTGCCGGGCGAAGAGCGCCGACAGGGTGGTCTTGCCGCTGCCGCCCTTGCCGACAAATGCGACGCGCACCGGACTCCTTGTTGAAGATGAATGTCATTGTCAATATGTGGGTAGAGCATTTCCGGATTCTGACGGGCTGTCAAGTCGTGTCGGTGTGTTGTCACTCGCGCGCAGTGGCGCGCCCGTCGGTCGGGGTCTCACAGCGCGGGCATACGCCGGTGAGCTCGACGACGTGTTCGACCTGGGTGAAGCCGAGTTCGCGTGCGGTGGTGCAGGCCCAGCGCTCGAGGGCGGGGGAGGCGACCGGGATGTTGAAGCCGCAGTGGCGGCAGCGCAGGTAGTGCTGGTGCTCGGCCGTCGGGCGGGCGCGGAAGTGCTGGCGGCCGCTCTCGTCGCGCACGCTGTCGGCCAGTCCCGCGTCGGCCAGGGCGTAGAGGGTGCGGTAGACCGTGGTCAGCCCGATGTGCTGGCCTTGCGCGCGCAGTCGCTGGTGCAGGGCCTGGGCACTGGTGAATTCGGGGTGCTCGGCCAGTGCGGCCAGCACGGCGCGGCGCTGACGGGTGTTGCGCTGCCCCGGCTTCTCCCGACTCGATCCCGGCGGCGCGGGAGCATCGGAGCATTGCGCCGTTTGGTTCTTGGTGTCGGTCATGCCTGCCTCCGGTGTCCGCGCCGTCGCCTACACCTGCGCGGTCGCCCGGCAGCCCGTGGGCAGCGCGGCGTCCGGCGCCGGAGTCGAGCTGCGTGCTGTCACCGTGGCGCCGCACCCACCGGGCCAGGAGCGCCGCGGCGTAGACGGTGGTGGCCACGGCGGTGATCGCGAAGCTGGGCGGGATCCTGGGCGCGTAGTACGTCAGCGCGAGTCCGGCCCACGTCTCGGCCACCGCGAGCGCGGTCGCCAGGGCCATGCCCCGGTACGGGCGGTCGGTCAGACCAGGGCGATTCCGGCGGGGGCGGCCAGCAGTCCGAGCAGCAGCAGCGCGCCGACCGCCTGTGTGGCCTCTGTGGTGGTGACCCCGACCAGGTCGAGGAACGCGAAACTCAGTGTCCTTACCGGCACTCCGCGTGCCGCGGCCACGGCGGGGTCGAGGGAGGCGAACAGCAGCGGACGGGCCATCAGCATGCTCGCCGCGAGCGCGCCCGAGCCGATCCGCAGCGCCAGTTGGGCCTGGCCGGTGGACAGTCCGAAGATCGAGCCGAACAGGACGTTGACGGTCACGTTCCCGTCGCCGTTGCCGGACTGGTCGGTGGTGAACCAGGTCAGGAAGAACACCCCCAGTCCCAGGATCCACGCGAACACGCTGCCGATCACCACATCGTCCACGCGGCCAGGCTCGCCGAGCGCGCCGAGCCGCATCTTGATCAGAGTGGACTTGCCGACGCCGTTCGGGCCGAGCACCGAGACGAACTCGCCCGCCGACATGCTCAGATCTACCCCGCTCCACAACGTCCGCCCGCCGACGGCGACCGCCGCGCCGCGCCGCGCAACGCGATCACCGGGCCCGGCTCGGACCCGGATCGCTCCGCGTGCACCGCGACGGGCGGATCGGTGCTCACCGACCCCACGCCTTTCCCTGCCACGACTTCCTCGTTACTTGCCGGTGGCTTGTGCGAGCGCGGCCTGCAGAGCCTGCAGTTGGGCGACCTGCCACTGCTCGAAGGTGTCACCCGCGGGCGCGAGGGTCTCGGTGACCGTGGTCACCGGGATGCCCGCCGCCTTGGCCTCCGCGACCTGTGCGGCGATGTCCGGGGTGGAGTTCTGCGAGTTGTACACGTACACCTTGATCGCCTTCGACTTGATCTGCTGGTCGATCGTGCTCTTGTCGGCTGCGGTCGGGTCGTTGCCCTCGCTGATGTCCTTGAGGAAGGAGTACGGGGTGAGCATCTTCAGCCCCAGCGTGTCGGCCAGCGGCGAGACGATCGACTCCGACGCGCCGATCGGCGTGCCCGCGTACTTGCTCTTGACGTCCGATTCCAGCTGGTTGTACTGAGCGAGGGTCTGATTCTCGAAGGTGCTCTTCCGCGTGTCGAAGTAGGAGGCGTCGGCCGGGTCAGCCTTCTTGTACGCCGCGGTGATCGCGTCGATCACCTGGTAGACGCTGGCGTGCGAGTACCACTGGTGCGGGTTGTCCCCGGCCTTGAGGCCCACCACGTCCCCGACGGTGAGCACCGTGCGGGAGGAGTTCGGGTTGGCGGCCACCAGCTTCGGCGCCCAGGAGGAGTCGTAGCCGATCCCGTTCTGGATGAAGATCTGCGCCGCGGCGATGGTGCGCGCGTCGGCGGGGGTGGCCTCGTAGTCGTGCGGGTCGGTGTCCGGGTTGGTGATGATCGAGGTCTCGGTCACGTGCGTGCCGCCCAGCTGCGCGGCGATCGATCCCCAGAAGTTCTCCGCCGCCACCACCGCGATCTTCGTGCTCGAAGCTGAGCCGGAGCCGGAACTGTTCGCGCTCGCGGCGGCCGGAGCGGTGGTGGAGCACCCCGCCAGCATGGCGGCGGCGACCCCCGCCGCCGCGCCGCCCGCGACCGCGCGCTTGGTGATACTCCGCATCCCGCATCCCTCAAATGAATATGAACATCGTTTTCAAGTCTTGTCGGGGAGAGCATATGAAAATCGTTTCGCTTAGGCAAGGGGTCGAGGTCCTCCATCACCCGAAGCGGCCGATAACCTGCCGCATGGCGGCGACCGCGGAGCGTCGGCGCTGTCCGGTCGGCCGCGGGGCGTCGCGCTGCTTCGGCCCCAGCGGCGCATGGGTCATGGGATCGAGGAGGGGAGGCGCGGGTGCGGGTCGGCGCGTTCCTGCTGGCTGGACAGTTCCCGGGACAGGATCATGGAACGGTGTTGGAGCGGACCGTAGCCGCGGCCGTCGCGGCCGAGGATGCAGGCTTCGACGACGTGTGGATCGCCGAGCACCACTTCATGACCTACGGGGTGTGCCCCTCGGCGATCACCTGGGCCGGCTACGTGCTGGGGCGCACCCGCCGCATTGAGGTGGGCACCGCCGTGAGCGTGCTGTCCACCGTCCATCCCGTGGCGTTCGGCGAACAGGCCGCGCTGCTCGACCAGCTCTCCGGCGGCAGATTCCGCCTCGGGATCGGACGCGGCGGTCCCTGGGTGGACCTGGAGGTGTTCGGCACCGGGCGCGAGCGGATCGAGGACGAGGGCTTCGCCGCGTCGCTCGACCTGCTGTTGCGCTGGCTGACCAGGGACTCGGTGGCCGGTGATGGCGGCCTGTTCCCGTTCCGCGAGGTCGCGGTTGTGCCGCGGCCAGCCACCCGTCCACGCCTGCCGGTGGTGCTGGCCTGCACCTCGCCGCGGTCGGCCGCGCTGGCGGCGGCGCGCGGGCTGTCGATGCTGCTGGGGATGAACATCTCCGACAGTCAGAAGGCCGAGCTGGTCGCCGACTACACCGCCACGGCGCAGCGTGCGGGACACGATCCGGACGGGGCGCGGCATGTGTTCGCCGCGCTCGCCCACGTCGCCGACACTCGGCAGGAGGCGCTGGCCACGCTGCGCGCGGCGATGCCGCCCTGGCTCGGGCCCGGCCTGGCTGGCTTCCAGGCCTTGGACGGCCAACCGCGCCGGTACAGCGACCCGCTCGAATACACGGAACTGCTGTGCTCGCTCAATCCGATTGGAAGCCCCGACGAGTGCGTCGCGCACCTGCGACGCACCCAGCGGCGCACGGGCATCGACCACGCCATCCTCATGGTCGATGCCTGCGGGGACCGGAAGGCGACGCTGGCTAACATCGCCAGATTGGGCGCCGAGGTCCTACCACACCTTCAAAGCTCCCGAGAAGCGTCCGCGGGAGCGCTCGACGCGGCGGGGTAGGCGGTGGACCGGCCCCGGCGGCGGGTGAGGGCTGCAAGCGCGCGGGCAAGCAGGTAGCAAAGCGGCGGCGAGAGTGCCGACGAAGAAGCCGATAGGCCAGTTCGTCTGGTAGGACAGGGCGATCGCCGACCAGATCGTGGCCAGGGCGAGTGCGGCGGACAGGGCCAGGGCCGAGGCGGGGTGTCGTCACGGCGCGGGCGGCGGCGGGCGGGCCGACCATGGCGCCCAGGCGCCACCCGGTTCGGGCAGATCGTCCAGCTGCGCGGCTCGCCCCGCCGAGCGATGTCGCCACCGCCAGACCGAGCGCGCATCATCCAGTTCCCGGGTCAGCCTGCTGGGCGGAACCACGATGACGGCGCAGCCGGCGTGGGCGAGGCAATACTGCGGCGGCGAGCCGTAATAGGCGCGGTGCAATCGTCCGCGGCGGGCACGGCCGACCACGAGCAGATCGCTGTCCCGGTCAGCCATCGCGGCCAGCACCTCGCCAGGCCGGCCGCGCACGACCATGGGCAGGGTCGGCAGGTCCTGCGGCGGCCCGCCGAGAGCCTCGTCGAACGCGGTCAGCAGCCGCTTCTCGGCGGCATCGGCCCATGCGTCCATCAGGAACGGCGGATAACGCCGGCCCGCGGAATCCCCGCCTGGCGGCTCCCACGCAATCACCGGCATGAGGGTGACACCGAGAGCACGCGCGTGGCCGACGGCGAAGCGCAGCGCCTGCAGGCTCCCGGGAGTGCCGTGCACGCCGACGACGACGCGTCCGATCAGATGGGACACGGCCGCTCCCTCTCACCTCGGCCTTTGTATCCAGTTCACCCCAGCACGCCGCACTTGGCCGGGACCGGTTTCTCACGCCGTTTCAACGCCGCGCCCAGCAGCTCTAACGGCTTTCTGACGCGCGGCGCTCAGCGCTCGAACCCTGATCACCGGCTGAGTCATCACGGGTGGATCACGGGCCGGTGACGCGACGCCGACGCGATGTCAGACCGGCGTGGAGTTTGCGTGGGCGGGCGTTTGAAACGCGTGAGCAACCAGCTCATCCGGCTCAAAAGGCGCTTACATCGAGACGGCCCCGGACCGGGGCCGATCGCAATCCATCGCCCTATGCAAGGAGCCTGCCGTGGCCGACGTCCTGTCCGTCGTGCTGATCGTCGCGGTGTTCGCCGTACTCGCCCTCGTGGTCAAGGGGGTCGAGCGCCTTGAGCGCTGACAACGTCATCGGCCTGGTCGTCGCCGTCGCGCTGACCGTCTACCTGGTCGTCGCGCTCGTGAAGCCGGAGAAGTTCTGATGCCCGAGAACGAGCGAAGCGAGATCGACGGCTCAGAGACAAACACAGCGATGCCCGAGAACGAGCGCAGCGAGATCGACGGCTCAGAAAGGGCGCAGTGACATGTCCGTGGCTACCGCCGGCTGGCTGCAAGCCGGACTGCTCATACTCGCCCTGGCGATCTCCTACCGCCCGCTGGGCGACTACGTGGCGCACATCCTCACCTCGCCTAAGCACTGGCGGGTCGAGAAGTTCCTCTACCGCCTGATCGGCGTCGACGGCGACGCCGATCAAACCTGGCCGGTCTACATCCGCTCGGTGCTGGCGATCTCCGTTGTGGGCGTGCTGCTGCTCTACCTGATCCTCAGGCTCCAGGCGCACCTGATGATGTCGCTGGGCATGCCCGCGATGCAGGCGAACCTCGCCTACAACACCGCCTCGTCGTTCGTGACCAACACCAACTGGCAGAACTACTCGGGCGAGAACACCCTCGGCTACACCGCGCAGTTCGCTGGCCTGGCCGTGCAGAACTTCATCTCCGCGGCCGTCGGTATCTGCGTGGTCGCGACCCTGATCCGCGGGTTCGTGCGCAAGCAGACCGACCGGGTCGGCAACTTCTGGGTGGACCTCACCCGCCTGAACCTGCGGCTGCTGCTGCCGTTCTCGTTCCTGCTGGCGATCGTCTTGGTCGCGTCCGGCGTGGTGCAGTCCCTGGCCGACCCGCACACCATCACCACGATCACAGGCGGGCATCAGACCCTGTACACCGGCGCGACGGCCTCGCAGGAGGCGATCAAGGAACTGGGCACCAACGGCGGCGGCGTCTTCAACGCCAACTCGGCGCACCCATTCGAGAACCCGAATGCGTGGACGGATTGGCTCGAGATCTACATGCTGCTGGTGATCTCCTTCTCCTTGCCGCGCACCTTCGGCAAGATGGTCGGCTCGCAGAAGCAGGGCTACGCGATCGTCTCGGTGATGGCCATCCTGTGGGCCGGTTCGGCCGTGATCTCCACCTGGATGGAGGTGCGCGGCTGGGGCGCGGCGGCGAAGCTGGCTGGCGGCGCGATGGAGGGCAAGGAGGTTCGCTTCGGCATTCCGGCCTCGGCGCTATTTGAGACCTCGACGACGCTGACCTCGACCGGCGCGGTCAACTCCATGCACGATTCGTTCACCCCGCTCGGCGGCGGGATGGCGCTGGTCAACATGATGCTCGGGGAGATCGCGCCAGGCGGTACCGGATCAGGGCTCTACGGCATGCTGATCCTCGCCATCGTGACTGTGTTCATCGCGGGCCTCATGGTCGGGCGCACCCCGGAGTATCTGGGCAAGAAGATCCGCCCGGCCGAGATGAAGTACGCGGCGCTCTACATCCTGGCCACCCCGGCCGTCGCGCTCGTCTTCACCGGCATCGCCATGGCCACGCCCACCGCGCGCAACTCGATGAACAACTCCGGACCACACGGTCTGACCGAAGTGCTCTACGCGTTCACGTCGATGGCCAATAACAACGGCTCGGCCTTCGCGGGCCTGAACGGCAACACACAGTTCTGGAACCTGATGGGCGGGCTCGCGATGACCCTCGGCCGGTTCCTGCCGATGATCTTCGTCGGGGCGCTGGCCGGCTCCCTTGCCAAGCAGAAGCAGACCCCTGCCTCCGCCGGCACGCTCGTCACCTACAAGCCGCTGTTCGTCGGCATGTTGCTCGGTGTCGTGCTGATCGTCGTGGGGCTCACCTACTTCCCGGCGCTCGCGCTGGGCCCGCTCGCTGAAGGACTCTCGTAATGGCCGTCACCACACCCACCGCACCGCCGACGCAGCAGCAGCCGCCGGCCGAGCGCCGGATCGGCGGAGGGTTCCTTGACCCGAAGATGCTGTGGACCTCGCTACCGGACGCGCTCAAGAAGCTGGACCCGCGCGTCCAACTGCGCAACCCGGTCATGTTCGTGGTCGAAATCGGCTCGCTACTGACCACGTACTCCGCGATCGCCCATCCGTCGATCTTCGCGTGGGCGATCACCGTGTGGCTCTGGCTGACGGTCGTGTTCGCGAACCTGGCCGAGGCCGTCGCGGAGGGCCGCGGCAAGGCGCAGGCCGCGACCTTGCGCAAGACCAAGACCCACACGGTCGCCCGGCGCCTGGCCTCCTGGAGCTCCGGTAACGCCGGACCCGACACCGAGATCCCGGCCACCGAGCTCAGGCTCGGCGACTATGTCGTGGTGGAGGCCGGGCAGATCATCCCCGGTGACGGCGATGTGGTCGAGGGCGTGGCCTCGGTAGACGAGTCCGCGATCACCGGTGAATCAGCCCCCGTCATCCGCGAGTCCGGCGGCGACCGCTCGGCCGTCACCGGCGGAACCAGGGTGCTCTCAGACCGGATCGTGGTGAAGATCACCACGAAGCCCGGCGAGACGTTCATCGACCGGATGATCGCGCTGGTCGAGGGCGCGGCGCGGCAGAAGACGCCGAACGAGATCGCGCTGAACATCCTGCTGGCCTCGCTGACCATCGTGTTCCTGCTCGCGGTGGTCACGCTGCAGCCGCTGGCGTTCTACTCCGGTGCCCCGCAGTCGCTGGTGATTCTGGTCGCCCTGGTGGTGGCACTGATCCCGACCACGATCGGCGCGCTGCTGTCGGCGATCGGCATCGCGGGCATGGACCGCCTCGTGCAGCGCAACGTGCTGGCGATGTCCGGGCGCGCGGTGGAGGCGGCCGGTGACGTCAACACCCTGCTGCTGGACAAGACCGGCACCATCACCCTGGGGAACCGGCAGGCGAGCGAGTTCACCCCGATCCAGGGCGTGAGCGTCGAGGAGTTGGCCGACGCCGCGCAGCTTTCCTCCCTCGCCGACGAGACGCCCGAGGGCCGCTCGATCGTGGTGCTGGCCAAGGAGACCTACGGCCTGCGCGGCCGCGAGGTGCACGACGCGACCTTCGTCGAGTTCACCGCGCAGACCCGCATGTCAGGCATCGACCTGCCCGACGGCCGCCGGGTGCGTAAGGGCGCTGCGACCGCGGTGATGAAGTGGGTGCGGGACCACGGTGAGCACCCCACCGACGAAGTGGGGCACATCGTCGACGCGATCTCCGCCTCGGGCGGAACCCCGCTGGTCGTCGCCGAGGTCGTAGATGGCAACGCCAGGGCGCTCGGGGTGATCCACCTCAAAGACATCGTCAAGGACGGCATCCGCGAACGCTTCGCCGAACTGCGCCGCATGGGCATCAAGACCGTCATGATCACCGGCGACAACCCGTTGACCGCCAAGGCGATCGCGGACGAAGCAGGGGTCGACGACTTCCTGGCCGAGGCCACGCCCGAGGACAAGATGGCCCTGATCAAGAAGGAGCAAGAGGGCGGCAAGCTGGTCGCGATGACCGGCGACGGCACCAATGACGCCCCCGCGCTCGCGCAGGCCGACGTCGGCGTGGCGATGAACACCGGAACCTCGGCCGCCAAGGAGGCCGGGAACATGGTGGACCTGGATTCCAACCCCACCAAGCTGATCGAGATCGTGGAGATCGGCAAGCAGCTGCTGATTACCCGAGGCGCGCTGACCACCTTCTCCATCGCCAACGACGTGGCCAAGTACTTCGCCATGCTGCCGGCGATGTTCGCCGGGGTCTTCCCGGGCCTGGGCAAACTCAACATCCTGCATCTGCACAGCCCGCAGTCCGCGATCACCTCGGCGATCATCTTCAACGCCCTGATCATCATAGGGCTGATTCCCCTCGCGCTGCGCGGCGTGCGCTACACCCCCTCCTCCGCCTCCGCGTTGCTGCGCCGCAACCTGTGGATCTACGGGTTCGGCGGCCTGATCATCCCGTTCATCGGCATCAAGCTGCTCGACCTGGTCATCCAGTACCTGCCCGGAATGGGACGCTAATCATGAACCGTCTTCCCGCACCGATCCTGCGGCACTTTGCCGCGTTGCGCGCGATGCTCGTCTTCACGGTCATCTGCGGCATCGCCTACCCGCTGATCGTCACTGGGGTCGCCCAAGCGGCGTTCAGCAAGCAGGCCAACGGCTCCCTGATCACGAACGGCAAGGGGCAGACCGTCGGCTCCAAGCTGCTGTGCCAGGAGTTCGTGGACGCCAAGGGCAACCCGCTGCCGCAATACTTCCAGCCTCGCCCCTCGGACGCCGTGCCGTCCGGATCGGCCGGCGACTACGGCTGCGACCCGGCCCAGTCCGGCGGCAGCAACCTCGGCACCAACAGCGACAAGCTCGTCAAGCTGATGGCGGCGAATCAGCAGACGATGTCCTCGTTCGACTCGGTCGGCGACTATCGCGTCTCGCCCAACCAGGTTGCCGTGGACGCTGTCACCGCGTCCGCCTCCGGCCTGGATCCGGATATCAGCCCACTGAACGCCGCGCAGCAGGAACACCGGATCGCCGCCACTCGCGGCATCCCGCTCGCTCAGGTCGACGCGCTGGTCAAGAAGTACACCGGCGGCCGCGACCTCGGCTTCCTTGGCGAACCCGGAGTCAACGTCCTGCAACTGAACATCGCGCTGGACACGCAGTACCCGTACTCGGGCAAGTAAGACAAGAGCAGTCACCGGTTGCCGCAGGCGTGCCCGCGCCCGCGGCAACCGCAGAGGTGAGGACCGGCGGCGTATGCG
>NZ_DASRBQ010000091.1:0-10412 GCF_035653575.1 Actinocrinis sp.
AAGGGCGTGCGCTTGGCGGGCTACTTCGGCGATGCCGCTGACCTGCCTCGGGACGCCTTCCAGGAGATCCTCGACGCGGTGGCGGCCGGCCGGCTGGTTTTCCCCGTGGACCGTGTGTACGACGGCCTGGAGCAGGTGGCACAGGCCCACGACGACATGGAACACAACCGCGCCACCGGCAAGCTCGTCGTCCGCGTCCGGCACTAGGCCGCTCTGGAGTTGCGATTAGGTGGTGGGCCGGAGCCCGGCACCGGCTCCATGGCGACGGCAGCCGCCCGCCAAAACACCTAACCGAGTCCACTCATCTCGGCCACCTCCACTGTGCGCGTGGCATCGACCCTGCTCGCCGACGAGGCCTGCGAGGCGCGCCGGCTGTTTGAAGCGGGCGGTCTTCGCGGGCGGATCGTGCTCGCGTACTGACGGCGAGGTCCGGGCGCGGCCCGCGCTTGCATCGTTCGATGGAATCTCGGTTCATCCCTTCGCGCCCGGGCTTCAACCGCGTCGGCGATGTGCGCCGTACCGCGCGCCGCGCAAGATCGAGATCGAGATCGAGTGCGGCGAGATCCGCCGGCACCCCTCGGCCACGTGGACGGCCGGAAGCGAAGGGAACCACCAATGAAATCAATCAGCAGGCGGCAGGTGCTGGGAGCCGGAGCGGCACTGGGCGTCGGCGTCGCTGGTGCGGGCTCGCTGCTCACCACCGGCACCGCGTCCGCCGCCGCGTCGGATTCCTCCGCCGCTCAGGGCGGCGGCCGACAGGTCGGGGAGGAGACGCGCAGCCTGGAGGAGCTGTACCAGGCCGCGAAGGCCGAGGGCGGAAAGCTGGTCGTCTACGCGGGTGGCGACGTCGCCTCGCAGCAGGCAGGGGTCGTCGCGGCCTTCAAGGCACAGTTCCCCGACATCGACCTGACGATGGTGGTCGACTACAGCAAGTTCCACGACGTGCGCATCGACAACCAGATCGCGACCGGACGGCTGATCCCCGATGTCACCCACCTGCAGACCCTGCAGGACTTCACCCGCTGGAAGCAGCAGGGACGGCTGCTGCACTACAAGCCCGCCGGATTCTCCAAGGTCCACGATGCCTTCAAGGACCCGGACGGCGCATGGGTCGCCATCGCCGTCTACGCGTTCAGCTTCATGTACAACAGCGCGACACTCACCGGCAAGCCGCCGCAGAACCCTGAGCAGCTCGTCGACCCGCGATTCAAGGGCCTGATCGCCTCGTCGTACCCCAACGACGACGACGCGGTGCTCTACCTCTACTCGCTCTACGCGCAGACCTACGGCTGGGACTGGATCGCCAAGCTCGCCGAGCAGCAGATGCAGTTCGGTCGCGGGACCAACTCGCCAGGTGACGCGCTGAGCAGCGGCGCGCGCAGCATCGGAGCCGGTTGCGCGGGCACGCTCGTGCCGTCCTCGAACCCGGTGAAGTGGATCGTCGCGAAGGACCACCCGTTCATGGCCTGGGGTCAGCGGGCCGCGATCTTCAAGCAGGCCGCGCACCCGGCCGCGGCCAAGCTCTACCTCAACTGGCAGCTTTCGGCCGCGGCCCAGAGCAACTCCTTCAACGGCTGGTCGGTACGCACCGACGTGCAGCCGTCGGGCGGGCTCGCCCCGATCTGGACCTACTCCAACGCACACATCGACGGCTTCCCGCGGTTCATGGCCGACCGCGCCGAGGCCGAACGTTTCCGGCAGACCTTCAGCCTGTACTTCGGCGAGGTCCAGGGCGCGCCCAGCCCCGGCTGGCTCGGGCTCTACCCCGGGCGCTGACGGACCCGGGCCCCGCGGTCACGGCCGCGGGGCCCGGCCGTGACCTGCTTAGACTGGCCGGGAACACCCGGGCTCACGAAGGGAAGCGCCATGGACGATCCGCCGCCCGCCCGCATTCGCAGCGGCGCGATTCTCGACCAGTTCGTCTACCTGGTCTTCTTCGTGCTGGTCGGCGCTTCCCTGCTGCACCTGGCCGCCGAACACAACGCGCAGTGCGTCTACACGCTCACCCTGTGCATCCTGATCGCTGCGGGCTACTGGTCCGGGCTGACGCTGTCTGGTCGGCTGGGTGCGGCCGGCCGCGTCGTCTGGCTCGCGGCCCTAGTCGCGCTCTGGCTCGTACTCGTCTGGATCAGCCCGGGTGCGCTGCCCTACGCGTACCTCTGGTGTGCGATCCCCCTGGCCTGCCTAGCTGTGCGCACCCTCGGCGAACGCACCGCGCTCGTCGCCACGGTCGTCATCAGCGGTGCCCCGGTGCTCGTGCTGCTGCGCCTCGATCACCAGCTCGGACCGGACGGCATCGCCGCGCCGATCGTCGCGGTGTGGGCCACTGTCGGGCTCTTTCACCTCCAGCGACGCGATGCGCTCACCCGTCAGCGGTTGCTCGAGGAACTCCAGGACGTTCAAGATCAGCTCACCGAGCGCCAACGCGAGGCGGGAGCGCTCGCCGAACGCGCACGCATCGCCCGCGACCTGCACGACACGCTCGCCCAGGAACTCTCCGGCAGCCGCATGCTTCTGCAGGCGGCCGAACGCGATCGACGCGCCGACCCCGACCGCGCCTGGCGGCATGTGCACGCCGTATCCCAGGCTCTCGGCGAACACCTCGCGGAAACCCGCAGGATCATCGACGACCTCACCCCCGTCCAACTCGAAGACACCAGCCTCGAGACGGCGCTGCGTGACCTGTGCGAACGAGCACAACGCGACGGCATCGCGCACCAGGTCACCTTCAGCGGCGAGGGCGCGGCGCGGACGGTGGCCCCGGACGGTGCGAAGGCCCTGCTGCGGGTAGCCCAGGGCGCGCTCGCCAACATCCGCGAGCACGCCGAGGCCCGGAACGTGCTCGTTAGCCTCTCCGCGCAGCCGGAGCGGACCGTCCTGGTGGTGCGCGACGACGGAGTCGGCTTCAGCCCGACGCGCATCCGCCCCGAGCACGGTCGCGGCTTCGGGCTTCCCGCGCTGCGCGAACGCATGCGCTCGTGCGGCGGCACCCTGATTCTCGAAAGCTCGCCTGGCCACGGCACCAGCATCACCGCCGCGCTCCCCAACCCGATCGCTGCGGGGCGCGAAGGGCGATCGCAGACACGCGGCGGCCTCGCGGCAGTCGCATCATGAGCGACAAGCGGATCCGTGTCCTGATTGTCGACGACCACGCCGTCGTCCGCGCCGGACTAAGAGCCCTGATCGAGGGCGAGGCCGACACCATGGAGGTCGTCGGCGAGGCGGCGGGCGGCGAATACTCCGTCAGCCTCGCCGCCCGACTGCGCCCCGACGTCGTCCTGATGGACCTGCGCCTCGACGAACGCGACGGCGGAATCGACGGCGCCGAAGCCACCCGGCGCATCACCGCCCAGAGCCCCACGACCAAGGTCGTCGTACTGACCAGCCACAGCAACCGCACCGACGTGCACCGCGCGCTCGAAGCTGGAGCGCTCGGCTACGTCCTGAAAGCCGGCCCACCCGAAGAACTCTTCCGCGCCATCCACGCCGCCGCCTCCGGCGGCCTCACCCTCTCCCCCGACGCAGCCGCGCTCTACACCGCGCGAGACCCGGGCCTGCAGCTGAGCGACCGCGAACTCGAAGTTCTGCGGCTACTAGCCGAGGGACTGTCCAACCGCGCCATCGCTAGCGCTCTGTTCCTCACTGAAGCCACCGTCAAAAGCCACCTCGTGCGCATCTACCGCAAGCTCGACACCGACAGCCGCGCCGCCACCATGGCGGAGGCGCACCGCAGAGGGCTGATCGAGCTGGCCTGACGGCGCTACCGGGAAGCCCATGCCCGTCCCCTCGTCCTCTTCGGCCATGTCGCATTCGCAGTGTCCTGTGGCTCGTTCATCAGCCCACTGGCTTTAAGCCACCTCTGCGGTGAACGCTTTGTCAGCGTAGGACGCCAAGGCGGGGACCGGTCCCGGGCGGTGCGTGCACAATGACTCGCCGACCGCTAGCCGTTCAACGGGAGGCGGGGGGCTGGATTCACCGTATCGACGCCGGGAGCCGTTGGCCGCATGACGACGAGGTGACGACTCTGTCGGGCGAAAAGCGCGGTAAAGAGAAACGTCGGCGTGTTTGTTTGGACACGGCTTCCGCTCTAGGATTCACTCGATCGAGTGAAGATCATTCAATAAAATTCTTGTCACAACGCCAGAAATGAAAAGTGGCGGCGTTGTCACGGGCGAGCGATCGGTGCGTAACCAGCGTGAAGTGCAGTGACGTTGCACTCAGCTCCACTCAACCGCGCCGAGTCGTCCGGGAGCCAAGGTGTCGAGCAATTCCCGCCGTTCCGTTTCTCGAAATACTTCTTCGCCCGCAGCGATTTGGTCGGCGGATCATCGCGACCAGATCGTGGGCGCGACGCTCGTCGGTATGGTGCTCGTACTCCTCGGTTATGCCTCGGGAATCGGCGGGGGCGGCGGCGTCGCTCAGGCGACCGGCGGTCCCGCCCCGGGCACGCTGGTGGTTGCGTCGAGTCCGCCCGCGAACGGGTCGGCACCGGACATCATTCAGGCCACCGGCGGCTCCAGCGGCCCTGGCGGCTCGGGCGATTACGGGTACGGCTTCGGCGGCGGGTCCGGCGCGGGTTCAGCACCCGCGGCAGGCGCCGGGCCATCGCCGTCCGCAGCGTCTCGGACTCCGGACATAATCGGCGGGTCGCCTTCGGCGTCTCCCTCCGACTCGCCCAGTGGTTCACCGTCCGGGGCGCCGTCGTCGGCAGCGTCGTGCAGCCTGCTCGACTGCGTCACCTCGGTGGTGACCGGCGTGACGGGCGGGTTGACCTGCCTGCTCGGCGCGGGGACAGGTGGACTGCTGCCGTCCGGGACCGGTGGACTGCTGTCTTCCGGTCTGACTGGCGGGACGGGCCTGACGGGCCTAACCGGCGTGCTCTCCGGCGGGACCTCGCCGGTCGGTTCGCTGACCGGTGGGCTGCTCGGCGGCTGCCCCACACCGACACCCAGCGCGACGCCCAACTCGAGCGCGCCATGAGCCACGTCACGCGGCTGGCCCTTCTCGTCTGCGTTGCGCTGATGTGGCTGGTTGGTTCGTTGATCAGCGCGCCCGCCGCCGTCGCCCACGCGGAGTTGCTGCGCTCTGACCCGGCCGACGGCGCGCGGCTGTCCGCCGTGCCCGCTCACGTGACGATGACGTTCACCGAGGGCATCGCGATCCACGACTGCTCCGTACGTGCCGAAGGTCACGCGCTGCCGATTCACCAGCCGGCCGGACAGCCGGACGTCCTCATCGCGGACCTGTCCGGAATCCACGCCGCGCCAAGCGGTCGCCTGGAGCTTGACTGGCGCTCGGTCAGCTCCGACGACGGGCACATCGCGAGCGGAAGCATCGGGTTCCAGCTACCTGCTGCGGCCGCGTCACCGTCTGCCACCTCCGGTGCGACTGCGCCCAACACCACGTCAGCATCGACCGGAGCCGCGGAGGGATCGGGGCTTCCAGGACCCAGCGCAGCCGTACACAACGCGCTCGTCGCCGTACAGTTCGCCGGATTCCTCTGCGTGGCGCTGCTGATCGGCGGCCTGGCGTTCCTCGTGATCGCCTGGCCGGAGGGCGGCGGTGTGCCGCGCGTGCGCCGCTCGCTCTCGCTCGCGTGGGTGCTCGGTCTGGGCACGGCGCTCGCGCAGATCGGGTTGCAGGCCGCCTATGCTGCGCTGCTGCCGCTCTCGGGCGTGTTCGACGTGACCGCGCTGGAGAGCCTGTTCGGCACTCGCGTCGGCGCGGTGCTCATCGCCCGGGCGCTGTTGTGGCTGCTGGCCGGCGTCGTCCTCGTCGGCCTGCTCCAGCAACAGCAGCGTGCGGCCTACTCGGCCGGCTGGCGGGTCGGCCTGATCGCGGTCAGCTTCGGCCTCTTGCGCACGATCGGAATGACAGCGCACGACGATAGCTCTCACCCGCTGATCGGAGCGATCGCGGACACGGCCCACCTGGCCGGGGTGTCGCTGTGGATCGGCGGGCTGGTCATCCTGCTCTTCGGCGTGCTGCCGCGCCGCGTTCCGGGTGAGATGGCCACCGCGGTCGCGCGCTACTCGAACCTCGCGCTCGTCAGCATGCTCGCGATCATCGGCGCCGGAGCCCTGCTGGCCTGGCAGGTGGTCGGGTCGGTGCACGACCTGCTGCACACCTCCTACGGGCACACGCTGCTGCTCAAGCTAGCCCTGGTCACCGCGGTGCTCGCGCTCGCGCAGCACAGCAAAGCCTGGGTGCGCCACCGGCTGGACGTCGCGGTGATCCTCGACGGCGACCGCGCCACGGTCCGGCCCTTCGTCTACTCGGTCGCGGCGGAGGCGGGGCTGGCCCTCGCCATCCTGGCCGCGGCGAGTGTCCTGGTCACGTCCAGCCCCGGCCGCTGACCAGGGTCCGCACCAAGTCAGTCCACAGAGAAAGGCGTCCGCACACCATGGACAGAACCGATTCCGAATCCGGCACGCCGCCGAACGCGCCAGCCGCGGCGCCTTCCGTGCGCCGCCCCGCGCGTGCCCTGCTCCTGCTCGGCACGGCGGCCGCTGCCGCCTCGGCACTGCTGCTCGCCCAGGCGGCCACCCACCCCGAGGCGGCGCGCACTGCGGTCGCTCAGGGCACGACGACGCTGAACGTCGCCGACGCCGCGGCGACCGCCGCGACCAGCGCCACCACCATCGAGATCAAGAACTACGCCTTCGCGCCGAGCTCGGCGACGGTGGCCACCGGCGTCAAGGTCACCTGGGTCAACGAGGACACCGTGCCGCACACGGTGACCAGCAAGTCCGGCCCGGCGTCGTTCGACTCCGGGCAGATCAACCCGGGCGCGTCGTACTCGGCGATCTTCATGACCGCCGGAACCTACAGCTACTACTGCATCGACCACCCGCAGATGGTCGCCACGATCACCGTGACTGGCGGTTCGGGCGGCGGTGGCGGCACACCGAGCTCGACGCCGAGCACTCAGCCGAGCAGCACCCCCTCTGGTGGCGGCACAGGGGGCGGCGGCGGCCAACCGAGCTCGAGCCCGAGCGCGAGCATGTCGATGCCGGCGCCTTCGGGAAGTTCCGGCGGCGTCCTCGGTTCGCTCGGCGGCGGCATGAGCGGCTCGGGCAGCGGCTGCGCGAGCGCGAGCCAGGTGCTGCTCCCGCTGCTTCAGCACATCGACGCCACCCACCTCGGCGAGTCCCCCGGCCAGCAGGTCCAGGACCTGTCGAACATCAACCAGTACGTGCTCACGCACACCACGCTGGTGGAGAACATGCTCATCCCGGCGTACAACAGCGCGAACCGAAGTCTGACCGGGCTGCTCGTTCCGCTGCTCCAGCACATCAACGCAACGCACCTCGGCGAGTCCCCGGGCCAGCAAGTCAATGACCTGCTGAACCTGGACCAGTACGTGCTCACGCACACCACCCTGATCGAGAACATGCTCATCCCGACCGAAGGCGTGCTCACCGGCAGCTGCTGACGCAGGCCGCACGTCTTCGCGCACCAACCGCCGCAGCGGCGGTGGACCGGCCGAGTGGAAGTCGGCCGGTCCACCGCCCCCATTCTCCCCTCCGCACACCGCACTCAGTCCGAAGAGGACGCGATGACTACCGAAACGCTCGTGCTGCCCCCGCGCCCGTCCCGTCCCGCCGTTCTGCCGGATCCGGGCACCTACCGGACCCGCCCCGGCCGGTGCGTCTTCGAGCTCCGCGCGGCCGTGGGCCCGCTGACGACGCTGTGCGGCCGCTTCGCCGTGCTCGAAGCCAGCCTCGTGGTCGACGAAGACGAGCGGCGCACCCGGATGACCGTCGAGGCCAGCGCCGGTTCGCTGCGCACCACCCGCCCGCTGGCTACGCGGCGGCTGACCGGGCCGCGCGGCCTCGCCGCGCGCCGGCACCGCGTCATCCGCTTCGAATCCACCGGCTTAGACAGCGGCGAGCCGGGACGGATCACCTTTCCCGGCACTCTTCACCTGCGCGGCGAGGAGATTCCGCTCACCCTGGAATCCCGGGTCGTCGGGCGTGGACGCGACAGGCTCCTCATCCTCGGCACCGGACGGCTCGACTACAGCGCGCTGCGAGCCACGACCGAGGTCCGGCTGCCGCGGACCGTCCCAGCCGGGCACCTACGCATCCTGCTCGCGGCGGACTTCCGATGACCAAACCGCTCGCGCCCCGCGTTCCCGCGCCGCCGTCCTCCGAACCGGCCCGCCCGCCGCTGACGATCGGCCCGCGCATGGCCCTGGCGGCCGGTGCAGCCGTCGCTGTGCTCGCCGCGGTGTTCGCCCTCGGATTCAAGCCGGCCAAGCTGCCGTTCACCGAGCCGGCCGCCGCGGCGCACTACAACGTGCAGATGGTCAACTACGCCTTCGCCCCCGCGTCGCTCACCGTCAACGAGGGCGACACGATCACCTGGACCAACCAGGACACCGCCCCGCACACCGTGACCACCACCAGCGGCCCCGCGTCGCTGAACTCGCCGTACCTGTCGAAGGGGCAGTCCTGGAGCTTCACCTTCACGCAGCCGGGCATGTACATGTATTACTGCACGGTGCATCCGGACATGCGGGCCGAGGTGATCGTCCGGGCGCCAGCCCCGGCCACCACCGCCCCGATTCGCACCCACAGTTCCGCGCCCGCCGCTCCGGCCGGTGCACAGGCGCACGCAAGCGCCGCCACCACCGCTACCACAGCGGCGGGTCCCGCGTCGTCGAGCTCTGGCGCCGCCGCAGCACCCGCAGCCACCCCATCGGTGTCGAACTCGGCAGCGCCCGCCGCTCCGGTCCAGGCGCAGCAGACGGCTGACAGCAGCAATATCCGGACTCTCGGCCCGGTCTTGCTGCTCGGCGGACTGACCGCTGCGATCGCGGTGTTCTGCCTGCTACTCGTCGGCTCCCGACCGGCCCCGGCGTCGGCAGCGGCAGCGGCAGCGGCGGACCGAACCAGCGCGGCACCCGGCCCGAGGCGCGACGAAGAGAGTGAGAACTACGACTACGACTAGGAAGACTTCGTCGTGCTTCATGGGGTGCGGCGGGCCTTCTCGGAAGCGACGTGAGGGTGGATTTCGCTTTGCCCTGTGCCTGTGCTCGCGCCCAGGCGTCGCAGCGACCGGGAGATCGGGCTGCTTTCGCTGGGGGCAGCTCATTTACCCGATTCCACAGCGGACCCAAGACAACGGCACGCTGCGAGCGCACGGCTGCCCGCTGTCAGCTGATCCCGCCGAAGAACTCGGCCTCGACATAGGCGATCGGTGCCCGTGCTGATCACGCGGCCCGCTAGCTGATAGAAAGAACCCTCCGCTCGGGGGTCTTGTGCGTAGACTGACCGCGTGATCGAGCGCATGCTCAAAGGTGGCTCGTCATGGGCGTCCAATGCAGGTGTTCGACGTAGCATGCAGGCGAACAAGAGTCGGGACACGAAACCCGAGCTTCGACTCCGGCGCGCAGTGCATGCACGGGGACTCCGATATCGAGTCGCGGCGCGTCCCATTCCGGAATTACGCCGGACTGCGGATCTCGTGTTCACGAGGGCGAAGATCGCAGTTTTCGTGGACGGCTGCTTCTGGCACGGCTGTCCGGAACATCACACTGTGGCGAAGACCAACGCCGAATTCTGGGCCGCGAAGGTCGTCAGGAATCGCGAGCGGGACCGCGAGACCGACGTCTTGCTCCGCTCTCGGGGATGGCAGGTGATCCGGATCTGGGAGCACGAAGCGACGGAAGACGCAGTGGAACGCGTGGTTCGATCGTGGCAGGAACGCATCGGTACAGATCGCCGTTCATCGGACGACAGCGAGTGATTTCATCGTTTCGATGATGGATGGTGAGTCGCTGGCGAGGACAGAACGATCAAAATGACCGGAGCGGACCGTCCGGCGGCCGGGACGGACTGCGCGGTTCACTGCCTTCAACGCGACCCGCAACGACGACGCGGACGTCGACACCATGTGACGTTCTGTCAGTGGTCGGCCGTACCGTTCGTCTCAGAGCCGAGGACGCACGACACAGCAGGAGGAGAGGGATCGTGGCGGGTGAAAGGCGCTTCACCTCGTTCGAGATGTGTGCCGGGATGGGCGGTCAGGCTCTCGGCCTCGAGCGTGCAGGCTTCGATCCCGTGTTGGTGCTGGACAAGAGCCCTGATGCTTGTAGCACGCTCGCTTTGAACCGACCGTGGAACGTGCAGTGCTGGGACGTGCGCGAGTTCGACTCGCATTCCCTCCCTTCCACGCTCCGCAAGCAGGTGATCGGTGTAGATCTGATCAGCGCGGGCCTACCACGGGTCAAATCGGCTGCACAGGTCGCTCGCCGCGGCAGCGACGACGAGGAACGGCACGTGTTGCGGACCGTTGCGCGACTGTCTACGGCCATACGTCCCGCGGCTGTACTTCTGGAGAACCTCGACGTCCTTGTCACCGGTGACAAGTTCGAGGCGGATCGCACCTGGGTCGACACCTGCCTT
>NZ_DASRBQ010000092.1:0-42205 GCF_035653575.1 Actinocrinis sp.
GCTCGAGACCCTCGTACGCAACCGCCTCAAGAGCCTGCAATACCGGCCACGCATCCTGGACGGCTTCATCGCCGGAACCGGACTCGCCCTCCAGCCCCCGTAACCCCAACCTTTCGAGATCAGTAGCTGACCTTTCGGGAATTGGTACGTGCGCCCGAGGGTGAAGAGCTGGTCGATGTCGGTTGGAGCGGCAAAGGCCATGGCAGGCCCTTCTCATTGTGAGCGGTGATATGCGAGCTCACGGTAGTGCGCCGTTCTGACGTCAGCGCCTACAAGCTGCGAAGCCAGGAAGGTGAGCTCATCATGACCGGCTATGTCGGGGTTGCTGCGTACGCTGCATGCCTATGGGCGTATATCTCGTGAGCGCGAGCACGTGGTACTTCGACGAGGAGTCGTGCTGGCCGAAGGTGTTCGAAGCGCTGGTCACGGAGCTTGAGAAGCGAGGCGTCCGCACTCCGCTGCACATCCCTGAGCCGCAGCAGCTTCCGCGCGGTTCAGGCAATGAATTCGAAGAGAAGCTCATACCGTCCATGGACGGCTTCTCGGCTCTCTGCGCGGACGAGTTGGAGGCTGGGGAGTCCGAAGTCTTCGAGTGGGACCTTCTGATACCAATCGACTTTGAAGGAGCGATCGACCTTCCGCTTCCGTCGAGCTACAGCAGCACGACCACCGTAAGGAGCGCACAGCCCATGTTGCCCGTCGCCAGGCGCCTTGCGGCGGTCATCGATCTGCCCGACGACGTTCCGGCGTATTGCGACAATCTTCAGTTGACGACGTACTTCATGGACCGTGAAGAGCCTGAGCCTGGTAATTTGAACCGCGCGGCGCGCTGGCGAGACGACCTCGGTACAGCCTTCTATGTGGCGATGTACCTCCGAGCCGCTGAGAACTCGATGAGGCTTGACTGTCCGATGTTCTACACCTAGCAGTGGAAGGTGAGGTCGGCCGTCAACGTCAGACGCGGTTTGAGTAGGCGAGCGCCATCTCCACAGCACAACCCCGGTCGGAATCGGCCGGGGTTGTTTTGCATCCAAAGCCGCGTCGGCAGCGGCACTAGGTGCACGGCTCTGGTGCCGGACGCGTGGTCGGACAACGCCTTGGCCGACCTGCTAGCACGATGCGCTCGCTGGATCGGCCGTCCGCTTCAGTCGAAGGGCCGGTCGCGGTACGAAGTTACCGTGCCATGCAGCAGCTCGTCTGGCCGAGTCGGGGTTACCGCGCCTAGTAGCGCGAGCATGGCCAGGTCGTCGCGGATCGCCCACCGATCGGTGATGAGGCCGTTTCGCACGCGGAACAGGAACGCACAGTCCCGGCGTGCACTGCCGGCGGGAACGTCAAAGCCTCTGAACTTTCCGCCGGGCCAGTCGTAGGTGCGGGTGCCGAACTGCACGACGTACTCGCCTCTCGCGACCACGACCACCTGTTCCCACTCGCCGACCCCGCCGGTCGCCTTGCGCGCGCTGACGAACTTGCGCATCCCTTCGATGCCTTGTGGCATGGAGGGGCCGAAAGAGTGAGTGATCATATCGGGGTCGCATACGGCGTCGAGCGCATCTACATCCCCGGCATCGACAGCGCGGTCGAATTCGGCCACGACCTGCTCAGGGTCCATCGATCGCATCCTCCGCTCCACGTCGGACGCCGAGCCGTTCTTCGAGCGGCGCTGCCGGTGACGCTATGACAGCACTACCGGCTCGAGCGCACAACGACGACGCGCCCGAACCGGAGTTTTCGGCGGATCGCGGCGGTGGTGGGTGGCCGTCAGGCCCCGACGTAGGCCGCCAGGTGCTCGCCGGTGAGCGTCGAGCGCTTGGCGACGAGGTCGGCGGGCGTGCCCTCGAAGACGATCCGGCCGCCGTCGTGGCCGGCGCCGGGGCCGAGGTCGATGATCCAGTCGGCGTGCGCCATGACCGCCTGGTGGTGCTCGATGACGATGACCGACTTTCCGGAGTCGACCAGGCGGTCGAGCAGGCCGAGCAGCTGCTGCACGTCGGCCAGGTGCAGGCCGGTGGTCGGCTCGTCGAGGACGTAGACGCCGCCCTTCTCGGCCATGCGGGAGGCCAGCTTCAGCCGTTGCCGCTCGCCGCCGGACAGCGTCGTGAGCGGCTGGCCGAGGCTGAGGTATCCGAGCCCGACGTCGGTGAGCCGGTCGAGGATCGCGTGCGCGGCCGGGGTGCGGGCCTCGCCGCGGCCGAAGAACTCGCCGGCCTGCACCACGGACATCTCCAGCACCTCGGCGATGTTGCGGCCGCCGAGCGTGTACTCGAGGACCGACGCCTGGAATCGCTTGCCCTCGCAGTCTTCACACGTCGTCGCGACCCCGGCCATCATCGCCAGGTCGGTGTAGACGACCCCGGCGCCGTTGCAGTTGGGGCACGCGCCCTCGGAGTTCGCGCTGAACAGCGCCGGCTTCACGCCGTTGGCCTTCGCGAAGGCGGTGCGAATCGGGTCGAGCAGGCCCGTGTACGTCGCCGGGTTGCTCCGGCGCGACCCCTTGATCGGAGCCTGATCCACCGACACAACCCCGTCCCGGCGGGATACCGAGCCGTCGATCAGCGAGCTCTTTCCCGAGCCGGCGACGCCGGTGACGACGACTAGTACGCCGAGCGGGATGTCGACGTCGATGTTCTGCAGGTTGTGCGCGTTGGCGCCGCGGACCTCCAGCGCTCCGGTCGCCTTGCGCACCGAGGGCTTCAGGCGCGCGCGGTCGTCGAGGTGCCGGCCGGTGAGCGTGCCGCTGGCGCGCAGCCCAGCCACGGTGCCCTCGAAGCAGACCGTGCCGCCCGCCGCGCCGGCCCCGGGACCCAGGTCGACGACATGGTCGGCGATCGCGATCGCCTCTGGCTTGTGCTCCACGACCAGCACCGTGTTGCCCTTGTCGCGCAGCCGCAGCAGCAGCTCGTTCATCCGCTGGATGTCATGCGGATGCAGCCCGACGGTCGGCTCGTCGAAGACGTACGTGATTTCGGTCAGCGCCGAGCCGAGGTGGCGGATCATCTTGACGCGCTGGGCCTCGCCGCCGGACAGCGTGCCCGAGGACCGATCGAGCGAGAGGTAGCCGAGCCCGATCTCCACGAACGAGTCCAGCGTCTGGCCAAGCGAGGTGAGCAGCGGCGCGACCGACGGCTCGGCAAGCCCGCGCACCCACTCGGCCAGGTCGCTGATCTGCATCGCGCAGGCATCGGCGATGCTGACCCCGTTGATCTTCGAGGAGCGGGCCGCCTCGCTCAGCCGGGTGCCGCCGCAGTCGGGGCACGAGGTGAAGGTGACCGCGCGCTCCACGAAGGCGCGGATGTGCGGCTGCATCGACTCCTTGTCCTTGGAGAGCATCGACTTCTGGATCCGCGGCACCAGACCCTCGTAGGTCATGTTGATGCCGGCGATCTTCATCCGGGTCGGCTCGCGATACAGGAAGTCGTCCAGTTCCTTCTTGGTGAACTTGCGGATCGGCTTGTCCGGGTCGAAGAAGCCGGACTCCGCGTACAGCCGGGTGTTCCAGCCGCCGCCGGTGTAGCCCGGGGCGGTGATCGCACCCTCGTGCAGCGACTTGCTCTCGTCGTAGAGCTGGGTGAGATCGATGTCGGTGACCGTTCCGCGACCCTCGCAGCGCGGGCACATGCCGCCGGTGATGCTGAAGGAGCGGCGTTCTTTGACGGTCTTTCCGGCGCGCTCAACGGTGACCGCGCCCGCGCCGCTGATCGACGCGACGTTGAAGGAGTACGCCTTGGGCGAGCCGATGTGCGGCTTGCCGAGCCGGCTGAACAGGATCCGCAGCATCGCGTTCGCATCGGTGGCGGTCCCGACCGTCGAGCGTACGTCCCCACCCATGCGCTGCTGGTCGACGATGATCGCCGTGGTGAGACCTTCGAGCACGTCGACTTCCGGCCGCGACAGCGTCGGCATGAAGCCCTGGATGAACGCGCTGTAGGTCTCATTGATCAGCCGCTGCGACTCGGCGGCGATCGTGTCGAAGACCAGGGAGCTCTTGCCCGAGCCGGAGACTCCGGTGAACACGGTCAGGCGGCGCTTGGGGATC
Organism: Actinocrinis sp.; assembly: GCF_035653575.1. Lineage (GTDB taxonomy): Bacteria > Actinomycetota > Actinomycetes > Streptomycetales > Catenulisporaceae > Actinocrinis. The sequence goes on from NZ_DASRBQ010000092.1 coordinate 4,037, forward strand.
TCGACGCTGACGTCCTTGAGGTTGTTCTCGCGTGCGCCGTGCACGCGGATCACCTCGTGACTGTCCGCCCCGGCCGACGCGGGAGAGTCCGTGTCCGTCCTCGTGGCCTTGCTCATCGTGTCTCCGTCTCTCACGCGGGGGCGCTTCCTCGATGCTATGAGGGACTGGAGTGGCTTCGCTTCTCGATTCCTGACCGGGCCAGTCGCCGCCGGACGGCAGGTGTCGAAGCGTCAGCCGCCGAGGACGGTCAGTTCCACCTCGACCATGTCACCGAGTTCGACCGACTCGGCGCGGCGTACCGAGTCCTTGAGCGGCAGCACGTAGCCGCCGTCCTTGGGGAAGAGCGAGGTCTTCCAAGCGGTGCCGCCGAGCCGCACTCGCACCGGGATCATGCCCCAGCCGTACGTGACGTCTGCCGCCAGCGCCTGGATGTCTGCCGCCTGCTCCTCCGGAACGGTGACGAAGTGAAACGGCGACGGACCGCGCCAGTGCCAGATCTCGCCGGTGAACGCGAACTCCACTGGACCTCCCCTCGACTGCCTCCATGCTTCCATCGGCCGGTGACACGTGCGCGCCGTTGGAGCTACTTCACCGAGCCGGCGGTCAGGCCGGAGACGACCTTGCGCTCGATGAGGGCGAACAGGATGATCACCGGGATGGTGGCGATGACCGAGCCGGCGAACAGGTGCTGCCAGTCCACCGAGTAAGCGCCGATGAAGTTGTTCAGGCCGACGGTCAGCGGCTCGTTGCTCGGCGTCGAGGTCAGCGTGAGCGCGACGATGAACTCGTTCCACGCGGCGATGAAGGTGAAGATCAGGGCCGTGACGATGCCGGGCAGCGCCAGCGGGATGATCACCTTGAACATCGCGCCGAGCCGGGTGCAGCCGTCGACCAGCGCCGCCTCCTCGAGCTCCTTGGGGATCGCGCCGAAGTAGGCGTTGAGGATCCAGATCGCGAAGGCCATGTTGAAGCCCGCGTTCACCAGGATCAGCGCGGTCGGGTCGTCGATCATGCCGAGCTGGTTGAACTGCCCGAAGATGCCCACGACCAGGGCGGTCGGCTGGAACATCTGGGTCACCAGCACCAGCAGCAGGAACACCGACCTGCCGCGGAACCTGCGGCGCGCCGTGTAATACGCCGCCGGGATCGCCACCAGCAGCACCAGCGCGGTCGCACCGCCGGCCACCATCAGCGAGACCCGCAGGTTCGAGCCGAGGCCGGTGGACCACAGCGAGGTGAAGTTCGACCAGGCGAAGTGGTGCGGGACGTAGTCCGCGTCCAGCAGTTCCTTCGGCGGGCGCAGCGCGGTCAGCGCCATCTCGATGTAAGGCAGGATGAAGATCAGGGCCACGACATACGCCGCGGCGGCCACGATCACGGTGCGCAGCCTCGGCGGGTTGCGGCGGGCCTGCGGGGTGCCGGTGCGGTCGGCGGCGGCCCGCGTGGCGGCGGGTGCGGTGGTCGCGGCCATGCTCAGGCCACCTCCTTCTTCCAGTTGCTGACCCGCAGGAACACCAGCACCATCACGATGATCACGGCGAAGTTCACCACCGACATCGAGGCGGACTCGCCGATGAAGTTCTGCTTGAGGTTGAACATGTAGACCGTCGAGGTGTTCGTCTCGTAGCCGGGTCCGCCGCGGGTCATCTCCCAGATGATCGGGAACGAGTTGAACACGTTCATCACGTTGATCAGGGTGGCGACCAGGATCGCCGGGCGCAGCAGCGGCAGGGTGATCGCGAAGTAGGTGCGCAGATGCGAGGCGCCGTCGATCTTCGCCGCCTCGTAGACCTCGCCGGGGATGGTCTGCAGGCCGGCCAGGATCGTGTAGGTGGCGAACGGGACCGAGACGAACACGGCCACAGCGATCATCCAGACGAACGCGGCGTCGGGGCGGCCGAGCCAGTCGGCCTGGCTGGTGCCCAGCCTTGAGATTAGGCCGAGATTGCGCAGCAGCAGGTTGATCGCGCCGGTGTTCGGGTCGAGCATCCAGCGGAAGATGATCGCGGTCATCATCACGGACGCGGCCCACGGCGCGATCAGCGCCCAGCGCGCGATCCGCCGCCCCGGGAAGCGCTGGTTGAACAGCTGCGCCACGCCGAGCGAGATCGTCATGGTCAGGCCGACCACCGCGACCACCCAGATCAGGCTGCGCATCATGATCGGGCCGAAGTTCGGGTCCTGGAACAGCTTGGTGTAGTTCTTGAAGCCGGCCGAGCCGAGCAGGAAGCCGTCCGGGCTGTAGTGCTGGAACGAGATCCGGAACATCTCGTAGACCGGCCAGATCACCGCGAAGCCGATCAGGGCGACGGCGGGGCCTACCCAGCCGAGGGGAGCGGCCGCCCGGCCGAGCCGCCGCAGCGGGGGGTTGGGGGGTAGTGACATGGTCTCTCCGCCGAGTTCGGGAAGGGCCGGGGCGGCCAGGCGGCCGGCGGGTGCATGCGCCGGACGGTTTAGTGGGCCGGACGGTTTGCTGGGCCGGACGGGTTCACCGCGCCGGACGCACATGCGGGTACGTCCGGCGCGGCGCCAGTGAGCCGTGCAGCGGGCTGGTTGGCGAGGTGTCAGGGGCCTTCGGGTCCCGGCCGATCAGGACCGCCCGCGCCGAGGAGGGGGACGGCCGGGACCCGAAGCTTTGGCGGGCGTGGCCCGGATTACTGACCGGAGGTCGCGGTCTGCTGGATCTGGTCGAGCACCGACTTGGGGTCGCCGGTGATCGCGGTGCCGATCTGCTTCTGGATCGCGGTCAGCACGGTGCTCCAGTTGGCCTGCGAGCTCGGGTACAGCGTCGCGGTGCCCAGGTTCTTCACGAAGCCGGCGAACTGCGGGTTGCTCGACATGCTGTTGGTCGCCGAGGTGGTGGCCGGCAGCAGGTCGTACTCGTTGTCGAAGGCCAGCTGGTTCTGGTCGTTGTAGGCGAAGTCCAGGAAGGACTTGATCGCCGCCTGGTGGTTGTTGTTGTTCAGCGCGACGACGTAGTCCGCGACGCCGACGGTAGAGGTGAGCGGGGCGGTCTTGCCGGGCACCGCGACCACGCCGTAGTCGGCGGGCTGCAGCACGCCGGCCTTCTGGATGATCGGGATCAGCGCCGGGGAGCCGTTGATCATGCCGATGTTGCCCTGCGCGAACTGCTGCCACAGGTCGGTGCGGTTCTTGGTGGCCGGGTCCGGCTCGGTCGCGCCGGACTTGGCCAGGCCCTGCAGGTACTGGTAGGTGGCGATGTTCTGCGCCGAGTTGATCGCGTACTTGCCGGAGGCGTCGGTCAGGCCGCCGCCGTTGCCGAGGAACCACAGCAGCGACTCGGCCTGCGCCTCCTCGGAGCCGAGCGGCAGGCCGAAGCCGGTCTTGCCGGTCTTCTGGGCGATCGTCAGCGCGTCGGCCTTCAGCTGGTCCCAGGTGGTCGGCGGGGTGCTGATGCCGGCCTGGGTGAACAGCTTCTTGTTGTAGAACATGGCCCGCGAGGAGGTGGTCCACGGGATGCCGTACTCGGTCCCGCTCACCTCGCCGGCCTTGGCGAAGATCGGGTTGATGTTCGAAAGCGTCGCGGCGTCGAGCACGTCAGAAGCCTTGTACGCGATGCCGTCCTGGACGTACTGCGCGTAGGTCAGGCCCTCGAGGACGTCCGGGTACTGCTTGTTCTGGATCATCGTCTGGACCTTGGAGCTCAGGTCGTTCCAGTCGATGGTCTGCACCTGGACGGTGATGTTCGGGTTCGCCTTGTGGAAGGCGTCCGCGACACCCTGCCAGTAGGTCTGCGAGGTGTTCGACGCGCCGGTGCCGTAGTCGGCCGCGACCAGCTTGATGGTGACCGCGCCGGAGGCCGAGCCACCCGAGGAGGAGGAGTTCGACGAGCTGCTGCAGGCGGCGAGCGCCAGCGTGGCGCTGAGCCCGAGGACGGCGGCGGCCGCGAGGCGTTGCTTCATGGGGGTTGCCTTTCACCGAAGGTGGCGTCAGTCCGGACCGGGAGGGAGTGGAGCGCCGAATTTTCCGGAGTGCGGTCACCGTAGGCCCGCCGGTTCGGTCTGGTCTAGACCAGAAGGCGGACCGGTCTATACCAGTTATGAAAATGTTACCTTCGGGGGAACGTAGGCGATCTTTCGGTGGAACGGGTAGGGAAGATCGACACCGCGGAAACGCCGCGGCGCCCGGCCTTCAGGCCGGGCGCCGCGTGAGGACTCTGCCCGGGTCAGAGCAGGTTCGCCAGGTCTTTCGCAAGGGCCTGGAAAGCGCGGGTGCGGTGCGAGATCGCGTTCTTCTCCTCGGCCGGCATCTCGGCGGTGGTCCGGTCGTAGCCGTCCGGGAGGAAGATCGGGTCGTAGCCGAAGCCGTTCGTGCCGCGCGGAGCGTGCAGCAGCGTGCCGTCGATGCGGCCCTCGCGCACTACCTGGCCGCCGCCGGGGAGGGCCAGCGCGGCGGCGCAGGCGAAGTGAGCCTGCCGGTGCGTGTCCGCGACGTCGGCGAGCTGCGCGAGGAGCAGGTCCAGGTTCGCCTTGTCGTCGCCGTGCCTGCCGGCCCAGCGCGCGGAGAAGATGCCGGGAGCTCCGCCGAGCACGTCGACGCAGAGCCCTGAGTCGTCGGCGATGGCGGGAAGACCCGTGCGGCCCGCCACGTCGACGGCCTTCAGCAACGCGTTCTCGGCGAAGGTGACCCCGGTTTCGCGCACGTCCGGCAGGTCCGGGAAGTCGGCGACGCCGAGCAGCTCTACCTCGATGCCGGTGGCCGCGAGGATCGCGTGCAGCTCGTCGATCTTGTGCCGGTTGCGCGTGGCGAGCACCACGCGCGGCCTCGCGGCGGCGGCCGGGGAGACAGGGCTCGAATCGGCCACCGGATCCGCTCCGCTCACTGTCCGAGCGCCTTGTGCTGAATCGCCGTCAGGTCGGCGCAGCCGGCCGTGGCCAGGTCCAGCAGCGCGGCCAGCTCCGCGCGGTCGAACGGCGCGCCCTCGGCCGTGCCCTGGACCTCGACGAAGCGGCCGTCGCCGGTGCACACCACGTTCATGTCCGTCTCCGCGCGCACGTCCTCTTCGTAGCAGAGGTCGAGCATCGGCACGCCGTCGATGATGCCCACCGACACCGCCGCGACTGAGCCGGTCAGCGGTTCCTTGCCGCCGCGCAGCGAGCCGTTCTTCCGCAGCCAGGCGATCGCGTCCGCCAGCGCGACATACGCGCCGGTGATGGCCGCCGTGCGGGTGCCGCCGTCCGCCTGGAGCACGTCGCAGTCCAGCACGATGGTGTTCTCGCCGAGCGCCTTGTAGTCCACCACGGCCCGGATCGCCCGGCCGACCAGCCGGGAGATCTCGTGCGTGCGCCCGCCGATGCGGCCCTTCACCGACTCCCGGTCGGAGCGGTCGTGCGTCGCACGCGGCAGCATCGCGTACTCGGCGGTGACCCAGCCGAGCCCGGACCCCTTGCGCCAGCGCGGTACGCCCTCGGTCACCGACGCGGCGCACAGCACCCGCGTGCGGCCGAACTCGACGAGCACCGAGCCCTCGGCGTGGTCGAGCCAGTCGCGGGTGATGGTCACCGGGCGCAACTGGTCGGGGGAGCGGCCGTCGATGCGGCCGCCGGAGCCGGAGGCGTCGGAACTGGGGTTCGACGAAGCAGTGTTCGAAGGCGGCTGCGACCCGGCCGCCGGGGAAGATCCCTGGGTCATGACTCGAGCGTAGTCGCCGCGGAGACGCGGCTCAGTTCTGGGCCGAGGAAGCGGCGGCCGATCTCCTTGAACCGCTCCGGATCGCCGGTGGTGTGGAACTCGTGCACCGGCGCCGGCAGCGACTCGTCGCGCATCAGGCCGAGCTTGGCCAGCCGCCGGTAGACGTCCTTGGCGGTCTCCTCGGCGCTGGAGATCAACGTGACCCCTTCGCCCATCACATAAGAGATCACGCCGGTCAGCAGCGGATAGTGGGTGCAGCCGAGGATGAGCGTGTCGACTCCGGCGGCGGCGACCGGGTCGAGGTACTCGGTCGCGACCTTGATCAGTTCCTCGCCGCCGGTGACCCCGTCCTCGACGAACTCGACGAAACGCGGGCAGGCCTGCGTGATGAGCCGGATGTGCGGGGCGGCGGCGAAGGCGTCCTCGTACGACTCAGAGGTCTTGGTCGCCTGCGTGCAGATCACGCCGACCTGGCCGTTGCGGGTGGCGGCCACGGCGCGGCGGGCGGCCGGGTGGATCACCTCGATCACCGGGACCGAGTACCGCTCGCGGGCGTCGCGCAGCACTGCGGAGCTGGCCGAGTTGCACGCGATGACCAGCATCTTCACGCCCTGGTCCACCAGCGTGTCCAGGCATTCGAGCGAGTACTTGCGCACGTCCGCGATCGACTTGGTGCCGTACGGCTGCCGTGCGGTATCGCCGAAGTACAGGATCGGCTCGTGCGGCAACTGGTCCAGAACGGCGCGTGCGACGGTCAATCCGCCGTAGCCGCTGTCGAAGATTCCGATCGGTGCGTCAGCCACCGGGCAACCATAACCGCAGAAGGGCCGCCTTGAACGTGCCGGTGTGTAAAGCCCGGGAAGGACCAGGCGTGCTTAAGCCCACAGCTGCCCTTCGAGCCGGTCGCCGGCCTCGTCGAGGGTGCCCTCGTACGCGCCGGTGGACAGGTACTTCCAGCCGCCGTCCGCGACGATGAACGCGATGTCGGCCCGCTCGCCTGCCTGCGCGGCCTTGCGGGCGATGCCGAGCGCGGCGTGCAGCGCGCAGCCGGTGGAGATCCCCGCGAAGATGCCCTCGACCTCCAGCAGCTGCCGAGTGCGGCGCAGCGCGTCCGTCGAGCCGACCGAGTAACGGGTCGTCAGGACCGATTCGTCGTAAAGCTCGGGGACGAAGCCCTCGTCCAGGTTGCGCAGTCCGTAGATCAGATCGTCATAGCGAGGCTCGGCGGCCACGATCTGAATGCCCGGCACCTTCTCGCGCAGATACCGGCCCACGCCCATCAGCGTGCCGGTCGTGCCCAGTCCCGCCACGAAGTGCGTGATCGTGGGCAGGTCCTCCAGCAGCTCGGGACCGGTGCCCGCGTAGTGCGCGCCGGAGTTGGCCTGATTGCCGTACTGATACAGCATCACCCAGTCCGGATGCTCGGCCGCCAGGCCCTTGGCGACGCGGACCGCCTCGTTTGAGCCGCCGGCCGCCGGGGAGGGGATGATCTCGGCCCCCCACATGCGCAGCAGCTGGCGGCGCTCCTCGCTGGTGTTCTCCGGCATCACGCAGATCAGCCGGTAACCCTTGAGCTTGGCCGCCATCGCCAGCGCGATCCCGGTGTTGCCGCTGGTGGGCTCGAGGATGGTGGCTCCGGGCGCGAGCCTGCCCTCCGCCTCCGCGGCCTCGATCATCGCCAGCGCGGGCCGGTCCTTCACCGAGCCGGTGGGGTTGCGGTCCTCCAGCTTCGCCCAGATCCGCACCTCGTGGTTCGGCGAGAGGTTGGGCAGGCCGACCAGGGGCGTGTGCCCGAGCGAGTCGAGCAGCGAGTCGTAGCGCATCGTCGCGATTAGCGGGCGCCGCCGGCGACCGCGGGCAGGACGGTGACCGCGTCGCCGTCGGCCAGCGGCGTGGTCAGTCCGCCGGTGAAGCGGACGTCCTCGTCGTTCAGGTACACGTTCACGAAGCGGCGCAGCTCGCCATTCTCGATCAGCCGCTCGCCGATGCCGGGGTGCCGCTGGTCGAGGTCGGTGATCAGCTCGCGCAGCGTGCCACCCTCGGCCTCGACGCGCTTGGCGCCGTCGGTGTAGCTGCGCAGGATGGTCGGGATGGAGACCTGGACGGCCATGAATTCAGCTCCTGGACGGTATGGGCTCTTGGCGCGTTGGCGGCCATGGGCACACCGGGGAACGCATATAGCCATGCTATCGATTCCCGGTGTAGCGGCCCCTCGGTGCTCGCAGTGTGGTCAGGTCGGCGAGAGCCGGGTGGTCAGGTCGGCGAGAGCCGGGCGGTCAGGAGTTCGCCCAGGGCGCCGGGCCGCCGCCGGAGGAGTGCATGAGCGCGAGGAACACCGTGACCAGCGTCAGCCAGCGGGTCATCGGGTTGCGCGGCAGCAGCGCCAGCACCACCCAGGCCAGCGCGGCGTACCAGGGCAGCGACCAGGGCGCGACCACGATCCAGGCGAAGCAGAGCGCGAACGGGACGGTCACCATGGCCGGCTGGTCCGGGGAGAAGCGGCGATAGATCAGCACCGCGACCACGATCATCAGGATCGGCCAGAGGATCGAGGTGGCCGCGGAACCGATGTTCTGCCCCAGGTCCCCAGCTCCGAACACGGCGAAGCCGCCCTGCAGGGCGAGCTGCAGCGCCCGCCACGGCGAGGGGGTCGCCACCAGGCTGGACGCGGTGAGCAGCTGCTTGAAGGCGTGCAGGCCGTAGAAGGAGTAGAAGAAGACCACCGAGCCGACGCCGCTGACCGCCAGCCGCCCGAGGTTCCACCAGTCGCGCCGCATCGCCAGCGCCCAGGCAAGGCCGGCGCCGACCAGCCCGGCGTTGATCTTGAACGCGCAGGCCACGCCGACGGCCAACCCTGCTGCGAGATAACGCCAGCCCTGCGTTCCGCGCCGGGCGATCTGCACCCCGACGACCACCGCGGCGGCCGCGTAGGTGTCCAGGTGGCCGCCCGCGACGAGCTGCTGGATCAGCACCGGGTTGGCGACCCACATCAGCGAGGCGCGCACCGGGTCGTCGGCCGTCTTCAGCAGGAAGTAGCCGACGGCGAGGAAGACCGCCCCGTTGAAGATCATCAGATAGTGCACGGTCGAGCCGGGGCTCAGGCCGCCGAGCCAGGCGGCGAGCTGCTGCACCCAGGTGGCCATCGGCCCGTACACGGAGGGGGTGCGGGTCCACATCGGGCCCACCGACTGCGTGTAAGGGTTCTGCTGGCCGAGGATGTCGGGACCGTTGGTGTACGGATCGAAGCCGTGATTGGCCACGTGCCCGTACGCCGCGTAGCTGGCCGCGTCTGAGGAGCCGACCGGGGTGATGTTCACCATCACCGCGACGATCGCGCTCACCGCAAGGAACAGGTGCCGCGGGTTCGGCCGCCAGCCCCGGCTGTTGGCCCACAGCAGCCCGGCCAGGCCGAGGCACTGCAGCACGATCGCCAGATAGGTCAGCGGGAAGGAGACGAACCAGGGCAGCTGCCACAGGTGCCCGGACAGCGGCAGGACCAGCGGCTTGAGGTTGGCCGGGTCGCCGGTGTGGTTCGGCGGCAGCGTGTTGAAGTTCGGCGACAGGACGCCGACCAGCATGATCAGCAGCAGCCCGGCCAGCGAGACGCCGACCGCGACCTTCGGTGTGGCCAGCGTCGAGCCGGCCAGCCGGTAGATGAACTCGATCAGCTCGGTCAGCAGCCGGCGCGGTCCGACCGGCTTGGAGCTGCGCGGGGAGCGCTCGTCGAGCGGTCCGGGCAGCACACTCGGCGAGGTGGCGGTCCCGCCTCCTGGCCGCGCGGCCGATTCGCTCATCGCTCCCTCACACGTCCCCGCGACCCCGGCGGATCCACGGTCGGGACCCGCGCGTGATGATAGTCCCTACCTCGTTGAGGCGCCCCTGGGTTCTGCGCCGGCCGGAGCCGGACCGGCCCCCGCCGGCTGCAAGGCGACCAGGTCGCCGACCGGCGGCACGACCGCGCCGGCTGCGGCGTGGGCCTCCGCCTCGGACCGGGCTCCTGGCACCGCGCCGGGGGCGGAGCCGGCCGGCCCCGCCGGGTCCGGCTCCTTCGCCGTGGTCGCGGACCACAGCTTGCGCAGCGCGATCACCGTGGCCGCCAGCAGCACCAGGTTGCGCGCGGCCACCACCGCGGTGCCCAGGAAGCCGTGGTGCATGACCTGAAGGAACAGGATCGGGAACTCGAGCTGGCTGACCAGCGTGCAGGCCATCACCATCCGCGCCGGAGTGGCCATCAGGGTGCGTCGGCGGTCCGGCACATTCTCGGCCAGGCAGAGCGCGGACAGGCCGATGAGCCAGATCAGATACTGCGGGCTGAGCACCCGGCTGGTGACCACCATCACCAGCAGCACCGTGAATCCGGCGTCGTACATCAGCGCCGGGGACCAGCGCTCCGGGTGGAACCGCCGCGCCCGCCACCACAGCACGATGCCGAATCCGAGCAGCGTGAGCAGGATCGCGCCCGAGGCGACCAGGCCGGTGCCCGGCCCGGCGAGCTGGAAATTGCCGTCCTCGTGCACCGTGCTGACCGGGTAGCCGAACCAGGAGGCGATCATGAACGGCGAGGCGAACACGGCCTCGACCTCGATGCCCCGGCTGGACTGATGCCCGAGGAAGGACAGCGCCCCGGACAGCCCCGCGGCGATCAGAGCGCAGATCACCACCGCGCCGACGACCGCCGAGACCACCGCCCGCACCCCGCGCCTGCCACCCGGCAGACCCGCGAGCAGCACCACCGGCCAGACCTTCACCACCGCGCCGAGCCCGAGCAGGACGCCGCGCACGCTCCAGGTCCACTTCTCGGCCTGCTCCGGCGTGCGCCGCTCGGTCGCCTTGACCGTCGCGACCAGGCCACCTACGGCGAGCGCGGTAACGATGACGTCGTACCGCATGAACAGGATCGGACCGAGCGCGAAGCCCCCGAGCACCCACGCCCACACCCCGGACAGGTGCGCTTCGCGGCCGGTCTGCGCCGCGATCCGGTCCGCCTGCCCGATCAGCAGCGTGAACACCACGGCGTCCGCGGCCAGCGCGAAGAAGAAGAAGGAGTTGACGTACCCGATGCCGACATGCGCGATCAGCTTCGGGAAGATCATCACCAGGGCCGCGGCCGGCGGGTACTGCCACTGTGGATCGCTCGACGGGAACGATCCGTGGGTCATCGTGTTGGCCCAGCCGCTGTAGATATAGACGTCGCCGATGACCGAGCCGCGCGAGAAGTACGGCATGGCCTGGAGCGCCCAGAGCATCAGCAGGAAGCGGGTCCCGGCCCACCAGAACCCGACGCGCCGATACCGCGGGGCGAAGACGGGCGCCGAGGCGAGCCGCCGCAAAGCGCTCGATCCTGGGCTCGTCTCCGGGCTCATCGCTCGCTCATCCCTCCGTGGTCACCGGCGATCCGGCCCTTGGCTGACTTACAGGCGTAGCCACGTACCCGTGACCGCCCCAGTCGATGGTACGGGCGGCAATCGGTGTAAATCGGCCCCGTACCGGCTCAGGACGCGACCGTTGCCGAACCGTCATGCACGATTCGTGATGTGGAAAGCCGGGCGGCATCTCGCCGCCTAGCCGACGACGACCTCTTCCTCCGAGACGACGCCGTCCACGATGCGGAACGAACGGAACTGGAACTCGCCGAGGCCGTCCGCGTCGCGCGTGGAGACCAGCACGTAGTGCGCGTTCGGCTCCGAGGCGTATGAGATGTCCGTGCGCGACGGGTACGCCTCGGTCGAAGAGTGCGAGTGGTAGATCACGACCGGCTCTTCGTCGCGGTCGTCCATCTCGCGGTAGAGCTTCAGCAGGTCCGCCGAGTCGAACTCGTAGAACGTGGGCGAGCGCGCCGCGTTGGCCATCGGGATGAACCGCTCGGGCCGGTCCGAGCCCGCCGGGCCGGCGACCACGCCGCAGGCCTCGTCGGGGTGGTCGGCGCGGGCGTGCTCGACGATCGCGTCGTAGATGCTCTTGTCGATGGTCAACACGGAACCAGGGTAGGGCACCCGGCCGATCGCACGCGGCCCCGCCACGTCAGGCGGACAGCGCCTCGACCAGCGTCTCCTGGAGGTAACCGAGGTAGTAGTACACCGGGATGTACGCCGTGCGGGGGTCGGCCGGGCCGAAGTCCTGGCCGGGTTCCTGGTCGTCGCTGGTGATCTCAAGCCGGGTGCCGAGCACGAGCCGCAGGTCGTTGAGCGCGCCGAGCCAGGCGGCCGCCTCGACCGGGATGAGGCTGAGCCGGCCGCCGCCCTTGATCCGATCGAGGGTCTCCAGCGCCACGTTCGCCCGGCGCCGCCGCTCCGCGGTCAGATCCGCCTGGGTGTATCTGCGAAACTCCGCGGTGGCGTCCGGGTCGTCCGGATAGGCGTCGGGGAAGAGGCGGGCCAGCGCGGGATCGTCCGGGCGGGCCGGTGGCGTGTCGTCGCCGAGCCCGTCCAGGCCGAGCTGCGCGGCCAGCGGATCGGCCTGGTTCGGCCGCAGGGACTGCGGATCCTCCCCGGCCAGCAGCTCGAGCAGGTCGCCGAACAGGTCGGCGAGCAGCCGCGCCTCGGCGGAGCGCAGGTCGACGAGCACGGTGTCGTCGGGTCCGCGGGTGAACGCCGCGATCACGGCACGTCTGTCCTTTCGAAAGGGCACTTCTCTCTCACGAGCCTTCGCCTGGGTGCGGCCGGTGGCCGTCGGGAACGATACTGGCCGGCGCCGCCCGGCAGGTTTCAGCGCCGCCGCGCGGCTCCGCTTCGGCGGTCACGCGCGCTGCATCGTGGCCCATAGGCCGTAGGAGTGCATGGCGGACACGTCCCGCTCCATCTCCTCGCGGCTGCCGTGCGCGACGACGGCCTTGCCGCGGTGATGGACGTCGAGCATGAGCTTGTGCGCCTTGGTCTTGGGGTAACCGAAGTAGCTCTCGAAGACGTAGGTGACATAACTCATGAGGTTGATCGGGTCGTTCCACACGATCGTGGTCCACGGCCGGTCGGTTTCCTCGGCGACCTCCTCCTCGCCGCGGACGTCCGGCCGGTCGACTTCAACCGGTGCGCTGGTCACCATCCCATCTTCGCATCATCTGAGAGCGGCCTCACACCCCGGATCGGTGCAGTGGACGCGACATAGCCGGCGCACCGGAGTACACTTATCGTCATGATGACGATAAGTGGGGGCCGGGACGGTGCCGAGGAGCACTCCACGCCCGCGGCCGCGGCCTCGACCGCGCTGCTGACGGACCATTACGAGCTGACGATGTTGCAGGCCGCGCTGCGCAGCGGGGCCGCGCACCGGCGCTCGGTCTTCGAGGTCTTCGCGCGGCGGCTGCCCGACGGGCGGCGCTACGGTGTGGTCGCGGGAACCGGCCGCCTGCTCGACGCGATCGCGGCGTTCCGCTTCGACGACGAGCAGTTGGCGTTCCTCGACCGGACCGGCGTGGTCGACCGCGCCACGCTCGATTGGCTGGCCGGATACCGGTTCCGCGGCACCGTGCGCGGATACGCCGAGGGCGAGTCCTACTTCCCGCAGTCGCCGATCCTGGCGGTCGAGGGCACGTTCGCCGAGGCGGTTCTCCTGGAGACGCTGATCCTCTCCGTGCTCAACCACGACTCGGCCATCGCCGCCGCGGCCTCGCGGATGACCTCGGCCGCGGCCGGCCGGCCGTGCATCGAGATGGGCTCGCGCCGTACCCACGAGGAAGCCGCCGTCGCGAGCGCGCGAGCCGCATACCTGGCCGGCTTCGCGTCCACCTCGAACCTGGCGGCGGGTTTCCGCTACGGCGTGCCGACAGTCGGCACCAGCGCGCACGCGTTCACGCTCGTGCACGACACCGAGCGCGAGGCGTTCCAGACCCAGGTGGCCACGCTCGGCAAGGGCACCACGCTGCTGGTCGACACGTTCGACGTGGCCGAGGCCGTGCGCGTCGCGGTGGAGGTGGCCGGTCCCGACCTCGGCGCGGTGCGGCTGGACTCCGGCGACCTGCTGTGGATGGCGCACCGGGTGCGCAAGCAGCTCGACGAGCTCGGCGCGCGCAACACGAAGATCGTGGTCACCAGCGACCTCGACGAGTACGCCATCGCCGCGCTCGCGGTCGCTCCGGTGGATTCCTACGGTGTGGGCACGCAGCTGGTCACCGGCAGCGGCGCACCGACCGCGTCGATGGTCTACAAGCTGGTCGCGCGGGCCGAATCGGAGCAGCCCGACGGCGAGCTCGTGCCCGTATCCAAGCGGTCGCCGGACAAGCCCAGCCAAGGCGGCCGCAAGTACGCCTACCGCCGCATCGACGGCGACGGCGTGGCCACCGCGGAGGTCATCGGCATCGGCGAACCCCCGGCGGACCTGGCCGACCGCGGCCGAAGCCTGATCAAGACCCTGATGGTGGATGGCGAGCTGGTGGACCGGGCGACGTTGGAGGAGGCCCGCGAGCTGCACCGCCGTTCGCTCGCCGAGCTGCCGATCTCCGCGACGCAGCTCTCGCGCGGCGACGCGGTGATCCCTACCGTCTACGAGAACGTCTGATGTCCTTGAACGCCTTAGAAGAGGGACGAGCGCGCTGATGAACAGGGCACTGATCGTGGTGGACGTGCAGAACGACTTCTGCGAGGGCGGTTCGCTGCCGGTGGAAGGGGGCGCCGCCGCAGCCGAGCTGATCGCGCGGTACGTCGCGGAGGGTTCCGGAGGGGCGCAGTTCACCGTCGCTACCCGTGACTACCACGTGGATCCGGGCGCGCACTTCGGTACACCGCCGGACGGCCCGGACTACGTCAACAGCTGGCCGGTGCACTGCGTCGTCGGGACCGAGGGCGCTGACTTCCACCCGGCAGTGGCGGGCCTCTCGTTCGACGCTGAATTCCGCAAGGGCGCGCACGAGGCGGCGTACTCGGGCTTTCAGGGCTCGACGACCGACGGCGAGTCCCTGGCAGCCTGGTTGAGCGAGCACGACGTGACCGAGGTCGATGTCGTCGGCATCGCCACGGATCACTGCGTCCGGGCCACGGCTCTGGACGCAGCGGCGAACGGCCTCGCGGTGCGCGTGCTGCTGGACAAGACCGCGGCTGTGTCCCCGGTGACGCTGGCCAAGGCGCTGACGGACTTCGAGGACGCCGGGGTCGTCGCGGTGCCCTGACGCTCAGAGGCCGACGCGCATCGGGCTCTTCGTGGATCTTGCTTTACAGTTCGGCGAGCTTCGCGAACGCGCGGGCCTTCTCGATCGAACCCGCGGGCGGCGGCGCGTCCGGATGCGCGAGCGACCACAACGCCAACTCGATCTCACGCGCCAACGCCCACGCCGCCAAGCGCCGCACGTCCTCGCCGACCATGCCCGCGACCAGCGACATGCGCTCGGCGAGGACGCTCTGGGCGTCGTCGTGCGCGAACGGGTCGTCGATCTGCGATATCAAGGGCCACACATCGTAGGCCGGGTCGCCGATCATCGGCTTGGCGTCGATCACGAGCCAGGGCTTGCGCTGCGCCGCGAGGATGTTGCCCGGGTTGAAGTCTCCGTGCACGACGACCCGGCGTTCGGCGCTGTGGGGAAGCTCGCGCAGCAGTCGCGCGCCGAGCGCGACGAGGCCGGGATCGAAGTCCGGCTTGAAGCGCGCCATCCGAGCCTCGACCAGGTCGGCCCACTCGGCGGTCACCTCGCCGAGCGGTTCCAGGCCGGTCTGCTCCGGCGGCGTCGCCGACCACAGCTCGTACAACAGCTGCGCGCCGATCAGCAGCCGCCTGTCCGGGGTGAGCTGATCCGATTCCGCGAGTGTCGTTCCGGGCTCGCACCGCTCGATGAGCACCGCGAGCTGTTCGCGATCCTCCTGGAGCAGAAGCACCGCTCCGCGCCCGGACCACAGCCGCAGGCCCTCCGCCTCGCCTATCGCCTCGCGATGCGGCCAGGTCACCTTGAGCACCGCGGGCTCGCCATCAGGCGTCCAAGCAGGCGCCACCCACGAGCAGCTACCGCCGTGGAACGGCGCGCCGAGGCGTAGCGACCAACGCTCGCGTAGTTCCTCGACGACTCCGGGCAACCTCGCGAGCCAGGCCGGACCGTCGTCGTACTGGTTCACCGTCGCGACCACTGGCAAGGAGGGAGGAAAGAGATCGAGTTCCACGCGTTCCCTCCGTAGATGATCGCTCCTGGGCGAGAATGGGCCCATGCTGAGCCAGATCAGAATTCTCGTGGACGACTTCCCCACCAGCTACCGCTTTTACCGCGACGTGCTCGGACTCTCGCCGCAGGAGACCGGCGAGGACCCGGCCCAGGCTGAGGCCGGTCCGTACGGCGCCTTCAAGGACAAGCAAGGCGGCACGGACGTGGCGCTGTTCGACCGCGCGCTGATGGCCAAGGCGGTCGGGGGCGATGGCGCAGGCGAGCGTGGTTCGGCGGACCACGTGGTCCTCGCCTTCCGGGTGCCGGACGTGGACGCCGCCTACGCCGAGGCGATCGGGCGCGGCGCTCAGTCCGCGGCGGCACCGGTGGACCAGCCGGCCTGGGGCATGCGAGTCGCCCACGTGCGCGCTCCGGAGGGCACGCTGATCGAGTTCTGCGCCTGGGAAGACTAACGCCGCAGCTACCGTTTAGCCGCCCACCGACTGGTACAGCCGCAGCGATCGGTACCAGACCGCCTTGGCCAGGAGGAAGAACCCGAGGCCGAGCAGCGGGGCCGCCGCGGTCAGCCACAGCGGCAGGCCGGTGGTCGCGGTGTGGCCGGTGACGATCGCCGCCGGCAGGTACGCGATGAACGCGACCGGGAAGACGAAGGTCAGCGCGTCCTTCGCCGGGCTCGGCAGCACGTTCAGCGGGTAGTTGCCGAAGGTGGAGATCGTCTGGTCCACCCAGCTTGTCCAGGTGAACAGGCCGGTGAAGCGCAGCGCCCCGATCGCCAGCAGGGTTTGCACCCCGGCCTCGACCAACGTGCCGCCGAGGATGCCGCAGACCACGTACACGGCCTTCAGCGGCGTCCAGCCGAGGTCGAGCCGGAACAGCGCGAGCACGAAGATGCCTGCGCCCGCGAGCAGGTCGCCGAAGGAGTTGACCTGGAAGCGGGAGAGCAGCACCTGGCGATACACCGGCATCGGCCGCAGCAGGAAGCCGTCCATCCGGCCCTCCTGCACCGTCATGGACAGCATCGCGATGTTGCTGAAGCAGGCCACGTACAAGCTGTGCGAGACCAACCGCATCGAGGCGATCAGCAGCACGTCGCCCTGCTTCCAGCCGCCGAGGCCGGGGAACCGCAGCAGCAACACCCCGGCGAACAGCACCATCGAGCCCTGCCACACCAGGCCGAACAGGAGGCCGAGAACGAACTCGCCGTGGTACGCCGTCTGCGCCTTGAGGTTAAGCCGGCTGATTCGGTAATACAGCGCGGCCTGCTCGCGTAGGCCTGGCTTGCGGTCGAGGTCAGCGCGGATCCCGCGTGCGCGACCCGCGTCCATCGTCGTGGTCATCTGAGCCTCCAAGCACCGTCACTCGGGCGGACGCGCGCCGCCAGACCAGCGTGGAGAGCACCGCGAGGATCGCGATCCACAGCGCCTGAACCTCCAGCGCGCCGGCGAACTGGTTCACCGGCGTGCGGCCGATGTACAGCGACAACGGCACGTTGAGCGTGCCTTGGAACGGCAGCAGCCGATCGAAGGCGGCGAACCAGGCCGGAAAGAACCACAGCGGAACGAGGGCTCCGGCCAGCACGTTCTGCACGATCTCGTACATGATCACCAACTGGTTGTTCACCACGGTCCAGAAGCAGGCCAGGTCGATCAGCAGTCTGAGGTAGTACAGCGTGACCAGGCCGAGCGCCATGCACGCGAGCGCGGCCAAGCCCGCTCGCGCGCTGACCGGCGGTGCGATGACGCCGGTCGTGAGACAGACGATGTAGGCGATCGCGCCCCAGCACGCGCCGTAGCCGAGGTCGCCGCAGGCCTTGATGCAGTAGAACCTGCGCGGGCTCACCGGGCGCAGAAACCAGTAGGCGATCGTGCCCTCCAGCATGTGCTGGACCATGTTGTCCCGCGCCGCCCACCGATTGACCGCCCGGAAGGCCACGTAGAAGACGCCGAGCAGGGCGTAGGTGGTGGCTTGGCGCGAGTCGAGGCCGGCACTGGACTTGGTGGTGGCGTAGAGGGCTTGCCAGAGCCAGTAGGTGAGCGCGGCGCGGATCACCAGCATGCCGAGGGTGGAGGCGACGCGTCCCCACTCGTAGAACTCACTGAGCACGGTGACGCGCGCGGCTCGCCAGGCTCGCCGCGACTGCCGCCCGTCGGCGAGGGTACGAAGCGGTGCCTGCGGCGCCCCGGAACCTGTCATCGGATTAAGCGCGACCTCGCTCACGACGACATCGCCGCTTGCGGCTTGTCCGCGTTCTGGGCTCCCGCGCGTTCGCCTGTGCCGCCGAGACGAGTGCTTGACTCCGACTCGGCGCGTTCGCCCAGCAGCTCGCTGGCCTGGCGGCCGAAGGCGCGGCGCATGACGTCTTCCAGGTCCGCGTTCCCGTCGGGCTCATCAGTGTCCGAATGGTTCCTGCGCAGCGTGCTCAAATCGCCGTCGTACACGATCTGGCCGTGGTTGATCAGGATCACCCGCTCGGCCAGCCGCTCCACCTCGGTCATGTCGTGCGTCGTGAGCACGACTGTGCGGCCGCGGTTCTCGACCTGGTCCCGCAGGAACTCCCGGACCTGTTCCTTGACCACCACGTCCATGCCGATCGTCGGCTCGTCCAGGTACAGCACCGCCGGGTCGTGGATCAGCGCCGCCGCGAGGTCGCAGCGCACCCGCTGGCCAAGCGAGAGCTGCCGGGCTCGGGTGTCCCAGAACGCTGAGAGCTCCAGGATGCGGTCGAACGCCGCGACCCGTTCGCGGAAGAGTTCCGGCCCGACGCCGTGGATGTCCGCCAGCACGCTGAGCGAGTCACGGGCCGGCAGGTCCCACCACAGCTGCGAGCGCTGGCCGAAGACCGCGCCGACCCGCCGCGCGTTCGCGATCCGCTCGCGGTGCGGGACCAGGCCGTTGACCTCCACCCGGCCGCTGCTCGGCGTCAGGATACCTGTCAGCATCTTGATGGTAGTCGACTTGCCCGCGCCGTTCGGCCCGAGGAACGCGACGAGCTCGCCCGGCTGAATCTGGAAGCTGACGCCGTCGACCGCCGTCCTGGCCACGCGCTGCGGGCTGATCAGGGATCTGACCGCGGAGAAGCGGCCGGGTCTGCGGGCCGAGACGTGGAAGACCTTGGTGAGGTTCTCGGCCGTGATGCCGCCCTCGGCTTGCCCCGCCGCGCGGCCCCCGAAGGCCCCGGAGCGCCCTGGCCGATTAATATTCATGGTCCCTCCCTATTAATTGTCTCCAGCTTGGGCCTGCCGTGAAGCGAGCGCACGGTATTTCACAATGTGGACAGAGGGTGCCCGCGATGAGGCCGGGCAGCTTGTTCGGTTTAGTGGTGAATCGACGCCCCGAATTAACATCGTCCGCATTGTCGGGAGCTGGGCTCGGCGCTACCGTGACCGGCATGTCACAGGCAGTACCGAGGCTCCTTCTCAACGCGTTGCTGGACGACTTCTCGATGATCCGCAGGCCGGGCGCGGGAGGCGGGGCCGGGCGCGCCGGAGGAGCGCCGCGCTCCGCGGAGCCGGTCTCTCCGGCGATCGGGCGGCGGGTAGTACACGCCGAGGCCTGGCCTGATGCGGCCGCGGCCCCTGCGGACGGGGTGCCGGACCTGCCGGTGATGATCCACGGCACGGCGGCGCGGGCGCTGGCCGGCTATCGCAGCGCGGCGGCTTCGCGGCCGGCGGTGGGCATCGACATCCCGCATGAGCGGGATCGGCACTGCGGCGAGTCGGTGCACCGGAGCCTAGCCCGTTTGACCCAACTTCCCCGGACGGTTCCGGTCACCGTGGGACTGGCCTTGGAGCCCGGTTGGCGAGACGCGCTGAGCATGATCATCGCGCGCGGCCGGTCGGTCCGGTTCGCGGTCTGTGGCGTGGACGCGCCCGACGCCCCGATCTTGGTCGAGGCGATCCGCGCGGCGGTGGCTGAGCGCTGCTCCTTCTCCTGGTCCTGTGGACTGTGGCGGGCGGTCACTGATCCCTGGGACGCGCAGCTGCCCGGGATTCTCAACGTGCTGCTCGCCACGGCCACCGCACTGCGCGGCGGCGGCGGAGCGCAGATCGGTGCCCAACTCGCCCGGACGGATCGGGTCGAGATCGTCGACGACATATGCGAGCTCGACGATGAGACCGCGCGGCAGATCAGATCCCTGCTGGACGGTTTCGCGGTACCGCGGGTCGCGCCCGTGGTGGACTCGCTGCGGGACCTCGACCTGCTGCCCAAGGTGATGCCGGAATCGTGGGACGGGGCCGGCGTCCGGTAAGTGCGCTAACTCGAGCTTGCCGGTACTCTGCGCCGGCCGCGCCCGGATTCCTCGACTCGCCGGCGGCTGACGGCTCTCGCGGCTGGTTCCGTTGTCGCGTTCCGTCGCCGCTGTCGATCAGGCGCGTATGGTCAGCGTTCTGCTCAGCTTCTCGTGAAGGCCCTGCCGATAGGGACGGCCCCACAGCACGCCACCGAGCGCCAGCACGTCCACGACCGGGATCAGCGCCAGCAACCAGAACAGGAACGCGCGGGTCGAGGCCGCGCCACCGGACACCTCTTCGGCCGTGCCCGCAGTCACCACCTGGACACCGACCATCCGGCGCCCGGTCGTCTGCCCGGTGCGCGGGAGCCGGTATGCCTCAAGGATGATCGCGGTCAACAGCACGACCGCGATCGTTGCGGCCCACAGCGTGATGCCCATCGCGTCCATGCCGAGCGTGCGGTACGTCGTCGTGGCGTGGAGCCGTAGCTCGTTGACGTACGCGTGGTCGTGCCGATGGGCGATGAGCATCAGCGTGACCGTCGCCGGGAGCGAGAGCACGACTGCGATACAGAGATCGATGATGCGCGCCAGGATGCGCGAGCCTGCCGATGCCAACTCGACGACGCGCACCTCCGCCTCTTTCGATTCCTCCTGCTCGTTCGCGCGGTACAGGCCCGGTATCGCGTCGAACGGCGAGCTGCTGCCGCTGGACCACCCGGATCCGTATGCTCCCCGGTTGGCGAAAGCGGAGGGAACGACCATCGTTGCGACGGAGCTGACGGCCTGGTTATCGATATCGGCCGCGTCCTGCTGCCACGGATAACCGGTCTGTGCCGTCGGGGTCGGCGTCGGTGTGTGCGTCGGCGTTTGCGCTGGAGCCGGGTTCGCCGAAATCTGAGCCTGAGCCTGAGTCTGCGGCGGAACCTGCGCCGGAAGCGCCTGCGTCAACTGCGCGGCCACGGACTGCTGAAGCGCGGCTTGATCTTCCTGCTGCTGCAACTCCGGGCCCGGTCGGCTCGTGCCCGGCACCCATTGAGTGCCATCCCAGTAGCGGATATACCCCGGTATGGACGGATCGGCGTAGTAACCGGCCTCTGGTCCCGTAGTCATGGCTCCGCCCCGCAATCCCCTAAGTCGCCACGTCACCGCAACTTGTACTAGGGGAGATTAGCGGAAAGGCACCCGCGCGAAGCAGTCCCGGCGCCGCACATCCGCAGGTACGCTCGGACGGCTATGAGCGCCTCGACTCCCGGTTCCGGCACCGCGCCCGGGCGCGAGCCTGCACTGAACCCGAGGCCGCTGACCCGTTCCTGGTCGCGCGCCTTGGTCGGCGGCACAACGCTGGCCGTGCTCCTGGTCGTGGCGTTGCATCTGGCGGCGACTTTCCTCTACAACGCCCCGGCCAACCCGGTCTCGCAGCGTTACGCGAGCTCGGTGAACCGGTGGATGCAGCCGCTGTTCACCCAGAACTGGCAGCTGTTCGCGCCGAACCCGGTCTCGGAGAACATCGAGATCGACGCGCGCGCCAGCCTGGACCCGGACGGACGGCTGACCGGCTGGGTGAACCTCTCGGCGCAGGACGAGGCGGCGGAGCTCGGGAATCCGGTACCCGGCCACATCACCGAGAACCAGCTGCGCAACGCCTGGTTCCAATGGCTTGATACGCACGACAGCAACGGCAACCCGACCGGCGCGAACGCCGACGTCATGCAGAAGTACCTGATGGCCGTCGCCCTCGAACGGCTCAGCGGGCACGTCGGCCGCGGAACGATCGGCTCGGTGCAGATCCGCGCCATCACGACGTTGATCCCCGGACCCGGCCGCACGCCCGCGCAGACCGCACCGCAGACTCGCACGCTCGACTGGTGGTCCGTGACGCACAATTCGAGCGATTCGAGTGTCACGCAAGTAGGCACCGGATGAACCCGGGCCTGCTCAGCCGCGCTCTGTGGTGGTTCGGCGACCGATACGAGACCGTGACGACGCGCCTGATCGCCGCGCGCGGCCTCGCGGTGCTGCGCCTCGGGTACGGCACGCTGTGGGTCCTGTTCCTGCTGCGCGAGTGGGGCGAGCGCGAGGCCATGTGGGGTCCGGACGCCACCTGGAGCCCGGCGCTCGATCGCGCGTACGCCACGGGATCCGGCTGGTCGGGACTGCTGCGCGCGTGGTTCACCGCGGTGGCAGGCCTCACCAGCGCTGAATTCGACCTCTTCTATATCGCCGCGATCGCGGTCGGCGTGGCCTTCGTGCTCGGCTGGCACACGCGAATCGTCTCCATCCTGTTCGCATTCGTCGTGGTGGCACTGGAAAACCGCGCACCGCTGCTCACCGACGGCGGCGACAACGTACTGACGCTGATGTCGGTCTATCTCGTCTTCACGGCCTGCGGTACGCATTGGTCGCTTGATGCGCGCAGGCGCGGATTGCGGGCAAACGCGCAGGCGCGGGCGGCGCTGCTCGCAGGTGACTTGCCAGCGCAGAGCTCTGACTCGGCGCTCGATCGCGCAGTCGAATACGCACCGGACTGGCGCGCCGAGCTGGCCGAGGCGCGGCGGCGGATGGCGATAGTCGCGCACAACGGCGCCGTGCTCGTGATCGCCGCGCAGATCTGCGTCATCTACGGAACCGCGGGCTTCCTCAAGGTCCAGGGCTCGATGTGGCAGAACGGCTCGGCGCTCAGCTACGTCCTACGACTTAACTGGTTCCATCCCTGGCCCGGACTGTCGGCCTGGCTCGCCGGGCATGCGATCGCCATCGCGATCGCCGGGTACGTCACCGTATTCGTGCAGGCAGGCTTCCCGTTCATCGTCTTCAGCCCACGCCTCAAGTACCCGGCCCTGGCCGTCCTCGTGCTCATGCACGTCTCGATCGCGGTGCTGCTCGCCTTGCCTTTCTTCTCCGCGATCATGCTGGTCGGTGACGCGATCTTCCTGCCCGACCGGTTCTGGGCGGCGGTCGGGCGCCGCCTGCTCGGACCGGCCTACGCTCAAAGCATGAGCGCAGGCGAGACGAACGCAGACGGAATCAGTACCGGACGACAGCCCGCGGCGGTGCGCCCGACGTTGGTCTTCGACGGCGACTGCGGCTTCTGCACGGCCTCGGTGCACATTCTCGAATCCTGGTGCCGGCCTGACGTGCGGTTCGTGCCCTGGCAGATGCTCGACCTCGCCGCGCACGGGCTCACCGAGCAGCAGGTGAGCAAGGCCGTGCAATGGCTTCCGGTAGCC
The DNA here is from genome assembly GCF_035653575.1 of Actinocrinis sp. Taxonomy (GTDB): domain Bacteria; phylum Actinomycetota; class Actinomycetes; order Streptomycetales; family Catenulisporaceae; genus Actinocrinis. Next base: position 27,225 of record NZ_DASRBQ010000092.1, read on the forward strand.
GCGGACGCGCCGATCCGCTCCGGAGCGGCGGCGGTGGCGCGGGTGCTGCTGCGCTCGCGTTGGCCGTGGCGGCCGATCGGCGCGCTGATGCTGGTCCCGCCGATCTCATGGCTGGCGGCCGGCGCGTATCACCTCATCTCGGTGAACCGGTACCGGCTGCCGGGTTCGACTCCGGCCTGCGCCGTCGCCCGCGAGAACGCCGTCTCAGCGCAGCGCCTTGGCGACCTCGGCGGCGGCGCGCACGATGCGGGGTCCGGTGCGGGCCGGATCGAGCTCGCCGAACGAGATCACGCCGACTGAGGCCTCGATCCCCGGCACGTCCACCAGCGGCGCCGCGATTCCGAACGCGCCGACCTGCAGCTCTCCCTGCGTGACGCTGTACGTCTTCGTCCCGCTGTCGCGGTACGCCACGATCGCGCGGCCGGCCGCGCCCCGATCCAGCGGGTGTCGCGAACCCACTCGGTACGCGACGTGATAGTCCGTCCACGTCGGCTCGACCACCGCGACCGCCAGCGCCTCGGTGCCGTCGACGACCGTCAGATGCGCGGTCGCGCCGACCTCCTCCGCCAGGCGGCGCAGCGGGATCGCGGCCGCGTCACGCAACAGCGGCTGCACGCGGCGGGCCAGCGCCAGCACGCCGATGCCGAGCCGCGCCCGCCCTGCCGCGTCCCGGCGGGCCAGACCGTGCAGCTCCAGCGTGGCCAGCAGCCGGTAGACGATGGTGCGATTCACCCCGAGGTGGTCGGCCAGTTCCGTGACGGTGAGCCCCGTGGGTGCGTCGGCCAGCTCTTCGAGCGCGCGCAGGCCCCGGTCCAGGGTCTGCGAGGTCTCCGGGTGGTGCGTGGTCGTCGTCACAGCGAGAGTCTAGGACGCGCGGTCGAGAAGCTCGTCAAATCCGCTCGCCGCTCAGGGCTCACCCTCACGATGCGCGGCTCGCGGCCCACTTGCGTACCGTGTCGATCCGGCTGCGCAGCTGCGCGGCCGTGGCCTGCGCGGTCGGCGGCCCGCCGCAGCTGCGCCGCAGGTCCGCGTGGATCACCCCGTGTGGCAGCCCGGTCTGGTGGTGCCAGGCGCCGACCAGGTTGTTCAGCTCCCGGCGCAGCTCGAGCAGCTGCTGGTGGCTGACCACCGGACGCTGCTCCGCCGGCACCGCCGCCGCGCCGCCGCGCGACCCGCGCTGCCGGGAGATCTGCCGCGCCTGCCGCTTCTGCAGCAGAGTGCGTACGTGCTCGGGTTCCAGCAGGCCGGGGATGCCGAGGAAGTCGGCCTCCTCCGCGCTGCCGACCTCCGCCGCGACGCCGAACTCGCCGCCGTCGTAGAGCACCCGGTCGAAGTTGGCCTCCGACTCGAGCGCCTTGAAGGTGAACTCCTCAAGCGGCGCCTCGTCCTTGGTCTTGTTGGCGTCCGCGAGCAGGTCCTCCTCCTCGCTCCACAAGTCGCCCTCGCCGCGCTTCTTGCGGTCGAGGACATGGTCGCGTTCGAGCTCCAGCTCGTTGGCGAACTGGACCAGCGAGGGGATCGAGGGCAGGAACACCGAGGCGGTCTCGCCGCGCCGCCGCGCCCGCACGAACCGGCCGACCGCCTGGGCGAAGAACAGCGGGGTCGAGATCGAGGTCGCGTACACGCCGACGGCCAGCCGCGGCACGTCCACGCCCTCGGAGACCATCCGCACCGCGACCATCCACTTGTCCTCGGACTCGCTGAACTTCGCGATCCGGCTCGAAGCCTTGGGATCGTCCGAGAGCACGACGGTCGCCGGCTTGCCGGAGATCTCCCGCAGCATCTTCGCGTAGGCGCGCGCCGCGTTGTGGTCGGTCGCGATGACCAGGCCGCCGGCGTCCGGGACCGCGCGGCGCACCTCGTCGAGCCGGCGATCGGCGGCCCGCAGCACGGCGGGCATCCAGTTGCCTTCCGGATCCAGCGCGGTACGCCAGGCCTGCGCCACCGCGTCCTGTGTCATCGGCTCGCCGAGGCTCGCGGCCACCTCGTCGCCGGCCTTGGTGCGCCAGCGCATCTGCCCCGCGTAGGAGAGGAAGATCACCGGCCGCACGACGCCGTCCGCGAGCGCACCGCCGTAGCCGTAGGTGTAGTCCGCGACCGAGCGGCGCACGCCGTCGGCGTCCGGGGCGTAGGTCACGAACGGGATCGGCGCGGTGTCCGAACGGAACGGGGTTCCGGTCAACGCCAGGCGGCGCGCGGCGGGCTCGAAGGCCTCGAAGACCGCGTCACCCCAGGACAACGCGTCCCCGGCATGGTGGATCTCGTCCAGGATCACCAGGGTCCTGCGATTCTCCACGCGACGCCGGTGCAGCATCGGGTGCGCGGCGACGCCCGCGTACGTGACCGCGATGCCGGTGTAATCGCGCGAGGTGCCGCCCGACGCGCCTGAGTAGGTCGGGTCGATCCCTATCCCGACCTTCTTCGCCGCCTCGGACCACTGGTGCTTGAGGTGCTCGGTCGGCGCCACGACCGTGACCTGCTGCACGATGTGACGGTCCAGCAGTTCCGTGGCGATGCGCAGCGCGAACGTGGTCTTGCCCGCGCCGGGCGTGGCGACCGCGAGGAAGTCACGCGGCTCGTTGGCCAGATACGACTCCAGCGCGGCCTGCTGCCAGGCGCGCAGGCGCCCGGCGGTGCCCCACGGGGCTCGGTCGGGATAGGCCGGGGACAGGTGGGACGCTGCGGACGTGCTCAGAGTTCTGCCCCCTTCATTCGCCTACCGCCGGACACCGCGCGTGCGAGCGCGGAGATCTACCGTACCCGCACCCGGGGCGCGATCAGCCACGCGACCGCGCCGACGGCGATGAACATGCCGTACATCAGCGCGAACACCGGCCGATCCGCGGCCGCCGAGGTGTGCAGCGCATGGTAGACGGCCCCGGCGACAGCAATGGAAAGAGTGCTGCTCAGCCCGTCCGCGACCTGTAGCGAGGCGGCGTTCGCGCCCTGGTCGCCCGGAGCCGAGAGCTCCAGCGTCAGCACGCTGACGTTCGGCCAGACCAGGCCCATCCCGGCGGCGGCGAAGAACATCGCCGCCGCCGCGGTCCACTGCGGCACGTGCGGGCTGATCGCCGCGATCGCGAGCAGCAGCGAGGTCGTGGTGATACCGGCGCCGAGCCGCACCATGCCCGCCTGGGAGAGCCGCGCGCGCAGCCACGGCCGGTTGATCGCCCACGCCGCGGCGGCCCAGCTGATCGCCGCCCCGGTCAGCGAGAGCCCGGCGGCGGTCACACTCATCCCGCGCTCCTGAACCAGCATCAGCGGGATGAAGGCCTCGATGCCGAAGTAGGTCCCGGCCATCAGCCCGCGCATCGCCACCACGGTGGGCAGCCCGCGCCCGGCCCGGAAGATGTCGCGCGGCAGCAGTTTCGGCACGCTCGGCACCAGCAGCACCACCGCCAGCGGCACCAGCACCGCGCCGACCCAGTTGAGCTGCTGGCTGCCGAACTGGAACAGCCCGGCGCCGAGCGCGGTCAGCGCGGCGCAGATCCGTACCGTGCGCTGCCGAGCGGCGGTGTCCGTCGAGGAAGCGGTGTCCGTCGAGGAAGCAGCCTCCTTCGAGGAAGCGGCGTCCGCGGCGGCGGATTCGGGCGGGGCCGGCAGGTCGGGCACGTTGCGCAGCGGCTGCACCAGGAAGCCGAGTGGAACCGCGATCAGCGCCGCGACGCCGAGGAACACCCAGCGCCAGGAAACGTCCTCGGTGAGCACTCCGGAGATGAACGGCCCGATGATGGCCGGAAGCACCCAGCAACTCGCGATCACCGAGAACGCCTTGCTGTGCAGCCGCTCCGGATACGCCCGCGCCACCAGGATGTACAGCGAGACGATCATCAGCCCGCTGCCGAAACCCTGAAGGGCGCGGCCGAGCACGAACTGCGCCATGCTCGTCGCGGTCCCGGCCGCCAGCAGCCCGACGCCGAACAGGCCGAACCCGCCGAGGTAGGGCAGCCGCGGCCCGCGAGCGTCCGCCCGCTGCCCGGCGAGCACCATGCCGAGCAGGCTCAGCGTCAGAAAGGCGCTGAACGCGAGCGAGTAGTAGGGCAGGCCGTGCAGGTCGGCGACTGCGGCCGGCATCGCCGTGCTGACCGCCATCGCCTCGAACGCGGTCAGCAGCACCGAGGCGATGATGCCGATCGTCACGGCCAGGTACTTGGACGAGAACAGCCCGTCGAGCTGAACGATTTCGGTGGTCTGCACGGGGTCCGGTGAGGTCTCGACGAAGCTGGCCATCTCTCCAGCCTACGTCATGGGCGCAAGTGGATATTGGCCATTACGCATGCAGGGGCCTGTAAGGAGGCTTATCTGTCGCGGCCGGTTTCCCAGGGCCGGATCGGGATCGCCGTGCGGTGTGCGCCCAACGCGTCTCGTGCCGCGCAGGCCAGCGCCGCGGCCGCCGCCGCGTGCGCGATCCGGCCCACCGGCTGGTAGCCGAGCGGCAGCGGAGCCGAGAAGCCGCGCCGCCGCAGCGCCGTGGTCTCCAGCTCCCCGATCGAGGACTGGATCGGCGGCAGCACGTCCACCTCCGGCAGGTCCAGCGCGCTCGGCAGCTGCGCGCAGGCCAGCGCCCCGGCCTCGGCTCGCGCCGCCGGAGCCTCGTCCGCGAACACCGCGGAGGCCGCCGACATCACCCCGGCCGCGATCGCCGCCTCGATCCGCCCCGGCACCAGAGCGCGGCCCGCGTCGTGCGCTGCCGTCACCCGCACCGGCCGGATCAACCCGAGTTCCGTGTCCGCGTCGACGACCGCCCGGTGGACCGCGAACGCCACGTGCGCCTGTCCGGGCTCCGGAACGAAAACGCCCGGCTCGGCCGGCCCGGAGCCGCGTACCCGGAATTCGCCGTCCGCGAGATACACCGCAGCGCCGCGCAGCGCGGCCCGGTAGACCGCGTCCAGCGGCCGCGACAGCATGCCGTCGTAGCTGACGACGCGGTCCCCGCGAACTTCCAGCAGCTCCGGCGAGATCGCCAGTTCCGCGCCGACCGCGGCGAGCGCCTGCGAACGAACCGCACGCGCCGCCCGCTGTACCGCCATGCCGTGCAGCCAGGCCGCGCGCCCGGATGCCAGCGGCGTCGCCGGAAGCGCCCCCGGCGCGGTCGGCCGGCGCACCAGCACCCGCTGCACGCCCAGCACCTCGCGCACGATCCGCCGCAGCAGCGCGTGCTGCCCGGCGCCGGTGTCCACCATCGCCGTGCTGACGTGCGCGATCGGGCCGTGCACGTCGGAGGTCAGCGCCACCTGCGCCGTGGCCAGCTCCTCGGCAAGGCCCGGCGGCACCAGGTCGACCATCGCCAGCGCCACGCCGACCCCGCGCCGCAGCCGGGTCATCTCCCCGGTGCGCCCGACCGTGCCGGGGAACTCGCGCACGTCCGGGCCGGGCGGGAACGGCGGCACCGACGCGTCCAGCACCGCGGTCACCAGCTCCGGCAGCATGTCCGCGGCGACCACCTTGCGGCCGTCCGGCAGCTTGTCCCCGGTGCGCATCAGGTTCTTCACCCGGACTTCGAGCCCGGTCATGCCGAGCTCGGCGGCCACCGCGTCCATCTGTGCCTCGGCGACCACCGCGGCGAGCGCCGCGCCGCCTCCGGGCCACGGGGCCAGCGGCGGATTGTGCGTGCGCACGACCCAGCCCTGCACCTCCACCTTCGGCACCCGGTACGGGCCCGCGGCCAGCCGGCAGTACTCGTCCAGCAGCGCCTCGGCCGCCGCGGGCTCCGCGCCGCCGTCGATCACCAGCTCCAGGCGCACCTCACGCAGCGTGCCGTCCTGGTCCGCGACGTGGATCGCGTGCACCCGGGCCGCGGGCTCGGCGGTACCGGCGGGCCAGTGCCCGACGCTGCCGTCCACAGCCTTGACCGGCCGACCGGTGCGCGCGGCCAGCAGCGCGGCAGCCACCCGCAGGTCCGCGTCATCCGCGATGGACCCGCCGGTGAACGGCGCGGGCACCAGCCGGATCTCCGCCTCGGGCCGGCCCAGCGCGGCGGCCAGCGCGCGGCGGTCACGGCCCGGATCCACGCTCAGCGTGTGAATCTCGACGCCGTCTCCGTGCGGCACGGCGAACACGGTGCCCGGACCGGCGGGCCAGTCCGCGGGCCGGGCGAATTCGTACCCGTGGATGACCGACACGCTGCGCGGCGGCACCTCGGGCCCGTCGGCGGCCTGCGCGTTCGCACCCGTCAAGCCCTGCAACGCTTCCGCGCGCCGCGCCGAAGGCGAGGGCTTGCGCGGCTGAGCGGCCGTCGCATCGTGCGCTGTGCTGAAGAACCGGTGCGCGGCCACGTTCCCGTCCGCGTGGATCGGCGCGGCGTTGAACGCCTGCCGCGGATCGGTCAGCGGCTCCTGCGGCTGGTAATCGATGGTGATGGCGTTCAGGGCGGCCTGAGCGATAGCCGGGTGCTCAGCGGCCGCGATGGCGACGCACTGCCCCAGGTAGTCGACCTGATTCACGCCCAGATCGGGCCCCGCGAGCACCGCGTGCACACCCGGCAGCGCCTTAGCCGCCTCGGTATCGCAGCCCACGATGGTGGCGTGCGGATGCGGGCTGCGCGTCATCGCCGCCCACAGCATGCCGGGCACGCCCAAGTCGGCCGCGTAGGGATAGCGGCCGTTGGCCTTGGCCGTCGGCACGACCTTCCCGACCCCGTCCCCGGCCGCCGGGCTCGGTTCGCTGAGGTTCGGACCGTACTCGGCGAGCTCGGACTCGACCGGCTGGGCCGCGTCCTCGGATCGCTCCGGCAGCTGCTCGCCGATCAGGAAGCCCGGCAGCGAGGTCGGGGTGGTCACGCCCGCACCCCGGACTGCTCATGCTCGCCGGTCGGATGGCTCCGGCTCGCGCCCTGGGCCGGAACGCGCCCGTAGTTCGCGGACTTCAGCACCGGCGACTCGCGCATCGGCTGCGCTCGCGCGTCCAGTTCCGCCTGCGTGAGGGCCTCGGCCTGGGCCTGGACCCGCGCCTGCTCGCGCGCCAGCGCCGTGGCCGCCTGGTCGGTCGCCGCGATGAACCGCTCCGGCGGCAGGCAACGGCAGCGGTGCCCGCTCAGCGCCTCGCGGATCGCCGCCGCACTCGGCTTGGCATTGCGGGCCAGCAGCGCGCGCAGCTCCATCCCGATCCCCGGCAGGCAGAACCCGCAGCCCGCACCCGCGTGCGCGGCCAGCGCACAGGCCACCGCGTCGGGCTGCGGCACCGCGTGCAGCTCCGGAGTCTCGATCTCGCGTCCGGCCGCCGCGACCGCGGGAACGAGACAGGCGGCGGTCGGCTGACCGTCCATCAGCACCGTGCACGCCCCGCACTCGCCCTCGCCGCAGCCGTCCTTCACGGCGGTGAACCCGAGCCGTTCACGCAGCACGAACAGCAGGTTCTCGCCGATCCACGCGTCGGAGACCGGCTGCGCCACCCCGTTGACGGTCAGCTCGAAACCGGCGGTCGCCCACGCCACGGCGCCGGACTGCACGCCGGCTGACCCCGGGGTACCCGAGTCCTCCGGGCCCGGCCCGCTCAAACCCGGCTCACTCACCGCGCATCCCTTCGAACCCGGCTCCCTGACCAGGCACCGGCGGCTCGGCACGCAGGCCGCGCTCGGCACGCTCCACCTTCGCCCGGTGCCGCAGGAACTCGGCGCGCTGCTGATACTCGGCCACCTGCTCCAGCCAGCCGGCCGGCGGCAGCGCCCGCACGAGCGCCCGCCGAGCGCAGACCTCGGCGGCCAGCTCGCGGTACTCCTGCGGCACTGTGGCCGTGGTCCAGCCCGCCGGGCCGGCCGAACTGGGGACCACGAGCCCCTCCGCGATCAGCCGCGCGAACCGCGGGTACGTCGTCGGATCGGGGATGGCGCAGTTCTCCCAGTCCACATGCTCGGCCAGCCACTGACCGGCGTGATCCACCCGCACCGCCGCCGGGGAGAACCCGCCGATCGCGCAAGTCACCGTCCGGGTGGGCAAGTCCGCCGCCAACGCGAAGGTCACCAGCGGACGCGCGGCCCCGGCCCGCGTGCCCACCTTCATGAAGCCCTGCGGACCGCCGCTCATCGGCACCCGCAGCGCGGTCAGCAGCTCGCCGGGCGGCAGGTCCACGCCGCCGTCGCGCGCGTACAGCTCCAGCACCGGGATCTGCCGCCAGCCGTCCGCCGACCGGCACACCGCGACCGCGTTCAACGCGACCAGCACCGTCAGCAGGTCGCGGGTCGGCGCCGGGGCGGTCGGGCCGCCGGACCGCTTGCCGGAGAGCAGATTGCCGCCCAGCGTCGCCCGGCTGCGGATCCCCGGCGCGCCGATCGCGCGCGCCGCCTGAGCGAGCGCGGGCAGCACGCCACGCACATCGCTGTGCATCAGATCCATGCACGTCGTCGCCGAGCCCAGCACGATCTCCTGGTCGGCGAACCACACTCCGCGCAGCTCCTCGATCCGGTCGATCACGACCAGCCGGGACGGGACCACCGCGCCCGCGTTGACCAGCGCCATCACCTCGGTGCCGCCGGCCACCACGGTCGCGTCAGGGCACGCCGCGAGGACGTCGAGCGCCTCACGCACCGAGCCGGGGAACGTGACCGCCCGCTCGGCGACCACGGTCCCCGATCCCATCGCCGCTACTTCTCCCCGGCCCCGGACGACTCGTTGTCGTCGTCGTAGAAGAAGTTCGGATCGTCGAAGATCTCCTTGCAGGTCGGGCAGATCGGGAAGCGGCTGGGATCGCGGCTCGGCACCCACACCTTGCCGCACAGCGCGGTCACCGGGGTGCCGAGCACCAGCGCCTCGGTGATCTTGTCCTTCTCCGCGTAATGGGAGAACCGCTCGTGATCACCGTTGTCGGTGCTGTACTCGACCCGCTCGTCGGTGATAGTGGCGGTGCCACCCGAGAGCTTTTCTGCCGTACTCATGAGGCGAGTCTACGAGTGCATGCGCCTCGCTGTGGAGCAGTTGGCGATACGAAGTAACAACGGACGATCTAATTCATCGCCGGGTCTTCCGGGAACGTCGAGAGCAGCGCGAGCTCGCCGCGCTGCCTGCGCAGCACCGCCCGCCAGGTGCGATCCGGATCGAGCGTGAAAGCGTCACCGGGCGCCGGATCGACCACGTACCAGGCGCCCTGGGCCAGCTCCCGCTCCAGCTGCCCCGAGCTCCAGCCCGCGTATCCGGCGTAGACCCGGAACGCCGATATCTCCGTGGCCAGCATCTCCGGCGGGATGTCCAGGTCCACGAGGCCGAGATCGCCGTGCACCCGGCGCCAGCCCAGCGGCTCGCCCGCCCCCGGTCGGGGCACCGAGCGCAGCTCGGCCAGGCCGAGGGCCGAGTCCAGCGCCACCGGACCGCCCTGGAACACCATCGGCAGCGGCTCGGCCAGCTCGCTCCACGCGGGCAGCACTTCGCGCACCGGCACCGCCGTCGGCCGGTTGACCACCACGCCCAACGTGCCGTCGCCGTCGTGATCGAGCACCAGCACCACGGTCCGGTCGAAGTTGGGGTCCACCAGCAGCGGCGTGGCGATCAGCAGTCGCCCGGTCAATGCGACCTCGGTCATGAAGCCATCTTCTCAGGAGGATCATCCGGCGCGGAGCGTTGGTCGCGATCGGGTGTCGGCCGCGCGCGCAGGGGCTTTCCCGCCGACCGATCCGCCGCCGCCGCTCACTCTTCTCACCGAACCTGACGTGCCCGATCGGCCGGTTTCCAGGCGTTTAGGCGCTGATCCGGCGGCCAGGGCCGGTCCGAGGGCCCGCGATGCGCTTGTTCGAACCGCCGCATAGTGGTGTTGGAACCGGGCACTGCGCGTCTGGCAGACTTACCGCTTGTTCCGCCCCGAGATCCGGAGGGCCGCCGGAAAGCAGGACGGGTCGGGACTCCAAGTCCTGAGGAGCCCGTCCGCGGGCCGAAGCAGACACGGAGCCATGAACAGCGCACCCGCAACCGCCCTGCCCCGTCCCTTCGCCGCGCCCGTGCCCGACTCGGTCGCACACGCCGCCCGCGCGCTCGCGCCGCGGCCCGACCGTATCCACGTCACCGGCGGCACGCCGCTGACCGGCGAGGTCACCCTGCGTGGCGCGAAGAACCTCGTGCCCAAGGCCATGGTCGCCGCGCTGCTCGGCAGCAGCCCGAGCCGGCTGCGCAACGTCCCGCGGATCAGTGACGTGCGTATCGTCACCGGCCTGCTGGAGGCGCACGGCGTCACCGTCCGCACCGGCGACGTGAGCGACGAGCTGGTCCTCGACCCCACCTCGGTGGACGCCGCGGATCACGCCGAGATCGCCGCGCACGCCGGGGAGAGCCGCATCCCGATCCTGCTGTGCGGCCCGCTGCTGCACCGCAACGGGCACGCCTTCATCCCGGACCTCGGCGGCTGCCGCATCGGCGACCGGCCGATCGACTTCCACCTCGACGCCCTGCGCGCGTTCGGCGCCGTGGTCGAGAAGCGGCCCGACGGCCTGCACATCCAGGCCCCGCAGCGGCTGCGCGGCACGAAGATAACGCTTCCGTACCCGAGCGTCGGCTCCACCGAGCAGGTGCTGCTGACCGCGGTGCTTGCCGAGGGCGTGACCGAGCTGCGCAACGCGGCCACCGAGCCGGAGATCGTGGACCTGATCGCGGTCCTGCAGAAGATGGGCGCGATCATCTCGGTACTGGACAACCGGGTCATCCACATCACCGGCGTCGACCGGCTTGAGGGCTACACGCACCGCGCGCTGCCGGACCGGCTTGAGGCGGCCTCGTGGGCCTGCGCGGCGCTGGCCACCGGCGGCGACATCCTCGTGCGCGGCGCGCACCAGGGCTCGATGATGACCTTCCTGAACGTCTTCCGCCGGGTCGGCGGCGCGTTCGAGGTCGACGACACCCCGGGCGACCCGGGCATCCGGTTCTGGCACCCCGGCGACGCGCTCAAGGCGCTGGCGCTGGAGACCGACGTGCACCCCGGCTTCCAGACCGACTGGCAGCAGCCGCTCGTGGTCGCGCTGACGCAGGCTCAGGGCCTGTCCATCGTGCACGAGACGGTGTACGAGAAGCGGCTCGGCTTCACCAGTGCCCTGATCTCGATGGGCGCGCAGGTGCAGCTGTACCGCGAATGCCTCGGCGGCACGCCCTGCCGGTTCGGCCAGCGCAACTTCATGCACTCGGCGGTGATCTCCGGGCCGACCAAGCTGCACTCGGCCGAGCTGGAGATCCCGGACCTGCGCGCGGGCTTCTCGTACCTCATCGCGGCGCTCGCGGCGCAGGGCACCTCGACGGTGCACGGCATCTCGCTGATCAACCGCGGCTACGAGGACTTCGCGGACAAGCTCAACGCGCTCGGTGCCCGGTTCGAGTTCGGCGAGTTCCTCACCGACTGACGCAGCGAGACCGGACGCCTGCGATAGCCCGTAACAGCCGGAATAACGCCGCCCGGCACGCTCTTTGGTCCGATAACCATCGACCAACGCGGAGGCGCGCATGAACGCGATCGTCATCAGCAAGACCGGCGGCCCTGAGGTGCTGGAGTACACCGAGGGGCCGCACCTGCAACCGGGACCTGGCCAGTTGCTGGTCAAGGTGGCCGCGGTCGGCGTGAACTTCATCGAGATCTACCAGCGCACCGGCATCTACCAGAAGCCGCTGCCGTTCACGCCCGGAGCCGAGTTCGCCGGCACGGTGGAAGCGGTCGGCGAGGGAGTGACCGGATTCAGCGTGGGCGACCACGTCGCCTCGGTGGACAGCATCAGCGGCAGCTACGCGCAGCGCGCGCTGGTGGCGGCGACCCGCGCGGTGCGCGTCCCGCCGGAGATCCCGCTGGAGACGGCAGCCGCGGCGATGCTGCAGGGTCTGACGGCGCATTACCTGACCACGTCGACCTGGCCGGTCAAGGCGGGCGACACGGCGCTCGTGCACGCGGCCGCGGGCGGCATGGGCCTGCTGCTCACCCAGATGATCAAGGCGCGCGGCGGCCGGGTGATCGGCACCGTGTCCACGAAGGAGAAGGAAGATCTGGCGCGCTCGGTGGGCGCGGACGAGATCATCCGCTACACGGAGGTCGACGACCTGGCCGGCGCGGTGCGCGACCTGACGGAGAACCGGCGCGGTGTCGACGTGGTCTACGACGGGGTTGGCAAGACCACCTTCGACGCCTCGCTGGCGTCGCTGCGCCCGCGCGGCCTGCTGGCGCTCTACGGCGCGGCGAGCGGCCCGGTCCCGCCGTTCGACCTCCAGCGCCTCAACGCGGCCGGCTCGCTGTTCATCACCCGCCCGACGCTCACGCACCACATCGCCGCCCCTGAGGAGCTGGCGTGGCGCACCGGCGAGCTCCTCGGCGCGATCGCCGAAGGAAAGCTGAGCATCACGATCGGCTCCCGCTACCCGCTCGCCGAAGCCGCGGCCGCGCACACGGCTCTCGCTTCGCGCGCGACCACCGGCAAGGTGCTGCTCATCCCCGAGCAGTAGGCCAGGCTTCGAGCCGTGCTGCCCGCGCCTCTCGCGTCGCGGGTGCTGCTCATTTCGGAGCAATAGGCCTGGTCTCGGCCGCGCCTCAGCGGTAAGCGCACCGCCCGCAAAACACCCCGGCCCGCTCATCGCCTTTCCGATGAGCGGGCCGGGGTTTCGGCTCTTTCGGCTCTTCCAGCCCTCTCGGCCGTGTCGGCTCTTCGGCTACTACTTCTTGCCGTCGACGGCCTCGCGGACCGCCGCGGCCACCGCCGGCGCCACCTCCGGGTTGAAGACGGACGGCACGATGAAGTTCGCGTTCAACTCCTCCTCCTTCACCACATCCGCCAACGCGCGCGCCGCGGCCAGCAGCATCGCCTGCGATACCTTGTGGCCGTGCGCGTCCAGCAGGCCGCGGAAGACCCCGGGGAACGCCAGCACGTTGTTGATCTGGTTCGGGAAGTCGCTGCGGCCGGTCGCGACCACCGCCGCATGCTCCTGCGCCGCCGTCGGATCCACCTCCGGGTCCGGGTTGGCCAGCGCGAACACGATCGCGTCCGGCGCCATCGTCGCGATGTCGTCGCCGGTCAGGATGTTCGGCGCGGAAACCCCGATGAACACGTCCGCGCCTACCAGTGCCTCGCGCAGCGTCCCGGTGTAGCCGCCTGGATTGGTGTTCTCCGCGACCCAGCGCAGATCCGAGTCGGGGCCGCCGAGGTCATCGCGTCCCGCGTGCACCACGCCGTGGTAGTCCGCCACCGTGATGTCCTTCGCCCCCGCGTCGCGCAGCAGCCGCAGGATCGCCGTTCCGGCCGCACCCGCGCCCGAGCCGACGATCCGCACCTGGCCGATGTCCTTACCCACCACGCGCAGTGCGTTGGTCAGCGCGGCCAGCACCACGATCGCGGTGCCGTGCTGGTCGTCGTGGAACACCGGGATGTCCAGCTGCTCGCGCAGCCTCCGCTCGATCTCGAAGCAGCGCGGCGCCGAGATGTCCTCGAGGTTGATCCCGGCAAAGCCCGGCGCGATCGCCTTGACCGTGCGGATGATTTCCTCGGTGTCCTGGGTGTCCAGGCAGATCGGCCAGGCGTCGATCCCGGCGAACCGCTTGAACAGCGCCGCCTTGCCCTCCATGACCGGCAGCGCGGCCTGCGGCCCGATGTTGCCGAGCCCGAGCACCGCCGAGCCGTCCGTCACCACGGCGATCGCGTTGCGCTTGATGGTCAGCCGGCGCGCGTCCTCCGGGTTCTCCGCGATCGCCATGCAGACGCGCGCGACGCCCGGGGTGTAAGCCATCGAGAGGTCGTCGCGGGTGCGCAGCGGAACCTTCGACTGCATCTCGATCTTGCCGCCGAGGTGCAGCAGGAAGGTGCGGTCGGAGACCTTGCCGACCTCGATCCCGTCGATGGCGTCGATCGCCTCGGTGATCCGCTTCGCGTGCTCGCTGCTGGACGCGGCGATGGTCACGTCGATGCGCAGCCGCTCGTTGCCGGAACCGGATACGTCGAGCGCGGTAAGCGCGCCACCGGCCTCCTCGACCACCCTGGTGAGGTGAGACACCGCGCTACCGCGCGCCGGGGCCTCAAGCCGCACCGTGATCGAATACGAGACGCTGGGCTGCGCCGTCATCGCGATCGCCCCTTTCCGACGTTTCCGAATGCCAGCCCATGCTGCCACGCCGCGTCGACCCAACCAGCGGCGTTTTCACGTTACCGGCTGTGATTCCACTCTCAAACGCGACCTGCGAAGCTGGGCTGATGCTCGTGCACATGTTCCCGATGACCGAACTGAAGACCGCCCGGCTGCTGCTGCGCGCACACCGCGAGCAGGACATCGAGCCGACGGTCGCCATGTTCGGCGACGAGCTGTCCGAGCGCTGGCTCTCCGCGCCCCAGCCCTACACCCTCGAAGAGGGCCGCCGCTGGTGCACCGACACCGCGCACCTGCTGCGCGCGATGGGCGACGGCATCCACTGGGCCATCACCGACGCTCAGTCAGGCCGCTACCTCGGTGGCATCGGCGTCAAGGGCACCGACTGGCTGCGCCGCTCCACCGAGATCGGCTACGCGATGGCGCCCTGGGCCCGCGGCCGCGGCTACGCCCCCGAGGCACTGCGCGCGGCCGCCGAGTGGATCCTGTGCGAGCAGGACTTCAACCGCGTGGAACTCTTCGCCGCCACCGGCAACACCGCCTCCCAGCGCGTCGCCGAGAAGGCGGGCTTCGTGCGCGAGGGCGTCGCCCGCAACTCCGGCTTCACCCACCACGGCCAGCAGGACATGGTCCTGTTCTCCCTGATCCCCGCCGATCTCGCCGCCTGAGCAGGCGTGATATCGGCCCCGCCCGAGCCTGCCGGTGCCGTACCATGGTGGGCGCGCGCGAGTGGCGTAACTGGCAGCCGCGCTGGGTTTAGGTCCCAGTGCCCTGATAAGGCGTGCGGGTTCGAGTCCCGCCTCGCGCACTGACGAAAGCGCTGTGGCCCGCCGGAATCCGGCGGGCCACAGCGCTTTGCGGGGTTACAGCGTGGTGGGTGGTGGTGCGGCGCTTAGGACGCCCTGACCCTTCCTCGCTCGCTGCTCAGCTGCGTCAGCTGCCTTAGACGGTGGTGACGAC
>NZ_DASRBQ010000093.1:0-9838 GCF_035653575.1 Actinocrinis sp.
CGATCATGATCGGTCCGGCGATGAGCAGGGCGAAGCCGGTCAGGGCGGTAAGCCAGCGGACCAGAGAGCGGGCGGTGTGCAGCATGGGGGTGCCCTCCTTGGGGGCGATCGAGGGTCTGACGGGTGTTGTCTGCTGCGGAGGTGGCGGGGGTGGCGGAGCTGTCCGCTGTGGGTTCCGTGGGGTGGGCGGGTCGGTTTCGTGTCTGTGTGCACTGGAACGATCTCGCTGGCGGCCGGGCGGGGGCATGAGTCGGTGGGCTGGTGCACGGGTGGCTCAACGGCCTGTCTATGCGCGGGGCTCGACGGGACCTTGGACCCATCCCAGAGGGGTCCGGCCGGGTCTACGGTCTAGATATGACCCAGTCGTATGAGAATTTCCGCCCGGCAGCGCACGCCGGGATCGGTTCACGCCCCGACTCCGCGACAGCCCCCGCCAACGCTTCCGCCTCTGCCTCCTCCGCCTCCACCCCCAGCCCCGCGTCTGGCGTTGGCACGGGTGCAGGCACCGGCACGGGCACGAGTCCAGTGCGCGTGTTCCTGCTTGATGACCACGAGGTCGTGCGCCGGGGCCTGAAGGACCTGCTGGAGATCGAGGGCGAGTTCGTCGTGGTCGGGGAAGCCTCCACGGCCGCCGAGGCGTTGGCGCGGGGTTCCTGCGGTGCGGCCGCAGGTGGCGGTGCTGGACGTGCGGCTGCCGGACGGCGACGGGGTGACCGTGTGCCGTGAGCTGCGCTCGCGGATGCCGGAGCTGGCCTGCCTGATGCTGACCTCGTTCTCGGATGACGAGGCGCTGTTCGACGCGATCCTGGCCGGCGCCTCCGGGTACCTGCTCAAGCAGGTCGGCGGGACAGACCTGGTCGGCGCCGTGCGCACGGTCGCGGCCGGGGGCTCGCTGCTGGATCCGAAGCTGGCGGCTTCGGTGATGCAGCGGCTGCGCGGCGGGGAGCGCAAGGACCCGCTGGCCGGGCTGACCGGGCAGGAGCGGCGGATCCTGGAGCTGATCGGCGAGGGGCTGACCAACCGGCAGATCGGCGAGCGGCTTTTCCTGGCCGAGAAGACGGTGAAGAACTACGTCTCCTCGCTGCTGGCGAAGCTCGGGATCGAGCGGCGGGTGCAGGCTGCGGTGTTGGTGTCGGAGTTGAAGACGGGTGGGCGGGGCGGGCACGGCTGAGTTCCGCCACAGAGTTCCGCAGTGAGTTCCGCCAGGCGGGGTAAACCTGTGCGCCGGACCGGGTTGGTTGGCCCGCTAACCAGACCAGGTCGAGGGCCGGATGGGGCAAGGGCGAGACGGCGCAAAGGCGAGACAGGCCAGCGAACAGGGGGCGGAAGGCGGTTCAGGCCCTTCGGCCCTGTCGCTGCCGCAGGATGAAGGCTCAGCATCAGCTCATGGAAATCGATGCAAACGGGCTTGAGGTGCTCACCCGCGCCGAAGCCATCGCGTTGCTCGAGTCGCAGGAGGTCGGGCGGCTCGTCTACACCCGGCGCGCCCTGCCGGCGATCCGACCGGTGAACTTCGCGGTGCGTGGGGGCGCGGTGCTGATCTGGACCGGGTCGGCCTCCTCGCTGGGACAGGCGGTGCGCGGGGCGGTGGTGGCGTTCGAGACCGACGAACTGAACCGGACAACGCGCTCGGGCTGGTCTGTCTCGGTGCTCGGAACCGCGCAGCTGGTGACAGACGAGATTGAGTTGGCACGGGCCCGCGAGGACGGCCCTGTGCCGTGGGCGCCGGGGGTCAAGGACTACCTGATCCGTATCCCGCTGACTGTGGTGACCGGGCGTTGGCTTGGACCGCGCGAGGCGTCCTTGCGGGCGCCGGAAGCCGAACCAGGGCGGGCCGCGCGCGGCGGGCGCGCATCGAACGGGGTGGTAACGACCACGCGCGGGGACGGAGCGGTCGTGCCGAGCGGGTCGAGCGCAGTACCGTGATCCCGGAGGAGCGAACTCCGCGGCGCGCCGGGCGCGCGGTGCCGGTCGCTCCTTTGGAGAGGCGGTTGACCGTGGCCGACCAGCTTGGTGACGAGGTCTCCAGAATCCTGCCCACGCTGCGCATCGACGAGCTGCTCGACGAGCTGCAGGCGCGGCTGGCCTCGGTGCGTTCTTCCCGGGACCGGGTACGTCAGCTGCTTGAGGCCGTGGTCGGCATCGGCAGCGGGCTCGATCTCGAGCAGGCGCTCAGCCGGATCGTTCAAGCCGCCGCGACACTGGTGGACGCACGTTATGGCGCACTCGGCGTCCTTGGGGAGGACGGGCGCCGGCTGTCCCGGTTCATCACCGTGGGCCTCTCCCCGGAGCAGATCGCCGCGATCGGGCATTTCCCGGAGGGGCACGGACTGCTCGGCGAGTTGATCCGGCATCCGGAGCCGCTGCGCGCCGAGGACCTGAGCCGGCATCCGAATTCGTACGGCTTCCCGCCGAACCATCCGCCGATGCATTCCTTCCTCGGCGTACCGATCCGGGTGCGCGATGAGATCTTCGGCAACCTTTACATGACCGAGAAGCACGGCGGCGCACCGTTCGACGCCGACGACGAGGCCGTGCTCACCGCGCTGGCCGCGGCGGCGGGCGTGGCGATCGACAACGCGCGGCTGTACGAGGAGGCACGGCGCCGGCAGGCGTGGCTGGAGACGACTGCGGAGCTGACCCGCGGCCTGCTCTCCGAGCAGGACATGGACGACGTGCTGGCGGGGTTCGCGCAGCGGGTGCGCGCCTTCGCCGCCGCCGATCTCGCGGTGATCGCGCTGCCGTCACCGGCCAGCGGCGAGCTGCTGGTCGTGGCCGCGGATGGGCAAAACGCGGAGCGCGTTCGCGGGATGACCGTGGACGTCGAGGACACGCTGATCGGCGCGGTCTACAAGTCGGCGCAGGCCGAGGTGGTCGCCGACATGGCCAACTACCCGCGGGCCGGCAGGCTGCTGCCGGACGTGGCGTTCGGGCCGGTCTTGGCGGTACCGCTCGGCACGGCCGGGCAGGTGCGCGGCGCGTTCGCGCTGTACCGGCTGGCCGGCGCGCCGAACTTTGACATGGCGATGGTGAATCTGACCGCTGACATGGCGGTGCAGGGCGCGGTGGTGCTGGAACTGGCCGAGCGGCGCCGGGACAGCGAACTGCTCTCCCTGTACGCGGACCGGGACCGGATCGGCCGGGACCTGCACGACCTGGCGATCCAGCGGCTGTTCGCGACCTCGATGAGCCTGCAGGGCGCATACAAGATCACGCAGAAGCCGGCTGTGGCGCGCCGGATCGCGCAGGCGGTGTCAGACCTCGATGACACCATCAAGGTGATCCGTTCGACCATCTTCGCGTTGCACGCGCACGAGGAGGACCAGGAGGACGCGCCGGGCGTGCGCGCGCAGGTCATGGAGATTTGCGAGCAGGCGGCAAGTGCGCTGGGCTTCACGCCGAGCGTGCGGTTCACCGGTCCGGTGGAGCACCTGATCGGCCCGGACGTGGCGGAGCAGTTGGTGGCGGTCTTGCGCGAGGCGCTGTCGAACGCGGCCAGGCACGCGGGCGCCTCCCGGGTGGATGTGGATCTGACGGCGGACGGCACGCAGGTGGCACTGCGGATCAGCGACGACGGCGTGGGCATCGCGCCCGGCGGGCGGCGAAGCGGGCTGACCAACCTGCTCGAGCGAGCGCAGCAATTCGGCGGCACGTTCACGGCGAAGCCGGGCGATCAGGGTGGCAGCGTCCTGACTTGGACGGTGCCGACGGGGCTGGACATCGCGGCCGGCGGCACGGTGGGGATCAAGGGCTAGCTGGATCGGGGGCTTGGACGGGCTTTCGCCTGGTGGCGGACCACAAGCCCCCGGATTCGAGTCCAGTGGCGCGGCGGACCGGGTCGAAGGTCCCTGATCGTGCGGCCCTCGCGGCGGCACGATCGAAGCATGGACAACTACACGCTCGCGGTACTCGAATCTAAGACTGCCTCTGACGTCATGAGCCCGCCGTGCGCCATCGTGCGCAGCGACACCAGCGTGTGGGAAGTCGTTGAACGATTCCTCACCGGCCCCGCGCGGCATGTGGTCGTCATCGACGCGCAGAACCGTTCGCTCGGCGTCATCGGTACCCGGCATCTGGCCACCCTGTGGCCGCTGGACCCGAAGGTACTCAAGGCCACGCCGGTGCAGAGCCTGGGTTGCGCGGCGTGGATCGCGCTGCGTCCTGACGACGACCTGCGTACGTGTGCGCAAACGCTGACTGAGCACCACCTCGACGCGGTTCCGGTGCTCGACGAGGACGCCCACGTGCTCGGCGTGGTCACCGCCCGAGACGTCACCCGCGCGCTGGCCGACGCGACCGACCGCAAGCAGCATGCCTGGCAGGAGTGAGCTCGATGCCTGAAATGCGGAGTGGTGCAGCCCCGATCGTCGTCGGACTGGACGGCAGCGAGGCCTCGATGGCCGCTCTGCGCTGGGCGGCCGAGGAAGCGGCGGCCCATGGAGCGCCGCTGATCGCGGTGCACGTGATCGACCCGCGCGCGCACCGATTCGCGCCTTACGCAGGTCGCGCGCCGCACGCGATGCGTGATCCGGTGCACGACTCGGTGCGCGACGCCGACATCGCGGTCATGGACGACGCGGCGATGGTGGAGCAGATGGTCGCCGAGTGCGGCGTCTCGCACGCCAGGCGGGTCATCGAGGTGGGCGTGCCGAGTCAGGTGCTGGTGCGCCAGGCGATCGGTGCGCGGATGCTCGTGCTCGGGCAGGCCGATCACCACCGCCTGCGGGCCGGCGCGGGGCCGTATCAGCCTCCTGTGCTCGGAGTCATCTCCAGGGCCTGTGTCGCCCGCGCGACTTGTCCGGTCGTCGTGGTGCCCATCCCCGCTCAGCGCCACGCGTCATCCGTCCTGCGACCCGAGCCGCACAGCGTCCCGGAAGTCCGGGTCCCGGCGCACCGGGGCGCGTCGGCCGAGCACACACCAGTCGAGGGCGGGCGCGAACTCTACCCACACCGACCGGTGCCGATCGCGCACGGCTGACGCGGGAGGAACGGCTCGAAGGGAGTAAAAGGATGAGCGATATGCAGGCAAGCACCGGCGGCGGTGCGACGCACACGACCCCGTCGGCGGCCGCAACGGTGCGCGATGTCATGACGAAGGACGTCATCACAGTCCGCTCCTACGAGACGTTCCGGCAGATCGCGACGACGATGCTCAGCCGCGGCATCGGTGCGGTACCCGTCGTGGACTCGATCGGGCGCGTGATCGGCGTCGTGTCGCGTACCGACCTGATCGCGAAGGAAGCCGCCGCCGCGGAGGGGCAGTCCGAGCTCTGGGAGCTGCTGTCCCGGCGCGGACGTGAGGCGCAGGCCCGCAGCGAGGCGATTTCGGCCGGCCGGCTGATGTCCGTGAACTTGGTGACGGTGACCCCGGACACCGGTGTGGCGCGGGCGGCGTACCTGATGGAGCGTCACTCGGTGTCGCACCTTCCGGTGGTCGACGGGCGCGACGTCATCGTCGGGATCGTCTCCCGCAGCGACCTGCTGCGCGCCTACCTGCGTGCTGACCGTGAAATCCGGGGCGACGTGATCGAAGCGGTCTCCGCCTCGCTGTCGGAGCACGACGCGCGGGAGGTCGGCGTGGCGGTTGAGGACGGCGTGGTGACGCTGACCGGCACCTTGGAGCACCCGTCCGACACCGCCGAGGCGGCACGTGCGGCGCGCGCCGTGCGAGGCGTCGTGACCGTGGTCGACAGGCTCGGCTCGGAGAAGGCGGACTCGAGCGCGCCGGGTCCGTTCAACCCGGGGCCGATCTTCTAGCAAGAACTGGGTTTGCGAGTGCCCGCCGGTGAGATTGAGCTACCGGCGGGCACTGGTGCGTCGTTGTGCGTCTCTGAGAGTCAGGCGAGGATTCCGAGCTGGGCGGCCGCCTTCCGCAGGTGCTCGCGGGCTTCGGGCCGCGCAGCCTTGTCGATCAGGTGCTCGGCCTGGCCGCGCTGGCTGTGGCCGAACAGGTCCGCGCGGCCCTGGTCGGTGACGATCGCGGTGTGCTGGAACGAGGTGGCCGGAGTGCACAGCTGGGGCACGATCGTGGACGTGTCGCTCTTGGCGTGCCAGGACGGCAACGCGATGATCGCCTGGCCGCCGGGCGAGTGCAGCGCTCCGACCACGAAATCGGTCTGGCCGCCGAAGCCTGAGTAGATCCGGTCGCGCGCGTACGAGGCGTTGGCCTGCGCATAGAGGTCAACCTGTAGAGCGGTGTTGATTGACGTCATCGCGTGCTGCGCGGCGATACGCGCCGGATCGTTGACCGTCTCGGTACGCGCCATACGAAGTGCCGGATTGCGGTCCGCCCACGTGTACAGCTCGGGCGCGCCGAACAGGAACGACGCCGTCACCGGCGTGCTCTCGTCGAGGGCTCGGCGGGCGGACAGCTCGACGACGCCGTCGCTGATCATCTCGGACCAGACCCGAAGTCCGGTGTGCTCGGTGAGGGCCGCCAGCACCGCGTCGGGGATCGCGCCGATGCCGGTCTGCAGCGTGGCTCCGTCCTCGATCATCGGCGCGACAAGCCGGCCGATCCGCGCCGCAATGTCCGCCGCCGACGGGTCGCGCATGCCCACGGGAGAGGGCAGCGGGACGTCGTGCTCCACCGCGAAGTCGATGGTGTCGAGCGGCAGCTCGGCATCGCCAAACGTGTAGGGCATATTCGCGTTGAGCTGCGCGACGACCACGCCGCCCGCGGCTAGGGTGCGCTCGATCGCAGCCGGCAGGATGTTCACCTCGACGCCGAGGGAGACCTTGCCGTTGCGCGGAGCGGAGGTGTGCAGCAGGACGATGTCCGGGTGGTGGGTTGTGGCCAGGATCTGCGGTACGAGCGAGAGCCTCGCCGGTAGGTAGTCGAGGCTGGGCAGGCCGCGCATGCCGGGGCCGACGAACGGCGACTCGTGCCGCACGCCGTCGCGTACCGGGATTCCGGGCTGCGAGTTGAGCTGGAAGAGGCGGTACTGGGGCAGTGCCTTGTCGACCAGTTCCAGCAGGTGCCAGGGCGTGGCGTGATTACCGGACGCGACGACGCGCGGCTCGGGGTACGCGATACCTTCCAACAGCGACAGCAGCCGCGCGGAGTCGACGATTCTCATGTCTCGACGGTACGGCCCGCCACACAGTCGATCGCAGGGACTAAGGTCCCGCGAACACCACGAAAAGGCCCGAATCCGGGTGGGGATGTTCCCGTGTGCTCGGGTACGTCGGACCTGCGGCGCCGCACGCGTCCGCAGGACGAACGGCACGGCGCGACGCGCGAAATCGGCGACTCCGGTAGCGGCATGCGGGACCAATGGCCCAGTTTCGCTCGTGGCCTCCGGCCCTGGGGCGCAGGGCGGTTTCGCAGGATGCTCATCGCGTGACCCGCGGTCGAGCGGGCGGAAGGGGCGACTGCGATGACAATCGAGCTGGACACCGGGGGCTCCTACGCGCTGCTGACCGACGGCAGCTGCGTGCTGATCCGTGCCGCCGAGCCCGCGGACTGGCAGGCGGTGCACGACTTCGCCGCCGCGCTTGGCCGCGGGAGCATCTACCGGCGCTTCTTCGGCTTCCCGAAGTACCCGGGAAAGCTGCTGGCCGATGCGGTCTGCGCGCCAGCCGCCATTGCGTCCACTACCCCTGAGTCCGCCACCACTGCGATGCCGCGCACCCGCGGCGCCCTGCTGGCGTGGCTGGACGGCGCGGTCGTCGGCATGGCCGAGTGGATCCGCGCGGCCGATCCGGCCGAGGCCGAGATCGCCTTCGTGGTCGCGGACCGGATGCAGGGCCGCGGTGTGGCCACCCTGCTGGCCGAGTATCTGCTGGAGGAGGCCGACCGGGTCGGGCTGCACCGGTTCACCGCGATCACCCAGGGCGAGAACCGGGCCATGCTGGACGTGTTCGCCACCCTCGGCATCCCGGTACGCAAGAACTGGGACCACGGAACCTGGCTGGTGACCGTGGACCTCGACCTGCCCGCCGCCGCGCGGGTCGCCCTGCTGGACGCGGCGGCGCGGCGCGAGCGCATCGCGGACGACGCCAGCCTGCGCCGCCTGCTCGAACCGGGCTCGGTCGCCGTGGTCGGCGATCAGCAGGACCCTGCGACGCGGGCCGTGCTCGACCACCTGCGCGGCTTCGCCGGCCGGCTCTGGATCTGCGGCCCGGACGCCGCGGACCTCGACCCGGAGGCGCGCTTCGAGCTCGCGATCATCACCTCGCCGCCGCAGAACGCCGCGCGGGCCGCGCAGATCTGCGCCGGGCACGGCGCCCGCGCGGTGATCGCGACTTCGACAGCGTTCGACGACGCCTCGGGCCGCGCGCTGCTGGAGGCTTGCCGCTCGGCCGGCGTGCGACTGCTGGGACCGGGCAGCCTCGGCGTGGTCAACACCGGGGTGCGCTCCGGCGTGCTGAACGCCAGCCTGGCCCCCGGGCCGTTCCTGCGCGGATCGGTGGGCGTCGCGGTGCAGTCCGGCGGCGTCGGGCTCGCGGTCCTGCGCCACCTCGGCCGGCTCGGCATCGGGATCGGCACCTTCGCGGCGGTCGGCGACAAGTACGACGTGAGCGCGAACGACCTGCTGATGCACTGGGAGGGCGACGAGCGGATCCGGCTCGGCCTGCTGCACGTCGAATCCTTCGGCAACCCGCGCAAGTTCGCCCGCACCGCCCGCAGGCTCTCCCGCCGGGTGTCGCTGCTCGCGGTCGATCCGGAGCAGTCGCCCAGCGAGGCGCGCACCGCTCTGTACGCCCAGGCCGGAATCACCGCCGTGCCGTCGATGGGCGCCCTGGTCAGCGCGGCGGCGCTGCTGGCACACCAGCCGGCGCCGCAGGGCAGGCGGGTCGCGATCCTCGGAAACACCCGCGGCATGCTCAGCCTCGCCGTGCAGGCCTGCGTCAAGGAAGGACTCGAAGTCGTCGCGGCGCGCAACGTGACCGCCACGGCCGACGCGGACCAGCTGCGGCGCGCGCTGACCGAGACCGTGGAATCCGAGCCCTGCGACGCCGTGCTGATCGCGCTCGCGCCGACGGTCCCGGTCGCTCCGCATAACGCGCTCGCCGCCGGGAGCCTGACCCGAAACCTCAAGGTCCCCGTCCTGGCCGTGCTCACCGAGCAGGCCGAGACCGTCAGAGTGTCCAGCGCCGGCAAGGGCGCGCGCGGCGGCGACTTAATACCCTGCTACAACGACGCCGCTACCGCGGCCGCCGCGCTGGCCGCGGCTGCCGCGGCGACGGCCGTGCGCGAACGACCGGAGGACCCGGAGCCCGAGCTCGGACACGTCGACCGCGCCGCAGTGCGCCGCGTGATCGGGTCCGCTCTCGCCGCGACGCCACGCGGGCGCTCGCTCTACGCCTCCGAGCGCGCGGAACTGCTGGAAGCCTTCGGAATCGCGTCCGCGCGCGGACCCATCGACGACGGCGGCGCGAACCGGGCGCGCCGGCTGACGGTGACCGCGTGGCAGGACCCTGTCTTCGGCCCCCTGCTCACCTGCACGCGTGACGGCGACCCGGATGCGGCCAGGACGCTGCTCGTTCCGGCCGGAGCCGGCGAACTTGCCGCACTGGCCCACACCGTCCTGTCGGAGCGGCGCGCGACCGCGGTGGAGGGCGGTCGCCTTACCGATCTGCTGGCACGCGTCGCAGCACTCATCGACGACTCCCCGCAACTGGCCTCGGTGCGCGTCAACGTCGCGCTCGACGAGAGCGGATCCCTGCGCGTCACAGGCGGCGATGGGCAGGTCGCTCCGGCACAGCGTAAGGACCCGTACCTGCGCAGGCTGCGCCGCGCGCCAGTCGAATGAGGACGAGCGATCGCGGACGAGGTCGCTGCCTACTCGATCGGCACGACAGCGACCGGCGTCGGTGAGTGCGACAGCAACCC
>NZ_DASRBQ010000094.1:0-29958 GCF_035653575.1 Actinocrinis sp.
CCCGTGCCCGACCACGTCACCGACGACGAGCGCCACCCGGCCGTCCGCCACCGTGAACGCGTCGAACCAGTCTCCGCCGGCCGCGGTGTCCGCGTCGGCCAGCAGGTAACTCGCCGCCACCTCCAGCGTCGGCAGCACCGGCAACCCCACCGGAAGCAGTTCCTGCTGCAGTGCGTAGATGACATCACACGCCTGCTCGTAGCGTTGCTCCGCCTCACCGCTCTTCGCCCGGGCGGTCTGCCGCTCGCGCACCTGCTCGGTGACGTCCACCGCGCTGACGATCACGCCGCGCACGCTGCCGTCCGGACCGAACCACGGGTAGTCGACGTAGTCGACGAACATCTCCACCAGCCCGGCCTGCGGGTGCTGGAACTGGATCCGGAACTCGCGCAGCGCCTCGGACCGCCCGGTGGCGTAAACCCGCTCGTGGATCTCCATCACGTGCTGGCCGACGGCTTCGGCGAACAGCTCGCTGATCGGAGCGCCGATCATCTCCTCGCGTCCGACGTACTCCCGATAGGCGGCCGTGGTCGCCGCCACCCGCAGCTGCGGCCCCTCCAGCGCGATCACCAGCAGCGGCAGAGCGTCGAAGACCTGCTGCACCGTGGCCGCGTCACCCACCCGACGGGCCAGCCGCTCCTCCTCGCCCCCGGCCGGGATATCCGCCACCGCCGTCGGCCCTTCCGCCTGTCACCTCGGGAACCTGACCAGGACTGCCGGGCGGCAGCGGTCAGGACACCGCGCTCGGCCTGCGCACTGCAGGTCCACCCTCCAATGCCCGGCGGCGGTCCGGGAAAACCGCGAGCAGGTGCCACGCCCCGGATACCTCGATGACCAGATCCACCGCGCGCGACGGCACCACCCGCAACGGCGAGCCCCATCTCGGGCCGCCGTCGTTCGCCGCGAGCAGCGCGCGCAGCCCGCTCGCGTCGAAGAACTCCACGTCCGCCAGGTCGGCGACCAGCGGCACACCCGGTTCCCTGCCGCGCTCGAGCGCCGCGGCCAGCTGCGCGCAGGTCGACATGTCCACCTCGCCGGCGACGTCCACCACCTGGCAGCCGCCCTGCGAGGACACCGCGATCTGTAACCGCTGCACGGGCGTCACCTCCACGCCCTCACGGCCCCACCCAACGCGAAGCGAAGCCTCTGCTCAGGGCTTTACGCACCCACCGTACCGACGATGGGCGACCGGTCACAGACCCGGAGACGGACTTCGCGCGGATGGCCCAAGGCCCAAGCCGAACGCGAAAAGCGGCGCGCCGCGCAAAACGCTCGTCAAGCGCTTTGCGCGGCGCGCCGCCGGTACCGCGAACGTGCCGGTCTTATCGCCCGGCGCTGGCTTAGGCGCCCTTGTTCTGGGCGTTCTCGGCGGCCTGGGCCTCGATCTGCCGGCGCACGTCGTCCATGTCCAGCTCGCGCGCCTTGCCGATCAGCTCCTCGAGAGCCGGCTCGGGCAGCGCCCCGGCCTGCGAGTACACCACGATCCCGTCCCGCGCGATCATCAGCGTCGGGATCGCGGAGATGTTGAACGCGCCCGCCAACTCGGGCTGCGCCTCGGTGTCGACCTTGCCGAAGGTGATGTCCGTGTGCCGCTCCGACGCGCGGTCGTAGATCGGCGCGAACATCCGGCACGGACCGCACCAGGACGCCCAGAAATCGACCAAGGTGATGCCGTCGCCCGACACGGTCTGCTCGAAGTTCTCCGTGGTCAATTCGACCGTCGCCATCGCACTCTCCCTGTCCGGCGTTTGCCCTCATCAACATACCGGCGGCCCGCCGCATTCCCCGCGCATACCGCGCCGACTGACTCGAAAGAACCCGGCGCAGGAGTGCCGCACCGTCGCTACAGCGCGGCGTCGAGCACGCGGGAGAGCGCCGCACCGTCCGCGGCCGCGGCGCTGATCAGCACCCCGGGACCGGACAGGCGCATGGCGGCGACGGCCACTCCCGGGTCGTCCTGCGCCGTGACGCCCGCGAACTCGGCGCGCGGCGCAGACTCGCCGGCCCAGGCGGGATCGACGATCAGCATCACGCCCACCGCGCGATGGCCGCCGCTGCCGGCCGGCCCGAGCGAGCCGGGGTGGCGCGGACCCATCGCGACCTCGCGGTCGAGCAGCACCCGCCCGGCCCGCACCACCCGCAGCCGCGTCGAGACCGAACCGGGTTCCTCGCCGTCGCGGCCGAGGATCAGCTCGTCGCGCCACACGAGCCGGGCGTCGGCGGCCAATTCGACCCTGGCGAAGGTGCGGTGCCGCGCGCCGCGCGCGGCGACGAGCGGCTGCGGCGACCAGTACAGCGCGCCGCCCTCGCCGACCCGCGCCTGGATCTCCAGGCTCGACTCGCGCCCGTTCGGGCCGGGCAGCGCGATCGACGCGGAGACGCCGTGCACCTCCAGCCGCGCTCCGGGACCGAGGTCGACCGAGCAGCGCAGCGCGTCGCCGCCCAGCGGACCGGCCGAGCCGCCGACCAGGCACACCCGGGCCGGGGCCGGCGCGACCTCGCCGCCGCAGTGCCCGTTGAGCAGGTTCGGGCCGGACAGGCCGTCGAAACCGGGACCGAGGCCGGAGGCGGAACCGAAGCCGGAACCCGCGTCACGTCCGGTCACGCGCCGCACCAGCAGCGGCGCCTCTCCGGCGAGCGTGGTCAGCCTGGTCGTGCCGTCGGGCTGGCGACGCGCGACGATGCGTGCAGATGCCCTCACGAGCCGGCCGCCTCACCGCCGGGACCGGTCGTCGACCCGGCGGCCGCGCCGATCGCGGTCGCGGCCGTGAGCCTGCGCTCGGCCAGCAGCTTCCTGACCCAGTCGGCGACCGCGGGAGCGCCCGGGTGCTCGGCGAGCGAAACGAACACCGTCGGGGCCTCGCCCCTTCTCGCCGCGGCGCCGCGGCGCAGCACGTCCAGGTCCGCGTGCACCGCCCCGGCGAGATCCGTCTTGTTGACCACCAACAGGTCCGCGTTGGTGACACCAGGGCCCGCCTTGTGCGCAGTACGGTCCCCGGCCGCGACATCGAGCACGAACACCGCCCGGTCGGTCAGACCCCTGCTGAACGTCGCGCCGAGATCGGTGCCGCCGCTCTCGATCAGCAGCAGGTCCGGAGCGAAGCGCGCCTCCAGCGCCGCGGCGGCGTCGGCGTTGGCCCGCAGGTCGTCGCGGATGGCGGCCTGCGGGGCGCAGCCGGTCCACACCGCGGCGATCCGGTCCGGTTCCAGCGCGCCGTTTCTCAGCAGCAAGTCGGTGTCCGTCTGCAAGTCAGGGTCGTTGAGAACCACGGCCAGGGACAGCTCGGCGCGCAGCGCGGAGCAGAGTCCTGCGATGAGGGTGGTCTTGCCGGCGCCGACCGGTCCGCCGACGCCGACGCGCACGGTGCCGCGGTTCTGGTGCGCGCCCTGCGGAACCTCACGAGGCAAAGAGACGCACCTCCCGGGCCCGGCGGTGCTCCGCGGAGATGCTCAGCAGCGGCGCGCACACCGCGGGAAGCTCCTCGACCGGGCCGCGCGCCGCCTTGGCCGCGGCGGCCGCCACCTGCTCCACCTGCCCGGCCAGGGAGGCCAGCACGGCGGTGACGGCGTCCGGATCGAGCCCGAGCAGCCGGGTCGCCGCGTGCGCCGGGCCGGTGATCGACGCGAGCGCCGCCGCCGACGAGGTAGCGCCGGGATCGAGCCCTGCCACGGCGGCGGCCGCGCCGAAGGCGATCGGCTGGTGCGGGCCGTCCGGATGCAGTGAGGCGACCGCGTCGAGTAGCACGCTCGGCCACCCGGCCCGCACCGCGCGCAGCAGGTGCCTGCCAAGGGCGCGCGAGGTTTCCCGCTGCTGCGGCGACGGCGTGCGCGCGTCGTACTCGTCGTCCAGCGCCGCGGCCTCACGAGACTGGAACCCGTCCTCGCCGACCACGACCCCGCTGCTCAGCTCCAGCGCCGCCGCCGCGGCGAACGCGGCACAGGTGAGGCCGACGCTGGTGAGGCGGCCGAGCAGGAAGGCGTGCAGAGACTCGGCGTCATATACACGGCCCGCCGCGACGGCCGCCTCCAGCCCGCCGGAATGCGCGTGCATCCCGCCGGGCAGGCGGCTGTCGGCCAGCAGCAGCAGAGGAATCAGGCTCATTGCAGGAAGACAGTATCGGTATCAGGCGTCACCGGTTGGACAGCGGCGACGGCGTGTGCCGGATGAATGACGCAGCGGCAAGCGGGAGGAGTGTTGCGCGAAGCCGCGGCGTCACACATTGAGGTCCGCTGGAACATCGAGGTCCCGCGGATCGGCGAGAGCATCGCAGGGAACGAGGACGAGCTGCGCGGCGTTCGCCGCGAGGAACGCCCGCGCTCCCACCTCGCCGACCGCGTCCCGCCCCACCGCGGCCCAGTGCTCGCGGCCGAGCAGGACGGGATGACCGCGCTGACCCGCATACGACGCGGCGGCCAGTCGCGCGCCACCGCGCCATGCGGCGAGCACCGCAGCTACCGCATCCGCCCCGACCATCGGCTGGTCGACCAGGAGGATGAGCGCCGCGTCGATCGGCACGGCCCGCGCATCATCGAACTCTGAGTCGAGCGCGGCCAGTCCGGCCCGCAGCGACGAGCCGACGCCTTCATGCCAGCCCTGATTGACCACGACCCGGGCCCCGCGAAGGTCGGCGCGCTGCCGCACCTCTTCGGCTGCCGCGCCCAGCACCGCGACGACCTGCCCGCAACCGCCGGCGCGTGCCGCGTCGATCGCGCGCTCGATCAGCCGCCGGCCCCGGAACTCAAGCAGCGCCTTCGGCCCGCCCATCCGCGTCCCGGCCCCGGCGGCCAGGATCAGCGCGGCGACGCGGCCGCCGGCGCCTTCGCCCGCGGTCCTCATCGCGCCCGCAGCGCGAGGTAGAAGTCCACCTGGTGGTCGAGCCTGGCCAGATTCCGGCCCGTCAGTTGGTTGATCTTCTCGATCCGGTATCGCAGCGTATTGACGTGAATGTGCATCTCGTGCGCGCACCTGCTCCACGAGGCCGAGCAGCCGAGGAACCGGTCGAGCGTCTCTTCCAGCTGCGAGTGGTGCCTGGTGTCGTACGCGCGCAACGGACCGAGCAGCCGGTCGCGATACCCGCGCCGCAACTCGTCCGGCACATGCGCGAGAAGCACCAGGTGCGAGGCCAGCTCGTCGTGCTCGGTCAGCTCCAGCCGGCCGGGTCGGCGCATGGCCAGCCGCAGCGCGAGCCGGGCCTCCTCGATCGCCCCGGCCAGGTCCGCGGCCTGGGTGAACCGGTCGCTGAGCCCGACCGCGACGCGGCTGCGGCCGAGACCGGGGGAGAGGGCGGTGAGCCGGGCGCGCAGAGTTGCCGCCGTCGCGGACGCGGCCCGGGCGGAGGCCGTGGTCGTCGCGCCGGAGCCGGCCGGACCGGAGGAAGGGTCACCGCGCGCGCCTGCCTCGCCCTCGGAAGCCGGCGGCGTCAGCACGAGAGGATCCGCGCTGAGCGCCACCGCGTACGCCGCGCCGAGCCACGGATCGCCGCTCCCACCGTCATCCCGCGCCAAGCGCGCATCGCGCAAGGCCGTGCGCTTGGCCTCCTCTTCCGGCTCGTTCGCCGGCTGTCCGGCGCTCGGGCCGAAGACCGCTATCGGCACCGGCGTCTGCGCCTCGGGCGCCTCGACCAGCACCCGCGCCAGCCTGCCGACCTGCGGTCCGCCGACCCCTCCGGATACCACGCCGGGCCCGCCGTTCCCGCCGTTCGTACCGACGGCGGCCGTCACCGCCACCGCGATCGCCCGCAGTCCCGCGGCCGGATCGAGGCCGGCGACCGTCAGCCGCGCCCCTATCTCCGCCGTCGGCCCGGCCGCGGCAGCCAGGGTGACCAGCTCCCGGCCGACCCGGCGCAGCGCCCGCTGCCCTTCCGCCAGCCGGGCCCGCTCCGCGCCGATCAACCGCGCGGCGCCCCGGGCCGCGTCCCGGCGCTGCCGTGGCCACGCCCGCCAATCGCCCTCGAACACCGCGTACCAGTCGGTGACCGGCGTGCCCGGCCGGCCGGGCACCGTGTACACCGAGTAGGCCCGGCCGCGGTACTCGACCAGCCGCTCCGGCTGGGCCGCCGTCCGCAGCGCCTCGCGCGCGATCGCCGCCCGCGCCGCCGCGCTCGGCTGCTGTCCGTCGTACGCCGCGACCAGCTCGCCGGCCGCGGTGATCACGCCGCAGGCCATCCCGGTCTCCTGCGCGATCAGCCGCACGATCCCGGACATGCCCTGCTGCGCCTCTGCGGTCACCAGGCGGCGGTGCCTGGCCAGCAGCTCGCCGGCGTCTCCGGCCCGCTCGGCCGAGATCCGCCGGGAGATCCACTCGGTCAGGTCCGCGAACGCCAGCTTCGCGGGCACGTGCAGCAGCGGCACCCCGTAGCGGGTGCAGGAGGCCAGCAGCTCGCGCGGCAGCGGCGCGTCCGTCGTGTCCCCGGCCGCCAGCCCCGCGCAGCCGGCCTTCGCGATCGCGCCGACGAACAGCTCGCAGTGCTCGGTTGCGGACTTGCGCTGGTCGGCGAGCCACATCAGGCCGGAGACCACCAGCTCGCCGCCGCGCAGGTAGCGGCTCGGGTCGGGCAGGTCGGTCACCATCACCAAGCCGAGCTCGCGGTCGAGCCCGGGCGCGCCGATGACCGCCGTCAGCCCCAGCGGCGACGCCTCGACCAGGTCCCGTAAGCGCATCCGAGCAGTTCCCCTCGTCCGCGGGCAGACCGCCTCTCACGGCTGGATGTCGCGGCCTTACCAGTCACCCTAGCCGCCTGGGCTTCTCGTAGGAACCTCCAATGCCCGCGTGCCGCGGCGGTTCGCCGCTTCGTGCCATCGGCCCATGGATGCCGAGGTCAGCGGGGGATTGACTGGTCTGCGAGAAGTGACCGGATCAAACAGCGGCGGCGGACGGCCGCCGCGGCGGCGGTGTGAGAGGGCGCGACTGCTCGCGGACGAGCGTGCTCGCGGCCGCAGGGCGTGAACGGAAGTGGCCGGTGGGCGTGGTGGCGCGGGAGTCGGGTGCGGGCGCGAATGTGGGCGCGCCCGCACCCGTGCGCGCCGGGCTGGCCCGCTTCAACGGCCTGCCGGAGGGCGACGCCGCCAAAGCCCTCGGCGCCTGCTGCGCTGCGCGGCGATGGGTCGCCGCGATGACCGCCGCCCGGCCGTTCGCCGAGCAAGCGGACCTGCATCGGGCCGCGCAAGCTCAGCTCGCCGAGCTCGACTGGTCCGACATCCTCGAAGCGCTGGCGGCGCATCCCCGCATCGGCGAAAGAGCCGCCGGCGCCGGGCGTGCGGCGACGTGGTCGCGAGCCGAGCAGGCCGGAGCCGCGGACGCCGACACGCGGACCGCGGCGCAACTCGCCGCGGCAAACGCTGCCTACGAGGCCAAGTTCGGCCACGTCTACCTGATCTGCGCGACCGGACGCACCGCGGCGCAGCTGCTCGCCGCCGCGCTCGGCCGCCTCGAACACGACGAACCGACCGAACAGGCGGTGGTGCGCGATGAACTGAGCCAGATCGTACGGCTGCGGCTCGACAAGCTGCTTCTCGGCCTCGCGGAGGGGACCTGGTCGTGATGGCGAGCCTGTCCACACACGTACTCGACGCAGCCCTCGGACAACCGGCCGCCGGCCTGTCCGTTCGCCTCGAGGCCGCCACCGAGCACGGCTGGGCCACTCTCGCCGAGACCCGCACCGACCGGGACGGTCGCGTGCGTGAGGCGTTCGCCGGCCTGGACCTCGGTGTCGCGGCGGCAGCGGACGGCGGCGGCGCGTGCGGGACGTACCGGCTGGTCTTCGACACCGCGGGCTATTTCGCGGCCCGCGGCGTCAAAGACTTCTTCTATCCGCAGGTGACGGTCGGATTCCGGATCGCCGACGCGGCCGCGCACTACCACGTCCCGCTGCTGCTGAGCCCCTTCGCCTACTCCACCTACCGGGGAAGCTGACGTGCTGTATCAGCGCTCGAGTTCTGTCGTCCTCGGCAAGACGCGCTACGGCAAGGCCGAGGTGCGCATCGTGCACGTCTCCAGAAACGGAGCCGAACACGCGCTCAAGGACCTCACCGTCAGCGTCGCGCTCAGCGGCGACCAGGCCGACACCCACCTGACCGGCGACAACGCCAAGGTGCTGACCACCGACGCGCAGAAGAACGCCGTCTACGCGCTCGCCCGGCAGCACGGCGTGGCCACCGCGGAAGAGTTCGCGCTGCTGCTCACCCGCCACTTCCTCAGCACCTGCCCGTACATCGGCCACGCACGGATCGCCGTCGAAGAGTACGCGTGGGACCGCATCCCCGGCGCCGAAAGCCGGCACTCCTTCGTGCGCGGCGGCCGCGAGGTGCGCACGGCGCTCGTCCACGCCGACGCCGACGGCCGCAGCACCGTGGTCAGCGGCCTGAAGGACCTGGTCGTACTCAACACTGCGGGCTCCGAGTTCCACGGCTTCTACAAGGACGAATACACCACGCTCGCGGAAACCACCGATCGCGTCCTGGCCACGGCGGTGGACGCCCGCTGGCGCCACACCGTGCCGGCTGGGCCGGGCGAATCGACCGAGCCGAGCCAGTCGACTGAGCCGCGCGAGTCGACGCCGCAGGCCGACTGGGACAAGTCCTACGCGCGTGCCCGCGCCGCCCTCATGACCGCGTTCGCGGACACGCACAGCCTCTCCCTGCAGCAGACCCTCTACGCGATGGGGGAGCGGCTGCTGTCGCAGGACGACCGGATCGCAGAGGTCAGACTCGTCCTGCCTAACCGGCACCACTTCGCCGTCGACCTCGCTCCGTTCGGCCTGACCAACGAGAACGAGGTCTTCTACGCCGCCGACCGACCGTACGGCCTGATCGAAGGCGCGCTCGCCCGAGCCGGTATGCCGCCGGACCCCGGCGCTTGGGAGTGACCGCGGCGAAGGTTCGGATCGAGAAGACGGCGACGAGAAGACGAAAGGCAGGAGCGGCGCGACCGATGGAGTTCTTCGCCCCCACCAGCTGGGCCGAGGCCCTGGAGACCAAGGCCGCGCGCCCGGACGCCGTGCCGATCGCGGGCGGCACCGACGTGATGGTCGAGCTGAACTTCGACCTGCGCCGGCCCAGCGCCCTGCTGGACCTCGGCCGCATCAGGGAGCTGAAGGAGTGGGACGTGGTCGGCGGCACGGTCCACCTCGGCGCCGCGGTGCCTTACGCGCGGATCATCTCCGACCTGGCCGACCGCCTGCCCGCCCTGGCGATGGCTGCGCGCACCGTCGGCTCGCCGCAGATCCGCAACCGCGCCACCGTGGGCGGGAACCTGGGCACCGCCTCTCCCGCCGGCGACGCGCATCCCGCGCTGCTGGCGACCGGGGCCGTGGTCGAGGCGGAGTCCTTCCGCGGCGTGCGGCACATCCCGATCGGCGGCTTCTTCACCGGCGTCAAGCGCTCGGCGCTGGCGTCGGACGAGCTGATCCGCGCCGTGCTCATCCCGACCGCGGCCGGGCCGCAGCAGTTCGCGAAGGTCGGCTCCCGCAACGCGATGGTGATCGCGGTGTGCTCGTTCGCGCTCGCCCTCGACCTGGACCGCCGCACGGTCGGCACCGGCATCGGCTCGGCCGGGCCGACCCCGCTGGCCGCCCGCGCCGCGGAGCGCTTCCTGACCGGGGCGCTGGACTGGACGAACCTCACCGTGCCGGTCTCGGCGGCGCGCCGGTTCGGCGAACTGGTCGCCGACGCGGCCAGCCCGATCGACGACGTACGCGGCACGGCCGCGTACCGCCGCCACGCCCTCGCCGTGCTGGCCACCCGCGCGTTGCGCTGGATCCGCACCACCGGCGCCGCCGACCGAGACAGGGAACCCGTTCCGGCATGACAGAGCCCGCAATGAACGCCTCCACCCTGGACGCCGCCACGGTGAACGCCTCCATGGTGAACCCCGGCATCGACCTGACCCTGACGATCAACGGCGGCGCCCGCAGCGCCGCCGCGGTGCCCGCCGGAATCAGCCTGCTTACCGCTCTGCGCGAGCACTTCGACCTGCCGGGCCCGAAGAATGCTTGCGAGCAGGGCGAATGCGGGTCCTGCACCGTGTATCTCGACGGTGAGACGGTCTGCTCCTGCCTCGTCGCCGCCGGGCAGGCGCAGGGGCGCGAGGTTCGCACCGTGGAAGGTCTCGCCGAGGAGGGTGTGCCCGACGCAGTACAGCGGGCGTTCATCGAGTGCGGCGCGGTGCAGTGCGGCTTCTGCACCCCGGGCTTGGTCGTCGCAGTACACGATCTCGTTCATCGAACGCTGAATAACACACGGAGCAACCCGGACGACGTGCGTCCAGCGGATCGGCTCGACGACGCGATGATCCGCGAAGCACTGGCCGGCAACCTGTGCCGCTGCACCGGATACGAGAAGATCATCGAGGCGGTGCAGCAGGCCGCCGCCGAGCTTCGTGCCGCACCCGAGCGGGTGAGCGCCAAATGATCGAGAACACCAGTCCCGTGCTCATCATCGAGGGCTGCGCGATAGCGACCGTCGACGCCGGCAACACTGAATACCGCGCTGGGCACGTCATCGCGACCCACGGCGTGATCAGAGCCGTCGGCCCTGGACCCGCGCCGCGCGAGGCGAAACTCGCTCCCTCGGGCGGCGGACCGGCGCCGCGCGTGATCGACGGCTCCGGCTGCCTGCTCACCCCGGGCCTCGTCAACACCCATCACCACCTCTACCAGTGGATCTTCCGCGGCCTCGCCCAGGATTCGACCCTCTTCGACTGGCTCACGCACCTTTACCCGCGGTGGGCGCGCATCGATGAAGAAGCTGTATACGCCGCGGCCCAGGCGGGGCTCGGCTGGCTGGCGCTCACCGGGTGCACTACCAGCAGCGACCACCACTACCTCTTCCCGCGCGGCCGCGGTGACCTGCTCGGCACGACGATCATCGCGGCGCGCGGAATCGGCCTGCGCTTCGATCCGACCCGCGGGTCCATGGACCGCGGCGCCTCCGCCGGAGGACTGCCCCCCGACGAGGTGGTCGAGGACCTCGACGCGATCCTGGAGGCCAGCCAGGACGCCATCGGCCGCTACCACGATCCGCGCCCGGGATCGCTCACCCGCATCGCTCTCGCGCCCTGCTCTCCGTTCTCAGCCAGCAGCGAACTTATGATCCGCACCGCGGAACTGGCCCGCGACACCGGCGTGCGGCTGCACACCCACCTCGCCGAAACCGCCGACGAGGAAGAGTTCTGCACGGCGCAGCACGGCTGCACCCCCGCCGAATACGCCGAATCCCTCGGCTGGCTCGGCCCCGACGTGTGGCTGGCCCACTGCGTGCATCTCTCCGACGCCGCCGTCAAACGCTTCGCCGCCACCGGCACCGGCGTCTCGCACTGCCCGAGTTCCAACGCCCGGCTCGGGTCAGGACACGCCCCCGTCAAGGCCCTGATCGACGCCGGAGCGCCGGTCGGACTCGGCGTCGACGGACCGGCCTCGCAGGAGGCCGGAATGCTCGTCGAGGAGCTGCGTTCGGCTCTTTACGTCTCCCGGCTGCGCGCCGGGGCGCCGGATCCGGACAGCGCGCTCGACGCTCGGGCGGCGCTGCGTCTTGGCACCATCGGCGGCGCGCGACTGCTCGGCCGCGCCGACGAGATCGGATCTCTCGAACCCGGCAAATGCGCCGATCTCGCGCTGTGGCGCCTCGACGGGCTCCCACACGCCGACATCGCCGATCCCGTCGCAGCCCTCGTATTCGGCTCTCCGCCCCCGCTCAAGCTGCTGACCGTGCACGGCCGGCCCGTCGTGGAAGACGCGCAGTTGCTGACCGCGGACACCGCACAGCTGGCCCGCGCGGCGCGGTACGCCAGCGACCGGATGAGGGCCGCGGGCTGAGGAAGCAGGCTGAAGCAACAGGCTGAGAAAGGAGCGCAGGCCATGAACGGCAACGGGCGCCGGCAACGCCCCGGCGGCGTGGGCGACAGCCCCCTGAGACCCGACGCGGCCGCGAAGGTGCTCGGCGCCTTCGAGTACGCCTCCGACCTGAAAGCCGAAGGCATGCTCTACGGCGCGACGCTCCGCAGTCCGCACCCCAGCGCCCTGATCAAGCGCATCGACACCGCGCCCGCCCTCGCCATGCCGGGAGTGCGAGCGGTGCTCACCCACGAGGACGTGCCGGGCCGCAAGTTCTACGGCCTGATCGTGCAGGACTGCCCGGTCCTCGCCATCGACCAGGTGCGCTATCACGGCGAACCGGTCGCGATCGTCGCAGCCGACGACGCGGAAACGGCCCACCGCGCCGCGAGCGCGATCGTCGTCGAGTACGCAATCCTCCCAGCGGTCACCGATCTGCGCAGCGCGCTCTTCGATTCGGACAGTCCCCGTGTGCATCCCGGCGGGAATCTCGTGCGCCACCAGCCGATCCGCCGCGGTAACCCGGCCGATCCCGCCGTCCGCGCGATGGCTGACGTGGAAATCACCCGCGAGTATCAGGTCGGCATGCAAGACCAAGCATTCCTCGGTCCCGAAGCAGGGCTCGCGTATCCAACGGCCGACGGAGGCATCGAGCTGCACGTCGCCACGCAGTGGCTGCACGCCGACCTCGAACAGATCGCACCCTGCCTCGGCCTGCCCGAGTCGAAGGTGCACATGACGCTCGCCGGGGTCGGCGGAGCGTTCGGCGGCCGCGAGGACCTGTCGGTGCAGATCCACGCCGCGATGCTCGCCCGGCGTACCGGAAAACCGGTCCGGATGGTGTACAACCGGCAGGAATCTTTCTTCGGACACGTACATCGCCACCCGGCGATCATGCGCTACACGCACGGTGCGCGACGCGACGGCACACTCGTCTACGTCGTCGCCGAAATCCTGCTCGACGGCGGCGCCTATGCCTCGACGACCGAAGCCGTCGTCGGCAATGCGTCCTCGCTCGGCGCCGGACCATACGAGGTCGATCACGTCGCGATCGACGCCTACGGCGCCTACACGAACAATCCGCCGTGCGGCGCGATGCGCGGCTTTGGCGCGGTACAGGCGTGCTTCGCCTACGAATCGCAGATGGACGCGTTGGCGGCAGCCCTCGGCATGCACCCGCTCGACCTTCGCGCGCGCAACGCGGTGAAACAGGGCTCGACTATCGCGACCGGCCAAGTGATCGACTCCCCGGCGCCGCTGGCGGAGATGTTCGAGCAGCTGCGGGCCATGCCCATGCCGCAGGCCCCGGACCGGAACGCGCTCCTGCCGGGCGGATACGGCAACACCACGCACGGCGAGGGCGTACGGCGAGGCGTCGGCTACGGCGTCGGGATCAAGAACATCTGCTACTCAGAGGGCTTCGACGACTACGCCACCGCGCGCGTCACCCTCACTCTCGAACGCGGCGAGCCGGTCGCCTCCGTGCACACCGCGGCGGCCGAGGTCGGGCAAGGACTGGTCACGGTCCAGGGACAGATCGCCCGCACCGAACTCGGCGTCGAGCAGGTGAAGGTCGAACGCGCGGACACACGCGTCGGCTCATCAGGGTCCTCATCGGCCTCCCGGCAGTCGTACATGACCGGGGGAGCGGTGAAAGCCGCGTGCGAAGCAGTCCGTGACCGCGTCTTCCAAACAGCGCGCGAGCTCGGCGTCGACGTGCCGCAAGGCTCTGCGTTAATCGGCGGCAAGATCGTCTCAATGCTCGGAGAACCGGTCGCCGATCTGGCCGAC
Source organism: Actinocrinis sp. (assembly GCF_035653575.1). Lineage (GTDB taxonomy): Bacteria > Actinomycetota > Actinomycetes > Streptomycetales > Catenulisporaceae > Actinocrinis. The sequence goes on from NZ_DASRBQ010000094.1 coordinate 13,620, forward strand.
CTCCTCGGCGACGGCACGATCGAGGAGACCCGCGAGTACCGGCACCGGCCCACCGGACCGCTCGACCGGCTCACCGGACAGGGCAGCTCACATGTCCAGTTCGCCTTCGCCGTGCACCGCGCTGTCGTCGACGTGGACGTCGAGCTGGGCCTGATCCGCGTCGTGCAGCTCGACGTCGTGCAGGACGTCGGCCGGATAATCAACCGGCTGGCACTCGAAGGGCAGATCCAGGGCGGTACGGCGCAGGGGCTCGGCCTGGCCGTGCTGGAGGAGATCGTCACGGACGGCGGGAAGGTGCTCAACCCGTCCTTCACCGACTACCTGATCCCCACGATCCTCGACATGCCGCCGCTCGGCATGCGGATCCTGGAGCACCCTGACCCGGCGTCGCCCTACGGCCTGCGCGGCGCCGGCGAACCACCGACGCTTTCCTCGACACCCGCGATCGCCGCGGCGGTGCGCGACGCGACCGGCCTCGCGCTGACCCGCGTCCCCATCCGGCCCGAGCACATCGCGCTGCGCGAGCCGCAGGAACAGGAGGCGAACGCGCATGCGTGACCTGGAGGAGACCCTGCGCTGCTGGCACACCCGCGGTGAGCCGTACGCCCTCGCGTCCGTCACCGCCGTCGCCGGAAGCGCGCCGCGCGACCTCGGTCCGGCGTTCGCGGTGGATGCCGAGGGCAATGCGGCAGGGACCGTCTCAGCGGGCTGCATCGACTCCGACGTCTACGAACTCTGTCTCGCTGTACTGGACACCGGACGCAAGGCGCGCCGCCGCTTCGATCCCGACGGACAGGGTGAGCCGTTCGCGCCGCAGCTGCCGTGCGGCGGATCGATCGAAGTCGCGGTCCGGAGGGTCGATCCGCGCACCGATCCGCTGCCGATCGCCGAGCGGACCGCCGCCGAGCGCCCGCGCCTGTTGATCTTCGGTGCGGTGCAGTTCGCCGACGCGCTCGCGACGGTTGGCAAGTTCTTGGGCTACCAGGTCACGGTGTGCGATGCGCGACCGGTCTTCGCGACGCGTGAGCGCGTGCCGGACGCGGACGAGGTGGTGGTCGAGTGGCCGCACCGCTATCTCGCGCAGACTCCGATCGACGCCCAGACCGCGATCTGCGTGCTCACGCACGACGCGAAGTTCGACGTTCCGGCGCTCGTCGAGGCGCTGCGGTCCGAGGCCGGTTACGTCGGGGCGCTCGGCTCGCGGCGGACCTGTGCGGACCGGGCCGAGCGGCTGCGTGAGGCAGGGGTCGAAGACGAGCTTCTCGCGCGCCTGCATGCGCCGATCGGGTTGGATCTCGGGGGCGGCAGCCCGCAGGAAGTCGCGCTCTCGATCTGCGCCGAGATCGTCGCCGCGACCCACGGCGGCTCTGGGCGGCCGCTGCGGGAACTCGACGGCTCGCTGCATCGTGGGCGCCGCATCGACGGGGGAGGGGCGCCCGAATTAACAGGCCCACGACTTTCGGAGGGGAGTCGTGAGTCGGGGCGGCTTGCAGACAACGCTCCGGCGGGCGCGTCATGACCCTGATGTTCCTGAACGGCGGCGCGATGCGGGGCGGGCCGCTGCATCACCTGCTGGCCGGCGCCCGGTTCGTCGGCGCGGTCCGGACGGCGCCTCGGTACCGGTTCTACTCGGTCGGTGACCGATTCCCCGCGCTCGCAGAATTAACAGGCCCACAGGAAATGGGTGCAGGTCTGGACGCAGGTGCCGGTGCGGGTCTGGGCGCGGGTGCGGGCGTGGGTGTGTCTGTCGCGGGGGAGCTGTACGAGGTGCCGTGGGAGGTGCTGCGCGAGTCGTTGCTTCCGGCCGAGCCCGCCGAGCTCGAACTGGGGGTGATCGAGCTGGAGGACGGCTCCGGCTGCCTCTCGATGATCCGCCGTCGGACGTATCAAGAGCCCCCAGGGCTTTACCGCGACATCTCAGACCACGCAGACTGGCGCTCCTACACTGCCATGCCGGCCCCGGCCGGCTCGACGGAGGAGTGAGCATGTCGCCGCGTCGGCACTTCGACCTGGTCCTGCGATCCCAGCGCGTCGTGCTGCCGGACGGCGAACAACCCGCGGCCGTGTGCGTGTCCGGCGGAGTCGTCGCCGCGATCCTGCCCTATCTCGCCCCGGCCTCAGCGACCCGCGAGGTCGATCTCGGCTTGCTCGCAGTGCTGCCCGGACTGGTCGACACACACGTCCACGTCAACGAGCCGGGCCGGACCGAGTGGGAGGGGTTCGACAGTGCGACTCGTGCGGCGGCGCTCGGCGGCGTGACGACGCTGATCGACATGCCGCTCAACTCCATCCCGCCGACTACGACCGCTGACGCGCTGGCCGAGAAGCGGGCCGCCGCGAAGGAGCAGATCTCGATCGACGTCGGGTTCTGGGGTGGCGCGGTGCCCGGCAACCGGTCCGAGTTGGCTGCTCTGCACGACGCGGGCGCCTTCGGGTTCAAGTGCTTCCTGGCGGATTCGGGGGTGCCGGAGTTCCCCGCTCTGGACGCGGTCGAGTTCGAGGCGACGGCGCGGCGGGTCGCTGAGCTCGGCGCCCTGCTGATCGTGCACGCCGAGGACCAGCACGCGCTCGACCAGCGCCGTATCGATCAACACCGTATTGATCAGCACCGCGTGGGCGAGCGCGCCGGGGCGGCGGATCCGGGGTCCGGTGGCGCGGCCGCCGCCGCGCAGGCCAGGCCGGTGACCGAGTTCGCATCCTTCCTCGCCTCACGGCCCGACGCCGCCGAGTCCGCCGCCGTGACGCGGGTGCTGGCGGTCGCGCGCCGCACCGGGGCTCGCGTGCACATTCTGCATCTCTCCTCGGCCGATAGCCTTCCGCTGATCGCGGAGGCGAAGGCCGGCGGTGTGCGGGTCACCGTCGAGACGTGCCCGCACTACCTGTTCTTCGCCGCCGAGGACATCCCGGACGCGGCCACCGAGTACAAGTGCTGCCCGCCGATCCGCTCCGCGGCCAACCGAGAGCAGCTGTGGGCCGCCCTTGACAGCGGACTGATCGACTTCGTCGTCTCCGACCACTCGCCTTGCCCTCCCGAGCTCAAGCGGCGCACCAGCGGCGACTTCGCCACCGCCTGGGGCGGGATCGCCTCGGTGCAGCTCGCACTGCCGGCGGTGTGGACCGAGGCCCGCCGGCGCGGCTGGACGCTGGGCCGGATCGCGGCGCTGATGGCGCTGCGCCCCTCCGACTTCGTCGGCCTGCCGCACAAGGGACGCATCGCCGTGGGCTGCGACGCCGACCTCGTGGTCTTCGACCCCGACGCCGAGTTCACCGTGGACGGTGCGGCGCTCGCCCACCGCCATCCCATCACGCCTTATCAGGGCTCGACGCTAACTGGCGTCGTCCAGGCGACGTACCTGCGCGGCCGGCTCGTCGACGACAAACCGTATGGCAAGCTGCTGCGACGGATCATGAGCGGGCCGCGTGCGGCGGCCTCTCTCGAACCCGCCGACGGCGTTGCCGCTGCGGCGACAGAAGGCGAGGCGGTTGGAGCATGAACGAAGCGCGGGGTGCGAGCGCAGCTGGAGTAGGAACGACGTTCACGGCGCTGCCCGACCTCGCCTCGCGTGCGCTCGGCGGCTCGGTCGTGTGGGCCAACGACGAGTTCTTCGCCGACAAGGAGAACCTGATCAACCCCGCCGAGCCCGTCTTCAGCCCCGGGACCTTCACCGCGAAAGGCCAGCAGTACGACGGCTGGGAGACCCGCAGGCGCAGGCCCGGGGCGCCCGGCGTCGCAGGGAACGATCACGACAGCGCGATCGTCAGGCTCGGCGCCCCCGGCCTGATCCGGGGCGTCATCGTCGACACGGCCCACTTCCTCGGCAACTACCCGCCCCGCTGCTCGGTCGAGGCGACCTGGTGCGACGGGTACCCCTCGCCCGAGCGCCTGTTGGAGACGGCACAGTGGACTGAGATCGTGCACTCCTACCCGCTCAGCGGCGGCCACGCGCACCACTTCGCGGTCAACAGCCGAGGGCGCCGGTTCAGTCACGTGCGACTCAACCTCCTGCCGGACGGCGGAGTGGCGAGGCTGCGCGTGCACGGGGAACCGCTGCCGGATCCGGTTTTTCTCGACGGCGTCACCGTGAACCTCGCCGCGCTGAGCGACGGCGCCCGCGTCTCAGCGTGCAGTGACATGTACTTCGGCAGCGCCGACAACATGCTGATGCCCGGCCTCGCGCGCACGATGGGCGAGGGCTGGGAGAACGCGCGCCGCCGCGATGACGGCAACGACTGGGCCGAGATCCGCCTTGTGGGCGAGGGAATCGTGCGCGTGCTGGAAATCGATACGACGCACTACAAAGGCAACGCACCATACGAGGCGATGGTGTCCGCGGCCCGAGTCGGCGAGGACCGGCAGCCCGCGCAGGAGGACTGGTCGGTGCTGCTGCCCAAGACCGAGCTTCAGCCGGACACCGCTCATCGATTCCTGATTCGGGATGCGGGGCCTGCGACGCATCTGCGGCTCGACATCTACCCCGACGGCGGCATCTCGCGACTGCGAGCGCTCGGAGCACTGACGCCCGCAGCGCTCGGCCAGCTCAGGAGCCGCTGGGAACAGTCCCGGTGAACTGGACGGCGCATCAACGCATGGCGCGCCGCGGGCCACTGCCGTCACGCGCATAGCCGCGCGGTCGGCCATGATCTACGATGCGGAACATGTCGTTCGCCGGGCGCCTGCGCGCCGTGCCGATCCTGGGCAGCTCAGCCTTCGCAGCGGTCGGCAAGCGGGTCTTCCCGCGCGCCGACCTGGCCGTGCAACGAGCCACCGGCGGCCGCTTCTCGCTGTCCGGCACGGTCGGCATGCCGCTGATGCTGCTGACCACCACAGGCCGCCGCACCGGCGAGCCGCGGGTGACCCCGGTGACCTACGCCGAAGACTCCGGCGACCTGCTCGTCATCGGCTCGAACTGGGGCCAGGAGCACCATCCGGGCTGGGCACTCAACCTGCGCGCCAATCCGGACGCCACCGTCGAGATCCACGGCCGCCGCATCGAGGTCAAGGCGCGCGTACTCGCGGGCGCAGAACGCGACGCCGCGTTGGCGCTGCTGCAGCGGGTATGGCCGCACTTCGCCACCTACGCGAAGCGGGCCCAGCACCGGGAACTGCTCGTCTTCCGCCTGACCGAGAGGTGATCCGATGACCGACGAGAGCACCGCGCGGGACGCCTCGGCCGCCGGCGGCGGCGCGAGCACCGGTGCGGCTCGCCGCCTTGACGGCACCACGGCCGTGGTCACCGGCGCCTCCAGCGGCATCGGCGACGCGACCGCCCGGGCGCTGGCGGCCCGCGGCGCGAGCGTCGTGGCCATCGCGCGCCGGGCCGACCGGCTCGACGCGCTCGTCAAGGAGATCGCGGCCGACGGCGGAACCGCGCTCGCGCTTCCGGTGGACGTCACCGACGCCGACCGCCTGCGCGAGGCCGTCGACACCGCGGCCGGCGCGTTCGGCCACGACCGCATCGACATCCTGGTCAACAACGCCGGGATCATGCTGCTCGGGCCGGCCGCCACCGCCTCGCTCGAGGACTGGCGGCACATGGTGGACCTCAACCTCACCGCGCTGCTCACCGCCACCCACGCCGCCCTCCCGCACCTGCTGCGCGCCGCCGAGACCGGGCCGCGCCAGGTCGCCGACCTGGTCAACGTCAGCTCGATCGCCGGGCGGGTGGCGCGCCTCGGCAGCAACGTCTACAACGCCACCAAGTTCGGCGTCGGCGCGTTCAGCGAGTCGCTGCGGCAGGAATTCGCCCGCCGCCACCTGCGGGTCGCGCTCATCGAGCCCGGAGCCGTGGACACCGAGCTGCGCGACCACCTGCGCCCGGAGATCCAGGAGGCACAGGCGCAGCGGTTCGCGGGCGTGAAGGTGCTCGAAGCCCGGGACATCGCCGACGCGATCGAGTACATGGTCACCCGGCCCCGGCACGTCGCGATCAACGAGCTCATGGTCCGCCCGACGGCGCAGGAAGCCTGACCACGCTGCCATAGCGCGGCGCGCAGCGCATCGCGGTATCGAGTGAACCTGCTCGTACACGCGTACGTGTTATCGCGCAGGCGAAGGCGCGCCCTACTAGACTGGGCTGAGCCGAAGCTGAAGACAGCAGATTTTTTCAGAGACCCGCCGCCCGCTCGCAACTGCTCCCCGCGAGGCGGCGTCTTTCATGAAGAGATCGACACGCAGTGCCAGCCGAAGACGCAGTGCCAACCGAATGAGACGGCGGACGGGCCGCCCACGCAACGACCTTGGGGACTGTCGCACCATGACATACGGATCCGACGGCTCGGACTACCCGGACTACGGTCGTCCGACGCCGCCCCCGCAGCGTCCGGGCCAGTACCCCGAGTCGGGCCGGTACCAGGGGCAGCAGCCCGACCAGTACGCGGGCGCGCAGGACGGCGCTCAGCGCGGAAGGCACTCCGAGCGCAGCGAGTTCTTCGACCAGGAGGCCTTCTACAGCGAGGCCCCGCGTCGGGCGCAGCCGCAGCGCGCATATGGCCGTCCCGAACCGTACGACCCTTTCCAGACTCGTGCGCACGATGAGCAGGCCGAACGACGCCGCCGTGACGGCGGCCAAGCGGCCGGGCAAGGCCGCGGCAGGCACGGCGGCGACGGACGCAGCTACGGGGGCGTGCAAGGCGCCGATCTGTACGGCCGCGAGCAGGCTGGATACGCCGGCGACGGCCGTCCCGGCGGTCGTGGCTATGGCGATGACGGACACGGCTACGGCGATGGCCGCGCACCGCAGGACAACCGCGCATACGGCACCGGGCGGCCTCGTACCGCGGACCGGCTCGGCGCGACCACGGTGCTCGACTCGCGCGCATTTGCGTCGAGCGCGACTGCCGATCCCCGCACGGACCAGGTGGGTTCTTCCCGCCGCCGGGCCGGCGATCCGGACGAGTCCGGCGACCCGGCCGACGCGGACACCGGCTCCGGGCGCCGCAAGGGCAAGAAGGTCGTACCGCCGCACATCAAGCGCCGCCGCAAGATCATCCGCCGCAGCATCCTCGGCGTGTTCCTGATCTTCTTCGGCTACGTCGGCATCACGCTCTACCCGTACCTGACCGCGCCCGGCACCGACCGGCTCGCCGCGCGCGTCGCCGAGTGGGGCCGCGACCACCACATGGGCTGGGCGGTGACCTGGCTGGAGAACGCCAGCTACAAGCCGCCGCCCACCGGCGGCGGGCTCAGCGCGAGCCAGATCGCGCAGCTGCAGGGCCCCACCGTCGCCCCGCCGACCAAGCCCGACATCGACACCCCGACCAACATCACTCCGCTCGCCGCCGGCACCATTCCCGGCGAAGGCGTGTGGCGTCCGGTCACCATGGGCGCGAACGGCGCTCCCATCGTCGAGAAGACCGCGCTGCGCCCGGACGCCCAGCACACCTCGGACCTGGCGTACGCGGTGTGGATGAACCAGAAGGCGCTCAGCTTCACCCTGCACCCCGGCTACCAGCAGCCCGGCGGGACGTGGAAGACCCCTGACACCATTCCGGCGGACCAGCGCGCGAATCTCGTGGCGACGTGGAACGGCGGCTTCAAGGTCAAGCCCGACGACGCGCTCGCCGGGTTCTACATGGACGGCAAGAGCGCCGTCCCGCTGGTGAACGGTAAGGCAGCCGAGGTCTTTTTCACCGACGGCTCGATAAAGATCGGCAAGTGGGGCCGGGACGAGACCATGGGCCCGACGATCGCCGCGGTCCGCCAGAACCTGAGCCTGCTGGTGGACAACGGGCAGGTCACCGTCGGCCCCGGCGACGGGTCCAGCGCCCAGTGGGGCTACACGATCAAGAACTCTTACTTCATCGCGCGCTCCGGCGTCGGGATGACCGCCAAGGGCGACATCGTGTACGTCAGCGGGAAGTTCCTGTCCGTCTACACGCTCGCCAAGCTGCTCCAGGCGGCCGGCGCGGTCAACGCGATGGAGCTGGACATCAACCCGGACTGGGTGTCCTTCATGACCTACAGCGGCGACGCGGCGAACCCGGCGCCCTCGAAGCTGTGGGACTTCACCCAGCCCGCGGACCGCTACTTCCAGCCCTCGGACCGCGACTTCGTCTCGGTATCCAAGCGGTAAGGCCGCTGCGGCCGGCCCCGTCGGAGGAAAGCGTCAGCGCCTCGGCGGGCTGGATTCGCCCCGCTCGCCGTCCCATGACGACCTCTGGCTGCGTTGCGTGAACGCCCACGGACAACCCCGGTCCGAGGGCGTCCCCGCGCCTTGCCATAGGCCGCCCTGGAACGCCTCGCTTGCGGGCGAATCCAGCCCGCCGAGGCGCTAGGCTCGGATCATGGGCTCGGCGCTGAACGACCGATTCGGCCGGACCGCCACAGATCTGCGGCTGTCCCTGACCGATCGGTGCGACCTGCGCTGCACCTACTGCATGCCGGCTGAGGGCCTGCCCTGGCTGCCCCGGCCCGAACTGCTCACCGACGACGAACTGGTGCGGCTGGTCGACATCGCGGTCAGCCGGCTCGGCGTGCGCGAGGTGCGGCTGACCGGCGGGGAACCGCTGATCCGGCCGGGCATCGTCGGCATCGTCGCGCGCCTGGCCGCGCTGCGCCCCCGCCCCAGCCTCTCCGTGACCACCAACGCCACCGCGCTCGAACGGCTCGCGGCGCCGCTGGCCGAGGCCGGGCTCGACCGGGTCAACGTCTCGCTCGACAGCCTCGATCCGCAGACCTTCAAGACGCTCACCCGCCGCGACAAGCACGCCCGCGTCCTGGCCGGCATCGAGGCCGCCGCCCGCGCCGGAATGCGCCCGGTGAAGATCAACTCGGTGCTCATGCGCGGCGTCAACGACCACGAGGCCCCGGCGCTGCTGCGCTGGTGCCTGGAACACGGCTACGAACTGCGGTTCATCGAGCAGATGCCGATCGACGCGCAACACGGCTGGGACCGCGCACAGATGGTCACCGCCCAGGAGATCCTGGACCGGCTGGCCGCAGAGTTCCGCCTCGAACCCGAGGGCGAGGCGGTGCGCGGCACGGCCCCGGCCGAGACCTGGCTGGTGGACGGCGGGCCCGGCGCCCCCGGCGGCGGCCGCGTCGGCGTCATCGCGTCGGTGACCCGGCCGTTCTGCGCCGCCTGCGACCGCACCCGGCTGACCGCGGACGGCCAGGTGCGCACCTGCCTGTTCGCCCGCGAGGAGACCGATCTACGCGGCCTGCTGCGCGGCGGCGCGGACGACGAGACCATCGCGCAGGCCTGGCGCACCGCGATGCTCGGCAAGAAGGCGGCCGCCGGTATCGGCGAGCCCGGATTCGTGCAGCCGCAGCGCTCGATGTCCGCGATCGGCGGCTGAGCGCCGCGACGCTTCGCGGGGCTGCCTCGGGAGCCAGCATTCCCTCGAAAACGCGATAAAAGGCGGCCTGCGCCCGCGTCCGCTGGACCGCCGCCGACCGCGGCGCTGAAGCGAGCGCGCAGCGCCGAAAAAAGAGGCGTCGGCTCGCGCACGGGGGGACGCGAGCCGACGCGGCATCCTGGACGGCCACGGGGGGAGCCGCCCAGCATGCGGGGCAGGGCGCCCAAAGGTCGGCCCCGCCGGCACCGCCCTGACGGGGGAGCAGGGCGTGCATCAGAAGTATGGCATGCCCGCCAGAAGTCGTGAACCCCCGCTCACGAAATCGCAGGAGCTGAAACGGATAACGCCTGCCCCAGGCCGCGCTTGGGCCCCGGGTTCAGCCCGTCGCGGTGCCGTGCGCCCGCGACGCTTGATCAGGACCCTGATCGGGCTGCGCCGCGCCAGGCCCGTCCGCGGTCGCGGCGCCGTCGGACAGCGGCGCCCGCCGGATGTAGCCGTTCGCGGTCGAGGCCTGCGCGCCGCCGTCCGCCCCGGATCGCGGGCCGTAGCCGCCCTCGTCCTTGACGACGAACTCGCCCTGGATGAAGCCCGGCTGCTCGCCCGACTTGGGCAGCCCGCGTTGCGCCGCGCCCAGTTCCTCGCGCGGCGGTGCCAGCAGCAGGTTCGTCGGACCCTTGTCCTGCGCCGGGCCGCCGTTGGCCCGCACCACGGCCACGTACGGGATGATCGTCGCCACCAGGCAGAGCCCGATCTTGATCGGCCAGGAGATCCCGGGAACGCAGACCACCACGATGATCGAGACGACGCGCACGAGCATGGTCACGATGTACTGCTTCTGCCGCCGGGAGATCTCCTGCATGTGGCTGGTCTCGGCGGTCGTGATCCCGTACACCTGGTCCTCGTCCTGCGGCCGGTGCTCGAAGTCGTCGCGGTTCCCGCTGTTAGGCACCCCATCAGCGTACGACCGGACGGCCGGCCCGTTCAGAGCGGGTGACCGTCCGGTTCCGTCGACTCAGCTGGCCTTCGACACCGAGGACATGTTGAAGTCCCCGATCCGCAGCGGGGGCATGGCGGTGCGGGTGAAATAGTCGTTCCACTCGCGCGGCAGGCACTGCTCGCGGCGGCCGATCTCGGCGATCCGGCCCATCAGGTCGACCGGCGACTCGTTGAACCGGAAGTTGTTGACCACCCCGGTCACCTCGCCGCCCTCCACCAGGTACACCCCGTCGCGGGTCAGCCCGGTCAGCAGCAGCGACTGCGGATCGACCTCGCGGATGTACCACAGACAGGTCAGCAGCAGCCCGCGCTCGGTCGAGCGGGTCATCTCCTCCAGGCTGGGCGCGTCCGCGTCGCTCGGGCCCTCCATGAGCAGGTTGTCACCGGGCAGCGCCAGCGGCAGCCCGGTCGTGGCGGCGGAGTGCCGCGTGGTCACCAGCCGCTCCAGCACTCCGTCGCGCACCCAATCGACCGGCTCGACCGACAATCCGTTGTCGAAGACCGACTGGCTGCCGGAGGAATAGCGCGCGATGTTGAACGGCGCGGCCTCCAGGCCCGGCGCGAACGGATCGGACCACAGCCGCAGCCCCTCCACGCCGATGCGCGAGCCGACCTTGGTGCCGTGCGCCGAGCCTTCCCCGCGCGGTGCCGAGAACACCGTGCGGCCGTCGGCGGCGTCCCGCGCCGAGGCGACGTAGCTCATGTAGATGTAGAGGTCTGCGACCGCGGACGGCGGCAGCAGCGTCTCGTAACGGCCCGCCGGCAGGTCAACGCGGCGCTTCTGCCAGTCCAGCCGCTGCGTGAGCTCGTCGCCGAGTGCCGCGACGTCCACGTCCGCGAAGTCCTTCGTGTAGGCGCCGGCCCACGCCGACCGCACGAAGTCGGGCGACTTGGCGTTCAGCTCCAGCGTCCCGGTCGGCTGGTCGTGCTTGAGCCGCAGCCCCGCCGAGGTGGCCAGGTAGGTGGTCGTCATCGAGTGCTCGGCGAACCCGAACAGCAGCCGGCCGCCCGCTCGCGCCGCCTCGAACGCCTCGCCGAGCGCGGGAGCGAACGACGCGAACACGTCGATCGACGTCCCGGCCGGCGCCTCGCCCCACTCGGCGCACGCGGCCGCGGAGGGCGAGCCGACCAGCGGCTGGGCGTCCTCCGCCGGACCGGCGTCCCGCGCGGCCTGCTCGCTGGCCCGCACCAGGTCCTCGATCGTGTCGCGATCGACACCCGAGCGGGAGAGCACCGCCGCCGACGTGCCCTGCGCGCCGTTCACCGTCGAGATCACCGTGACCGTGCGGCCCTCGGCGACCCCGTTCGTGGTCAGCGTGTTGTTCGCCCAGCGCAGGTTCGCCGTGGACGACTCGTCCACCAGCACCACCGCGCCGTCCGCGCGCGAGAGCTCCAGCGCCCGCTCGGCGAGCTCCTGCGCCGTCGCCACGCCCGTAGCCGCCCCGTTGCCGGTCACCGTCCCGCCTCCTGCACCGTGTTGAGGATCCGCACGCCCCGGAACAGCGCCGAAGGGGCGCCGTGGGAGACCGGGGCGGCCTGCCCCGGCTGGCCCTTGCCGCAGTTGAACGCCCCGCCGAGCACGTAGGTGTGCGGGCCGCCCACCGCCTCCATCGAACCCCAGAAGTCCGTCGTCGTGGCCTGATACGCGAAGTCGCGCACTTGTCCGGCCAGCTTCCCGTCCACGATCAGATACGCGCGCTGCCCGGTGAACTGGAAGTTGTAGCGCTGCATGTCGATCGACCAGGACTTGTCCCCGGCGATGAACAACCCGCGCTTGACCCGAGAGATCAACTCCTCGGTCGACGGTCCGTCAGGGGCCGGTTGCAGTGACACGTTCGCCATCCGCTGGATCGGCACGTGCCCCGGCGAGTCGGCGAAGGCGCAGCCGTTGGACCGCGAGCCGTGCAGCCCCTTGAGCTGCGCGATCCTGCGGTCGAGCTGATAGCCCACCAGAACGCCGCCCTTGACGATGTCCCACCGCTGCGTCTGCACGCCCTCGTCGTCGAAGCCGATCGAGGCCAGGCCGTGGTCGACGACCCGGTCGCCGGTGACGTTCATCACCTCGGACCCGTACTTCAGCGTTCCCAGCTGATCCAGCGTCGCGAACGACGTGCCCGCGTACGCGGCTTCGTAGCCAAGCGCGCGGTCCAGTTCCGTCGCGTGCCCGATCGACTCATGGATCGTCAGCCACAGGTTCGAGGGAGCGATGACGAGGTCGTAGACACCCGGCTCGACGGAGGGCGCGGCCAGCTTCTCCGCCAGCAGGCCGGGCAACTCGGCCAGTTCCGCGTCCCAGTCCCAGCCGGTGCCGGTCAGGTACTCCCAGCCGCGTCCGGCCGGCGGGGCGAGTGTGCGCATCGACTCGAACGCCCCGGGCGTGCCGTACTTGCCCTCCGCGTCGATCGCCACTGCCTCGACCACCGGATGCACCCGCACCCGCTGCTGGGTGGTGACCGTGCCGTTGGTGTCGGCGTAGAACTTGTTCTCCTTCACGGCGTGCAGCGAGGCGTCCACGTGGTCCACGCCCTCGGCATCGAGCAGGCGGCGCGACCACTGCGTCAGCAGCGCGATCTTCTCCGCGTCCGGTATGTCGAAGGGGTCGATCTCATACGCCGAGACCCAGAACTGCTCGCCGTAGGACGGCTCCGCCGCCAGCACCACCGGCTCGGCGTTGACCGGCCGCGACACCCGCGCGACCTGCACCGCCTGCTCCGCCAGCCGTGCCGCGGCCTGCGGGGTCTGCACGACGCCCGCCGCGAAGCCCCACGTGCCCTCGTGCACGACCCGCACCGAGATCCCCGTCTCGGAGCTGTCGTTGACCCCGTCCAGTTGACTATCGCGAAGTCGGATTAGCTGCTCGCGGATGAGCTCCGACCGGAAGTCCGCATGCTCCGCGCCCAGCTCCCGCGCCCGGATCAGCGCCGCCTGCGCCATCTCCCGCAGCGGCAGCTCCAGGAACGCGGGATCGATCCGCTCCGCGTCACCGCCCTCCGCGCCCTGAGCATCGCCGGAACCGCCGACACCATGCTGCTCTTGACTCACACTGCCCTCCCGTGTCCGACTCCACGCTGCACGTCCACACCGCGACACCTGCCCCCGAACCTAGCTGAACTCCACGACCCTGTCCTGGCCCTTTTGTAGTCCCCCGCAAGGGGCGCGCACGTCCAGGAGCGATAGCGTTCCCGGGGGGACCTACCAGCATCGCGACGAGGGAAGGACGCACGCGTGGCGGAAAGCAGCGCGGCCAGGTCGGTGCTAGTCACCGGCGGCAACCGCGGAATCGGACTGGCCATTGCACGGGCCTTCGCAGAGCGGGGCGACAAGGTCGCCGTGACCTACCGGTCCGGCGAACCGCCGATCGTGCCGGTGAAGGGCGAGGGCTCGTTCCTCGCCGTGCGGTGCGACATCACCGTGCCGGAAGACGTGGAGCGGGCGTTCCAGGAGGTGGCCGCGGCGCACGGTCCGGTGGAGGTCCTGGTGGCCAACGCCGGCATCACCCGCGACACCCTGGTGCTGCGGATGAGCGAAGAGGACTTCGACGCCGTCGTCGACACCAACCTCAAGGGCTCCTTCCGCGTCGCCAGGCTCGCCGCCAAGGGCATGCTGCGCCTTCGCCGCGGCCGGATCATCTTCATCTCCTCCGTCGTGGGCCTGTCCGGCTCGGCGGGACAGGTGAACTACGCCGCCTCCAAGGCCGGCCTGGTCGGCATGGCCCGCTCGCTGGCCCGCGAACTGGGCTCGCGCTCGATCACGGCCAACGTGGTCGCCCCCGGCTTCGTGGACACCGAGATGACCGCCGTGCTCACCGAGGAGCGCCGGGCCGAGATCGTCTCCCAGGTGCCGCTCGGCCGCTACGCCAGCGTGGACGAGATCGCCGGGGTCGTGAAATTCTTGGCCTCGCCCGACGCGGCGTACATCAACGGAGCCGTCATCCCCGTGGACGGCGGACTGGGAATGGGGCACTGAACCCGATGGGAATCCTGGACGGCAAGCGCGTCCTCGTCACCGGCGTCATCACCGACGCGTCGATCGCCTTCAGCGTCGCGCGCCTGGCGCAGGAGGAGGGCGCCGACGTGGTGCTCACCGGCTACGGACGGCTCTCGCTGGTCAACCGGATCGCCGCACGGCTGCCGAAGCCCGCGCCGGTCATCGAACTCGACGTCACCAACGAGGAGCACCTGGCCGCCCTGCCCGGCAACGTCCGCCAGCACCTCGACGGGCTCGACGGCGTCGTGCACTCCATCGCCTTCGGGCCCACCGACGCCCTCGGCGGCAACTTCCTCAACACCCCGTGGGAGTCGGTCGCGACCGCGGTCAACGTGTCGGCGTACTCGTACAAGTCCCTCGCCATGGCGGTCGCCCCGCTGTTCGGCGAGAGCGGCGGCTCGATCGTCGGCATGGACTTCGACGCGCAGGTCGCCTGGCCAGGCTACGACTGGATGGGCGTGGCGAAGGCGGCCCTCGAAGCGACCAGCCGCTACCTGGCCCGCGACCTCGGGCCCAAGGGCATCCGCAGCAACCTGATCTCGGCCGGCCCGGTCAAGACCATGGCGGCCAAGTCCATTCCCGGCTTCGAGCGCTTCGAAGGGGTCTGGGACGAGCGGGCCCCGATCGGCTGGGACATGAACGACCCCGAGCCGGCCGCGCGCGGTGTGATCGGCCTCTTGTCCGACTGGTTCCCGAAGACCACGGGCGAGGTTATCCACGTCGACGGCGGCGTCCACGCAATGGGCGTCTGACCCCGGCAAAGACGCTCAGTAGACCTGTCAACGGCGTCGCGCAGCCTCCTGCGCGACGCCGTTTTTCGCTAGAGTGCCCTGAGAAACCCCCCGCGCCCGCGGCGCCCTTCATGCGCCGAACGGAAGCCGGGCCGGGGAACGAGAGCGACAAGCACACCAAGAGCAGTACGCAGGACGGGAAACACGGCGCGAGCCGGCGCAGGGCGAGCGCAGACGGCGAACGGGAAGCGGGGTGACGCCATGCTGGACGCGGGTGGCGGCGGGGGCTCGATGTACGCGGTGCAGATCGAGTCGCTGGAGACCTTCCAGCAGAAACTGACCTCGATCCTGCAAAGCCTCGAGGCGGACAACAGCGTCATGAGCATGAACGACGGCTCGAACAGCTTCGGCGACTTCCCCGAGGCCACGGCGTTCTCCTCGGCCTACGAGCAGACCAAGCAGGACCTCATCAACTCCTTCAACGAGGTCACCCAGCTGGTCAATACGATGATCAACGTGGTCGGCACGAGCGCGAACCGGTACAAGCAGACCGAGCAGGACATCACGAACAAGTTCAACTCGATCCTGCAGCAATACGGCGACTCCGCGACGCCGCCGACCTCGACCTCCGGCTCCACGACCGGCACGACGTACTACCCGCAGAACAGCGGAAGCACGTACGCGATGCCTGGCAGCAGCACGAGTACGGGCACGAACACGACGACAAGCACGAACCCGGGCTCGACGGACACGACGACGACTACAACCACCACGACGCCGTCGCCCACGCCCACTCCGACGCCGACAGCAACGCCGACGCCGACACCTACTCCAACCCCGACGCCCACTCCGACACCTACGAGCTCGAACACGTCGGCCGGCGCGGCATAGCGAGGGGGAGCGGACATGACCGACAACAGCAACTACAGCAACACCGACCACCAGACGCTGTACAACTACGTGCAGTCCGGCGACCCGAACGCGATGAACGAGACCGCGCAGGCGTGGCAGTCTCATTCGACGCAGCTGCAAGAGGCCACGCAGGAACTCCAGACGAACCTGACGGCCATTCAGTCGCAGTGGCAGGGAGCTGCGGCCGACGCGTATTTCCAGCAGTCGCAGACGGTCGCGAACAAGATGCAGACGCACGCCGACAACGCGGCCAACACGAGTGTCGCGGTCACGAACACGGCGAGCGCGCTGAGCTGGGCCCGCGAGAACATGCCGAGCCCGCCCACGTGGCTGGAGCAGCAGGCGGCGAACATCGACTCGAACTGGGGCACGGGTATCGCCGCCGGCATTCTGACCGGCGGTGAGGCGAACATCGC
>NZ_DASRBQ010000095.1:0-12528 GCF_035653575.1 Actinocrinis sp.
GCCCAGCAGGTGCAGGCCGTAGTTGACCACCCCGGAGTCGGAGTTGAGCATCCAGGACCAGGTGGAGGCGGAGACGATCAGCGGCAGCAGCCAGGGCACCAGGAACAGCGCCCGCAGCGTCGCCGAGAGCCGGAAGTGCTGATGGAAGAACACCGCAAGCCCCAGCCCGATCGCGTACTGGAACAGCAGCGACGCTCCGGTGAACACGAGCGTGTGGATCAGCGCGGGGGCGAAGGTCGGATCGCTGAACACCGCGCGGTAGTTCCCGAACCCCGCGAACGGCGCGCCGCCGCGCACGAACGAGAGCACCGTGTAGTTTCGCAGGCTCAAGTCAAGGTTCTTGTACATCGGGTACGCGTAGAACAAGCCCAGATACACCGTCACCGGAGCCAGGAATCCCCACGCCGCCCACTGGCTCGTGCGCACCGAGCCGCGCCGCGCACGGCCGGTACGCACTGCGCGTGCCGCGGGCGGGGCACCGGAACCCGGCGCCCCGCCACGGCCACGCACAGACCGGGCCACCGTCTGTGTCGTGTCGTTCATCAAACAGTCCCTTACCTGACGGCTAGTTGGACGCCGACTTCGCCGAGTTCTGAGCCGTCGTCAACGCCCCGCTGGGACTGGCCGAGCCGGACAGCGCCGCCTGCACCGCGGTCCACATGGCCTGCGAGATCTTCGGGTACTTCGTCCCCAGGTTGTCACTGGTACGGCCCTTGGCCGCGTGCACGGCGGTCACCCAGGTGGCCAGGTCCGGGTTCGCCGCGACCTGCTTGGCCTGCACGGCGTCGGTGGCAGCGACGTACGAGAGCGTGGTGTCGGTGGTGTAGGCGTTGTCCGCGCTGCTCAGGCAGGACACCAGCTTCTCGCTGGTGGCGTAGCGCGCGGTGTCGCTCTGCACCGGGACGGTCACGAACTCGCCGCCGGTCGGCGCCGGTGCGGTGCCGCCGTTCTGCGCGGGGATCGGGATGATGCCGTAGGGGAAGCCGGCCTTCTTCGCGTTGCTCAGCTGCCAGGTGCCGTTCTCGCTGAACGCGGTTCCGCCGGCGGCGAACTCCTGCCAGCTGGTGGTCTGCGTGTCCTGCAGCACCGAGTTGGGCGCGTAGCCGTCCTTGAGCCAGGTCGTCCACAGGCTCAGCGCGGCGACGGACTGGCTGGAGGACAGGTCGGTCAGGTTCGCTCCGGCGCCCCAGAACCAGGGCAGGAACTGGAAGCTGCCCTCCTCCGTGCCGATCGCGGAGAAGGTGATGCCCTTCTTGCCGGTCGCCTTCACCTTCGCCAGGGCGGCGGTGAGCGAGGACCAGTCCTTCACCGACGCCGGATCCACGCCGGCCGCCTTGAGGATGTTCGTGTTGTAGTACAGCGCGAGCGTGTTCGCGCCGATCGGGATCCCATAGGTCTTGCCGTTCAGCTGCCCGGCCGCCAGCAGGTTCGGCTCCACCGCGCTGGTATCCACCTTCGTGGTCGAGGTGTCGGTCAGCACCCCGGCCTCAGCCAGCGTCGAGACCACCGGATTATCCACGATCAGCACATCCGGCGCCGTGCCCTGCTGCGCCGCAAGAAGCACCTTGCTCGTCAGATCCGTGGTGTCAAACCCGGTGCGCTTAACCGTGACACCCGCCGACGTACCGCACTTCTGCAACAACTGCACCCACGCCGAGGAATTGTCGAACTGGGGGTACGGGTCCCAGATCGTGTACGTACCCGACGCCGCCGACGAGCCGCCGGACGACGAACCAGAGGACGAACACGCGGTCATGGTGCCGGCTACGGCCAGGACGGCCAGTCCGGCTGCGGCGGCCTTGACGCCGCGGCGTGGCCGAGAGAGGAAGGACATTTCAGCGAGCCTTTCCGGGAAAAGCGTGCGGTGTGGAGTGGTGCGGTGTGGGGTGGTGCGAGCGGGGACCGCGATTGAGCCCTGCGATTCGGCCGCCGGGCCGGGGATCTCCCGGCCCGGCCGAGCCGTGATCAGCGTGCGGTCAGAGTCCAGAGGTGGTCGGCGGTGCCGTTGTCGTCCCACTGCAGGACCTGGGCGCCGGAGCTCGTGCTCATGTTGGTCACGCCGAGCAGCAGGCCGCTGTTGTCATTGGCGATCTTGTACTGGCCGCCGCCCGCCGGGATCAGCTGCCACAGGTGGTCCGGCGTGCCGTTGTCGCCCCAGATCAGCGCGGTGCCGCCGTCCGAGGTGCTCTCGTTGGTGATCCCGAGCAGCAGCCCGCTGGCCACGTTCTTGATCTTGTAGAGCCCGGATCCGGCGGGCACGAGCGTCCAGGACTGGGTGCTGCCGCTACCCGGCGTGGCCTGGTCGACCAGCGTGCCCTGCGCGGTGCCGGCGTTTTGCGTGTCGAGGGCCAGACCGCTGTTCACGTTCTTGATCTGGTACGTGCCGGCGAGCGAGGTGGTGGTACCGGTCGGGGTGATCACCAGGTGGTAGCCGTAGGCCGGGTTCATCGCGACCGGCACCGTGATGGAGCCGTTGCTGACCGTGTACGTGGTCTGCGAGATGGTCAGCGGCCCGGAGACCGCGGTGGTGCGGCCGTTCGACGGGGTGTATTCGAGCTTGACGTTGACCGTGCCGCCGAAGGCCGAGAGCGAGCTGAGGCCGTTCACGGTGACCGCGTTGGCCCCGGTCCCGCCGCCGAAGATGACGCTGACCTGGTTGCCGGCGGAGTTGACCGACGCGGCGCCGTCCAGGCCGTTCTGCGAGGGCGGCACCGTGGTGACCATGTTGCCGCTCATCGCGCCGTACCAGGAGTACAGCCAGTACGCGCCGTTCGGGGAGCCGCCGGTGTCGGTCAGCGTGTCGCCGAGCGTGCCGTAGTGGTTCCAGAAGGCCAGCTCGGCGTCATGCACTCCGGCGCGCTCGAACTTCGCGATGTACCCGGCCAGCGGGCCGGGGACGCCGACCTCGCTGGTGGTGGCGTACTCCTCGATCGCGATCGGGCGCGGGCTGATGCCGAGGCTGGATTCGAGCGACCGGTACGCGGCCACGTCCCCCGCGATGCTCGCGGCCCCGCCGAGCTCGTGCCAGCTGACGATGTCCGGCAGCGTGCCGCTGTTCTTGGCGTCGGTGAGGAAGGTGGTCATCCAGCTCTGGTTCCAGCGCGAGTAGCTCGGGCCTTGGATCGGGCGGCTGGAGTCCTTCGAGCGCACCTCCTGGTAGGTGCGGGCCCATCCGGCGTCGAAGCTGCCGGCGGCGCTGGTGTTCCAGGTCCAGTCCGGCTCGTTCCACAGCTCGTAGGCGCTGATGTTCGTCGCGCCCGAGGCCTTGACCGAGGCGACCTGCTGGTCGACCGCGGAGAGCCAGTCGCTCCAGCTGACCCACTGGTACGGGAAGTTCGGATACCAGTCCGGCATCCGCACGACCACCTTCGCGCCCGCCTTGGCCGCCTCGGGCGCTACCACGAGGGCGTCGCCGCCGGGTGACGGCTCCCCGTTGGGCAGCTGCTTTCCTCCCGGCGCCATCTGCACGAAGGTGTTCGGGTGCAGCGGCTCGACGAGGCTGTCGGCCGGCACGCTCGCGGTGTCCAGGCCGTAGAGGCCGCCGGAGGCGACGTGCGTCACCGGGCGGAACGGCTGGTTGGCGTTGACCACGAGGGTGGTCGAGGCGGTCGCGGCCGCGCTTGCGGGCACCGTGGCGATCGCGGTCGCCGTGGCGGCCAGGGCCAGCGCCGCCGCGGAGGCTACCGCGGCGCGGCCGGGGGTCAGCATCTTCGGTTTCTTACTCGCGTCGCGATGCGAGTCGCGGTTCATCAGGCGGTGCGCCATTGCTTCTCCTGACGGGATCGGTGTGGGTAGTGCGCTGCGGTTACGAGATCGGCAGCCAGACGCGCATGCTGCCGTCGCGCCGATTGGCCCAGGCGTAGTACGGGATGGCGGTCAGCTCGGTCAGAGCCGTCGCGGTGCCGCCGGCGGAGCTGTCGCCACCGGGTGGGGCGGCGTTCTCCTGCGCCGCCAGGTCGGCGGGATCGGTGGAGGCGTAGGGCCACCAGCCGCGCTCCGGGATCGCCCTGCGGTAGCCGCCCGCCAGTACGGTGGTCACGCCGCCGAGCAGGTCGGGGCGGTGCTTGACGGTCAGCGGCTGTGCGGTGTCGATGACGATGCGGTCGAGGCCGTCAGGGTGGTCGGCCTGCTCGAGGCAGTAGACCAGCGGGCCGCGTTCGATCGCGACGCAGTTGCGTACGGCGTCGACGCGCGGATCGGCCCGCGTGAGCCGCGGCTCCATGTCGAGTTCGAGCACCGCCCGCTCGCCCGGCTTCCAGGTGCGCGTCAGCCGGAGCCAGCCGTTCTCGAGGGGCGCGGTGTTCTCATCGAGCACGATGCCCGCGTCCGCGCGGCCGGCGGCTTCGAGGTCTGAGTCTGTGCCCGGGTACTGGACGGTGAAGCTGGTGCACCACTGCGGGATGCGCAGCGAGAGCGTCCATGGCTCGTCAGTCGGCGACTCGTCGACGGTGACGGTGATCCGGCCCTGCCAGGGATAATCCGTGTTAGCGCTAACAACAATTGGAGTCCCGGAGACCTCCGCGCGGTAGGTGCCCTCGGCGTACTGGTGCAGCTGAATGCCGCGGCCGTCCGTCGATGAGATGTAGTGCTCGAGGCTCGCGGCCAGCCGCATCACGTTCGGCGGGCAGCAGGCGCAGCGGAACCAGCGAGTCCGCCGGGCGGACTTGTCGCCGCCTTGATCCGTGTGGCCGTCGCGCACCTGCAGCGGATTGACGTACAACCAGCGCTCGCCGTCCAGGGACATGCCAGAGAGGAACCCGTTGAACAGCGTGCGCTCGATCAGGTCGCTGTAGCGCGCCTCGCCGGTCAGCAGCGCCATCCGCCAGCTGAACTGGATCGAGGCGATCGCCGCGCAGGTCTCGCAGTAGGCGCGCTCCGTCGGCAGCTCGTACGGATCGCCGAACTCCTCCTTGTCGTGATGCGCGCCGACGCCGCCGGTGAGGAAGGTCTTCGTGGCGGCCATCGCCGACCACAGGCGCTCCCCCGCCGCGCGCAGCTCCTCGTCGCCGGTCTCCGTCGCGAGGTCGGCGACCGCGGCCAGCAGGTAGAGCTGCCGCACGGCGTGCCCCTCGACGTCGCGCGCCGCGCGCACCGGGGTCCGGTCCTGGCAGTACGCCTCGCCGCCGAGCAGGCCGCGCCCGTAGCTGTCCACGAAGTAGCCGGCCAGCTCCAGGTAACGCCGCTCCCCGGTCTCCCGGTACAGCTCGACCAGCGCGGTCTCGACCTCGGGGTGGCCGTCGATGCCGTCGATGGGCTTCCCGCTGCCGGGCGGGCCGAAGGTCGCGTCGATGTGGTCTGCGAAGCGGCGGGCCACAGCCAGCAGGTTCTCCCGGCCGGTGGCGCGGTGGTGCGCGACGGCGGCTTGGATCAGATGCCCGGCGCAGTACAGCTCGTGGCCCCAGCGCAGGTCGGTGAAGGGGCCCCTGCCCTTGCCCGCCTGGAACCAGCTGTTGAGGTAGCCGTCGCTGCGCTGGGCGTCGGCGACCAGGCCGATGATGCGCTCGACGTCGTCGGCCAGCCGCCGGGCCTCGGGGCCGTCCGGGTGCAGCCTGGCCAGCTGCCAGGCGGCCGCCTCGAGCCACTTGTAGACGTCGGAGTCCATGAACGGGTAGTCGCCGCGGAACTCGCCGGCGCTCTTGCCCGCGGCCAGCCGCAGGTCGTGCAGGTTCCCGGCGGACTCGAGCAGCAGCGGGCCCTGGGGGATGCCGGCGTGCGCGACGACCTGCTGCCGCTGCGCCCAGAAACCGCCGGCGACGACCGGGTCCGCGGTCGGGCGCAGGGCGGCGCGAGCGTACGGGCCGAGCCGGATCGGCCCGGTGCGCGGCGGTGGGTCTGGCGAGGCGGACATGGAACTCCCGGGTACTCAAGCGGTGGCGCGACAAGGTTGAGGAAAACCTTTGCTCGCACGGAACCTAGAAGTTACGCGCGGATTCCGTCAAGGGGCACTGGGCAATATCCGTGAATTTTCTCAAAGTTGCGCAGTTGCCTCGGGCCTGCCACGATGGCCCTCGGGGGCCGTCGCGGATCGGGCCCGCAGAGAGGGAGGGATTCACCCGTGTCGGACTCCACGCGGACGGCGGCTTCGAGCGTCGACACCGCCCAGCCGGGCCGGGCACGGCTCACCGACGTCGCCACCCGCGCCGGGGTCAGCGTCGGCACCGCGTCGAAAGCGCTCAGCGGCACCGGACGGATGCGGCCGGAGACCCGCACGCGGGTGCTCCAAGCCGCGGACGCGCTCGGGTTCAGCCCGAACCGCCACGCGCAGAACCTGCAGGCGGGCCGCAGCTGGACCGTCGGGCTGATGACCACGGACGGGATCGGCAGGTTCAGCACGCCGGTGCTGCTCGGCGCGGAGGACGCGCTGGGCGCCGGGAAGATCAGCGTCCTGCTCTGCGACACCCGCGGCGACGCCATCCGCGAGCAGCACCATCTCAGTACCCTCATCGAGCGGCGGGTGGACGGGATCATCGTGACCGGCCGGCGCACGGATCCGCGCCCGCCGCTGTCCGGCGTGGGCCCGATCCCGATCGTGTACGCGTTCTCCCCCTCCACCGATCCGTCCGACGTCTCCGTGGTCTCCGACGACGCGGGCGGGGCCGGGCTGGCGGTGGAGCACCTGCTCGGGCTCGGCCGAAGCCGGATCGCGCACGTCACCGGCCCGGCGCACCACGCCGCCGCGCAACACCGTGCGCAACGCACGCTGGAATTGCTCAGCGAGGCCGGCCTGGCGCCGGCGGCCGGACGCGCGCACTTCGGGGACTGGAGCGAGGCGTGGGGCCGTCGCGCGGCGGACGCGGTGCTGCGCGCGGCTCCGGACACCGACGCGTTCTTCTGCGGTAACGACCAGATCGCCCGGGGCGTCGCGGACGCGCTGCGGGAGCGCGGCATCCGCGTGCCCGATGACGTGGCGATCGTCGGATACGACAACTGGGACGCGATGGCCCTGGCCGCGCGGCCTCCGCTGACCACGGTCGACATGGACCTCGGCGAGATCGGCCGGATCGCGGCGCTGCGCCTGCTCGCCGCTATAGACGCCGGCGCTCCGCAGCCCGGGGTCGAGACCGTGCCCACGCGCCTGATCGTCCGCGAGTCGGCCTAGGCCGCGGGCCGATCGCCGACCAGGCTCGCCGCGGTGCGTGCCGCGCGTTCGAAGGGTTCTACATCCCCTGACGCGCGGCACAGCACATGCGCGCCTTCGAGCAGGATGATCAGCGTCGTCGCCAGGTCTTGGGCACGACCGGATTCGAGCCCTGATGCGGACAGGCGTTCAGCCAGCTGCTGCGCCCAGCCGGAGAAGGCCGAGTCCGCGATCTGGCGCAGTTCCCGCTCGCCGGACTCGAGGCCGCTGCCGACGGTGACGGCCGCGACCGCGCAACCGCCGCCCGCCGCCGAAGCCTGGACCACCGGCCGGACGAGGTCGAAGAACGCGGAGACGACCGACGCCGGGCCATCGGCCGGCAGCTCGGCCAGGGCCTCGCGTACCTGACGGCCGTTCAACTGCGCCGCCTGCGCGACGAGCTGGAGCTTTCCGCCGGGGAAGTGATGGTAGATCGCGCCCCTGGCCGCGCCGCTGTCCCGCAGCACGTCGGTGAACGACATGCCGGCTACGCCGTGGTGTTGGAGCGCCGCGACCGTGGCTTCGATCATGCGGTCCCGCGTATCCGCCGCCATGTCCGCTCCACTCCATCGCCGGGAACAGCCGCGCGCCTTGACTAGTACGGCCATCCTACTCCACACTCAAGCTAGCTAGTACGTACGTACTAGCTACTGGAGCGCCCGGCATCGGGAGCTTTCCCCTCCGACCAAGGAGAATCGCCATGCCCATCACAGTCACCGCTCCGCGCGGCGCGCTGACCAGCGCCGGAGAGCGCGAGGTGCTGCCCAGGCTGACCGCCGACCTGGCCCGCGTCAGCGGGCTGAGCGACAATCCGCGGTTCGTGGAGATCATCGGCGGGACGGTCCACGTGCTCGACCCCGAGAACGTCTACGCGGGCGGAGCGAACCGGCCCGTCGTCCTGGTCGAGCTCAAGCTTCCGAACATCGGGCTCGGCTCCGTCGAGGCGCGCGCCGCCTTCATCGCGGCCGCCACCGACACCGTCGCGGCGCTCACCGAACCCGGGCACCGCCGCGAGGACATCTGGGTGAACATCCTCAACGCCCCGGACGGAGCTTGGGGCATCGCAGGGAAGGCTTACACCGGAGAAGCCCTCGTCCAGGCGCTCACCGCAAGCGTCTGACGGGCCGTTGTCAGCACGGGCGAGTCAGCGCCCTCACTCGGTGTCCGTGAGGGCGCTGACTCGCCGCGCCGATTCAGCTCAGCCGCAGGAGGAGCGCGGGATGACCAGTTCGGTGATCGAGTAAGCCGGGAAGGTCATCGACGTCTGGCCGCGCGAGATCGCCTGGTCCGGCAGCGTGCTGATCGCGGCGGTGTTCGCCTGGCCGTACTGGTAGACGTGGGCGGTCGCGTTCGGGCGCAGGCCGGCGATGGACAAGGGGCTGGTCAGGTCGCCGGTGGTCTTGTTGACGACCATGACCGTCAGGGCGCCGTCGCTGGTGCGGCGCGCGCCGTAGACGGACAGCTGGCCCTGGTCGGCGCTCGATGCGGTGATGCCGAGGTTGCCGAAGCCGTCGCCCTTGCCGTCGTAGTTGAGGTACATGCGGAAGGCGAAGGCGCCGGGGTCGGTGCTGGCCGGAGGGGACCACAGGGTGGCCAGGTCCAGGCCCTGGCGGCCGAAGATGCCGAGGATGTCGGCCTCGGCGATGCCGCCGTCGATCTTGTCCAGCGCGCCCCAGTTGTACTCGCTGATCGCGGTCTTGGTGCCCGGGTAGTTCTGCGCGACCAGCTGCTGCATCCGCGGGATCGCCTGCACCGGCTGGTTGATCCAGCTCTCGTCGGTGTAGGTCGGGTCCCACAGCGAGCGGGTGGAGCGCAGCCGCAGCGCCTGGGTCGCCGGGTCGTCGGCCTCCGAGGAGACGCCGGAGGCCTGCGGGTACCAGTGGTTGTCGAAGTAGTCGAGGATGCGCACCCCGTGCGCCTTCTGATACGCCGCCATCTGCTGCAGGTACCAGGCGGCGAACTCGACGCCGCCGTGCGCCGCGCGGTCCGGCGGGTTGGACCAGCAGCTGCCGCCTTGGATGCCGCAGGTCTGCTGGTCAAGGCCCGAGTAGATCAGGGAGTTCCAGCCCCAGCCGACCGGGCCGAGGGTCTTGGCGCCCGGGTCGGTGGCCTTGATCGCGGAGGCGATCGCATAGGTGCTCGACTTCATCTCGTCGTAGCCGGCGCCCTGCGGGTGCACGTCGCGGTGGGTCGAGAACCAGATGTCCGGCTCGTTGTCCAGGTCGTAGAAGCGCACGCCGCCGTGGGCCGCGTCGCCGTAGGTGGCGTCGAGGTATTTGACCCAGCCGGCCACGAAGTCCGCGCCCGCGGGCATGCTGGTGTCGGTCGGTTCATTCCCGGTGATGTACGTGCCGTCCGGCCTCACCCCGTTGCCGCAGTCCGGGTCCCACGGGTCGGTGGACTGCTGCGGGCCGTACTTGGCGACGCTGAAGCCGCAGGTCTGCTGCCGGGACTTGGGCACCCAGCCGATCAGCGGCACGGTCATGACGGTGGCGGCGCCGGCGGCCCGGTCCTTCTCGACGAACTGGTCGGCGCTCGATCCGGCGGGCAGCGCACTCGGGTCCGCGACCTGGTTCGGGATGTTCTCGAAGTACCAGTCGCTGGCGTGGTTCCCAGTGTCGAGCAGGTAGTTGTACCGCGTGGTCGCGTTCCCGCCCCAGCGGTCCACCGGCAGCTTGAGTTCCTTCTCCAGGGTCGCGTCCGCGAAGTTCATCCCGTAGATGTCCCGGTTGATCAGGTGCAGGCCGGTGAACGGGTTCACGGTCAGCGCCGGTCCGGCCGCGGCGTCCGCGGCGGCGGGCAGCGGGGAAAGGCCGGGAGCGGCGGCGGCCAGGGAGGTGAGCAGTACGGCTGCGGCGCGCAGTCGATGCATCAGTGTTCTCCTTCACTGGTGGGAGCCTGCCGGGAGGATCGGCCGATACCGTTGCGCCGGTCAATCGAACCGTCGGGGGCAGGTGTGGCGGCCGCGCCGTGACCAGCGGGAGCACGCGCGAGGCGGGTGAAGGTGATCGGTAAGTTTCGGCTGGCCGGATCAGGCGCCGCGCCGCGCCAGCACCGCTTCGTGCAGCGCCGCGAGGTCGCGCAGATCCGGCAGCACCACGTGGGCGCCCGCGGCGGCCAGCGTGGCGGCATCGCTGAATCCGGTCGCGACACCGATCGCCAGCGCTCCGTTGTCCAGCGCCCCGCGAACATCGTGCGGCGTGTCCCCGATCACCACCGCGTGCTCGGCCTTGAATCCGTGCCCGTACTTGGCCTCGGCGCGCTCGACGGCCAGGCGGACCAGGACGGCGCGGTCGCCGTCGTCGTTGCCGTAGCCGCCGATCTCGAGGTCGACGAAGCCGTCAAGACCGAAGGCCTCCAGCTTCATCGCGGCCAGCGCGGGGATGTTCCCGGTGACCAGCGACTGCACCGCGCCGTCCGCCTGGAACGCGGCCAGCGCCTCGCGCACGCCGGGCAGCACCCGGCCGCCCTCGCGCATGCGTCCCTCCAGCGAGCGGGCGACCTCCTCGAGGGCGGTGTAGAAGTCGTCGAACGAGGCGTCGTGCGCCACGCCGTTGAGCCGCAGCGTCTCGCGCACGATGGCCTGCTCGGTGCGGCCGGCCATGTCCGCGAGATGGACCAGCGGACGGCCGGTGATCTGCTCGAAGACGCGCGCGTAGATCTCTCGGCCCACCCCGGCGATGCTCACCAGCGTGTGGTCGATGTCCCACAGGATGAGCAGCGGCGGCGCGGCAGGCATGCACCGATCCTCGCACGGCGCCGAACCGCTGTGCGCGCCGATGATCGATGTAACTTTCTCCCCCTCGCGCCTCAGGCGTCGCGCCGGATCCGGCGGGCTGATCGCGCCAATCGCCGCCGCCGCGGCCGCGCCGCCGGGGTGTGATGAAAGGCCCTGATTAGGGTCCGTCGGCCGCTGTCCTACGCTCCTCATATCTTCCGTGACAGGAGCCTGGGTTTGGCCATCACGTTGAGCGACATCCGGGTGCGGTTCGAGGGGCAGGGCGCCGGTGTCGGCGAACTGACGTGGGGGCAGCTGGGAATTCTGCAGACCACTCGGCGCACCGGCCGGACCATGAACGTCGTGGTGACGATGCCGCTGCCCGACGCGACGCCGCTGGCGGAGATGGCGGCGGTGCTGCGATTCCTGGTCAGCCGCCATCCCGCGTTGCGCACCCGGCTGCGCTTCACGGACGGCCCGTCCGGCGAACGCGGCGTGCAGCAGGTGGTCTCGGGCTCGGGAGAAATCCCGCTATATATCGCAGACCTCGATGACGAGGACGATCCGAGCGCGGCGGCGGAAGAGATGCGCTCGCGATTCGAGCTGGAGTGGTTCGACTACGAGCGCGAATTCCCGGTGCGGATGGGCGTCGTCCGGCAGTCGGGAACGCTCGTCCGCCTGGTGCTGGGCTACAGCCACGTGATGGTGGACGGCGCCGGGATCCTCGCGCTGACCCGGGATCTGGCCAACCTGGACCGCGCCACCGGGCTGGACACCGCCCCGCCCGAAGGAGCCAGCCCGCTGGACATCGCGGCCGCGCAGGGCAGTGCCTCGGGCCGGCGGCAGAGCGAGCGGTCGATCCGGTACTGGGCGGCCCAGCTCGAGCGGCTGCCCGCCTGGCGGCCCGCCGAACCGGCCAGCCCGCAGCAGCCGCGGTTCTGGGAGCTGGCCGGATACTCCCCCGCGATGGACCTGGCGCTGCGCGCGATCGCAGCACGGACCGGCGCGGCCACGACGTACGTCCTGCTGGCCGCCTACTCGACGGCAGTCACGCGCGTCTTCGGCCGCAACCCCAGCGTCGCCCGGATCGTCGTGAGCAACCGCTTCCGACCCGGGTTCGCCGACGTGGCCGCGCAGCTCTCCCAAGACGGCATCTGCGTCGTGGATACCGCGGACGCCTCCTTCGACGAGGTCGTGAACCGGGCACAGAGCGCCGCGACGAGCGCGTCGTTCTACGGCTACTACGACCCGGTGCAGTGCGCCAGGCTGCTCGAGGAGACCGCGGCCCGGCGCGGCGGGCCGCTCGAAATCTCCTGGCATCTCAACGACCGTCGCGCGATGCCTGGATCTCAAGACGCTGACGAGAGTGGCGCCGGCGGCGTCGAGGGGCGCGATCAGGCCGGGCGCGATGTGCCCATCGATGAGGCGCTGGCGAAGCTGTTGCCCCGCACCAGACTGTTCTGGGATCGCAGGATGCCCTCGTTCGACGGCGCGCTCTTCATCCAGGTCGACTCCGCGCCCGCGCCACTGGCGAGCCGTCAGGCGCTGCCGGAGGGACTGCCCGCCGTGTACTTCGAAGTGTGGGCGGACACGCGGGTGTTCACGGCGGCCCGGATCGAGGAGTTCGCCCGCACGATGGAAACGGTGCTGGTGGAAGCAGCCTGCGATGCGTGAGGCGCCGCTGGAGGTGGTC
>NZ_DASRBQ010000096.1:0-11964 GCF_035653575.1 Actinocrinis sp.
GCTTCCTGCGCACCGCCGGATATCTGCCCGGCCCGCTGGACGTCTACGTCCCGCCTGCCGTCATCCGCGAGTACGGGCTGCGTGCCGGCGACCTGGTCGAGGGCGCGGCCGCATCTCAGCAGTCGCAGAGACCGACACCGCACGGCAAGCAGCCCGCCCCGGCCAAGGCGCGCCCGCTCGTCCGCGTCGACGCAGTCGACGGACGGCCCCCTGGCGAATCGGCCGCCAGGAAGAACTTCGCCGCGATGATCCCGCTGCACCCGCAGGAGCGCCTGCGCCTGGAGACCGACCCCGGCCGGCGCGACACCCGGATCATCGACCTGCTCGCGCCGATCGGCAAAGGTCAGCGCGGCCTGATCGTCGCTCAGCCCAAGACGGGCAAGACCATGCTCCTGCAGGCCATCGCCCAGGCGGTCACCCGCAACCATCCCGAGGCGCACCTGATGCTCGTGCTGCTCGACGAGCGCCCCGAAGAGGTCACCGACATGCGTCGCTCGGTCGCCGACCGGGCCGAGGTCCTCGCCTCCACCTTCGACCGCCCGGCACCCGAGCACATCGCGCTCGCCGAGTTGGCGGTCGAGCGCGCCAAGCGTCTCGCCGAGCGGGGTCGGGACGTCGTGATCCTGCTCGACTCCCTCACTCGCCTGTGTCGGGCGCACAACAACAACGCCAAGGCCGGGGGCCGCACCTTGTCCGGCGGCGTCGACGCCGCGGCGGTATCCGGTCCCAAGCAGCTGTTCGGCGCCGCCCGCAATCTGGAGGAGGGCGGTTCGGTGACCATCCTGGCTACTGCGCTGATCGATACCGGGTCGCGTGCCGACGACTACTTCTTCGAAGAGCTCAAGAGCACAGGCAACATGGAACTGCGGTTGGACCGCGCT
The DNA here is from genome assembly GCF_035653575.1 of Actinocrinis sp. Taxonomy (GTDB): domain Bacteria; phylum Actinomycetota; class Actinomycetes; order Streptomycetales; family Catenulisporaceae; genus Actinocrinis. The sequence goes on from NZ_DASRBQ010000096.1 coordinate 882, forward strand.
CTCTCCGACAGGCGGATCTTCCCCGCGATCGACGTCGCCGGATCCGGCACCCGCCGCGAGGAGTTGCTGCTGCCGGCTGGCGAACTCGAGGCCACTCGGCGGCTGCGGCGAGTCCTGCGCGGCCAGACCAATCAGCAGGCCGTCGAACTGCTGCTGGAGCAGACCAGGCGGACCAGGAGCAACGCCGAGTTCCTGAGCAGCGTCCGGCTCACCGCCCCGTCAGGGTCCTAAGTCACCGGTCAGCGCGGCCGCCGCCTTGGCCGTTGGCGGAGCCCACCTGCCCGGATTGAAAGACCCAGAACGCCCTTATGTCCCTCGCGCGGTAGTTCGTTCTGTCCAGAGTCACTATGCGGTAGACGAACCCTGCCAGGCGGTGCCACGCTGAGGCAATGGGGGTCGTCGTGTATCGCGAGCCGTGGTGGGATCGCTTCCGGTTGTTGATCGGCTTTGGCATCTACCTGGCCGTCGGCGCGATGGCCCTGGCCGGGGTCGGTCTGTTCAGTTCGCCGAACGCCTTTGTCGGCTGGACGCTTCTCATCTCCGACGCGATCGGCACGCCGCTGGCCGTGCGCAGAGCTCTGCCAGGCAGTTACGTACGGCTGGTCGACGCCGGCATCGAAGGGCGGGCCTGGCGCGGCCGACCGGTACTCGTGCCGTGGAGCGAGATCCGCGACATTGAAGTGGTTTCGCAGGGGCGCGGCCGTGAGGGCTACCGGTACCCATGCCTGATCATGGCCGACGGCACAAAGGTGCCGTTGTTCATGCTCAGGACCGCACTTGGCCCGTCTTCGCGCCTATCGCGCGTCTTCGACAAAGCCTCGTACTACGACAGGCACTTCGAGGAGAAGATCGCACGACTGCGACAGTGCCTGACCCAGCGCCAGAACCTCGAAGCACACTGACGCCCCGCGGGGAGGCCGGCGAGCGTGTCCGGATCTCGCGAGCACCAGCTCCGCGCTCCACGAGTTCCAGATCTACGCGGTGTAGCGCCCTTCATCGATCAGACGCCGTATGTGCGCGGGCCAGTCGGCAGCAAGCTGAAGTGCGACAGCACGGCGCACCGCTTCGCGTTGCCAGGAGGGAGCAGCCGCCGCATCGGCGATGATCTTGTGTGCGTAACGACTGATCAGGAGGAGCAGGCTTGGCACAGCGAGGTCCCCGTGCAGGAGGTGGTCAAGCGCGACGCGAGGCTCTGTGCGTCGTTCACGCCAACTGGTGCCCTCTCGCTCAAGGAACGCTTCGAGGTCTGAGAAGAAGACCACGCTGCCGCTGTGTTGCTCGTGGTAGGCCTCTGCGACGTCACGCACGTCCCGCGCCGACGGCGGCAGCGACGCCTCGAGCGGGGGCGCCCAGACCAGGGCAGCCCGGGCCAAGCTCCACTCATCGATGCGAACAGGCCACGTCAGTGCGTGGACCAACCAGTAAGGCGGCAGCGCGCGCTCATCCTCGGCGTCGCCCATGACCGACCGCCTCTCACACGGCTCGCACACCTTTCGTTCCCGGTGAACGGCCGTGCGACTCAGGCCACTGGCCTCACAAGAAGCGCGGAGCAACGCGCACGCCTTGCGAGCGCCGCGCACACGTACCCCCACCACTTTCGCGCGGGTGTGGCCAGCGGCAACACCAGATCGAATATACGTACTATCGCTGGCCGTCTAGCGAAGGTCGTGCAGGTACGCCGGTTGCCTGTCGTGAGTCCCGACTGGTCACATGCAGGACGCGCCGTTGACAGTGAAGCCGGTGGGTGACATGTCGCTGCCAGACCAAGTGCCCTGAACGCCGAACGACTGGCTGGCGCCGGGAGCGATGACCGCGTCGTAGCTCAGGTTCGCGGCCGTGACGCTGGCGCCCGATTGCGCGACTGTGGCGGTCCAGGTGTTGGTGATGTGCTGGTCGCCGGGGAAAGTGAAGCTCAGCGTCCATCCGTTGATCGCGGACGAGCCGGTGTTGGTGATGGTGAGGTCGGCCGTGAATCCGCCCGGCCAGTTGCTGGCCGTGTAGGTGACCTGGCAGCTGCCGGCCGGAGGTGGGCTGGAGGTGGACGCCTGGCAGTTGGCTGGGTACATGCCGACGGCGGCCCAGCCTTGCGTCAACTGCCAGGTCTGCGCGGACGCCGGCGCTCCAGGCGGAGTGCAGGTGGCGCCGGTGGCCCGCAGGTAGGTGCTCTCGTTGCTGGTCGCGGCGCCGATGGCGGCGTCCGCGGCACTGATCTGCGTGTCGCTCGTCGCGAAGCCGTACACCAGCACGCCGAAGGCGGTCGTGGCGGGCGCGCCGCAGTACACGCTGACCGACAGGGCCACCGCGGATCCTCCAGAGCTGAGCCGCAACTCCTGCTGGGACGACGCGAGGGTCGCGCCGCAGGCGGCACCCGTGCGCTGAACGAAGGTGTTCTTCTCGGCCTGAACGGCTGCAGCGGCGGCCGACTGCGCCGCGGCGGTCGTGTCACCGGTACCCACAGCAGTGAACGTGAGATCCGGGGCCGCGCCGCCGCCCGCCGCCACAGCGGTCCCCGCGCTGAGGATCAGGCCCGCGACGAGCGCGCCGATGAGTCCAAGCCGACGAGAAGTCACTGGCGATCACCCGTTCCGCCACCACGGCAGTGACCTGAGACGGTATACGAGTTCGACGATGCCTCCGCCGCGACGCTAACTCAATGACGGCCCACCGATACGTGCCGCCGTACCGGCCAGAAATGCCCGGCCGCGGCTCTCCCGGCCCCCGTTGCGCCGGACCGGAGTGGCTGACGGTTGGCGCCTCACCAGCTCAGATGACTCGCCGGTGACGAAGGACCAGGGCTAGGGGCCCATCGGGTCGGGTCGGCGCTCCGATCCGGTCCGCCTCGCCGTCGGGTGAAACCTTCACCGAGGCCACCGGACCGTGAAAACCGCCTTTGGGCTTACTGGAAGGGGCACCCCGGGTTCGCCGCATCCTCCGACAGCGGGCTGCCAGCCGGGTCGACGTATAAGACGTCGAGCACAACCGGCGTCGTTCCGAGGTTGCGGCCGATGTGCACGTGGTGCGGCCCGCTCGGCTCCACGAACGCCGCACCAGCGCCGTAGCTATTGGTCGTCACGCAGTCGGAGTCGGTGTGGGTGAGCGTGCCCGCCTCGACATACGCGTAAAGCGTTCCATCGTGGTAGTGCCACCCGGTGCTTCCGCCCGGCTGCACGGTGATGCGCCGCAGGATGTAGTCGGTGCCGCCGACGCTCACCTTGCTGATGATGACTCCACTGACGCCGTAAGCGGGAGTCGCGTGCGCGATCTCCGGCGCGAGTGCCGCACTGGTCGCGATAACGCCCGCAAGCGCGATCCGGCGGTAGGAGATTGGCATCTCGTGTCCTTAACTCAGAGCTGGAACTTTACCTACACAGGACTCGACCATCGCGCGAAGACGCTAGCAGGCACTGTCGATCTAGGGCGCACTCATCGTGATCGCCGCGAGGGCATCGCGCAGGCGGTGACGTGCGATCGCCCGGCAGCTAAAGCCGCTCAGGGCCGCGCTCAGTCCCAGCGGCTGATTTCGCTGTTGGGGTACGCGGCGAACGCGTCGCGCTCGGCGCCGTGCTTGAGGCTGGTGAGGTAGGCGCCCCAGTTGGTGCTGCATCCGCTCATGAACTCGCTGGCCTGCTGCCAGCCGGCGTGGGTGAACAGCAGCGTGGTGCCACCGTGCTTCGCCGGGCGCAGGACGAAGGAGATGTGGGTGTCGAGCCACGAGTCCGGACCGGCGGTGACCAGCCATTCGACCTCCTCCGGGGAGTCGGCGAGGACCTGCATGACGGCGGCGGGCCGCTCGCCGTCGCCGAAGTAGACACTGAAGCTGGAGCCGACCGCGTGCTCGCCGGAAAGCGGTCGCCCGCTCCACCAGCGGGCGATGCCTTCGGTGCTGGCGATGAGGTCGTGCACCCGCTTGACCGGGGCGTCGATGCTGATGCGGTGCAGGATGTCGGGCATGAGTTCCTCCGGTGCCATCGCCGCCCCTCTCGGGCGGATCTGATGCATTGACGAACGGCCGGGCGCCGGACGGACACCGGCGCCTGAAAAATCTCTCGGCGCTTGTTGTCCGTTCGCGGTGGCGCCGTTCGTCTGATACTCGAAACGGCACCGACCCGTGAGGGAGGACCCCATGCAGTACGCATTGTTGGTCTACAGCCAGGCAGAGGAAACGGACCGCGCGGCGCGCCCGATCGCCGGTTCTCTGGCCGCGTTGCTCGACGGACCGAGCGTCACCGGCTGGGCGCGGCTGCACGCCGCCGAGTCGGCCACGACGCTGCGCAACGACAACGGACGCACGCTGCTGACCGACGGCCCGTTCATCGACAGCAAGGAGTACCTCGGCGGCCTGATCCTGATCGAGGCCGACAACCTCGACGCGGCGCTCGCGATCGCGGAGGAGATGCTCCAGACCACCCGGCCCGGCACCGCGATCGAGGTGCGGCCGATCCTCGACAGGCGTTTCCGTGCCGCTTGACGCCGTCTTTCGCGACCAGTGGGGGCGAGTGCTGGCCACGCTGGTGGGCATCCTCGGCGACATCGAGCTGGCCGAGGACGCCGCCGCCGAGGCCTTCGCCATCGCGGCTGAACGCTGGCCGCGCGACGGGGAACCGACGAACCCGACCGGCTGGCTGGTCACCACCGCCCGCAACCGCGCCGTCGACCAACTGCGCCGCCAGCAGGTGCTGGCCGCGAAGACGAAGCTGCTCGCGCGCGACCTCGCGGCCGCCGCGGCGGAACCGGAGCCCCACATGGATGATGCCGCCATCCCGGACGAGCGCCTCGAGCTGATCTTCACCTGCTGCCACCCGGCGCTCGCCCTGGAAGCTCAGGTGGCGCTCACCCTGCGCACGCTCGGCGGCCTGTCCACGGAGGAGATCGCGCTAGCCTTCCTCGTCCCGCCCGACACCATGAGCAAGCGGCTGACCAGGGCGAAGCGCAAGATCCGAGACGCGGGCATCCCGTTCGCGGTGCCACCCGATCACCAGCTGCCGGACCGGCTGGCGGCGGTCCTCGCCGTCGTCTACCTGATCTTCAACCAGGGCTGGGGCGGCGGCCGCGTCGATCTCGCCGCCGAGGCGATCCACCTTGGCAGGGCACTGGCCGACCTGATGCCGGACGAACCCGAAGCGCTCGCGTTACTGGCCCTGATGCTGCTGAACGACGCGCGCAAGGCAGCCCGCGTGCGCGACGGGCAGATCGTCCCGCTCGACGAGCAGGACCGCACTCTCTGGGACGCGCAGCAACTCGAGGAGGGCCGAGCGCTGCTCCAGCGGGCCATGGCGCGCAAGTACAGCGGACCGTACATGGTCCAAGCGGCCATCGCCGACCTGCACTTGCAAGAACCGCGTGACTGGCAGCAGATCGCCCTGCTGTACGAGACGCTCGCCCGCCAGACGCGTTCCCCGATCGTCGAGCTGAACCGAGCCATCGCCGTGGCCGAGATCGACGGACCCAACGCCGGGCTGGCCATCCTCGACCATCTCGACCTGGACCATTACCGGTACTTCCACTCCACGCGCGCCAATCTCCTTCGCCGCGCCGGTCGCGACCGCGAGGCGCACGATGCCTATCGCCGTGCGCTCGAGCTCGCACAGACTGAGCCGGAGCAACGATTCCTCGCCGACCGGCTGGCAGAGACCGCGCTGCCAGACCACTGATGTCCCCGGCGTCAGCCCACCAGACGCCGCGTGATCACCCTTGTGGCGGATTCGCTGTCGAGATTCCTAGCCCTCTGCCAGATCCCGCTTCAAACCGTCGTAGCCAGGGGTTGCTCGGCCAGCCAATCATCTTCATTTATCCGGTTCACACACCGCGCTAAGTAGCGTGGACACCATGGTCGGCAACCGGACAAGACTGCGCACGATCTTTGGGACGCTGAGCGTGTTCACTCTCGCTGCGGCGTGCACCGCGAGCGGATCGGGGGCCCCGACAGCCACCGGAACAGCGACAGGTGCGGGCGTGGCCCCGACCGGGACCTTCACAGCTGGGCCGGTCGCGGGCCTGCCGCCCGGCGCGACGAAGATCAAACACGTCGTGGTGATCATGCAGGAGAACCGGTCGTTCGACAGCTACTTCGGCACCTTCCCGGGCGCGGACGGCATTCCGGCCAACGTCTGCGTCCCTGACCCGGCGACCGGCGGATGCGACAGGCCCTTCCACAACCCGAACGACGTCAACGGCGGCGGCCCGCACGGGGCGACCAACGCAACTGCCGACATCGCCAGCGGCAAAATGGACGGCTTCGTCACGCAGGCCGAGAAGGCCCGCAAGGGCTGCCTGGACCCGAACAACCCGGCCTGTGGCAGCGGCAAGGTGCCGGACGTGATGGGCTGGCACGACGCCCGGGAGATCCCGAACTACTGGACCTACGCGAAGGACTTCGTGCTCCAGGACCACATGTTCGAACCCAACGCCTCCTGGTCGCTGCCCGAGCACCTGTTCATGGTCTCCGAATGGTCGGCCCACTGCACCCAGCACGGCAACCCGTCAAGTTGTGTCAATGCACTGCAGAACCCGGGCGATCCGACGGACGTCAAAGGTGGCGGGACGGGTAAGGCACCGATCTACGCCTGGACCGACCTGACCTATCTCCTGCACGAATACGGCGTGAGCTGGGGCTACTTCGTTGCCACCGGCACCGAGCCGGATTGCGAGGACGACAGCGCCGTCACCTGCGCGCCGATCAAGCAGAACGCAAAGACGCCCGGCATCTGGAACCCGCTGCCCTATTTCGACACGGTCAAGGCGGACGGGCAGCTGGGCAACATCCAGTCGGTCGACAACTTTCTCAGCCGGGCTCAGAACGGCACCCTGCCGGCCGTCTCGTGGCTCGCGCCCTCCGGCGATGTGAGCGAGCATCCGCCCGCAGCCATCTCCGCCGGGCAAGCCTACGTGACCACGCTCATCAACGCGGTCATGCACGGGCCGGACTGGGACTCGACCGCAATCTTCCTGGCCTGGGACGACTGGGGCGGCTTCTACGACCACGTGGCGCCGCCTACCGTGGACGAGAACGGCTACGGGCTGCGCGTGCCCGCCCTGGTCATCAGCCCCTACGCCAAGCGAGGCACGATCGATCATCAGACCATGAGCTTCGACGCGTACGACAAATTCATCGAGGACCTGTTTCTCAAGGGGCAGCGGCTCGCCCCTTCCACCGACGGCCGCCCCGACCCGCGGCCGGATGTACGCGAGAATGCGCCACAGCTCGGCGATCTGATGGCCGACTTCGATTTCGGCCAGGCGCCGCTGCCACCGATCGCCCTCTCCCCGACTCCGCCCCCGGGCCCCGCGTCACGATGACATGGCAGGCTGTCCGGGGCGTCTCGGGCATGGTGGAGCTTGCTCGATTACGAACGAGGCGAGATTGCCGGGGCGGCGATTGAGGTCAGGTGTCGTTCGACAGGTTGTAGCCACGCTTGGCCAGCTCTTCCAGGACGATCGCGCGCATGCGGTCGCGGCGGCGTGTGCGCCGTGAGGCGGGCTTGTCGGGCTGCGCCGTTTCCTCCTGCGGTGTGGGGAAGGACAGAGGGAGGTTGACTGAGCGGAAGTACTGTCGGTTCCACTCCCGGAAGTCGCCCAACCGCGTCGGCATATCAGGCAGCGGCCGGTCGGGATCGCGCAGGTACCGCACGGTGATCCGCCGGTAGACGACTTCGTGCGTATCGCTGTCGGTGACGTCGTCGAACGCGACACTGCGGATAGCGGACCACGGGACGCGGCGACGACCGAAGAGCGACTCGACGACCAGTGCGTCGGCCGTGAAGCCGACCGATGGGCGCCCGCGCAGCTTCAGCCAGATCGCGGCAGTGCCGACGACCGCGATCGCCCAACACGCCGCGGCCGGGATGACGTTGGCCAGGGCGAGGGCGAGCACGACCGGAGGGATGAAGGCGAAGGGGAACGCGAGCGCGATGTGCCCGGCCGGAGTCAGCGTACGCAGTCGGACTTCCACGGGTATCGGCCGAGCGTCTTCGGGTGCGTCGTTCGGCAACGGCTCCACGAGGCGACTCTCCTTAGCGCAGCGTCGTCCTTGTCAGGGTCACAAGTGCGCGGCACGCGCCCGGGCGGTCTCGGCCTGCACGGCGAACAGTGCCCAGACAACCCATCCTTCGCGGCGCGGGTGCGACACTGGTTAAGGCCTGATAAACACCCGGCACCGATCGGGAGAGCGTCTTGTCCGCTCCTGTGTCGCCAGCACGATTGTTACAGTCAACTGACCCGGTCCGCGTGCGCTGCAAGCGCGCCTCGGGCGGCGCGGAGGTCCACCGGGTTGTGCGCTGTGCCTGTGGGCGACGCGCAGGGTGTTGCCGTCCGGATCGATGATGGCGAACACAGTCGGTCCGTAGCCAGTGCCCGACGGCCGCGGTGGGAACGGCGGCGCTGTCGGACTCGGCCCGGCGGATAAGTGCTCTGATTCTGGCGAGGAGTTCGTCCATGGAGAAGGGTTTGGTGACGTAGTCGTCGGCGCCCGCGTCGAGGGCATCGACTTTGTCGGCGGCGTCGGTGCGGCCGGAGAGCACCAGGATCGGCACCTTGATCCAGCCGCGCAGGCCCGCGATGACGGTGGTGCTGTCCATGTCTGGCAGTCCAAGGTCCAGGACGACCAGGTCGGGGACCTGCTGGGCGACCGCCTGCAGCGCGCCGGCGCCGTCCGCGGCCGTCGCCACCTGGTAGCTGCGCGCCGTGAGGTTGATGCGCAGGGCGCGTAGCAGTTGCTTCTCGTCGTCAACTACCAGGATCCGGATCATGCCAGCAGTTCCTCGTCCTGCGCGGGCTCGGGGGCGAGGGTGGCGGCGGGCAGCGAGAGGACCATGGTGATGCCGCCGCCGGGGGTTTCCTCGGGGGTCAGGGCGCCGCCCATTACCTCGGTCAGGCCGCGAGCGAGGGCGAGCCCGAGCCCGACGCCCGCGCCGTTGTCGCGGTCGCCGCGGCGTTGGAAGGGCCGGAAGACCAGGTCCCAGTCGGCCTGGGGGATGCCGGGGCCGCGGTCTATCACCCGGATCTCCGCCCGGTCGCCGAGTGCTGAGACGGTGACGGTGATCGGGGAGTCGGTGTGCCGGGCGGCATTGCCGATCAGGTTGGCCACGGCGCGCTCCAGCAGGGGGCCGTCCGCGAGCACGGGCACGCTGTTCTCGGCGGGCTCCAGGGTGACGCGGCCCGCGGCCTCGGGTACGTCGTCGATGGCGCGCGGCAGGATCTCGCAGGGATCCACCGTCTCCAGGCGCGGTTTGAGGGCGCCTGATTGCAGCCGGGACATGTCCAGCAGGTTCTCCACGAGTCGGGCAAGCCGGTCGAGGGACTGGTCGGCGGCCTCCAGCAGTTCGCCGCGGTCGGCGGCCGGCAGCTGCAGGTCGGGGTCGCGCAGCGTGCCGACGGCGGCCTTCGCGGCCGCCAGCGGGGTGCGCAGGTCATGCGAGACCGCGGCGAGCAGGGCGGTGCGCAGCTTGTCGGCAGCGGCGAGGTTGGCGGCTTCCGCGGCGGACTTGGCCAGGCGGCGGCGTTCGAGGGCTGCGGTGGCTTGCGCGGCGAACGCGGCCAGCACACGCTGATCGGCGGCGGGCAGGGTGCGTCCGCGCAGCGCTATCACCGCGTCGGGCCCGGCCTCGACGACGGTGTCGGCCTGCCCGGGGCAGGCGGCGCAGTCCTGGCCTGTGGAGGCGACCACGGTCCACTGGGCGGGATCGTCGTTGTCATCAGATAGGTGCACGCCGGTGTTGCCCCGATCGGTGCTGGCGCGCTGGAGCATGACGACGGAGTTCATGCCGAAGGTCTCGCGGAAGCGCTCAAGCAGGGCGGGGATGGCGGAGTCGCCGCGCAGCACGGCGACGGCGAACGCGTTGAGGGTCTCAGCCTCTGCGGAGGCGTTGGCGGCGCGGCGGGTCTGTTTGATCGCCAGGTCGACCACCGAGGCGACGGTGGCGGCAACGACGACGAAGGCGACCAGGGCGATGACGTTATTGCCCTGGGCGATGGTGAAGGTGTGGATCGGCGGGATGAAGTAGTAATTGAGCAGCAGGGAGGCCCACGCCGCCGCGATCAGTGCGGAGAGCAGGCCGCCGAGCCGTGCCACGGCCACCGTGACCACGAGGAAGATCAGCACCTGGCTGGTCAGGTTCAACCCGTGCGGCACCTGGGTGAGCACGGCGGTCAGGGCGGGCGGAGCGAGCAGCGCGGCGAGCGGGCCGCGCCAGCGCCCGTCGCCCCAGGCCGCCTCACGCAGCGGATTGGGCGGCAGCCAGGAGATCCTGCGGCGGGAGTCACGTGGCTCCTCGTGGGTGACCATGTGCACGTCGATGTCGCCGGAGAGCTGGATCGTGGTTTCGCCGATCCCGCGGCCGGTCAGGAACCTGACCAGCCGCCCACGCCGCGAGGTGCCGAGGACGAGCTGGGTGGCGTTTTGCGCGCGGGCGAACTCCAGCAGGGCTTTGGGCACGTCGTCACCGACGATCGTGTGGTAGCTGCCGCCGAGCGATTCGACCAGGTGGCGTTGCGCGGCCAGCGCGGTGGGGCTGGTGTTGCCCGACAAGCCGTCGGAGCGGGCGATGTGCACGGCGAGCAGTTCCGCGCCTGCGCCACCGGCCTTCGCCGAGCCCATGTTCTTAATCGAGCGCTGCGCGATGCGCGCGGCCCGGCGGATGAGCAACTCCCCCGTCGCGTCGCCGGGCAGCGCGACGACGACCCGTTCGCGCGCCTCCCACACCTTGTCGATGTGGTGGTCCTCGCGATACTTCTGCAAGACCTCGTCGACCCGGTCGGCGGTCCACAGCAGGGCGAGCTCGCGCAGCGCGGTCAGATTGCCGACCCGGAAGTAATTGCCCAGCGCCGCATCGACCTTCTCGGCGGCGTAGACGTTGCCGTGCGCGAGCCGGCGACGCAGCGCCTCCGGGGACATGTCCACCAGCTCGATCTGGTCGGCGGCGCGCACCACCTCGTCCGGTATAGTCTCGCGCTGCGGGACCGCGGTGATGCGCTGCACCACGTCGTTGAGGGATTCGAGGTGCTGGACGTTCACCGTGGTGATCACTTCGATCCCGGCGTCCAGCAACTCCTGCACGTCCTGCCAGCGCTTCTCGTGCCGCCCGCCGGG
>NZ_DASRBQ010000097.1:0-89960 GCF_035653575.1 Actinocrinis sp.
CGCAGCCGGACTCGCCGACCAGGCCGAGGGTCTCGCCGGAGCGGATGTCGAAGGAGATGCCGTCGACCGCGCGCACGGTGCCGACGCGCCGCTTGAACACGGTGCCGACGGTCAGCGGGAAGTGCCGGTGCACGCCGTCGAGTTCGAGCACGGCCGGCCGCTGGCCGCGCGGCACCCGGGCCGAGGAGGGCTCGGGCAGCTGCGGCACCGGGAAGACCTCGGCGCGGGTGAGCGTCCCGGCGGCCAGCTCGCTGCGCCGGTGGCAGGCCGAGGGGTGGTTGTCCCCGGCGGCCGGCACCAGTTCCGGCTCCACGGTCGCGCAGGCCGACACCGCGACCGGGCAGCGTGGCCGGAACGGGCAGCCCGGCGGCAGATTGACCAGCGAGGGCGGGTTGCCCTCGATCGGCACCAGAGCGTGCTTGACGCCCTCGTCGACGCGCGGGATCGAGCCGAGCAGACCGATCGTGTAGGGCATCCGCGGGCTGTAGTAGAGCTCGTCCACGGTGCCGGTCTCCACCGGCTTGCCCGCGTACATCACCATCACCCGGTCGGCGAACCCCGCGACGACGCCCAGGTCGTGCGTGATCATCACGATCGCGGCGCCGGTGGCCTCCTTGGCCACCTTCAGCACGTCGAGGATCTGCGCCTGGATGGTCACGTCGAGCGCGGTGGTCGGCTCGTCGGCGATGATCACCTCGGGGTCGTTGGCGATGGCCATCGCGATCATCGCGCGCTGGCGCATGCCGCCGGAGAATTCGTGCGGGAAGGCGTCCACCCGGCGCTTCGGGTCCGGGATGCCGACCATGTCGAGCAGCTCGATCGCGCGGGCCCTGGCCGCTTCCTTCGAGATCTCGGTGTGGATCTGCAGCGCCTCGACGATCTGGGTGCCGATCGAGTAGACCGGGGTCAGCGCGGAGAGCGGGTCCTGGAAGACCATCGCCATCTGCCGGCCGCGGATCTTGGACATCGCGTCGTCGTCAAGGCCGAGCAGTTCGCGCCCGTCCAGCCGGATCGAGCCGTCGACCTTCGCGCTCTCCGGCAGCAGGCCGAGCACCGCCATCGCGGAGACCGACTTGCCGGAGCCGGACTCGCCGACGATGCCGAGCACCTCGCCGCGGCGCAGCCGGTAGCTGACCCCGCGCACCGCCTCGACCGTGCCGGTCTCGGAGGGGAAGAGGACGGACAGATCGCGCACGTCCAGCACCGCGTCGCCGGCCGCGGCCGGTCCGGTGGAGTCCTGATACACCTGGGTCACTGTGCGATCTCCACTACCGTCGTCTCGCCGGGCAGCGCCTCGTCGTCGGTCTGCTCCTTGCGCTTGGCCTTGGACTTGGCGCCCGAGGCGTTCGGGTCCAGCGCGTCGCGCAGCCCGTCGCCGATGAAGTTCACCGCGAGGATGGTCAGCACGAGAATTCCGGCGGGGAAGATGAACAGCCACGGATAGGTGTTCACATCGCCCTGGCCGGTGCCGATCAGCGTGCCGAGCGAGACGTCCGGCGGCTGGATGCCGAAGCCGAAGTAGGACAGGCCGGACTCGCCGAGGATCGTGCCGGCGACGCTGATGGTGGCGTCGATGATCAGCAGCGAGGCCATGTTCGGCAGGATGTGCCGCAGGATGATCCGCGGAGTCGAGACGCCCATGTACTTGGCGGCCAGCACGAACTCGCGGTTCTTCAGGCTCAGGGTGAGCGAGCGCACGATGCGCGCGGTGATCATCCAGGCGAAGGCGGCCAGCAGCACCACGAACAGCAGCCAGGTCTTGCCCTTGAAGGTCGGCGAGAGGATCGCCAGCAGCAGGAACGAGGGCATCACCAGCATCACGTCGATGAACCAGACCAGCACCCGGTCCACCCAGCCGCCGAGGTACCCGGCCACCGAGCCGATCAGCGCCGCGATCGCGGTGGTGAGCGGCCCGCCGATCAGGCCGATGACCAGCGACTTCTGCGCGCCGCGCATGGTCAGTACGAACATGTCCTGGCCGGTCTGCGTGGTGCCGAACCAGTGGGTCGCGGACGGGCCGGTCTGGAAGTTGTCGAAGTCGATGTCGGTCAGCTGCCAGTGCGTCAGATACGGCCCGAGGTAGGCGGCCAGGAAGAGCAGGACGATGACGATCAGCCCGAACAGAGCCAGCCGGTTGCGCACGAAGCGGCGGGCGATCAGCCAACCGCGGCCGCGACCGCCGGCGACCGGCATCAAAGCGGTCTCGTCGAGCTCCTTGGCGGCGTCGAGGGCGCTCACTGCCGGGGCTCCTCTCCGCGGGTCGTCATAGTTGTTTCACGCATTGCGGGCACTGATTCGTTCAGCGGGAACGCGCACTGCCCCGGGAGGAACGCAGACCGCGACATCAGGCACGCACCCTGGGGTCGAGCGCGGCGTAGGCGATCTCGGAGATCAATCCGGCGATCAGGACCAATCCGGCGACGAACAGGGAGACCGCGGCCACGGCGTTGGTGTCGTTGCCCTGAATCGAGGTCACCGCCCACTTCCCCATGCCGTTCCAGTCGAAGATGGTCTCGGTGAAGGTAGCGCCGGTGAAAAGCAGGACCGTGTTGTACACCAGCAGGGTCATGACCGGGATGATCGCGGTGCGCAGGCCGTGCTTGTAAATGGCCCGCCGGCGGGTCAGCCCCTTGGCCCGGGCGGTGCGCAGAAAATCGCTTCCCAAGACGTCCAGCATGGTGGAACGCTGGTACCTGCTGAGAATGGCGATCTCGCCCAGCACCAGCGTGATCGTCGGCAGTACCAGATGCTGGGCACGGCTGAGCATCTGCGGCCAGAACGCGGTGGTGGTCAGGTCGTACTCGTTGTCGTACTGGAAGAAGCTCGTCCCACTCGCGTTGTTGAACCAGATCGCCAGGGCCTTGAGCAGGATGGCGAGGGTGAAGACCGGAGTGGAGATGATCAGGAAGGAGGCCAGCGCCGAGAGGTGATCGCTGGCGCGATACTGGCGGACCGCGTTCCACGCGCCGACCAGCACGCCGCCGATCGCCCCGATGATCGTCGCGAACAGCAGCAGCCGGGTGGACACGCCGACGCGGCGGGCCAGGTCCTGGCCGACCGAGCCGCCCTGCACCTCGGTGCCGAAGTTGCCGTGCGCGAGATCGTCGAGCCAATGCCCGTAGCGGACGAAAACGTCGGTGTCCGGATTGAGATTCTTCTCGTCCAGCATCCGGGTGATCACCGCGGGTGGCGGCGTGGGGTGCTTGCCCTCGTAGTTCGACTTCGGATTGAGCGCGAGCGCGGCCAGAAGGTACGCGATCGACGCACCCACGAAGGTCAAAATCACATAATTGAGCAATCTGCGCAGCAGATATGCGCCCACGCGCCACTCCCTAGCCCTGCAACCGGCACCGGCGGGAGGCGCGCTCGCTCCGTTCTGGTACCGAGTTGTTCTCGGATCATTCGACGGCGCGACCTTGTGGGCCGGCACTGGGCATCGCGGGATGTGGGTCAACCGGGCGTCGCCGTCTGCTGACACAGCCTGACGGCGGCTGCCCGGTGCTGTCCAGAGCCTTCAGATCAAGAACTAATTACGTTAAGGCGCAGCAAAAGAAACGGAATTTCCGGCCCGTTACGCGTTCGGGCAGAACGCGTCAATAGGGACCTTGAGATATAGGGAAAACCCTCGGGCCGGACAGAAAACGCGAATTCACCCCCGGGTGTGACGCGCGCTGGGCCGGCCGAGCGCACGCCGCCCAGGATATGACGTCGCCTCAGGTATACGAACCGACCCGCTCGTCCGCCATCACCGGGAAGTGACAGGCCGCCAGCTGCGTGGCCGCGCCCCCGGACTTGACCTCCAGCGGCGGCTCGACGGTCGCGCAGATCTCCTGGGCCTTCCAGCAGCGGGTGCGGAACCGGCAGCCGGAGGGCGGGTTGATCGGCGAGGGCACGTCCCCGGTCAGCAGGATCCGCTCGCGGCCGGTGGCCTCCTTGCGCTCCGGGTCCGGGATCGGCACGGCGGACAGCAGCGCGTTCGTGTACGGATGCAGCGGGCGGCCGTACAGGTCGTCGCGCTCCGCGACCTCCACCACCTTGCCCAGATACATGACCGCGACCCGGTCCGAGATGTGCCGCACCACGGACAGGTCGTGCGCGATGAACACGTACGCGAGGCCGAGTTCCGCCTGCAGGTCCTCGAACAGGTTCACCACCTGCGCCTGGATCGACACGTCCAGCGCGGAGACCGGCTCGTCCGCCACGATCAGCTTCGGCCGCAGCGCGATCGCCCTGGCGATGCCGATGCGCTGGCGCTGGCCGCCGGAGAACTCGTGCGGGTACCGGTTGTAGTGCTCCGGGGAGAGGCCGACCAGCGAGAGCAGGTCCTGCACCGCGCGCTTGACGCCGTGCTCGGTCTTGACGCCCTGGATCTGGAACGGGGCGCCGATGATCGAGCCGACCGTCTGGCGGGGGTTGAGCGAGGACTGCGGGTCCTGGAACACCATCTGGATGTCGCGGCGCAGCGGCCGCAGCTCGCCGGGCTTGAGGTGCGTGATGTCCCGGCCCTCGAACACGACCTTGCCGCCGGTGGGCTCCAGCAGCCGGGTCAGCAGCCGGCCGGTGGTGGACTTGCCGCAGCCCGACTCGCCCACCAGGCCGAGCGTCTCGCCGGTGCGCACGGTCAGGTCGATCCCGTCGACCGCCTTGACCGCGCCGACGGTGCGCCGCAGCAGGCCGCGCCGGATCGGGAAGTGCTTCTCGAGTCCGGAGACTGACAACAGGTCTTCAGGCGTCGAGTCAGTGATAGTGCTCATAGATGCGGCCGGATTTCCTCGTTGAAGATCTGCTTGCGATCGGCGGACGGCATGTGACAGGCCACCAGGTGGCGCGAGTCGACCGGGCGCAGTTGCGGCACCTCGGACTCGCTGCGGCCGTGGTTGCGGGCGGCGAACGCGCAGCGGGGGTGGAACGGGCAGCCGGACGGCACGTTGATCAGCGACGGCGGGGTGCCGGGGATCGGCAGCAGCCGCTCCAGCACGGGGCGGTCGAGGCGCGGCATCGAGCCGAGCAGGCCCCAGGTGTACGGGTGCTCCGGCTCGGTGAACACCGTCTTGGCCGAGCCGTACTCCACCGCCTTGCCCGCGTACATGACCATGATGTCGTCGGCGAGCTCGGCCACCACGCCCAGGTCGTGCGTGATGATGATCAGCGCGCTGTTGAACTCCTGCTGCAGATCGCGCATCAGGTCGAGGATCTGCGCCTGCACCGTCACGTCCAGCGCCGTGGTCGGCTCGTCCGCGATCAGCAGCTTGGGGTCGCACACCAGCGCCATCGCGATCATCGCGCGCTGGCGCATACCGCCGGAGAACTGGTGCGGGTAGTCGTCCACCCGCGAGCTCGGCTGCGGAATGCCGACCCGGTCCAGCATCTCGATCGCCCGCTTGCGGGCCTGCGCCTTGGAGACCTTGTGGTGCACCCGGTAGGCCTCGGCGATCTGGTCGCCGACCTTGTAGTACGGGTGCAGCGAGGAGAGCGGGTCCTGGAAGACCATCGCCACCTTCTCGCCGCGCAGCTCCCGCAGCTCCGCCTGGTCGGCGTGCACGAGCTCCTGGCCGTCGAGCCAGATCTCGCCGGACATGATGGCCCCGCCGCGGCCGCGCTTGTTGGCGCGCTTGTGCAGGCCCATCAGCGAGAGCGAGGTGACCGACTTGCCGGAGCCGGACTCGCCCACGATGCCGAGGGTCTGCCCGCGCTCGAGCTTGAAGTTGATCCCGTCCACCGACTTGACCAGGCCGTCGTCGGTCTGGAAGTGCACCCGCAGGTCCCGCACGTCCAGGAACGCGGCCGGTCCCTCCAGGGTGGATTCGGAGATCGGAAAGTCCTGGTCCGTGGTCATCCCAGCCTCACTCGCGGGTCGAGCACTCCGTAGAGCAGGTCCACAATCAGGTTGGCGGCGACGATGAAGAAGCTCGCCATGAGCGTGACGCCCATGACCACCGGGATGTCCTGGCGCCCGATCGCGTCCACCGCGTCGAAGCCGATGCCGTGGAACCCGAAGATCTCCTCGGTGACCACCGCGCCACCGAGCAGGTAGCCGAAGTCGAGGCCGAACATGGTGATGATCGGCGTGTAGATGGCGCGCATGGCGTGCTTGCCGACCACGATCCGCTCGGGCAGGCCCTTGGACCGCGCGGTGCGCACATAGTCCTCGTTGAGCGTGTCGAGCATGGTGGACCTGGTGATCCGGGTGTAGGCGGCGGCCGAGATGAACGCCAGCACCGCGCACGGCCAGAAGATGTTCAGCGCCCAGTTCCAGGGGTCCTGGGTGAACGGCACGTACTGGATCTGGTTGATGAAGTGGAACTGGTACTGCACCAGCAGCGCGACCACGAGCGCGGTGAAGTTCACCGGCATCGAGATGCCGGCCAGGGCCACCACGATGATCGAGCGGTCGGCCAGGCGGCCCTTGTTCAGCGCCGCGATGACGCCGCCGAGCACGCCGAAGAACAGCCACAGCACCGCGGCGCCGATGGCGAGGGACAGGGTGACCGGGAAGTCGGCGATCAGCTTCGGCCACACCAGCTGGTTGGTGATGTACGAATAGCCGAAGCACGGGGCCGGGCAGCTGAGCGCCACCGAGCCGTTGCCGAAGGTGCGTCCGGCGAAGATGCCGGAGAAGTAGTCCCAGTACTGCACGACCAGCGGCTTGTTGAAGCCGAGCTTCTCGCCGATGGCGGCGATGGTGGCCGGGGTCTGGCTCTTGCCGGCGTAGGTCGCGGCGAGGTTCTCGCCGAACCACTGCGGCATCACATACGAGATGATAAAGGTAATGATACTTACGACGATGATGACCAGCGCGGCCTGGAACAGTCGTCTGACGATGTAAGCGAACACTGATATCGGCCGGTTCCGGCGTGGGGGTGGATCCCGGTCGGGGATCCACCCCCACGCCGCCCTACGCCTTCACCTGCTTCCAGTTCTGCTCGCGAAAGGAGGGTTTACCTTCCGGCCGTGGCCGGGCTCAGGATCCGGCGACGCCCAGCGCAGCCAGGTCGACCTCACCGTTGTAGGCGTTCGTGATGTAGTAGTTCGTCACGTTCTTGCCACGAGCCAGCAGCAGGGTGTCGAAGCCGTAGGGGATGTACACGGCGTCGGACATGACCTGCGCGTCGATCTTGGCGCCCAGCGTCGCGTTCTGCGACGGGTCGGTGTTGGCCTTCATCTGGTCCAGCAGACCGTTGACCACCGTGTCGTTCAGACGGCCGTAGTTCGAGCCGCTGTTGGTCGCCGAGAGCAGGCGGCCGTCGGCGATCTGCGAGAAGAACGCGAACGGGGAGGGCCAGTCCGGACCCCAGCCGGCCGCGGCCAGCCCGTAGCCCTTGCTCTTCATGACCTGCGGACGCTGCAGGTTCTGGCTGTAGTACTTCGAGCCCTCGACCTGGGTGATCTGGGTGGTGATGCCCACGCGAGCCAGCGCGTTCTGCAGCGCGGTGGCGAAGCCCGGGCCCTTGCCCTTGTTCACGGTGATGATGCCGGTGGAGAAGCCGTTGGGCTGGCCGCAGGCCTGCAGCTCCTGCTTGGCCATGGTCACATCGCCCTTGGAGTCCGGGCCCGTCGGGTACGGGTTGGCGTCCGTGTGGCCCTGCACGCCCGGAGGCAGCATCGTGTTGGCGATCTTGGCGCCGGCGATCTCGCCGCCACGCGCGTTGACCAGGTCGACCTTGTTCAGCGCGTAGGCCACGGCCTTGCGGCAGTGGATGTTGTTGAACGGCGCGACGTCCTGGTCGATGCTGACGTACCGGGTGGCGTTGGCCGGCGGGTTGTCCGTGTACTTCTTCTTCGCCGGGTTGCTCAGCACGGTGGCGACGTCAGCGGTCTGCAGACCACCGCCGTCGTACTCCGCGTCAACGCTGCCGGCCAGAATCGCCTGGTCGAGCTGGGTCGGGTCCCAGTCGGTCTTGACCGTGATCTTGTCCGGCAGGGCCGGGTCGACCGGGTCGCTGGCCGCGGACCAGTTCGGGTTGCGGGTCAGCTCGATGTCCTTGCCCGCGACGTACGAGGCGATCTGGTACGGGCCGCTGGAGACCACGTGCGTGTTGTAGTTCAGGCCGCCGGTCGCCGCGTTCTGGTCCACGTCGATCGGGACCGGAGCGGTCTGCGGCAGGGTCAGCACGTACGGGAACTCGCCGTACTTGCCGGTCAGGTGGAAGATCAGCGTGGTGTCGTCCGGGGTGTCGACGCCCGTCAGACCCAGGTGGTCGGCCGCCTTGTCCTTGTACGGACCCGGGTAGGTGCCGTCGGTCAGCAGCGAGGAGAAGTACTCCGGGCCGGCCGGGTTGACCGAGTCGATCGCGTAGGAGCGCTCGATGGCGTACTTGACTTCCTTGGAGGTGATCGGCTCTCCGTTGGAGAACTTCAGGCCCGAGCGGATCTTCACGGTCCAGGTCAGGCCGTCCGGCGAGGCGGTCGGAGCGGCCGCGGCCAGGCCGGGCACCAGCTGCGTCGACTGCGAGCCGGGCGCGCCGATCTTGTAGGTCATCAGCGTGCGCGCGTAGTACCGGGAGAAGTTCCAGGAGTACGCGTAGTACTGGTTGACCGGGTCCACCGAGTCAAGGTCCTGGGAGCCGCCGAGAACGAGCGTACCGCCCTTGTGCGTGGACGGGTTGACCACGCCGGTGACACCGTAATTGAACTTGATCGTGTCGGCAGGGTTGGCGGAACCGCCGCTGCTGCCGCCCTTGCTGCTACTGCACGCGGTAGCGACCGACGCGACCAGCGCGGCCGCCGCGGCCGCCGCGGCGATCTTGGTTGTACGCTGCATTCCGTGAATGCCCCTTTCAGGACTGCGCAACGGAGGGGTGTTCTGTTGAAAAACCGGAGCGGGCGCTTCTAGCGGCCGGCCCGGGGGTCTAGGGCGTCGCGCAGGCCGTCTCCGAAGAGGTTGAAGGCGAGCACGGTGAGGAACACGGCCAGGCCGGGGACGAGCATGAAGGTCGGGTCGACCTGGTAGAAGTCCACGGCCGTGGAAAGCATCTGCCCCCAGGAGGCGTTCGGCGGCGGGGTGCCGACGCCCAAGAAGGAGAGGTAGGCCTCGAGCACGATGTTCGCCGGGATCGCCAGCGAGGTGTACACCAGGATCGGGCTGGCCAGGTTGGGCAGGATCTCGCGGAAGATGATCCGGCTCGGGCGCGCGCCCAGCACGCGGGCGGCGTCGACGAACTCGCGGTCCCGCAGCGAGAGCACCAGGCCTCGGATGAGCCGGGCCTGATACGCCCAGCTGAAGATGCCGATGACGGCGATCATGACCACCAGGTGCACGCCGTAGGCGCCGAGGCCGAAGGCCTGGCTGGGGATGATCGAGCCGATGGCGATCAGGAAGATCAGGATCGGGAAGGCCAGGAACACGTCGGTGATCCGGGAGAGGATCCCGTCGGTCCAGCCGCCGAAGTAGCCGGCCACGGAGCCGATGACGATGCCGAAGACCATCTGCAGCGCGGTCGCGGCCAGCGCCACGATGAGGCTGGGCCGCACGCCGACGACGATGCGGGCGAACAGGTCGCGGCCGTTGACCGGCTCGAGGCCGAAGGGGTGGGCGAGGCTCATCCCGCCACGCGAGCCGTAGGGCAGCAGGGAACCCGGGTCGACCAGGTTGCCGTTGAACTGGTTGGGGTCGAGGCCCATCGCGTGGTTGATGACATCCGCGAAGATGGCCAGCAGGATCAGCAGCACGATGAACGCGCCGCTGGCCATGGCGACCTTGTCGCGCTTGAGCCGGTCCCAGGCGATACGGCCTAGGGATCGGCCCTCGATCGGGTTTCCCGGGGTCGCCGGTATACCCACTTCGGCGGCTTCGTCGGCCGCCGTGTTCGGCACAGTCATCGTGGTATGACGTCCTCGTCGTTCGCGGTGGAACCCGTCGGGACCAGGTTTTGGTGGTGAGCGGTACGCGGATCCTACGTGCTTACCCCGAGCCTGCCGGACCGGGGTGGTACTGCAAGCCACATTCATCGGATGTGATCCGATTGTGCGACATGATGGGACAAATCCCGTAATCGGGGTGGGCGACGGCCAAATTACGCAGGCCAGGGCACCCGGAGCGACGGATTCTGCGGTCCGCGCCGTCCCTGATCGCGGGAATTCCTACCATGCCCCGTCTGGGAGAACAATCCTCGGCGTTGCTTCCCGGCGGAACACCCGTGCGGCAATGTGTGTCCGAACTGTGATGGAACCCGTACCTCTCCGAGTTCCAAGGCGGTTGTTGTCTTGATCATCCCATACTCGCTGTATGTGGTTGTTCATGCAGTCGTGACAACAGCTTCAGCCGCGTGGACCAACGTCCGAGCACATCGTGGCCGAATCGTTGTCAGACGCGAGCCGCTCGGTCACCCGAGGAGCCCAGCTCCGGGCGGGTTACGCTGGTGAGCCGTGATCAGTTCTCCCGTGGACGCGCCGGATTCCCATCACCCGTTCGAGGCCGCAGTACGGCCGGATGGCGTCAACCCGTTTTCGGCGGCGGCACCCGAAACGAGTACTGCTCATGAATCGGGCGCCGGGCGCGAATCAGGGGCCGTCGCCGAATCCCGCGGCGCCGCGCAATCCGGAACCGTACGGGAATCCGCGACGGTTGCGAGCCCTGCGAAGACCGGCGAATCCGCGGGTGCTCCGGACGCGGTTTGGGACGTGGCGGTGGTCGGCGCCGGCCCGGCGGGAGCGAGCGCCGCTCGGGAGGCGGCCCGGGCCGGGGCGCGGGTGGTGCTGCTTGAGCGCGCGGCCTTCCCGCGGTACAAGACCTGCGGCGGCGGGCTGATCGGCCTGTCTCGCGAGGCGCTGCCCGAGGGCTTCGAACTGCCGGTACGGCAGTGGATCGACGCCATCACCTTCACCCAGCAGGGGCGCCGGGAGCGCACCAAGCGCGACCGGGACGGCGGCATGCTGGCGCTGGTCAACCGGACCGATTTCGACCACGCGCTGGTCAAGGCCGCGGTCGAGGCCGGAGCCGAACTGCGCGAGGGCGCCGTGGTGACCGGCATCGAACAAGCCGAGGCGACCGGAAAGGGCCCGAAAGACAGAGAGCCGCGGCTGCCGGACGGCACCGTACTGCTGATGCTCGCGGACGGCTCCCGGGTGCGCGCCCGCGCGGTAGTCGGCGCGGACGGTTCGGCCAGCCGGGTGGCGCGCCACGTCGGCGTGACCTGCCGTCAGGTGGACCTGGGCCTGGAGGCGGAGATCCCGGTGCCGCCGGAGGTGGCGGCGCGCTGGGCCGGACGGGTGCTGATCGACTGGGGTCCGGTGCGTGGTTCGTACGGCTGGGTCTTCCCCAAGGGCGACGCGCTGACGGTCGGCGTCATCGCGGCGCGCGGCGGAGGCGAGGAGACGCGCGCGTATTACCGCGACTTCGTCGAGCAGCTGGGCCTGGCCGAATTCCCGGCGGCCCAGGACTCCGGGCATCTGACGCGGTGCCGCACCGCGGACTCGCCGCTGTCGCGCGGCCGAGTGCTGGTGGCCGGCGACGCGGCCGGCCTGCTGGATCCGTGGACGCGCGAAGGCATCTCCTATGCGCTGCGCTCGGGGCGGCTGGCCGGACAGGCCGCGGCCCGGATGGCCACCGGCCCGCAGCCGGCCGGTGAGAGCGGTGTCGAGCAGGCTGCCGCCGAGTACCGCGACCGGATCGAGACGCTGCTCGGCACCGAGATGGCGGCCGGGGAGCGGCTGCTCGCGGCGTTCGAGAAACGTCCCGGCTTCTTCCACGCGGCGGTCACCACGTTGCCGGTCGCCTGGCGCGCGTTCGCAGAGGTCTGCCACGGCCGCACCACCTTTGCCGAACTGCTGCGCTCCCGGGCCGCGCAGGCGGCGCTGCGGGCCATCTCCTGAGTCTGGCCCGGTCCCGGGGGCCACCCTGCCGATACCGGCGGCCTCTTGGCACACTATGAGTACGAGGTCTGTGACGCTCGGCCGGTTCGAGCGGTCGCCTTCCTCGTCGTCATGCCGAGCAACCCGGATCGATTGGTGGATCGGTCATGCCATCGCGTTCAACCGCCGACGCCGAGCCGCACTTCCCTGCCTCCGCGCCCGCACGCGAGCTGGCCGGCCGGTGCGAGCCGCTGGTCGACGCGTTCGTGCAGCGCATGGCTGCGGAGTGGGCCGTCCAGCTGCCCGACTATCCGACGCTGCGCAGCGTCGACGTCGCCGAAGCCGCGCGACTGGCCGTACTGACCTTCCTCAGGCGCGTTCAGGGTGCCGAGGCCGCGGTGCAAAACACCAGGGCGGTGTTCCGGCGGCGCGCCGCGCACCGGGCAGAAGAGGGCATGCCGCTGCCGATCCTGCTGCGCACGTACACGATTTCCGCGCGCGTGGTGTTCGAAGAACTCTGCCGCACCGCGCGCCCCGAGGAGACGGCCGCGCTGCCGGAGCTGGCCCGGTTGCTGCTCGCCACCCAGGACGAGGCGATCGACCAGGTCGCGCAGGCTTATCAGGAGGAGCTCGAGCTGCTCGGATCGGCGCGCCGGGACCGCCGCCGCGAGCTGGTGCGCGACCTGGTCGCGGGCGTGGCTCCCGAGGATCCGGCGGCGGTTGAGGAGTTCGGCCTCGCGAAGGGTGCGATCGTGCTGGCGCTGGGGCTCAGCCGTGACGAGAAGGGATCCGGCGCCGAGTCGCTGCCGGTAGAACAGGCCGAGGTGAAGCAGGCCGCGGTGCATCGGCGGCTGCATCGGCTGCACGAGGCCGTCGACGTGTACTTCGGCGCGCCGATCCCCGCGCTGTTGGAGGGAAGCGGCGGCCACGTGCTCGTGCCGCGATCTACCGGCGACGCCGCGACCAGCGCGACGGCGCCGACGATCTCTGACGAACTCGTCCGCCGCCTCGCCGAGGCCTGGGGAAGCGGGATATGGATCGCGATGGCGGCCACGGAGCAGCCTGAGCAGATACCCTCCGCCGCGCGCACCGCGGGCGAGATCCTGCGGCTGGTGCGCGGGCTCGGCCGCCCGCCGGGGATCTACACGCTGGAAGACGTGCTGCTGGAGTATCACCTGACCCGGCCCAACGAGAGTTCCGGCCGGCTCAGCACCCTGCTTGACCCGCTGGCCGACCGGCCCGATCTGCTGCACACGGTCCGGGTGTACCTGGAGGAGGGGTATGACCGGCGGCGCACCGCGGGCCGTCTCGGACTGCACCCGAACACCGTGGACAACCGGTTGGCCAGGGTGACCGAACTCACCGGGCTCAATCCGGCGACGCCGCGCGGCGTCGCGCTGCTTCTTACCGCACTCGCGCTGCACGACCTGCGCTGACCACGCTCTCGGCAGGATTCCCGCAGGACCGCGGCGTGGCCTCCTGACGCGCCGCTGCGCGGTCACGCGGTTGCGGCAGAAATCGGACTCGGGCAGGTTGGACGAGTGACCATGGACGAGAACGCGCCGCACGACGCGGCCGAAGCACCGAAGAGCGCATCCAGCGCCGACGCCGCCGGCGCGCACGTAGCCCGCACGGCCGCCCGGCTGGGCGAATATGGGTTCTTCTTCGATTTCGACGGGACGCTCTCGCCGATCCAGCAGGACCCTGAGTCGGTGCAGCCGGTCCCCGGCGGGGTCGCCGCGCTCGCCGCGCTCGCCGCGAACGCCCGCGTGACCGCCATCGTCTCCGCCCGACCGGTCGCCTTCCTCGCCGGGCGCTTCGGCGGTGTGCCAGGCCTGCGTCTGAACGGCCTCTACGGCCTCGAATACTCGCCGGACGGCGGCGCGACCGTCACCACGGTGCCGGAAGCCGAGCCGTACGCGCCGGTGATCGCGCGCGTCGTCGCCGAGGCCCGCGAAGCGTTCCCCGGCGCGCTGATCGAGGACAAGCGGCTGTCCTGCGCGCTGCACTTCCGCACCGACCCCGCGCTCGAACCGGGCATCGAGTCCTGGGCCGCCCTGCACGCCGAGGCGTACGGTCTGCGGCTTCAGCACGGCCGGATGGTCGTGGAGCTCAAGCCTCCGCTGGACACCGACAAGGGCGCGGTCGTGCTGCGCGAGGCCGCCGGCCTGGCCGGAGCCTGGTATTTCGGGGACGATCTCGGCGACCTGCCCGCTTTCGCCGCCCTGGACAAGCTCGCCGCCGAGCAGCCCGGATTCCACGCGGTGCGGGTGGCGGTCGGCACGGCGGAAGGCCGCGGCGCGGCGCTGGCCGAGCACGCGGATGTGCTGCTGGATGGGCCGGAATCGGTGCCCACGCTGCTTGATTCGTTCCATTGCGGCTGACATGACGCAGGGGCACCGTGAGAAACTGTCCCGGTGAAGGAGCAACCCCGCATGCGCCCCGTGCCGCTGCTGTATGAGCCGGCCGCCGAGGAGCCGCAGGACAACCGGTTCTTCGGGCTGGACGACATAACCGACGCCGCGGAGTTGCTTGAGCGCGCCACCGACCTGCACTCGGCGTTCCGCGCGGCCGCCGACCGGGCCGGCGCGTATCAGGCCATCGCCGCGGCGGAGCTGACCGACCCGCGCCGCTTCGACCGCATCACCTATCCCGAACTGGCCGAGCGGATCGGGGTGACCCCGGCCGTCGCCGAGACCATGGCCGAACGCGGCCGGCAGATCCTCAAGGGCGAGGACGACGAACACGGCAGGTACTGAGATCCAAGACCCGGGCTAACGGCGTCTCACGGTAGGGTCGGTCGGCGAACGGCCCGCGGATCGAACCGCGATCCGAAAGTACCGAGCCCCCGGATACAGGAGTGGTGAGCCGGCCTTGACCGCCGTCGCGAGTACCCCAGCAGCCGTCGGAGGCGAGGCCGCGCCGAACGACGGGCTCGAGGCCCCGCCCCGCCGCTGGCCGCACGTGCTCGGCGTCGGCGCGATCGTCTCGCTGTACACGGCGCTGTACTCGACTTATCTGCTCATCCTGCACACGACGCTGCAGGACGGGCTCGCCGACGTCGGCGAGTACGACCAGGCCATCTCGGGCTACGCGCACTTCATGGGGCCGCACTCCCCCTTCGTCGGGCTGCACGGCGCGGGCGACGCCGGAAAGCTGCAGCTGGCCGACCACTTCACCCCGCTGCTCGCGCTGATGTCCCCCTTCTACTGGATCCACGACGGCCCCGAGACGATGCTGATCGAGACCGCGGTGCTGACCGCGCTGCCGATCATCCCGCTGTGGCTGTTCGTGCGGCGCGCGGTGCGCAACTCGGGGCGCTTCGGCTCGCTGGCGGCGAACCTGTCCGCGTACCTGGTCGTGATCGGTTACGGGGTGACCTGGCCGCTGCAGATGGCGCTGTGGTTCGAGTTCCACGAGGTCTTCCTGGAACTGCCGATCCTGATGTGGATGATCGAGCGGGCGCAGGCCGGGCGGCTGCGACAGGCCGCGCTGATCAGCCTGCTGCTGCTCGGGGTCAAGGACGACATGGGCTTCGTCGTGGCGATCTTCGGGCTCTACCTCGCCACGAAGGACGCGACGGTGCGGGACTGGGCGCGCTGGCTGCCGCGGGCGCTGCGGCGGCCGCGGCTGGTGCTGGACACGGTCCGGCGGCGCGACCGGGCCTGGTTCCTCGCCCTCGTGCCGGTCGGGCTCGGCATGGTCTGGCTGGTGGCGCAGGTGCTGCTGCCGGCGGCCGGCGGCAGCCCGAACCGGGACTTCACCTACACCGAGTTCGGCCCGACCCAGTCGGCGGCGATGCACGCGATGCTGGCCGACCCGGGGAACACGTTCGCGACGCTGTTCAACTCGCACTACAAGACGCAGACGCTAGAGATGCTGCTGTGGCCGGTGCTCGGGCTGTGTCTGCTCTCCCCGCTGAGCCTGATGGCCGCGCCCCTGTTGATGGAGCGGTTCCTGTCGGTCAATCAGCTGTACTGGGTGATGCCGTACCACTACAACGCGTTCCTAGTGCCGATCATCTTCTGCGCGGGCGTCGACGGGGCGCTGCGGCTCTCCCGCTGGCTGACCTCCGCCCGGCTGAGCGCTCGGGTCGCGAGGCACGGGCAGCCTTTCCGCAGCGCGCTGATGACGGCGTTCGCGATGTACGTCGCCATATACGCGTGGTCGACGTTCGACCGCTACCCGATGCACCACATGACGCAGGCGTCGTTCTGGGACGTCTCGAATCCGAGCGTGGTAGCCGCGAAGCAGGCCGCGTCGAAGATCCCGGACAACGCGTACGTCGCGTCGGCGACGCAGGTCGGCCCGCAGCTGCTCAGCCGGGACAAGGTCGTGATGTGGGGTCCGCCCGGCGACCGGAACTATCCGGCGCCGCCATGGGTGCTCGCGGACGTGAAGCGGACCTCCTATCCGTTCAAGGACGTGGCGGCGCAGCAGGCAGAGGTGCAGCGGCTTGAGTCGACCGGCTACCGGGTCGTCTTCCAGAGCGACGGCTGGTTGGTGCTGCACGACGCGGCGCTCGGCTGAGCGGGGCTTGGTCGACCTGGTCGACTCGGCTGAGCCGACCGCGGGACCCGAAAGAGCGTCAGAGCCCGGTCGGTCCTCGCGCGGACTGACCGGGCTCTGACGTCGACTGACCGAAGGCGCACCGGAGGCGGCCCGCTCCACCGTGCGGGGCCGCCTCGTTGCTAGACCACCTGGTGCAGCCAGCGCACCGGTGCTCCGTCACCGGCGCAGCGGAAGGGTTCGAGCTCGTCGTCCCAGGGCTTGCCGAGCAGGTTCTGCAGCTCGGCCTCCAGATCGCCGCCGCGCCCGGCGCGCAGCATCGCGGCGCGCAGCCGGTCCTCGGAGATCATGATGTCGCCGTGCACTCCGGTCACGGCGTGGAACACCCCGAGGTCCGGTGTGGAGGAGTAGCGCTCGCCCTCGGCGCCGACCGAGGGTTCCTCGGTCACCTCGAAGCGCAGCAGCTGCCAACCGCGCAGCGCGGAGGCAAGCCTGGTCGCGGTGCCGGGCTCCGCGGTCCACGGCAGCTCGGCACGCCAGGTCGACGGCGCGGCGGGCTGCCGCGCCCAGTCCAGGCTCACGCGCACGCCCAGGACTCCCGCGACCGCCCACTCGACGTGCGGGCACAGCGCGCGGGGCGCGGAGTGGATGTACAGGACTCCACGAGTAGGCACGGCGGTGTCTCCTTCGGTCGGCGATCGGTGGACGAGGTGCGCCTTCCCCAGCGGCCTTGTCCCGTAGCTGCCGACCCAGCGATCCGTCGCTGTGTCGCCTTCGCGAGTCGTACTTGTCTGTATATTCACTTATCAGGCCAACGCAACCACACAACCGGGCCAATCTCGCGATCGGTCCGTGCGGATGCACGAGGCGTCCGCAACTGCTGTGCAGAATGTTCCCCACAAACGAGCCACCCTCACCTCGCGATGAGGCGAAGTTCTGTGGCTCGCATTGGCCGCCGTCAGCCTATCGCGAAACGGCGATCAACGCGTGGAACAAGTTCCGCACCCGGGAGGACGGACCCGCTTCGACCGGTGCCATGTGGCCCGGCACCTGGCCGATCACGTACCGTCGTCCCGCCCCGAGACCTTATTGGAAGCATCCGGGGCCTGTCAGGAGCCCGTACGGGTGACAATCTGACGAAGGATCACCGGAGCGGACCGATCAGCGGCTCAGCCGGTCGTCCCATCCTCGGGCCTTGTCACCCGGACGCTGGTCAAGACGCTGTCGCGGGTTAGTTCGGCTGGGCTATCGGCTCTGTCGCCGCGTCACTTCCGCACCGCCCGCGGACGCCAGCGGCCTCGGTCAGCTCTTGCCCATGGTGCCGACCAGTGCCCAAACGGAGCAGCAGACGCCGGCGGCGAGCAGCGCGGCGCACAGCCAGCGGCTGCGTCTCGCCAGCGCGGCGCGGCGCAGGATCTTGCGTTCCACCGCATAGAGGAACGACAGCTCCTGCGCGAGCCAGGCCTCGACGTCCGAGGCTGGCGGGCGTCCGTGGCGATCCATCAGCTATCCGCCCTTTCTGCTCCGCTGGTCTGCGCAACCGCGGCGGGCGAACCGGCCGGCGGCGGCACACACCGGTCTAAAAGCCGGTCGCCGGGAGGTTTCGGGCGAGAGCCCCGATCCACCCGGCATTGCGACTTTCTCCCAGACCAGCCGCGTGAACAAGACCTCCACGCAAGCGTTACTTAGCCGTGACATTAGTCGGATGTGCATTCCATCGCACACAACGAGGTCGCGGCCGGGCTCAAGCGCCACGATGGCTGCCAGGCCGATTGGCCATCCGGCAGGTTGGCTAGCGGTGTTCGGCGCGCGGCGGAGTGCGCTCGATCGTGAGCAGGGCCTCCGGCGCATGGTCCACCTGAAGCGTGGTGTGCTTGATCCCGTACTGCTCGCGCAGCAACTCCTGCAGCCGGCCGCGTACCGCATGGCAGTCCTGTCCTGGGACCACGAGGACGTGGGCGGAAAGGGCCGCGAAGCCCGAGGTGATGGTCCAGATGTGCAGGTCATGCACCTCGGAGACCTGCGGGTCCGCGGCCATCGCACCGCCGACCGCGGTCGGGTCGAGGCCGGCCGGGGCGCCTTCAAGGAAGATCCGCCACGAGTCGCGCACCAGCCGGTATCCGGCCCGCGCCATCAGGGCGGCGACGAAGAGCGAGGCGATCGCGTCGGCGCGGTCGAAACCGGTGGTCAGCACCACGATCCCGGACACGGCGGTGGCGAGGAACGCCCAGGCGTCGCTCAGGATGTGCTGGAACGCGCCCTCGACGTTCAGGCTCGTCCGGTTGGCCCGGCTGATGAGCAGCGCCGCCGCGGCGTTGATCGCGATGCCGACGAGCGCGGTGGCGGTGACCGGTCCGCCGGCCACGTTCGGCGGCTCGATCAGCCGGCGCACCGCCTCGTAGGTGAAGACGACCACGAGCACGAGCAGCGTGATCCCGTTCGCCTGCGCGGAGAGGATCTCGGCGCGGCGCAGCCCGTAGGTCCACGGCCCGCTGGCCGGGCGCGCCGCCAGCCGCATCGCGAACAGCGCGAGGCCGAGCGAGGCGGCGTCGGTGAGCATGTGGCCGGCGTCGGAGACCAGGGCGAGGGAGCGGGAGGCGAGGCCGACGGCGATCTCCGCGGCCATGAAGGCGAGGATCAGGCCGAGCGCGGCGGTCAGATAGCGGCGGTCGGAATCCGCCGAGACCGCCGCGCCGTGGTCGTGCTCGTGGCCGTGTCCCTGCTCACTCATGGTGCCAGCATAGCCGGTAAAACAGCATATTGAGATATGACAATGACAACGGTTGTCGACGTCGGTAGCGCTGCCGGGATCAGCTGAGCTGCGGCGCTACCTGGGCAGCGATGAGCTCCAGGTGGTCGAGGTCGGACATGTCCTGGATCTGGAGATAGACGCGGGTCACGCCCGCCTGCGCGAAACGGCCCAGGGTGTCGACCACCTGGGCCGGCGAGCCGACGTAGCCGTTGGTCCGCAACCAGTCGAGGGAGACTCCGCTGGCCTCGGCCCGGCGCGCCACCTCGGCGTCGTCCTTGCCGACCACGGTGGTGCTGGCGATCGACAGGACGATCGAACCCGGGTCGCGGCCCAGCTCGCCCGCCGCGGCGCGCACCCGCTCGAACCCCCCGACCGTCTCCTCGAAGGTCCGGAAGCCGACGTTGAACTCGTCGGCGTACTGCGCGGCCAGCCGCGGAGTGCGCTTGGGGCCGCCGCCGCCCACGATGATCGGCGGGTGCGGCCGCTGCGCCGGCTTGGGCAGCGCGGGCGAGTTCTCCAGCTGGTACGCCTTGCCCTGGAAGGAGTAGGTCTCGCCCTCCGGGGTGTCCCACAGCCCGGTGACGATGGCGAGCTGCTCCTCGAGCAGGTCGAAGCGCTTGTCAGGGAACGGAATGCCGTACGCGGTGTGCTCGTCGGCGAACCAGCCGGTGCCGAGGCCGAGCTCGGCCCGGCCGCCGGACATCTGGTCCACCTGCGCGACCTGGATCGCCAGCGGTCCCGGCAGCCGGAAGGTCGCCGGGGACACCAGCGTGCCCAGCCGGATGCGGGAGGTCTCGCGGGCCAGGCCGGCCAGCGTGATCCAGGCGTCGGTCGGTCCGGGCAGCCCGGAGACCTCGCCCATCTTCAGGTAATGGTCCGAGCGGAAGAAGGCGTCGAAGCCCAGGTCCTCGGCCGCCCTGGCGACGGCGAGCTGCGTGTCGTAGGAAGCGCCCTGCTGGGGTTCGGTGAAGATGCGCAGTTGCATGGCCCCATCCTGGCACCGCGATCACCGCGACGGCGGCGTCGGGTACGGACCGGCGCCATGCGAGAGCCTTTACCAACGATTTTCCCGGGCCGCCTTGCCCCGCTGTGCTCCGATCATTAGCGTCGTGATCACGGTAGCGCTACCGGATCATCCACTCGGCCGCCCCGCCGCCCCCCACCCACCGGGGCGAACGCGTACGGCGGCCGTACCCACACGCCCGCGATCGCGGGCTGCACCAAGGAGATCCGTCCGTGTTCCACCGCGCTATCCGTTCCATAGGCACCGCGGCGCTCGCTGTCACGCCGCTCGCCCTGCCCGCCGCCGCACCTGCCGCTGTCGCGGCCCCGCTGCTGAACGCGCCCATGCAGCACGCGCACGGCAGCCAGCCGCTCTTCCTGCACACCCACGGCACCAACGCCACCACCACCAGCACCAACTGGGCCGGTTACGCCGCGCACGGCTCGACGTACACCAGCGTCTCAGCGTCGTGGGTGCAGCCCTCGGTGAACTGCTCCGCGGGCGACGGCTACTCCAGCTTCTGGGTCGGCCTCGACGGCTACTCGTCCAACTCGGTCGAGCAGACCGGCACCGAGGCGGACTGCTCCGGCGGCACCGCGTACTACTCGTCCTGGTACGAGATGTACCCGGCCTATCCGGTCAACTACCGCAACACCGTGCGCCCCGGCGACCACTTCACCGCCACGGTCTCCTACCTGGGCTCGAACCGGTACCAGCTGGTGCTCAAGAACAGCACCGAGGGCTGGACCAAGACCACCACCAAGACCCAGAGCGGCCTGTCCCGCGCCTCGGCCGAGATCATCGCGGAGGCGCCCTACAGCGGTGGCGTGCTCCCGCTGGCCGACTTCGGCAAGGTGAACTTCACCGGCTCGACGGTCAACGGTTCCGCGCTGGGCAGCACGAGCTACGACAGCATCGACATCGTGGACTCGTCCGGAACCACTCAGGCGAGCACCTCGTCCTTGTCCGGAGGGACCTCGTTCTCGATCACCTGGAAGTCGCTGGACTGACGACGGGTTCCGCCGTCGCGTTCGCCCGGCCCCGCCACGGCCGGGCGGACGCGGCGGCGCGTGAACCGGAGTTCGCGTCCCACGCCCCTCGTCCGCCAGGATGGAGGGGACGAATCGGGCATCGAAGGGACGCGAGCGGCGGATGGCAGCGAGCACAGCGGAGCGCTCGACCGGCCGAAAGGGCCCCCTGCAGGCCGCAGCCGACGGCAAAGGGCTGATGAGCGGCAGGCTACGCAAGCCGTCCATGACTTACGCGGTCTGGTATCTGCGTATCGCCGCCTGGCTGAATCTGCTCGGCGCGATCTTCGTGTCCTTCGGCAACACGGTCCGCCAGCACAACTCGGGCGACTACTTCACGCCCTACACGATGACCGCGGGGTACTCCTCGGCGGCCTTCACCGCGTTCCTGGCCATCACGCTGGGCCGCCGCAAGCGCGCCGCGTGGATCTTCAACCTGATCCTGCTGACGCCGACCGCCGCGCTGTACATCTACGCACTGTGCTTCCCGGAGTTCCGCGCTCACCTATTCAACTGGTTCTCCACCGTGGTCACCACGTTGCTGTGGCTGGCGCTGCTGTTCGGCCGCCGCGAGTTCTACGCGAAGGGCGACCGGAACAATCCGAAGCTCGCCGCCGCCGTGCTGCTCGGCGGCGGCGCGGTCGCGGTGTCCATCGGCGTGCTGCTGGTCAGCGCCTTCGGCACGATTGGCCGGTCCACGGTGGCCGACCGGATCGGCTTCACGCTGGCCCGGGTGGCCACGCTCGCCGGGGACGACGAGGCGCCGGACGGCCTGGTCGTACCGCACTGGATCGGCATCATCATCAACCTGATGAGCTTGGCCCTGTTCCTGCTGGTGCTGTACGCGCTGTTCCGCTCCCCGCGCGGCCGCTGGCTGCACTCGCCTGAGGATGAGGAGCGGTTGCGCGCACTGCTGGACAAGCACGGCGATCGCGACTCGCTCGGGTACTTCGCGCTGCGCCGCGACAAGGCGGTCGTCTTCTCCCCTACGGGCAAGGCCGCGATCGCGTACCGCGTCGTCGGCGGCGTATCGCTGGCGTCCGGTGACCCTCTCGGCGATCCGGAAGCGTGGCCCGGTGCTATCGACTCATGGCTCAACGAGGCGTATCAGCACGCGTGGACGCCCGCGGTGGCCGGGGCGAGCGAGGAAGGCGGGACGATCTTCCAGCGGCACGGCCTGACCGCACTTGAGCTCGGCGACGAGGCGGTGGTCGAGGTCGCGGACTTCACCCTCGAAGGCCGCGCGATGCGTGTCGTGCGGCAGGCGTATAACCGGGTCAAGCGCGGCGGCTACACGGTACGTATTCGACGACACGAGGACATCGAGCCCGATGAGTTCGCGGCGCTGATCAAGGCTGCGGACCAGTGGCGGTACGGAGCGAGCGAACGCGGCTTCTCCATGGCGCTCGGCCGGTTGGGCGATCCCGCGGACGGACGCTGCGTCATGGTCGAGTGCCACGACTTCGAGGGCCGGCTGTGCGCGCTGCTGTCCTTTGTGCCGTGGGGGAAGAACGGCCTGTCGTTGGACCTCATGCGCCGGGACAAGGCCTCGGACAACGGCGTGATCGAGTACATGGTGATCGAGCTGATCCTGCGAGCCGGCGAGGTCGGCGTGGAGCGGATGTCGCTGAATTTCGCCATGTTCCGCGCGGTCTTCGAGCGCGGCTCGCGGCTGGGCGCCGGGCCGGTGCTGCGACTGTGGCGGGCCGTGCTGCTGTTCTTCTCACGCTGGTGGCAGATCGAGTCCCTCTATCGGGCGAACGCAAAGTATCGTCCGATTTGGGAGCCACGATTCGTGCTCTACCGCCGGTCGTCGGACCTGCCGCGCATCGGCGTCGCTTACGCGTATGCCGAGGGGTTCCTCGAGTTGCCGTCGCTGTCGCCACGTAAGCGACGGCCGCTGCCGTAACGCACGGCAGCGTCGTCTAACGCGCCACGCGTCCGGCACGCGACGCGCGCCCCTCTCCCCTGGAGTCAAACCAGGATCCACCCTGGCCCAACCCGCGGGTTGATCCCACGGCGCGCCCCGCGGCCTAGGTTCGAGCCGTACCTGAACAGCACTCGGACCATCGACAGCCAAGCGGGGAGTGGAAGCGGAAATGAGCTCGGGATTCACCATCGTCCAGGCGCTGATCGTCGTCGCGGTGCTCGTGCTGGTCGTCGGCCGCAGGTTCACACCGCGCCCGATCGATGGCGACCGGCGCCGCTGGCGGCTTCCGATCGTCCTGGCCGTCATCGGCGTGGTCAACCTGGTGCAGCTGGGCCACCGGACCCCGCCGGTCAAACTGACCGGCACCGACCTGGCGTTCCTGATCGCCGGCGGCCTGATCTCGGTGGTGCTCGGTGCGCTACGCGGGTTCACCGTCCGCATCTACACCCGGGACGGCCAACTCGTGCAGCGGTACTCAGTGCTCACCGCGGCCCTGTGGATCGCGACGATCGCCGTGCGGCTCGGTATGGATCTGGGCGCACCGTCGCTCGGCGTCGCGAAGGCCGTGGCCTCGGCCAGCCTGCTGCTGATGTTCGGGGTCTCGCTGCTCGGCGAGTCGCTGGCGGTCACCGCGCGGCTCGGCAATTTCGCGACACGGGCGGCCTGAGCGGGGCCGGCGATGCTCTTCGCTGATCAGCCTGCGGGTAATACCGTGTGCGACGTGATCGACTGGCCCGCGAGATGGTCGACGGAGCACCGGGCGGTGCCGTCGAAGTATCGCAAGTTACCCACCCAGTTGGTCGCGCTCGGGTTCGTGACCTGGGGTGTGGCGACTCAGCGTAATCACGCGCACGCCCTCGGGCCGCTCGGCGCGATCCTGCTCGGCATCTGCTGCGCGTCCTGGATCGTCTGGTCCGCGGGACTCTACCTGGCGCCCCGGCGGATCGGGGAGCGGGCCGTGATCGCCTCGGTCGTGGTGCTCGGGTTGGCCGGGGCGGTGCTCGCCGGCCTCGACATGCCGTCGTGGGCGGTCAGCTTCCCCGCCGCCGCCTCGCTGTCCATGGCGATCCGCTTCGGGTTGCGCACCTCGCTGGCCGCGGTCTTCGGCTTCGGCGCGACGATCGTGGTGACCGGCGCGCTGGCCCGGTCTGACCTCGGGACCGGGGTGGCGTATGTCTTCTCGATGTTCGGCTTCTTCGGTCTCGGCCTCGGGCGGCGCGCGCAGGCGCAGCGCGCCGCGACGTCCGAGCAGTTGCTGGCTGAGACGCGGCGCGCCAACGCCGAGCAGGCGCACGCGGCCGCCCTCGCCGAACGCAGCCGAATCGCCCGCGAGATCCACGACGTGCTCGCGCACTCGCTCTCCGCGCTGACAGTCCAGCTAGAGGCCGCGGACGCCCTGCTTACCAGCGGTACGAATCCGGATAAGGCGCACAACTACGTGATTACCGCGCGCCGCATCGCACGTGAGGGCCTGACAGAAACCCGCCGAGCAATCGCCGCGCTGCGCGAGGACACGCCTCCTTTGCGCAGCCTGTTGCGTGGACTGGCCGATACATACGAGTCGGATACCGGTGCCACGGTCACCGTCATCGCAGACTGCGATCCCACCAACCTGCAGCCTGACGCATCGCTCGCGCTGTACCGCACCGCGCAGGAATCGCTGACGAACGCCCGCAAGCACGCTCCGGGTGCAGCGATCGAACTCGCCCTCGACTGCTCCGAAGCGGCGACCGAGCTGACCGTAACCAACGCCGCCGCGACCGCGCCGGTTACCACCCTCGCCTCCTCCGGCGGCGGGTACGGCCTCGCCGGACTGAAGGAGCGGGCCGAACTGGCCGGCGGCACGCTCGTGGCCGGGCCGTGCGGCGATGGTTGGCGCGTCAGCCTGCGTATCCCGGCGCGTCCCGCACAGCCCTAACCTTGAGGAGTGAACTCTGCTGGCCCGGCGAACCCCGGTTCCGACAAAGCCCCGGTCCGCGTCCTGGTCGCCGACGACCAGGCCGCAGTACGCGACGGATTGGTGACGCTGCTCGATCTGGATCCGCAGATCACCGTGGTGGCCGAGGCCGCGGACGGCAAACAGGCGCTCGACGCCGTCGCCGCCGCCGACCCCGACGTGGCGCTGATGGACCTGCACATGCCGGGTATGGACGGCATCGAGGCGACAGCGCAGATCACCGCTCACCACCCGCGCACGAGGGTCGTCGTGCTGACCACCTATGCCGACGACGCCTCGATTCACGGCGCGCTCCAAGCCGGAGCCCTCGGCTACCTGACCAAGGACTCCGGCCGCGAGGACATCGCGCGTGCCGTCATCGCGGCGGCCGCAGGTCAGTCCGTACTCGACGGCGAGATCCAGCGCAGGCTCGTATCAGCGGCGACCGCTGCTCGCCCAACCCCGGTGCCTGAAGCCGCTTCGCCGGCTCCGGACAATCTGACGGTGCGTGAGGTGGAGGTACTGCGGCTGATAGCGGCCGGCCGCTCAAACGCACAGATCGCTGCGGAACTGTACGTGTCCGAGGCGACAGTGAAGACGCATATCAACCATCTGTTCGCGAAAGCCGGCGTGCGAGACCGCGCCCAAGCTGTGCGTTACGCGTACCGGAACGGTCTAGTCGGCTGAGCCACGGCCTGTCGCCGCCGGTCGGTGGCGGTGTCCGGCGCGCTGCTCGCCGCTAGAGCGAGTGGCAGTAGGAGTCGGCTGCGTTCCCGTCCGCGATGAGCTTGTTCTCAGCGATCACCATCTGGCTCATGTCCCCGGTGGTCTTGGCGTTCATCACGGCGACGGACAACGCCTCGACATCGCCGGCCACCAGGTCGATCCTCGTGCGCACGTCCGCGCTTCCGGCCTTGTCCGCCGCGTTGGCGAGCGTGGTGTGTATCGAGTCGAGCTCAGCGGCCAGCACGGCCAAGTCCCCGCCAGGGGAGGCCTGCAGGGCGCGCAGCCGATCGGCCGCGGAATTCGAGTCGCGGCAGCCCGCGTCCAGCAGCGGAGCGGTAGACACCACGTAAGCCTCCACCCCGCCGAACACCACCGCTAGCACGATGCCGATCACCGCGGCTATTCGTCCTGCACCCATGCGCGAGCGTGACCGTTTGTACCCGATCGCTGAGAGCACGAGCCCCAGCGGCGGGACGAACGAGAGGATCGCGCCGACGAGCGCCACAGGGTTCGCCTGCTTGGCCGGTGCATCCGAGCGGTCATCGCTGCCGGCGTGGTCTGCCGGAGCCGTCTCGAACAGCGACATAGCTTCGTTCGAGTCATTCGCCATAGGTGATGTGCCCTTGCGTGATCGTGTCGCGCTTTTACGTTAGCTGGATTAACTAACCACAACGAGCAGCGATCGTACGGGGTGCTTGGGCCCGAATCCACGGCGGGTCGGGAAAGACGGCCGGATCTCAACCGCGACCACCATATTCGGACACGAACATGAATGAATCTCATGTAAGTGGGCCGTGACATGCGAAGGGCCGCCGCCGGATTCCTCCGGCGGCGGCCCTCGAGGTCGCCCGCTGAGCCCTTAGAACGAGCAGATGCTGTCCACGGCGTCGGCCTCCGGGCCGATCCGGTTGGCCGCGGTCTGGAACGCGTCCAGCTGCCCGGTGTCGCCCGACTGAAGCGCCTTCAGCCCGTTCAGCATCGTGGTCAGGTCGGTGTCCAGAGCCTGGAGCTTGTCCTTGACCTCCTGCTTCTTGGCCTGTCCCAGCGCGTTGTCCAGCGCCGACTTCATGTTCGTCAGGTCGGTGTTGAGCAGCACCAGGTCGGACTGCAGCGTGGCCTGGTTGCCGCCGTCGCTGGTCAGCTTGTTGCCGTCGGCCGTGAGCTTCGACTGCATCGAGCGGAACGAGCTTTCCGCCGAGGTGCAGCCCGGGTCGAGCTGGGTGCTCTTGCTGAGCGCGACACCGATCGCGGCGTAGCCGCCGACGAACACCAGCGAGAGCACCAGGCCGGCGATCGCCAGGCCGCGGCCCTTACCGCCGATCTTGCCCGACCGCACGAGGCCCAGGATCGAGAAGATCAGGCCGAACAGCGGCAGGAAGCACAGGATGATGCCCGCGATCGAGAAGCCGTTCTTCTCCTGCTGCGGCGGCACGTAGCCGCCGTATCCGCCTGGGCCGGCCGGGGCACCGAATCCCGGCTGGCCGTACTGCGGCTGCTCACCGTACTGCGGCTGGCCCGCGGCGCCGAACGGCTGAGCCGGCTGCTGCGGAGCGCTGTACTGCGGCTGTGCCTGCTGACCCGCGTACTGCGGCGAACCGTACTGCGGGTCGACCGGCGGCGGCGCGAACGAGCCGGACTCCTCCCCGCCCTGCGGAACCGACCAGTCGCCGCCCGACTGCTGCGGCTGCTGCCCCCATGGCTCGGACACTGTGTCCCCCTCCAAGGATTGATAAGTATGAGCGGCTGATCCTAGCGAGCCCCGGCGAACGCCACGAAGACCGAGTTCCCGCCGCCACCGAATCGTGACCGGACCTTATGCCGAAACGAGACCGACCGCAGCGGGCTACGGCAAGTCGGGCAACGGCGCAGCGGACACCCAGGAGCCCATGAATGCGGTCAAGTCCTGCGCGGTGTAGACATCGGGAACCACCTGGAGGAAATCCTCGGTCTGCGCGGCGCCGCTCTGGTTGCGGCTGCACCACACCCGCAGCACTTGGAAGAAGGTGTAGTCGCCCATCGTCAGCCGCAACGCGTGCAGGAAGCAGGCGCCGCGCAGCGCGACCCGCTCATCCAGGATCCGCTCGGCACCCGGGTCGGAAAGCACGAGGTCCTGAGCGAGGCCGCGCAACCGCGTCATCGCGGCCCGCGCCGACGTGTCCGCGCTCGCGCCGCCCGACTTCTCCAGCCAGACCCATTCCGCGTATCGCGCGAACGCGGTGCTCAACCAGATGTTCGCCCAACTGCTGACCGAGACACTAGCTCCGAACCACTGCGCGGCAAGGGCGCGAGCCAC
Organism: Actinocrinis sp.; assembly: GCF_035653575.1. Classification (GTDB taxonomy): domain Bacteria; phylum Actinomycetota; class Actinomycetes; order Streptomycetales; family Catenulisporaceae; genus Actinocrinis. Next base: position 27,968 of record NZ_DASRBQ010000097.1, read on the forward strand.
CAGGTTCTCATGGGTGCGCTTCCCGTCGATCATCAACGCGTCGAGCAGACCGAGAGTCTGGGCGCCGTAGATCCCGCCGAGCGGACCGGCAGGGCTCAGTGCGTTCACAGCGTCAAGGACCGCAGTACCGTACACGTCGAACGGGTACGGCCCGAACAGCGACGTGAACATCTTGAGCATCTCGCTCTGCCTGCCGAGGTCGGTCCGCGCTTGATCCGCGAGCCGAGCCGGGAACGCATCGCGGATCTGTACGCCGGCCGGGCCGGAGGAGGTCTCGATCGTGAGGTCTCCGATGGCGACCGTGGCGAGGTAGGCCGCCATCGGACCGTCGTGCCGATACGTCCAGCGGGTACCGAAGTTCTGCGGCTGCTTGCCGACGAGCCGTCCGTTCGCGAGCACCGAGGCTCCGGCAGGCGCCGTCACCGAGATCTCGTAGGCGGCCTTGAGCGAGGGATGATCGGCGCAGGGGAACCAGGTAGGCGCGCCGATTGGAAGCGAAACCGCGGTGATGTCAGCCGCAGCCGCGCCAGCCGTACCGGCCTGCCAGCCGACGCTCCCAACCCCGGTCACGCTAACCGGTCCCGGCTGCCCGGAGTAGGCGATCTCCAGCAACGCCATCCGTCCACTGGGTAGCACGGCGCTCGGTTGGATGTGCAGCTTGTCGCCTTGTCGGGAGAACCGCGCCATTGCCCCGTTCGCCCGAACAGAAACGACGGTCATACCGGCGACCAGATCAAGACTCAGCCCGGAAAGCGCGGAATATGGCAGAAGCCTGATTGTCGCGGTACCGGCGATGCGACCCACCGCCTGCGCATAAGACAGATCCAGCGCGTAATGGTTGACCAGGAACCCTCCGGCGCCATGTCCCGGAAAGTACGGATCGAACGATGTGGTCGCGGCGTCGCCAGGCGTCGCAGGCACCCCGCCAGTTCCCGTTCCCGCAGCGCATGCCCCGAGCCCGCCAGCAACCGCCGCCGCACCGACCGTACGCAATGCCGCGCGCCGGCTCAACGCACCGGACCCGGCTCGTCCTCCCGGCAGGGACGCACGCGCCGACACAGCGGACCTCCCGTCAGACCGGACGAGCCCGCGGTTAAGAGCCGCAGTAACTCACGCGGTGGACACAGTAGTAATGGACGACAGTAGTAACGCGCACCATTGGACACAGTGCAGGCGGCCGATCTACGGCCAGGTCCCAACCTACCGGTTCGGCACTCCACTTCCGGCTACGAACCGGTGGCCGTGCGTCGTCCATGTCGGTACCCTTCGATAGGGTGTCCTCCGCCAGACGGCGCGCCAGGCGTCGCAACCCACGGCGGGGCGACAACGGAAGAGCAGTGTCACACGAGGGGAACCGAGGGGATCCGGCGTCATGGGTAGTAGCTTCAGAGTCGAGTTAGAGGAGCTCGAAGCGGTCAGGGCCAAGCTCCAGGCACTGCTCCAGGACCACTTCCAGGCGCCGACCAGCCCGCTCGCACCGAACACGTTCCACAACAACACCGCCTCGGACATCCAGCAGACCGCCGCTCCAGGCGGCATCAAGCGGGCCGAGGCGATGTCCGACGGCGGTTCGTCCAACTTCGGCGACACGAACAACGGACTCGACGCGGCGTACAAGCTGAACACGGCGAACGGCCAGGTACAGCAGGCGATCTACGGCCTCATCAACGAGGTCAACCAGAAGATCACCGATCTGCACGACCGGATCCAGAAGACGCACCAGCTCTACTCGACCACTGAGAGCAACCTGCAGCTGGACATGACCCAGGTCCAGAAGGACACCTGATTCCGGTCCGCCGCCTAGGCGATCGGGTCGGATCGGGTCGGGAACGGAACGCGACGGAAGCGGAAGACGCGGGGTAGGGCAGTCCAATGCCGAATCAGTTCAACCAGAGCACCGTCCAGCAGTACGGCGGCGTCGCGTGGGCCAAGCAGCAGGCCGAGGCGCTCAGCCCGGAGGCGATCGGCGTCCAGATCAGCGGCTACGAGGACGTCAACAAGTCGCTGAACAACATCATCGACACGCTCAACAAGGCGAACGCGTCGCTCCAGTCGGCGTGGTCCGGTGACGCGGCGACGGCGGCGACCCAGACGTTCACCGACACGTCGAACCATGCGCAGAACGTCGTCACCACGGTCAACAACACGATCAACCAGCTGAAGACCGCGCAGTCCGCCGCCACCGCAGCCAAGCAGGCGATGAAGAGCGTGCCCGACGAGAAGCCCGTGCCCTCCGGCGGCTTCTTCAGCGGCATCACGAACACGGTCTCGGACATCTTCACGGGGACCGACCCGGTTCAGCAGGCCCAGCAGCACAACCTCGCCGCGCGGAACCAGGCTGCTGACGTGCTCAACAAGCTCTCGTCGAGCTACGAGTCCGCGGCGAACAACATGAGCACCATCGCGGCAAGTCACGACACCGGCTTCACTCCGACTTCCGCGCCCCCAGCAGGGGGCTTCAACTTGGGCAGCGGCTCCTACAGCGGAGGCTCAGGCGCTGCAGCGGGCTATGGCTTCAGCGGAGGATCGGCCACCGGAGGCGGGAAGACGACGCGTCAGCCGACTGTCGGCGGCGTGACCAACGGCCTCTTCGAAGAGACGACTACCGCGCACACCGGACCACTCACGGCCTCCCCTACTCCGACACCTACCGGGCTCGAAAACCTCAACACGACGACCACCACCACGACGCCCGGGCCGATTTTCGGCACTCCCGGCGGTGGCCTGCCATTTCCTGCCGGGGAAGAGACGACCAAACCCGGCGGAGGAAGCGGCAGCCCCTTTGGCGACGGCCTGAATGAAGAGGGCAAGACCGGCGGCACGTCCAAGGTCAGTTCCAACGTCTTCGGTGAGGACGGCTTCGGAGACGAGTCCAGTGGCGGCCCGGCTCGCCGCACGGCTTCGAACCTCGGCGGCAACCTCGAAGGGGAGGACGGAGCGGAGTCCGGACGCGCCGGGGCATCGGGCACTGGCGCTGCCGAAGGCGAGCAGCAGTCTGCTATGCACGGAATGGGCGGCCGACGCGGCGGCGGATCCTCGAGTGAGGAAGAGCTCGGATCCTCCAAGTATTCGCGCGGCAAGTTCTTCGGCGGCGACGAAGCCGGTTCCGGCGAGGAGGAGTGGGTTCAGCCCTCGATCGGCGGTAACGAATCGCTGCTGGTCAAGGACTCAGGACGCGGAGCCAGTACCGGTCGGGTAACGTCGGCGTACGACGGGGCGACGGATGCCGACGGCAACCCCTTGCGGATGGTCCGGGGTGCCGGCAGGAGCGGTGCGAGTCGCGACGAGGACGACGAGCGCGGTGAGCGCCCTGATTACCTTAAGGAAGACCCGGAATGGTGGCAGTCCGCGCAGAGAGTAGCCCCGCCGGTGGTGGAGTAGTCGATCGAAGTAGGAATCGAAGTTCCTATCAAAGTACGTTGAGAGTGCAGCAGCAGAGGGCTGGATTGCGGCGTGTAGGCAGCGCGGTGGCGATGGCCGCGCTGCTGGCCGTTCCGGTGCTCGCCGCGAGTCCGGCGCATGCGTATTCAAGCCAGCAGTGGGCGCTGGACTATCTCAAAGCCAGCCAGGATTGGCAGGTCTCGAAGGGCGCTAACGTCACCGTCGCGGTATTGGACTCCGGAGTCGCGTCGATTTCAGACCTGAGCGGCCAGGTGCTATCCGGCGCGGACTTCGCCAACGGCACGACGAGTGGCGGTAACGGTGAGACCGACACCGACAACGATGGCCACGGCACCGGAATGGCATCCGTGATCGCCGGGAACGGTACAAACGTCACCGGCCTCGCCCCATCTGCGAAGATTCTTCCCGTCCGCATCGACGCTTCCAGTGCCAGCGGCTTGTTCGGGCCTAACATCGCTGCCGGAATCCGATACGCAGTAAATCAACACGTGGGCGTCATCAATCTCTCGATCGGTGGAGCTAACGATCTCGGCCCCGACGTATCCGGCGCGATCGCTCAAGCGGTCGCAGCTAATATCGTCGTGGTCGCCGCCACCGGCAATCAAGACAACGGCACTACGACGGTGCAGTATCCGGCTGCGTACCCAGGTGTGATCGCTGTCGGCGCAATCGACCAAAGCGGTCAGATCTGGTCGCAGTCGAGCTATGGAGCGCGGACCACTCTCGCCGCACCTGGAGTGCAGATCTACCGGGACAACAACTTCGGGCAGCAGGGTACGTCTTCCGGCACGTCCGAGGCCACGGCTTACGTCTCGGCCACGGCCGCTCTGATCCGCAGCGCGCACCCCGACTGGACGGCCGGCCAGGTGATTCGCGACCTGATCAGCACCGCCGACCCGGGCTCCGGTCAAACCGCCGGACAGCACAGCGACCAATATGGCTACGGCATCATCGACCCCCTCAAGGCCCTGCAAGCGTCCGCGCCGTCCGACACTTCGAACCCGCTGCTTGGGGCGTCCGGCGCCAGTGCGACCCCGGGTTCCGGTTCCGTCGGCAACGCGTCCAGCTCGCCGACCGCTGCCGCCTCGCCGTCAAGCTCGTCGCACATCGGTCTGATCATCGGTGTGGTCGTGGGTGTGTTCATCGTCCTCGGGCTAGCACTGCTCATCGTCGCGCTCGCTCGGCGTGGACGCGGAGGGCCGAAGCCGCCCTCGGGCCCCGGCCAACACGGCGGCGGTTACCAGCCGCCCAATCCGCAGCAGAACCCGTACCAGCAGCAAAGTCCGTACCAGCAGCAGAACCCATATCAGCAGTCGCCGTATCAGCAGCAGCCACCGCAGTATCCGCAGAATCCGAATCAGTAGCAGCGGCGTCGCAAGGCCACGCTAGGCGCGCACTCGACGTCAACACCACGAACAAAAGCTGTAGGCCGCCACCCGGAATCCCTGGGCGGCGGCCTACAGCTTTACTGGCTTTCTCAGTCCTGGTTGAAGAACCCGGGGTCCGTGGACGGGCTGTGTGCGCCGTCCATCAGCTCAGTGCCCTGCGGCGAGAGCAGGAAGACCCGGGAGGCCACCCGCTCTATTCCACCGCGCAGCGAGAAGATCAGGCCCGAGGCGAAGTCGACGATCCGCTTCGCGTCCGCCTCCTCCAGGTCGGCGAGGTTCATGATGACCGGGATCCCGTCCCGGAAGAACTCGCCGATCACCTTCGCGTCGGTGAAGCTCTGCGGGCGCACGGTCGCGATCCGGTAGCCGGGCTGCGCTCCGAGCTCCTCGCCGTACCACCGCTCGCCGTCGTCGACCGGCACCAAATGCGGGGCGGTCGCCCTGCGGCTCGAAACCATCGCACGCCTCCCTTCCGGACCAGCTGTCAACCTGCCACGCCGAGCACTCGCCGATTCACTGCGAGAATCACGACGCGTCATGCGCGTGATGCCCCATCAGCGGGTCGCTCATTCGAGTGTTTCTCTTCTTAGCTGTCTACGCTAGCCGGTTTTCCGCTTGGACGACTCGCGACGCGCCGAAATCTGTCGGAGGTAGGTGGTATACGCGCCGCGGCGCGGTCAGTCCGCTGGAGCCCGCCCCGGCCCGAGCTCCTTCGATCCAGCCAACCGCGCCCCGTCGCATCAGCCGCGCCCGTCAGCCGCGCCCCGTCACGCCGCCGCGCGCTGCGCTATGCCAGGTTCGCTTCCGCGTAGGCAGCCATGGCTTCGCGCAGGTATCGAGCGGTGCCCTCGCCGTGCTTGTCGTAGTACTGCCGGAAGCGCTCATCGGCCACGTACATGTCGCCGAGCCCCCGATAGGCGGCAGCGTTGGGCGTCCAGAACAGAGACACCCACTCGTAGTGTTCGGCCACGGCCTCTTGCGTACGCGGGTCGTCGACCGGCACGGACTCGGCCGCCAGCGTCGCGAACCGCTGCGCCAGGTCGACGCCCCGTCGCGCCGCGTCGGCGAAGTCCTCCCGGCTCCAGTTCGCGGTCCGCCGGCGCGACTCGGCCGCGCCCTCCGGCCACCGCTCCTGCACCTCCGCCTCGTATCGCGAAGCGTCGAAGCCCTCGAACAGCTCCTCCACGTCCATTTCCTCTCCTCCAGCCAGCTCATCGATCGTTCGCTGCACCGTGCGCGCCAGCCGCGTGAGCCGCTCGCTCTCGGCCAGCAGCCACGTGCGGTGCCGATCGAGCACGTCGCGGGTGCCGCGCCGGTCCTGGTCGTCGATCACCGACGCGATCGCGTCGAGGCCCAGGCCGAGGTCACGCAGCAGCAGAATCCGCTGCAGGCGAAGCAGCTGTTCCCGCTCGTAAAGGCGCACCCCGCCCGCCCCGGTGCCGGCCGGCCGCAGCAATCCGATCGCGTCGTAGTGCCGCAGCGTCCGCGTCGTAATCTTCGAAAGCCGCGCGACCTGCGCAATGGTCCAGCTCACGGTCTTTCCTCCTTCGCCGACGACGCTAGGCGTTGACGCAGCGTAAAGCGCAAGTCGAAAGGTTCATCGGACTCGCGCGCGCGAAATCACCGCGGCAAGTAGCGGGCCGAATCAGATCAGCCTACGAACTCCCCCCCACCAGCCCGGCCGACGAGTGCTCCGCTCACCAGAGGTCCAACCGGCTGATATTTGGCTGATCGTAGGTTCGCCAGAAAGAAGGATCAACACACCGCATCCGTGCCTCCCCGCCGACAGGGCTCGTTGGGCTGCACGTGACGCCCCCGGGGGGACCGAGCTTGAGAAAGACCCAGTCAAAAACCGGCCGGGCCAGACCGGGACGTCACAGTGCCCTGAGTAGTGACAAAACCGAACCGCCGCCGCGTGCCCCAACCGGGCCGCGGCAAGGAGGAATCCGATGAACCTCAAGAAGCTCGCCGTGCTGACCGCGGCCACCAGCGGCGTCGTCCTGGCCGGCGCCGGCGCGGCCATGGCCGACACCTCGGCCGACGGCTCGGCGACCAACTCCCCCGGCATCGTCTCGGGCAACAACACCCAGATTCCGGTGCACATCCCGGTCAACGTGACCGGCAACGGGGTCAACATCATCGGTCTGCTCGACTCGGTCTTCGACAACCACAGCGAGAACTGACCGCCGGCCGGCATAGACCGGCCGACCGGAGCCCGGCCCGCCTAGCGCGCGCCGGGCTCCGCCCGTTTAGTTGTACCGCAGCACCGGAATTCACTCGTCCGCAGGATTCGTCGGATTTGCGGTAACCCCGATCGTCACACCTCGTTCCCTTGGTTATCGGGTTGGCATTGATAGACACGAGGTTCACGTATGCACTTTTCGACGAAACGCCGCGTCGTGCTCGGGATGACCACCGGCGGCCTGCTCATGACCGGCTTGGGCATGGCCAGCGCGCACGCCGACACGACGGCAACCGGGGAGACATCGCACTCCCCGGGTATCGGCTCCGGCAACCTCATCCAGCTGCCGGTTAACGCACCGATCAACGTCTGTGGCAACCAGATCGACGTGATCGGCATCCTCGACTCGGTCACCGGCAACTCCTGCTCGAATGACGGCGGCAGCGCGGCCGGTGGGTCGAACGACGGCACGTCGGCGTCCGGCGACGCGAAGCACTCCCCCGGCGTCGGCTCCGGCAACCTGGTGCAGATCCCGATCAACGCGCCGATCAACGTGTGCGGTAACCAGGTCGACGTGATCGGGGTCGGGAACACCGACCACGGCAACTCCTGCTCGAACGGCGGCTCCGGCTCGACCACCGCGTCCGGCAGCTCCAAGGGCTCGCCCGGCATCGGTTCCGGCAATGTGATTCAGGTTCCGATCAACGCGCCGGTCAACGTGTGTGGCAACCAGGTCGACGTGATCGGCATCCTCGACTCGGTCACCGGCAACTCCTGTGAGAACAACGGCGGGTCGACTCCGACTCCTCCCCCGCCGCCGCCCACCCCGACGCCCACTCCGACTCAGCCGACTCCGACCCCGACCGGTTGCGGCTGCCCTCCGCCCCCGCCGCCGCCTCCCACCACGCCGTGCCCGCCGTCCGGCACGACCACCTCGACGCCGACAAGCTCGGCGCCCGGCGGCGGCACCCCGTCGTCCACCGCCTCTCCGACCAGCACCAGCTCGCACGGCGGCTCCAACGGTGGTTCGAATGGCGGCACCAACGGGAACGGATCATCGGGTAAGGCGACCGGAGTTCTGGCGCACACCGGCTCCGGCGCGCTCGCGGTGGCGCCGCTCGGTGCGGGCTTGATCGGCGGCGGCGTGCTGCTGCGCAAGCGCTTCCCGAGCCGCTCGCACTGATACCTCGATCTCCAACCTAGATCTCCGGTCCCAGGGAAAAGCGCGCTCTGATCCGAGCCCGCCCTTCCCTCTCGTTCGCCCCGGCCGCCTCCCGCGCCGGGGCGAACGCCTTTTGCGGCCCGCTAGGGCCTGTTCTTGACTCGCCCCGGCTAATCAACTTAGCTTTTCAGCTAGTAGGCCAGTCAACCGGCCGGAAGGCCCCGGGAGGTGCACGGATGCCGCGAGCGGGGCTCTCCCCCGACGCCGTCGTCGACGCCGCGCTCGAAATCCTCGACGCACGCGGCTCCGACGGCTTGACCCTCAAGGCGATCGCCGACGCCACCGGCGTGGCCGCGCCATCCCTCTATAAGCATGTTCGCGGGCTGCCCGAACTGCGCCGGCTTCTCGCCATCCGCATCCTCAACGAGACGGCGGAGCAGATGGGCGCGGTCGTCATGGGACGCGCAGGAGAGGACGCGCTGAAGGCCTATCTGACCGAATATCGGCGGCTGGCCAGTGAGTTTCCGCATCGGCACGCGTTGATCGAGCGTGCTTATTACGACGATCCAGCCTTCACCGCCGCGTCGGAACGGCTCGTCAACGTCGCCTACGCGGTCGTGCGCGGCTTCGGGCTCACGGGCGAGGACCTCGTGCACGCTGTGCGCTGCGTGCGCGCGGCGGTGACCGGCTTCGTCAGCCTTGAGCTTGGCCTCGGCTATCGGGCGCCGACCGAGACCGACGCCAGCTTCGCCTACCTCAGCCGGGTCCTGGCCACCGGGCTGCGCCCAAGCTCGGCAGCAGCAGCCGCTTAGCCGGCAGACGGCAGCCACCACCCGCGCCTCAGCCCAGCAGTCAGTCCGCGATCAGTCCCGCAGATCGAGCGAGCGGCGCACCGCCGCCCAGACCTCTTTCGCCGAAACCCCCTGATCAAGCGCTTGCAGCACGGTGCGCCCGCCCAGCTCGCTCATCACATGATCGCGGGCGAACGAGTCCACATAGCCGGGCCCGAACTGCTCCGTCATCCGCTCCCAAAACACCGTCAACCGCACCCCGGAAGCCTATCCGGCGGCAATCTGTCAGTGGGAGCAGGGAAGATGTCCGTATGGGTCTTATAGACGGGTTCGCGGAGCCGACGCGGCAATGGTTCAACGGCGCGTTCGCCGAGCCCACCGCCGCGCAGACCGGCGCGTGGGAGGCGATTCGCGGCGGTCACAACGTGCTGGTCATCGCGCCGACCGGCTCGGGCAAGACCCTGGCCGCGTTCCTCGCCGCGCTCGACCGGCTCGCCTTCGGGCCGCCTCCACAGAGCGGCCGCCAGCGTTGCCGCGTGTTGTACATCTCGCCGCTCAAGGCCCTCGGCGTGGACGTGGAGCGCAACCTGCGCGCGCCACTGGCAGGGCTGCGGCAGTCCGCAGTACGAGCCGGGCTCCCCGAGCCCGATGTGCGGATAGCGGTGCGTTCCGGTGACACCCCGTCGGAACAACGTCGCAAGTTCCAAAGCAGCCCGGCGGACATTCTGATCACCACGCCCGAATCGCTGTTCCTGCTGCTGACCTCGCAGGCGCGCGAGGCGCTGAGCTCGGTCGAGACGGTGATCGTGGACGAGGTGCACGCGGTCGCCGGCACTAAGCGTGGCGCGCACCTGGCGCTGAGCCTGGAGCGGCTCGACCACCTGCTGCCGAAGCCCGCGCAGCGGATCGGACTTTCCGCGACGGTGCGGCCGGCCGAGGAGGTGGCCCGGTTCCTCAGCGGCACCCGGCCGGCCACGATCGTCGCCCCGCCGACCGCGAAGAGCTTCGACCTGCGCGTGGTGGTCCCGGTCGAGGATCTGACCGCGCTCGAAACCGTGGACACCGATCCGGAGGCGGTCCCGGCCGACGAGGCGGGCCGGCGCAAGGCCTCGATCTGGCCGCACGTGGAGAACCGGGTGGCCGACCTGGTCGAGGAGCACACCTCCACCCTGGTCTTCGCCAACTCGCGGCGGCTGGCCGAGCGCCTGTGCAACCGGCTCAACGAGATCCACGCCGCCAGGATCGGCCTCGACCTGTTCGCGCCCGATCCCGTGCTGGTGCCGGCAGGCGGGTCCGCCGCCGACCTGGCATCCGGCTCCGAGGGCGACGGCGATGCCGATCTCCGTCTCGCTCCAACCGCCACGAAGCCCACCCGGCTGCCAGCCGAGCTGATGGGCCAGGCGGGCTCCGCTTCGGGAGCGCCGCCGCTGCTGGCCAGGGCGCACCACGGCTCGGTCTCCAAGGAACAGCGGGCCGAGGTGGAGGAGGCGCTGAAGGCCGGGCGGCTGCCCGCGGTCGTGGCCACCTCCAGCCTCGAACTCGGCATCGACATGGGCGCGGTGGACCTGGTCGTGCAGGTCGAATCGCCGCCCTCGGTGGCCTCGGGGCTGCAACGGGTCGGCCGGGCCGGGCACCAGGTCGGCGCTGTGTCCCGCGGCGTCATCTTCCCCAAGTTCCGCGGCGACCTGCTCCAGGCGGCGGTGGTCGCCGAGCGCATGCGCAGCGGGAAGATCGAGGCGATCGCGCCGGTACGCAACCCGCTCGACGTGCTGGCCCAGCAGCTCGTCGCGATGTGCGCGGTAGACAGCTGGGACACCGGCGAACTGCTGGCTCTGCTTCGCCGGGCCGCCCCGTTCGCCACGCTCACCGAGTCGGTCTTCGAAGCCGTGCTCGACATGCTGGCCGGGCGCTATCCGAGCGACGAGTTCGCCGAGCTCAAGCCACGCATCGTGTGGGACCGGGAGGCGGGCACGATCTCCGGTCGGCCGGGCGCGCAGCGGCTCGCGGTCATCTCCGGCGGCACGATCCCGGACCGCGGGCTGTTCGGGGTCTTCCTGGTCGGCGGGGACGAGAAGCGCGGCGGGCGGCGGGTCGGCGAGCTGGACGAGGAGATGGTGTACGAGTCGCGGGTGGGCGACGTGTTCACCCTGGGCACCTCCTCGTGGCGAATCGAGGACATCACGCACGAGAAGGTGCTGGTCTCCCCGGCCCCGGGGCAGCCCGGCCGGCTGCCGTTCTGGAAGGGCGACGCGCTCGGCCGGCCGCTGGAGCTGGGGCGAGCTCTCGGCGCTTTCACCCGCGAACTGACCGCGCTCGAACCGCAGGAAGCGACCGAGCGGCTGCGGGCGGCGGGGCTGGACGAATGGGCTGCGGGCAATCTGCTCGCCTACCTGTCCGAGCAGCGCGAGGCCACCCGGCACGTGCCCGACGACCGGACGATCGTGGTCGAACGCTTTCACGACGAGCTGGGCGACTGGCGGGTGGTGATCCATTCGCCGTTCGGGGCCCAAGTGCACGCGCCGTGGGCGCTGGCTATAGGCGCCAGGCTGCGCGAGGAATTCGGGTTCGACGCCCAGGTCATGCACGGCGACGACGGGATCGTGCTGCGGCTGCCGGAGACCGACTGGGAGCAACCGTGGGCCGAGCTCGACGCGGACGCGGACCCGGCCAGCGACGGCCGCGCGAACATCGAAAATGTGTTCGACTCCTGCGCACGGTTCCCCGCCGATGAAATCGAACAGGCGGTGACCGACCAGGTCGGTGGCTCGGCGCTGTTCGCCGCGCGGTTCCGCGAGTGCGCCGGTCGCGCCCTCCTGCTCCCGCGCCGCCGACCCGGACAGCGCGTGCCGCTGTGGCAGCAGCGGCAGCGCGCCTCGCATCTGCTCGCGGTCGCCTCGAAGTACGCCTCGTTCCCGATCGTGCTCGAGACGGTGCGCGAGTGCCTTCAGGACGTGTTCGACGTGCCAGGCTTGGTCGAACTGCTCGGCGACATCGAGGCGCGGCGGGTGAAGGTCGTGCAGGTCGAGACCCCGTCGCCGTCGCCGTTCGCGAAGTCCTTACTGTTCGGCTACGTCGCGCAGTTCCTCTACGAGGGCGACTCGCCGCTGGCCGAGCGCCAGGCCGCCGCCCTGAGCGTGGACCCGTCGCTGCTGGCCGAACTGCTCGGGCAGCCGGAACTGCGCGACCTGTTCGACGTGGAGGTGCTTTCCGCCCTTGAGGCCGAGCTGCAACACCTGACCACCGACCGGCCAGCCCGCGACGCCGAGGACGCCTCCGACCTGCTGCGCCTGCTCGGACCGCTGTCCACCGCCGAGGCCGCCCGACGCGGCATCGAAGCCGACTGGCTCGCCGCCCTGGAACGCTCGCGCCGCGTCATCCGGGTACGAATCGCCGGCGAGGAGCGCTGGGCCGCGATCGAGGATGCCGGCCGGTTGCGCGACGCGCTTGGCGTGCCGCTGCCGGTGGGCGTGCCTGAGGCGTTCACCGAGCCGGTCGTCGACCCGCTAGGCGACCTGATGGCGCGTTACGCGCGGACCCACGCCCCGTTCTCGGCCCGGCAGCCCGCCGAGCACTTCGGGCTCGGCGTCGCGGTGTGCGTCACGGTCCTCGAACGGCTTGCCGCAGATCGGCGCGTCATCCGCGGCGCATTCCGCCCGGACGGCAGCGGCGACGAGTGGTGCGATGCCAGGGTGCTGCGACGTCTGCGCCGGCGAACCGTCGCCGCCCTGCGCCAGCAGGCCGAGCCGGTCGGCCCGACCGCGCTGGCCCGGATGCTGCCGCTGTGGCAGTCGGTAGGCCAGCCGGGCGAACGGCCGGACCGACGCATGCGCGGCGTCGACGGCGTGTTGCGCGCGGTCGAACAGCTCGCCGGAGTCCCGGTGCCGGCGTCAGCCCTGGAACGGCTGGTCCTGCCCTCCCGTGTGTCGGACTATCAGCCCGCGATGCTGGACGAGCTCACCTCGGGTGGCGAAGTGGTGTGGGCCGGAGCCGGAGCGCTCGCCGTGGACGACGGCTGGATCGCGCTGGCGCCCGCCGCGATCGCGCCGTTCGTGCTGCCCGAGCCGACACCGCTCGACGATGCCTCACCGGCGCAATGGGCGCTGCTCTCCGCTCTGGAGCGCGACGCCGGCTTGTTCTTCCGCTCACTGGTCGAACACGTCACCCAGGCCGAGGCGCAGCGCTCCGCTCGCACTCAGGGGCAAGGCCCGGACTCCGCAGACCGCGCGGGCACCCCCACCTCCCCGAATCCATCCATAGATCCCGCTGACGTCCTCGCTGCGCTCTGGGACCTCGTTTGGGCGGGCCGCGTCACCAACGACACCTACGCGCCGGTCCGCGCGCTGCTTGGCTCGGGCCGCACCGCACACCGCGCAAAGCGCCCGACTCCGCGTGGCCGGTACGGAGCGTTGCGCTTCGCCGCGACGGTCCCGGCCGCGGCCCCGGTGCTGCCCAGCGCCGTCGCGGCCACGGCGGTCGGCCGCTGGTCACGCTTGCGCACGGCGATCCCGTCCGCGGATCCGCGCGCGCGGGCGGCTTCGGCTCAGGTGCTCGGCGAGGTGCTGCTAGATCGGTACGGCATCGTCACCCGCGGCTCCGTGGCTGCGGAGCGGTTGCCCGGTGGTTTCAGCGCGGTATACCGCGTCCTGTCGACATTCGAAGAGGCCGGCAGGTGCCGCCGCGGCTACTTCGTGGAGGGCCTGGGAGCGGCGCAGTTCGCCGCAGATGGTGCGGTGGACCGCCTGCGCGCGCTGTCCGGCGATTCCGATCAGCCGACCTCGAATCGCACGCCGACCACTCTGCTGCTCGCTGCCGCCGACCCCGCAAACCCATACGGCGCGGCAGTCCCGTGGCCGGACCGCCCGTTAAGCCACGGACGGTCCACAGACACCACCACACAACCAGCTTCGTCATCGCCGGCGTCGCCGGTGATCTCGGCACCGGCCGCCCCAGGCCATAAGCCAGGGCGCAAGGCGGGGGCCCTCGTGGTGCTGGTAGACGGTGAGCTGGTGCTCTACGTAGAACGCGGCGGCCGCACGGTGCTGTCGTGGACCGACGCGCCGGAAGTGTTGGCCAGCGCCGCCAACGCGGTCGCCGCAGCCGTACGCGACGGCCGCGTCGGCGCGCTCACGGTGGTCACCACGGACGGCGTCCCGGTGCTCGCAGCCGGCTCTAGCGCCACGCCGACACCGGTCGCCGCAGCGCTGTCCGCGGCGGGATTCGCCCTCGCCCCACAGGGCTTGCGGTTGCGCCACTAACCCGCACCGCCCCGCCACGTGGATGTGCTGGATCTGGAAGCCGTTGGAGTCGTAGTTGTCAGGTCGACAGTGTCGTGGTCGGGGTGCCACCGCCCACCTCCCCGTTCCCGTCACCGTCGCTCCGCGCGCACCGTCCACCGATCCGGTCCGTTCGCCGGCGGTGCCGGGCGACGCTGCAGCCTGAACACGGCCGGTGTTCCGAACCGGCCGATCGAAGCGATCACCAGCCAGTGTTCGACCTGCGCGGGCTGTTCCGGCTCAGGCGCGTCCTGATCCCGTTCGGTCTGATCCCGTCCGGCCTGATCTGACTCGGCCGACTCACGTTGCCTCGGGGGCATCGGAGCAGCGTCCCGCAGTCCACAACCTGCAGCTCCTTGCTCCTGCGCCGGAACTCGCCCAAGCCCCTGTAGCTGCTCGCCCTCCAGCTGGTCCTGCGGCGCCGCATGACGCCCGCGGCGCCGCGGCTCCACATCGGGCTCGATCCAGCGGCCAAGGATTTCGTGGACCACATAGAGCCGGCCGCCGAGCAGGAAGTACACCGGTCCATCACCGCCGCGAAGGACGTCGCAGGGTTCCGCGTCGACTTGTTCTGACATCGCGATCGTCATGGCTCCCCTGCCGTATGAGTGCGCGGACACGGTGGTTGTGGACCCCTCCGGGTGCGGCGGACCGCTGAGGGGCACGTCGTGGACCCGCGCGACCGCGGACCCCCGGCATCCCCCAGGCCCCGGAGGGGCCACGTCGCCGCCGGCCGCAGGCTTCCCCGGTGCCTCCCTGCGCTCAGCAGTGGACCAGCCCGGTGCGACTCGGGCGGGAGCGCGGTGACGCCCCCTGCGGACGGCGGCGACGCTTGTTCGAATCTTTGTTCGAACGAGTCCAACACTACCCCGGTCGGGTCCCACCATCCAGCCGAATCTCGAATATTCGCTCGAATCAGTGACACGGCCCGGGAGACCCACACGTCACCGCAGCTCCACGCGCCGAGGCGCCGGAGGACCGCGCAGAGGACCCCGCCGCCCCCGGGCGTGTCGCGCCATCGAACCGGAAGCGACTACAGATCGTGCTCTTCCCTTAGCGCTCAGCCTGCGCCAACATGGAAAACCGGGTCCGAAACCAAAAAATCATGCGGTCTCGACTCCGATAGTTACCGAACCGTGACCAAATGTGTCCACAACCATCCCGGCACCTGGGTGGTCCTACTGGGTGGATCGGCGAGCTGCGAGGGTCTCCGCGCCGCCGGTTAACCCGGGTGGGGTGCACAGGGAGGGGACGTCGGCGCCGCCCGACACCGCAGGGGAGAGTGGTGTCGGCGCGCCCGAGGGGGTGCGGCGGGGTCCGCGCGCGCGTCGTGGGGGTGCGCGCTCGGACCCCGCCCGACACCCATCACCTAGCGTCACGGCCACTGCGATCCACCGTCAGAACGCTCATCCGCGAGTGCTTGGCATGACGGCGTGCCTCCGCACCGCCCCGGTTCACATTGGCCGGCCCTGATTGGCAGTTACCAACGCACCACTGCTAGCCGACTCGGCCCACGTCGAGTCGAACGCTCGGGCGCAGACCGCGCACCCCTTCCCAATCGAACGCTTGGCCAGGGAAGCGCCACTGGCTGACTGCTCCGCGTCCGCGCGATGCGTGTGGACGCGTCTCGATGCGTCTGAATGCATCCGACTGTGTCCGACTGCATCTCGCTGAGCCTCGATGCACCACGCCGCCCACTTGCCGCGTCGTCTCAGCTCCCCACCTTCGCCTGTCCAAGCATCAGATTCGCTCACTCGATAGGGTTTAACTGTCTGTTTATCAGCCAGATGGAGTGATTCAACCGGCGTCCGACATGCCGCGGGGTAATGCTCCTTACGTGACCCGCATCGCATCGTTCGATGGACTGCCGGACCTGGGCTCGCTGGGCTTCACTGCCAGGCGAGCCCGCGGGTCGCTATCCCGGGTCGCGTCGGGAGCGGCCCTGACGGCGATAGAGCGCAGGGTCTCAGGGCTCGACATTTCTGCTTCGGCGAGAACGTCATCCAACGCTACGCCGTGGGCGCTGTCGGCTTTGGGCCTCGGGATCGGGTTGGCGGCCTCCGTGGCGGTCACATCTGGCCTGGTCAACGCCGCAACCAACGCTGCATCAACTGCTGCCGACGCGCTGTGGCGCGGCTCGCAGCGGCGCCGGGGAGTCCACATCAACCCCGCCGCGCTTCATCTGCACTGCACCACGGCTCGGCCACCTCAGGCCGCCGAGCCGGTCTCTGTGCTGATAGCGATGCGGCACGAGCCCGCTCCAGCGGTCGCCGCGATACGCGCCGCGCTGCGGCAGCGCGGGGTCGACCATCTGGACATCGTCGTGCTCGATGACGGCTGCCCGCAGGAAACGAGGACCGCTCTGCGGCGCGAGTTCGGCGACGATCCCCGAGTGCGGATACTCGCCGCTGCGCCGCTGCCTCGTGGCTGGTCGCCGCGTGCGCACCGCTATCACCAGCTCGCCGTCGCCGCTCGTGGCAGAGTTCTGATTTTTGCCGAGCCGTGCGCACCGTTGGGGCCGCACGCGGCCGCGGCCGCCACGGCACTGCTGCGTGGCGAGCAGCTCGACCTCGCGGTGCTCGACACTGGTCGGCCAGCGCCGAAGTCGGCCGATCCGCAATCCGCTCACGGCATCGACGCTCAGTCAGCCGCGCCGCCACGGGCGGAGTCATGGCAGGCGGAGGCACAGCAGGCGCGGACTCCTCGTGCGGGCGACCACGGCTCGGTAAGAGACGAAGCGAACGACGAACACACACGCGTGCGCCCGGCGGCGCACAGTCTGCACGGCCACCACCGTTCAAGCCGCGCGTATGGCAGCAGCGGGACACGCCTGGGCCTTGGCCTGGGAACGGGCGCAGGCCGTACGCACCCGGGCCGGTTCGCTGTCGCCGTCGACGCCGACGCCTACTGGCGCATCGGCGGCTATCGCGCCGCGGCGACGGACCCGGATCCGCTCGCGCTGCTGCGCACGGTCCGCCGGGCCAGCGGTCGCGTCGCGGTCGCCGACGGCCGCCGGGTCATCCCGCCGGCTCAGCAGCTGGAACCGTTGCTGCCGCCCGACCCCGAAGCCGAAGCACAGTGGGAGAGCCAGCACAGCAGCCGCGCATCGCTCACCGGCACCGCGCGACGCGTTCTCGCCGCCCTGGTCGGCTCACGGCCGTGACACAGCCGGGTAAAGTCTGTGCGCTGTGGCAAGGATCATCGTGGTCGGGGCTGGAATGGCCGGGCTCGCGGCCGCTGCTCGCCTGGCGACGCGCGACAACAGCGTGCTCGTGTGTGAAGCCTCTGATTCGGTCGGCGGTGCGCTCGGCTCGTGGCGGCACGACGATCTCGTGTTCGACACCGGGGCCTACACGCTGACCCTGCCCGCCGCGTACCGCGACCTGTTCATCAAGACCGGTTCGCGCAAGAAGAGCGCCGCCGCCACGCTCGAAGACCGCCTCGACCTTCAGCCGCTCGATCCCGTTCGGCGCTACTTCTTCCCCGACGGCACCCGGCTCGACCTGCCGAACGCCTCGCGCGGCCGGCTGGTGGCGGCGTTCGACGAGGCGCTTGGCAGCGGCGCCGGCGCGGCCTGGCTACGCGTCGTCGACCAAGGCAGCCGGGTATGGGACGTGATCCGGCCCGCGCTCATCGAGGCACCAGGCGCCGGCGGACGCGAGCTTGCCCGCCTACTGCGCACGACAGCCGGGCGACGCGCGCTCACGCCCTTTCGCTCGTTGCGGCAGGTGGCGAGCCGCTGGTTCGACGACCCGAGGCTGTTCCTCCTCCTCGACGACTACGCCCGGCAAGCCGGTGCCGATCCGCGCAGCGCGCCGACGGCTCTGGCGGCGCGCATCTACGTCGAGCAGGCGTTCGGCGCTTGGCGGATCGTGGGTGGCATGCACAAGCTCGCTGAGGAGCTGGGCCAGCGCGTTCTGGATCGTGGCGCCGAGATCCGACACGGCGCACGTGTGGCGCGCATCGAGCGGTCCACGTCCGGAGCGTTGAGCGGCGTGACGTTGGAAAGCGGCGAGCGGATCGCGGCTGACGTGGTCGTTGCGGATGTGGACCGGGCGGTCTTGGCCAGGCTGCTCGGGAGGCAGGAAAGTGAGGCTGCTTACTCGGCTGCGATCACAACGTTCTGCTTGGTCGTAGAGCACAACGCCGCGCCGCCGATGCCACACGAGTCCGTGCTGCTCGCCGAGAACGGCCCCGCGGTACGTGTCCACGTTGCCGCTGAGCAGCCGGCGGCCTGGACGGTGCACGTGCCGGCGAACGGGAATCAGCAGCCTGATCTCGGTGAGGTTCTCGATCTGCTCGCGTCGCGCGGCCTCGACGTGCGCGGGAAGGCGCGCGTGGTGCATACGATCACGGCCTCGGATCGCGAAGCGGCAACCGGCGTGCCCGGCGGCGCCGCGTACGGACCGGCAGTCAACGATCTGCGTTCGGCGCTGTTGCGCTCACCGGTGAAGCAGCCGGTGCCAGGGCTCTTTCACGTCGGAGCATCGGCGCGACCAGGGAGCGGGCTCTCGTTCGCCGCGCTGTCCGGATGGCAGGCCGCAGAGCTCATCCAACCGCGACGCTAGGCCGACGGGGGGACAGACGGCTGCGCCGGATCAGGTCAGACGGCGGCGAGGCCGGCCGGGGTGTGCGCCTCGCGCAGGTTCTGGTGCACCTCGAGCGTCGCGGTCGACGCATTCAGCGTGATGAAGTGCAGGCCCGGCACGCCCTCCGCGAGGAGGCGGGCGCCCAGCTGTGTCGCGTGCTCGATGCCGATCCGGCGGACCGCGGCGTTGTCGTCGGCGACCGCGTGGATGCGCTCGCCGAGCTGCTTGGGGAACGTGCCGCCGCTGAGCGTGACCATCCGCTCGATCTGCGCCGCACGGGTCACCGGCATCAGTCCGGCGATGATCGGGATGTCGCACCCGGCCGCTGCGACCCGATCGCGCAGCCGGAGGTAGTGCTCCGCGTCGAAGACCATCTGGGTGATCGCGAAGTCGGCCCCGGCGCGGCACTTGGCCACGAAGTGCCGGATCTCGTCGTCCCAGTCAGCCGAGCGCGGGTGCTTCTCCGGGAAGGCCGCGACGCCGACGCAGAAGTCGCCGGACTCCTTGACCAGCCGCACCAGCTCGATCGCGTACTCGATGCCCTGCGGGTGCTTGATCCACTCGCCGCGCGGGTTGCCGGGCGGGTCGCCGCGCACGGCCAGAATGTTGCGCACCCCGGCGTCCGCGTAACGGCCGATGATCCGCCGCAGCTCGCCGATCGAGTGATTCACCGCGGTCAGGTGTCCGACCGGGGTCAGCGTGGTCTCGGTCGCGACCCGCTCCGCCTCGGAGGCCGTGTTCTCGCGGGTAGAGCCGCCGGCGCCGTAGGTGATCGACACGAAGTCGGGGCCGACGCACTCGACCCGGCGCAGCGCCTTCCACAGCTGCTGCTCCTGCTCGGGGTTGCGAGCCGGCATGAACTCGAAGGACATCGTCGGCGCCCCGCGAGATAGCAGTTCGCGGACGGTCACGGCCCGGTCCGTACGAATGCTGGGGATGCCGAGTGCCATGCGTTCACTGTATCCGCCGACCCAGGGGGTACCAGGGCCGTTTCAGCGGATGAGACGACGTAGGCTCGGGTTTTGTGAAAGACGAGCACGTGAACGGCCATGCCCTCGAGCCGAGCGATTCCCGGGATGCTTCCCGGGCTCGTGCGGCCGACGCCGCGGACTCCTCCGCTGCGAACTCTCCCGCTGCGGACCGCGCGACCGCGGCGCTGGATCGCTACGACCTTCGCGCCCGCGTGTCCGCCGTGCTGACCGCCTTCCTCGACAGCCAGGAGGTGCTCCTGGCCGAGGTGAGCGCGGACCTGGCGCCGGTGGTCGCGGCGCTGCGAGAGTTCCTGGACGGCGGGAAGCGGATGCGCCCGGCGTTCTGCTACTGGGGCTGGCGAGCCGCGGGAGGGGTGGAAGGCGGGACGGGAGGCGGGGCCGATGACGACACCGGCATCGAGGCCGCGGAGGCGGCGGCGGTGCGTGCGGCGGCGGCCCTGGAACTGCTCCAGGCCTCCGCGCTGATCCACGACGACTACATCGACGGTTCGGACACCCGGCGCGGCGCTCCGGCCATCCACCGCCGATTCGAGCGGCTTCACCGGGACGGCGGCTGGGAGGGCGAGCCGGAGCGGTTCGGCGCGGCGGCGGCCGTGCTGCTCGGGGACATCACCCTGACCTGGTGCGACGAGCTGTTCACGCGCTGCGGGCTGGAAGCGTTACGGATCCAAGCGGCCCGGCCAGTTTTCGACCTGATGCGCTCGGAGGTCATGGCCGGGCAGTACCTTGACGTGCTCGCTCAGGCGCGCGGGCTTTCGGTCTCGACCCCGCAGGAGACGCTCGCCCGAGCCCGCACCGTGCTGCGGTACAAGTCGGCGAAGTACACCATCGAGCGGCCGCTTCAGCTCGGCGCGGCGCTGGCGACCGGCATCGCGGACGGCCCGCTCACTGCCGCGCTCTCCCGCTACGGGCTGCCGCTCGGCGAGGCGTTCCAGCTGCGCGACGACGTGCTGGGCGTGTTCGGCGACCCGGCGGCGACCGGCAAGCCGGCCGGTGACGATCTGCGCGAGGGCAAGCAGACGGTGCTCGTCGCGCTCGCGGCCCAGCAGGCGACGGAGACTCAGGCCAAGGCGCTGCGCTCCGGGCTCGGCGATGCGCGGCTCGACGAGGCGGGAGTCGAGACCCTGCGCTCGGTGATCGCTGAAACCGGCGCGCTGGCTGAGGTCGAGGCGCGGATCAGCGAACTGACACAGACCGCGTTGGCGGCGCTCGACGCGGCACCGATCACCGCCGAAGCGCGCGAGGTGCTGGGCGAGCTCGCGGTCGCGGCGACGGCGCGGCACGGCTGACCGGGCGCGTCGAGAGGAGACAATGCCCGGGTGCGTACGGGTTTGTTGCCGAGGGATGAGGCATCGCGCGGGCTGATGGGCGATCGGCAGGCGGCGGTGAAAGCTGCGACTTGCGGGTCTGCGGCGCTGGCACTGGCACTCGTCCTGCTCGTCTCGGGCTGCTCGAGCGCGGCTCGAGGAGGTGCGACGGCGCACCGTGGCGGCTCGGCCTCATCCGGCATCGCTTGTTCGGCCTCAAGTACTCCCCCGTCAGGGATGTCGGTTCTCACGGTCACTCAGTTGCCTTCGCAGGCCGTCGCAACGCTGCGGTTGATCGCGTCCGGCGGCCCGTACCCCTACCCGGAGGACGACACCGTCTACGGAAACTACAGCGGCGCGTTACCTCGTGAGCGCTACGGCTATTACCACGAATTCACGGTCGTGACTCCAGGCTCCACTACCCGTGGCGCCCGGCGGGTGGTAACCGGGGCCGGCGGTGAGGACTACTACACCGCGGATCACTACGGCACGTTCGACTGGATTGCCTGCGCGAACTGAGGGATTGCGGTCAGCAAGGAAACTCGCCCGGGAACATACGCCGCCTACTCGAACACTTTTGGTTACCGACGAGTCGTCGACACAGAGTCACGCTGCACTGGAGTCTGAAAGCTTCAAAAGCCGCAAATGCGGCAAATCGCCGTCACGCTCGGTGAAGGGCAGCATCCCGAGCGAGAAGTTTTGTCGAAAGGGTCGCCAAGCGCTGAAGGCCCATGAATAATCCTCTTCGAGGCCTCGTCGTCCCCCCGTGCGATGGGGCCTCGCCCCGAGTGACGCGTACAGGCGGGTCCCTCCCCCGTGGGGATCACGCCGGAGCGCGTCCGGGCGCCGGCCCCTCCCCCCGTGGGGGTCAGGCGCCTAACCACGGTGCGTGCGTGGTCCCTCCCCCCGTGGGGATCCCCGCACCGCTCGGCGTCGGAACCGCCCCTCGCCGCCCGCAGTGTCCTCCCCCGGGACCGTGGCGGTGAACCCCTCCGACGCCCGCGGAGAGTCCTCGACAACTCTCCGCCGCGGCCTCGTCGCTCCCCCGTGCGACGAGGCCGCCTCATTTTTCGCGGCAGTACGGTCTGTCACGGCGCGGCACAACACAGTGCGGCGCGGCGCCGCGAAATTCATGGAACGCTCAGATCAGACTCACGGCAGCCGAACGGGCCTCCGGAACCGTGGTCGGCATGAGCCAAGTGATCTACGACCGGCCGCCCGGCCTCGACGACGGCACCCAACCGCCCCGGCAACGTACCCGCCTCGTGGAGATCGTGATCCCGGTTTACAACGAGCAATTGGTACTGGCCGACAGCGTGCATCGGCTTCACGCCTACCTCGCAGAGAATCTGCCTTACCCCTTCCGCATCACGATCGCGGACAACGCGTCGACCGACGAGACCTGGGCTGTGGCTCTCGACCTCGCGGAGCGCTATCCGCACGTCGATGCGGTACACCTCGACCAGAAGGGTCGGGGTCGCGCGCTGCGCACCGTGTGGGAGGCGAGCGACGCCGAGGTTGTCGCCTACATGGACGTCGACCTCTCGACCGGACTTGACGCGTTCCTGCCGTTGATCGCGCCGCTCATGTCGGGGCACTCAGATCTGGCGATCGGCTCTCGGCTGGCGCGCGGCGCGGCCGTGGTGCGCGGGCCGAAGCGCGAATTCATCTCCCGCACCTACAACCTGATGCTGCGCTCGGCGATGGCCGCCCGGTTCTCGGACGCGCAGTGCGGCTTCAAGGCCGGGCGCACCGAAATTATCAAGGCCCTGCTTCCCCAGGTGCAGGATCAGGCCTGGTTCTTCGACACCGAGCTGCTGCTGCTCGCCGAGCGCAGCGGGCTGCGGATCCACGAGGTCCCGGTGGACTGGGTGGACGACCCGGACAGCCGGGTGGACATCGTGCAGACCGCGCTCGACGATCTGCGCGGCATGTGGCGAGTCGGCCGACAGGCACTGCGTGGAGGCTTCAAAGCGCCGGTGCAGGCGCGTGTACTGGCCGCGCAGCTGCCGCAGGGCATGCGAAACCAGCTGCCGAGCTTCGCGATCATCGGTGTCGCGAGCACCCTGGCTTATCTGCTGCTCTATTGGGTGCTGCGCGCCGTGTGCCCGGCGTACCTCGCCAACACCCTCGCGCTGGCCCTCACCGCGATCGCCAACACGGCCGCGAACCGGCGCTACACCTTCGGCGTGCGCGGCAGTGCCAACGCCCTGCGACACCAGTTCGAAGGCGGCGTCGCGTTCCTCATCGGCCTCGCCCTGACGAACGGTGCGCTCGCGGTGCTGAGCGCCGCCGCGCCGGGTACCTCCCATGCGGTCGAGCTGGCTACCCTCATCGCGGCGAACGCGATGGCCACCCTCATCCGATTCCTGCTGATGCGCGCCTGGGTCTTCAATCCCCGGCGCGCCGGTCAGCCCAAGCGTCCGTAGCGGAGTACTTCACATGACTGACCAGCTTCCGGCCGTACCGGAAGAAATCACGTGGCCGGCTCCGTTCGCCGCCCTTCCCAGCCCTCCGCCGGCGAAGCGGTCGCGGTTGCAGCGCGCCTACCTCGGCGATCCCGAGGATCCGCGCTGGGCAAGGCCCGCGCTGCTGGCGACGCTCGCGCTGAGCGCGGCGCTGTACTTGTGGAACCTGACGGCCAACGGCTACGCGAACGAGTTCTACGCGGCCGCGGTGCAGAGCGGGACCAAGAGCTGGTCCGCGATGTTCTTCGGCTCGATCGACACGGGGAACTTCATCACGGTCGACAAGCCGCCGTTCGCGCTGTGGGTGATGGAGGTCTCGACCCGGATCTTCGGCTTCTCCAGCTTCGCGATGCTGGCGCCGATCGCGCTGTGCGGCGTGGCCGCGGTCGGCGTGCTGTACTCGGCGGTACGCCGGGCCTTCGGGCACGCGGCGGCCTCGGTGGCCGCGCTCGTCATGGCCCTGACTCCGATCACCGTGGCGATCAACCGGGACAACAATCCGGACCCGGTGCTCGTGCTGCTGATGACGCTCGGCGCCTGGTTCACCCTGGAGGCGCTGCGCACCAAGCGGCTGCGGCCGCTGCTGTGGGCGGCCGTGATGGTCGGCTGCGCATTCAACACGAAGATGCTCCAGGCGTACATCGCCTTGCCCGCGCTGGTGCTGGTGTACCTGTTCGCGGCCGAGGGCGGATTCTGGAAGCGCATCAGGCATCTGACGATCTTCACCGGCGTGCTCGCGGTCGCGTCGTTCTGGTGGATGCTGATCGTCGACGCTATCCCGGCGAGTTCGCGTCCTTATATCGGCGGCTCTTCGACGAACTCCGTGTGGGACCTGGTGATCGGGTACAACGGCCTCGGCCGGATCACCGGGAACGAGTTGGGCAACGGCGGCGGGGGCGCCGGCGCGAGCTTCTCCGGAACCTCGGGCTTCGGCCGCCTGTTCAACGACATCCTCGGCACGCAGATCTCCTGGCTGCTGCCC
The DNA here is from genome assembly GCF_035653575.1 of Actinocrinis sp. GTDB lineage: Bacteria > Actinomycetota > Actinomycetes > Streptomycetales > Catenulisporaceae > Actinocrinis. Next base: position 52,504 of record NZ_DASRBQ010000097.1, read on the forward strand.
GCGGCCGCGATCCTGGGCATCGCGGCGCTGGTGTTGCGCGGCAAGTCGCCACGCACCGATCCGGTCCGGGCCTCGCTGCTGCTGTGGGGGCTGTGGCTGGGCGTGCACTTCGTCGTGTTCTCATATCAGCAGGGCACGATGCACCCGTACTACGTCACGACTCTGAGTCCTGCGATCGGCGCGCTGGTCGGCGGAGGCGGCGCGGTGGTCTGGGAGCGGATGCACGAGCGCAACTGGGCGTGGCTGGTCATCCCGGCGGCGGTCGCGGTCAGCGCGCTGTGGTCGATCGCGTTGCTGCACCGCAGCTCGTACGCGACGTGGCTGGTCCCCCTCATCGCCATCGCGGCGATCGTCGCGATCGGCGCGCTGGTGGCCGTGCGGCTGCGGCCTCGGCAGCGCGCGCGGTTCGGCGCGGTCGGCCTCGCGGCGCTGCTGTTCGCCGGGCTTGCCGGGCCGACCGCCTTCGCGGCCGCGGCGGCGAACTCGACCGTCAACGGGACCAATCCGCTGGCGGGGCCGTCGAACGGCTCGATGGGCGGTCCCGGCGGCGGCGCCTTTGGCCGGCGCGGCGGCGCGGTGGACGGCTTCGAACCCGGCGGTTTCGGTGCGCAGGGAGGGCCGGGCGGCCAGCTCGGCAAGCTGCCTTCGTTCGGCGGCGGTTCCGGTTCAGGTTCCGGCGGCGGCCAGGGCGGTTTCGACGGTCCGGGCGGCTTCCCGGGCGGCCAGATGGGAGACCTCCCGGGTCTCTCCTCGGGCGGCGCCGGAGGCAGCGGTACCGGCAGACTCGGCGGTTTCGGCGGTCCTGGCGGCGCCCAGCTGTCCTCGGCGATGATCAGCTACCTCGAGGCGAATCAGGGCTCCGCGAAGTGGCTGCTCGCGGTGGCGAACTCGAACTCGGCCGCGTCGATCGAGCTGCAGACCGGGCGCTCGGTGATCTCCATGTGGGGCTTCACCGGCAGCGACCCGGCGATGACCGCGGCCAAGCTGCAGCAGCTCGTGGCCTCCGGCGAGCTCAAGTATGTGATGCTCGGCGGCGGTATGGGCGGTGGCGGCTTCGGCGGATTCGGCGGCGGCAACTCGGCGAGCAGCCAGGTGCAGACCTGGGTGGAGCAACACTGCACCGCGGTGTCGGCCAGCGCCTACGGCGGCTCCAGCTCCTCGTCCAGCGGTTCGTCGACGACGAGCTCGACCTCCGCCTCCGGCCTGTATGCGTGCACGGCCGGCGCCGCGTCGAGTTCGTCCTCCTCGTCCGGAGGCACCGCCTGACCGCGGCGACCGCGTGGCGCAGAGCACAGCGCCCCTTCTCGTCAGAGCGACGAGAAGGGGCGTATGCTTTGAGCATGGCGCAGCTGCGGATCGCTCTGGCACAGATCAACCCGACCGTCGGCGACCTCGCCGGCAACGCGGCGCTGATCCTCGACTCGGCCCGCGCGGCGGCCGCGCAGGGCGCGCACATCCTGGCCACGCCCGAGATGGGGCTCACCGGCTATCCGATCGAGGACCTGGCGCTGCGCCCCTCGTTCGTGCAGGCCGCCCGCGCCGCACTGGACCAGCTTGCCGCCCGGCTCGCCGACGAGGGGCTCGGCGAGCTGGTGGTGATCGCCGGATATCTCGACGGCATCGCGGACGACGAGCCGCGCATCGGCCGCCCGGCCGGCTCGCCGCTGGACGCCGCCGCCGTGATCCACCGCGGCTCGGTGCTGATCCGCTCGGCCAAGCACCACCTGCCGAACTACGGCGTGTTCGACGAGTACCGGTACTTCGTGCCGGGAGACGTGCTGCCGGTCATCCGGGTGCGTGGTGTCGACGTCGCCCTGGTCATCTGCGAGGACATGTGGCAGGACGGGGGTCCGGTCGCCGCGGTCGCCGAGTCCAATGCCGGGCTGCTGCTCTCCATCAACGCCTCGCCGTACGAGCTGAACAAGGACGACGTGCGGTATGAGCTGCTGGCCAGGCGCGCCGCCGAAGCCGGGTGCCCCATCGCCTACGTCAACCAGGTCGGCGGGCAGGACGAGCTGGTCTTCGACGGCGACTCGATCATCGTCGGCGCGGACGGCCGGGTGCTCGCGCGCGCCGGGCAGTTCACCGAAGAGCTGTTCGTGACCGATGTCGAGCTGCCCGCCGCGGAAGGCCCGGCGCAGGACGCGATCGCGAGCAACGGCCTGGCGATCCGGCGCGTCGTCGCCTCCACCGAACCCACCGAGCCGTACCAGCCGCGCCCGGCCGTCATCACGCCGCGCCTCGACGACCTCGGCGAGATCTACCAGGCGCTGGTCACCGGCCTTCGCGACTACGTGCGCAAGAACGGCTTCTCGACCGTGCTGCTCGGGCTTTCCGGCGGCATCGACTCGGCGCTGGTCGCGGCAATCGCCTGCGACGCGCTCGGACCGCAGAACGTATACGGCGTCTCGCTGCCCAGCCGGTACTCCTCGGACCACTCCAAGGACGACGCCAGTGACATGGCGCGGCGCACCGGCCTGCACTACGAGACGGTCCCGATCGCGCCGATGGTCGAGGCGTATCTCAAGACCCTTGCCGACTCCGGCACCGCGCTGACCGGGCTGGCCGAGGAGAACCTCCAGGCCCGGGTGCGCGGCACGGCGCTGATGGCCCTTTCGAACCAACGCGGGCACCTGGTGCTCGCCACCGGCAACAAGTCAGAGCTCTCGGTCGGCTACTCGACCCTCTACGGAGACGCGGTCGGCGCGTTCGGACCGATCAAGGACGTCTCGAAGACGCTGGTGTGGGCGCTGGCGCGGTGGCGTGACGAGGAGGCCGAGCGGCGCGGCGAAATCCCGCCGATCCCGCGCAACTCGATCGAGAAGGAGCCGAGCGCCGAGCTGCGGCCAGGCCAGCGGGACACCGACTCGCTGCCGCCCTACGAGGTGCTGGACGAGATCCTGGAGCTGTACGTCACCGGCGACCACGGCCGCGAGGAGATCGAGGCCCGCGGCTTCGACACCGAGCTGGTGCAGCGGGTGCTCAAGCTGACCGACACGGCCGAGTACAAGCGGCGCCAGTACCCGCCGGGCACCAAGATCTCGGCCAAGGCCTTCGGGCGCGACCGGCGGCTGCCGATCACGTCCAGCTGGCGCGAGACCGCCTGACGGTCCGTCCGGCCACGCGGTGGTGCGGCCCTGACCTACGCGCTGACCGACTCGCTATCGCTGCGTTCGGCGGCTACGGGTCCAGTAATCGGAGCGCCCGCCGGCTCGCTCGGCCTCGCCGCCGCACCGCGCAGCAGGTCATCGGTGAGGCCGACGCTGAACTCCTGGCCGACCGGCTCGCCCACCGGGAGCCGGGTGGCGTTGAGCATGGTCGAGGTCAGGATCAGCATCGTCCGCTCGACGTCGAGATCGGCGCGCAGCTCCCCGGTCGCGATGCCGCGCCGCAGCACCTCGCGGTACAGGTCGCGGCGCGGCTCGATGACGACCTCGTGGTAGCGGCGGTACAGCGTCGGGTTCGCCTTGCTCACGTTCGTCAGCACGTTGTAGGCCGAGCCGCTGTGCTCCTCCTGCAGGTGTCGGCGCATCTTCTCGAGCAGGAAGATCAGGTCCTCGCGCACCGAGGCACCGGGCGGCACGATCTTCTCGTGGTCGGGGTGCAGGCGGCGGCAGATCGCGTCGATGACCAGCGCTTCCTTGTTCGGCCAGCGCCGGTAGATGGTGGCCTTGCCCACCTTCGCCTCGGCCGCGATCATCTCCATGGACAGCGCGTCGTAGGTGGCGCCCTCGGAGAACAGGGCGAAGACCGCGTCGAGGATCGCCTCCTCGGCCTGGTCGCTGCGCGGCCGGCCCGGCCGCCGCGCCGCCGCGGCGGGCGCGGCTGGCGCGGGCGGACCGGGCTGGGCGTGGTCCTTCATCTTCATCGTCGAGTGCTCATCCGTATCCGGTTCGTGAACGGCCCCCACGACCTTATGCGGTCACGCTTTCGGCGGCCTGAGGCGCGCCCTGAGGCGCACCGGAACCCGTTCCCGCGCCGCGGCGCGGCAACCAGGCGAGCACCAGCAACGCGGCCAGCACGGCGACCCCGGAGGCGCACAGCGTCGAGACGTGCAGCGCGTGGACGAAGGCGTTGTCGGCCGGAGCCAGCAGCTGGACCGCCTGCGGGTGCTGCGCCGCGGACTGCGCGACAAAGCCCTGCGTCGCCTCGATCGAGCCGCTGACGTCGTGCGCGACGCCCGCGGGCACCCCAGACCCGGTCAGCACCGGCTCGATCTTGCCGCGGTAGGCCGAGGTGAGCACGGTACCGAGCACCGCGACGCCGAGCGCGCCGCCGACCTGACGCACCGTGTTGTTGATCGAGGAGCCGATCCCGGCCCGCTCGCGCGGCAGCGAGGTCATCACCGTGGTGGTCGCCGGCGGCATCACCAGCGCCATCGCGATGCCCTGCAGGGCCGCGATCACGCCGTAGACCCACATCGCCGAGTGCACGCCGATGAACTGGTACAGCGACAGCGCGACCGCGATCAGCAGCAGGCCGCTGAAGGAGACCGTGCGCGCCCCGAACCTGCTGACCACGTTCGCGGACAGCGGCGAGAAGATGACCTGCGCGGCGGCGAAGGGCAGCACCCACAGGCCCGCCTGCAGCGGGGTGTATCCGCGCACGGACTGCAAGTAGAAGGTCAGGAAGAACAGGCTGCCCATCATCGCGAAGAAGGACAGCGCGACGGAGATCACGGCCGCGGAGAACGGGCGGTTGCTGAACAGCCGCACGTCCAGCGCGGGGTGGTCGGTGTTGCGCTCCCAGACCACGAACAGCGCGAGCAGCGCCACGCCGATCACCAGGGGACCCCAGACCGCGGGCTTGCCCCAGTCGCCGGTGTCGCCGCCGTGGATGACGCCGTAGACGAAGATGACCAGGCCCGCCATGGAGAGCAGCACGCCGGCCGGGTCGAGCTTGCCCGGGTTCGGGTTGCGCGACTCGGGCACCATGAAGGTCATCGCGATCAGGCCGATGATGATGATCGGCACGTTGATCAGAAAGACCGAGCCCCACCAGAAGCTGTCCAGCAGCGCGCCGCCGACCACCGGGCCGATGGCCACCGCGAGGCCGACCGAGCCGGCCCACACGCCGATGGCCTTGCCCTGCTCGTGGCGGGGGAAGACGTTGGCGATCACGGCGAGGGTGCTGGGCATGATCGCGGCGCCGGCGAAGCCCATCGCGGCCCGCGCGGCGATCAGTTCGCCGGGGCTGCCGGCGTACGCGCACAGCACCGAGGTGATGCCGAAAAGCACCATGCCGAGCATCAGGATCCGCTTGCGGCCGAGCCGGTCGGCCAGGATGCCCCAGGTGAACAGCAGTCCGGCGAAGATCAGGGTGTAGGAGTTGATCGACCATTCCAGGTCGGATTGGCTCGCGCCGAGGCCGTTCGGCTTGGGCAGCGCGATCGTCTTGAGCGCGACGTTGAGCACCGTGTTGTCGAGCACGACGACCAGCAGCGAGAAGACCAGTACGCCGAGGATCAGCCAGCGGCGCGGGTGGCCCGCGGCATCGCTGATCGGCGGGCCGTCCGCGGCGCGCGCCGCGGGAGAGTTCTGTGCCACGGGATCCCCTCCAAGGTTCCCCGGGCCCCGACTGAATCGGGACCGTTCCGTTTCGTAATCCCGGTAGTGGGAGGGAGCCTACCGCGCCACCTTCCAATACGCAACCGTTCCGTATCTATGGAGCGGGCAAAGCGCTTGTGGACTCAAAGCAATGAGTCGGCAATGAAGGGTGGGGCAGGTGTTGTCTGCCGGACAGGTTTGGTAGGGTCACGCCCACTGTGAGCGAGGCATACCGGCGATCCGAAGGGAGCCGGGACGAGCCGTGGACTCAGCACTCTGAGCCGCGCAGGCCGCCCCGGCACATAGGCATCGATCCAGGACAGGCCGCGGAATTCCGCCGCCGACTGGACTATCAGGGATCTGCGGAACTGATTCCGACCGCGGGCCCGGACGCGCCCGCCGATCAGGGGCCTGCGATCAAGGCGGTGTGGGAGCCGAAGCCGGTGGACGCGGTCCACGCCGGGCTGGGCACCCGCCGGCGCGACCGTCGGCAGACCACGCGGCCGAACCAGTCGGCAGCAGGCCAGGCGCGCGTGAAGAAGGCGGCCCGGCGCAAGAAGCGCACCGTCGTGGTCGGCGGCGCCGCCGCGACCGCGGTGGCGGTCGGGGCGCTCGGTTTCATGACTTTCCACGACGGCGGCGGCTCGCTCGGCAGGGGCGCCGCGGCCAACGTGATCCCGGTCTCCTCGCCGGGCGCGACCTCCACCGGCCAGGGCGCCGACAGCACGATCGGCTCCAGCCTCTCGGTCACCGCCAGCCCCTCGCACTCCGCGACGCCGAGCCACTCGCCCTCGCCGAGCGCGACGCCGTCCAAGGCGGCATCGGGCACGGCCACTCCGAGCGCGACCCGCTCGGGCAGCCCGAGCCCGACCCCGCGGCCCTCGCGTACGCAGCAGACCTGCTTCCTGATCTTCTGCGGCTGACCGGTTCGGCGAGTTCGGCTACCCGGCGCGACCCGCCGAGCGCACCCGGGCGGCCAGCGCGGCCGCGGCAGCCGCCGGATCCGGCGCCTCGGTGATCGCACGGACCACGACCACCCTGCGCGCGCCTGCCGCGAGCACCTGATCGACCGTCCCGAGGTCGATGCCGCCGATCGCGAACCAGGGCGGCGCGGACGGCTCGTCCGGCGCGGCCACCTTCGCCGCGTACTGCACCAGGCCTAGTCCCGGCGCGGTTCGGCCCGGCTTCGTGGGCGTCGGCCAGCACGGTCCGACACAGAAGTAACCGGTCAGCGGGTCGGCCAGCGCGGCATCGACCTGCTGCTCGCTGTGCGTCGAGCGGCCGAGCAGGACGCCGGGCCCGACGATGCGGCGCGCGGCGGGCGTCGGCAGATCGTCCTGGCCGAGATGCAGCACCGGTACTCCGGCCGCGAAGGCGACGTCCGCCCGGTCGTTGACCGCGAGCAGCTTGCCGTGCCGCGCGCAGGCGTCCGCGAACTGTTCGAGCAGCGCCAGTTCCCGGCCGGCCTCCAGGCCCTTCTCACGCAGCTGGACGATGTCGACGCCGTGCGAGAGGACCGCGTCAAGGAAGTCGGGCAGGTCGCCGCGCGACTGCCTGCCGTCAGTGCAGAGGTAGAGGCGGGCGTCGCGCAGCTCGGCCCGCGGCGCACCGCTCTCGACCATCGCCACTGATCAGAATCCGAGCGCGTGCGCGCGGCGGCGCACCTCGGTGCCCCGGTTCTCGGCCAGCGCCTGCACCGGGGTGCCGGGCAGCGACTCGTCGGGGGTGAAAAGCCAGCGCACCGACTCCTCTTCGGTGAAGCGGTTGTCCGCCAGCAGGGTGAGGGTGCCGGGCAGCCCCTTGAGGATCTGCGTTCCGTCCAGGAATGCCGCGGGCACCGAAAGGACCCTGGATTCGCCCCGGCGCACGGCCGCCAACTGGTGTTCCTTGAGCAGCTGACGCGTGCGGTTGACCGGGAGGGAGAGGCGCTCGGCGACCTCGGGAAGGGTGAGCCAGGCAGGGACGAGCTCTTCGAGCTCGGCGGAGATGGATGTCACGGTAACCAGATTGCCATGGCGATACGACACGGCCCAATGGATAGCGCGGGCTGCTCGGCGCCGATCGGCAGCCGATCGGCGGAAAGTTGCGGGCCCTGGTTTACCCCACGCTCAGCAAAAAGCCCTAGGGTGTCGGCCTATGGAAAACACCACGACCCAGAACGGCGAGGAGTCCGAGACGGAGATCGTCTCGGCCGCCGTATCCGAGCCCGAGATCGCGGAGCCGGAGCAGCCCGAGGAACTCGCCGAGTTCGACGAAGGTGACGACGACGGCGAGGAGCCGACCGGTTCCGGCTTCGTCTCCGGCGCCTTCGGCCTGACCTCCCTGGTGCTCGCCGTCGTCTCGCTGACCGGCGGCTGGCTCGGGACCGTGTACGGCGCCCGCGCCGAGTACGTCGCCGAGCTGAACACCAAGACGCAGAGCACCCAGGCCTCGCTGGACGCGTTCCACAGCAGCTGGCACGGCCAGGCCGCGCTCGGCGGCATCTTCGCCATCGCCGCGCTGCTGTTCGGCGCCGGCGTGCTGGCCTCCCCGGCGCTGCTGCTGAGCGGCAAGACCCCAGGCTGGGCCCGGGCGACCGCGCTCGGCGGCCTGATCCTCGGCGCGATCGGCCTGCTGCTCGCGCTGCTCGCCTGGTTCAACATCCTCGCGCCCGGCCTGACCGCACCGCCGGCCGCCGCGGGCTGAGCCGGAGCCATGCCGCACGTCCACGGCGCCGTCCTGCCCGCCTGCGCGCTCCTGCGGCCGATTACGCGGGGCGGCGCCGGATAGACTTGCGGTGACCAACAGCACGAAACAGCACGGGAGCCCGCCGCGGCGGGTTGAGAGGGGGGCACGCGGCCCCCGACCGTTTGAACCTGGCCCTGCGCCTTCGGGAGCGGGGCGGAGGGAGCGCAACGATGGATGCGCCAGAGATCGCCATCCCGCACGCGCGGCCGCGCACCGAGTACGACGTCGTGATCGTCGGCGCCGGAGTGATCGGCCTCGCGGTCGCCTGGCGGGCCGCCCGGCGCGGGGTCCGGGTGGCGCTGGTGGACCCCGAGCCCGGTTCGGGCGCCTCGCACGCCGCGGCCGGGATGCTGGCCCCGGTCACCGAGGCCCATTACGGCGAGGAACGGTTGCTGCGGCTTAATCTCGCCTCGGCGCGCCGGTATCCCGAGTTCGTCGCCGAACTCGAAGAAGTCTCCGGGACGTCCGCCGGCTACTCCGCGCACGGCACGCTCGCCGTCGCGTTCGACTCCGGCGACCGCGCGGTGCTGGCCGACCTGGCCGAGTTCCACCAGCGCCTCGGGCTCGTCTCGGAGCCGTTGACCGGCCGCGAGTGCCGCAGCCACGAGCCGCTGCTGGCACCGGACGTGCAGTCGGGCCTGCTCGTCTCCGGCGATCATCAGATCGACAACCGGATGCTCGTCGCGGCGCTGCTGACCGCGATCGGCCGCGCCCACGTGCAGTTGCACCGCGACCGCGTCGCCGAGCTGCTGGTCGAGCACGACGCGGCCACGGGCGTACGGCTCGCGGACGGCCGGGTCCTGCACGCGGACCGCGTGGTGCTGGCCGCCGGCTGCCGCTCGACGTCGATCCCGGGCCTGCCTTCCGGGGTGCTGCCGCCGATCCGGCCGGTCAAGGGCCAGATTCTGCGGCTGTCCGTGCCCTCGCACGCGGCTCCCTTCCTCAATCACGCGGTGCGCGGTGTGGTGCGCGGACGGCAGGTGTACCTGGTGCCGCGCGACCACGGCGAGCTGGTCGTCGGCGCGACCGTCGAAGAGCAGGGCTTTGACACCGAGGTGACGGCAGGCGGCGTCTATGAACTGCTGCGCGCCGCACACGGCCTCGTGCCCGATGTCGGCGATCTGCCGCTGACGGAGGTGCGCGCCGGCCTGCGGCCCGGCTCACCGGATAACGCACCGATTCTTGGTACCACCGAGCTGCCCGGCCTGATCGCGGCCACCGGTCACTTCCGCAACGGTGTGCTGCTCGCACCGATCACAGCCGACGCGATCGCCGAGTGCCTTGTCAGCGGAAAGTTGCCGGAGGAGGCCGTGGGCTTCGGACCGCAGCGGTTCGGCAAGAACCTGGGCCGGTTCGCGAAGAAGGCCGCGTTTGCATGACGACGACGCCGATACGTGTCGTCGTGAATGGACAACCCGAGTCCTATCCCGCCGACACCACGCTCGGCGCGGTCGTCACTCGACTGCGCCCTAACCGGACGGGCATCGCCGTCGCCGTCGGCGACGACGTGATTCCGCGCGCCGAGTGGGACACCAGGCATCTGCGCGACGGCGACGAGATCGAGATTCTTACCGCAGTCCAAGGCGGCTGAAAACGAGGGGGAGCAGTGCCTGAAGGTACAGCGGCGCTCGAAAGCACGAGGACGACTGAAGGAACAACAGCGCCGGGAACAACGGCTCCTGCCGCCGACACGTTCGAGCTCGCCGGAAAGTCCTTTGCCTCGCGGCTGATCATGGGTACTGGCGGCGCGCCGAGTCTCGCCGCCCTCGAGGACGCCTTGGTCGCCTCAGGCACCGAGCTGACGACGGTCGCACTGCGCCGCATCGCCCCGGGTACCGCCGGTTCGGTACTCGATCTGCTCGCTGCGCTCAAGATTCAAGTGCTGCCTAACACCGCCGGTTGCCATACCGCACGCGAAGCGGTGCGTACCGCGCGCATGGCGCGGGAAGCGCTGGAAACCGACTGGGTCAAGCTCGAAGTGGTCGCCGACGAGGACACGCTGCTGCCCGATCCCGTTGAACTGCTCGACGCCGCGCAGACGCTCGTCGCCGACGGGTTCACCGTGCTGCCCTACACGAACGACGATCCGGTTCTCGCCCGCCGCCTCGAACAAGCCGGCTGCGTAGCAGTGATGCCGCTCGGGGCGCCGATCGGCTCCGGCCTGGGCATCCGCAATCCGCACAACCTGGAGCTGATCGTGCGCGGCGCGGGCGTGCCCGTCATCCTCGACGCCGGAATCGGCACCGCCTCCGACGCGGCGCTCGCGATGGAGCTCGGCTGTTCGGCCGTGCTGCTGGCCTCGGCGGTCACCAGGGCGCAGGATCCGGCCCGGATGGCCGCGGCGATGCGGCACGCGGTGACCGCCGGCCGGCTCGCCCACCTCGCCGGGCGCATCCCCCAGCGCTTCCACGCCCGCGCCTCCTCCCCCGGCCTGGCCGAAACACCGGCCTTCTAACACGGACCGCAGCGTGGTCCGGTTCGAAAAATCCGCCGTTCGAGCCCTGCCGTACCAGGTTAGCCACAGTCGCGTTTCACCTGACCCCGGTGTCGCAACCACCGCCTACACTCGGTGATTGTGGAGGCTCCTTCGCGGCACGGATCGGTGCTGGACGGCGCGCTGATCGGGCGGACGCTCGACGGCCGGTACGCCGTGCAGTCCCGCCTTGCTCAAGGTGGCATGGCGACCGTGTACCGCGCCTGGGACAACCGGCTCGACCGGCTCGTCGCGCTCAAGGTCATCGACCCCGAGCTGGCCCGGCATCCTGAGTACGTCGCCCGGTTCATCCGGGAGGCGAAGTCAGCCGCACGGCTCAGCCACCCGAACATCGTCGCCGTCTACGACCAGTCGGGGCAGCCGCCGCTGGCCTACCTGGCGATGGAGTACGTCCCCGGCGAGACGCTGCGCCAGCTGCTCGGCCGCCGCGGCCGGCTGACTCCGCGCGAGGCGCTCGAGGTGCTGGACGCGATGCTGGCCGGCCTGGCCGCCGCGCACCGCGCCGGAATCGTGCACCGGGACGTCAAGCCGGAGAACGTGCTGCTCAACGACGCGGTGCTGAACAGCAGGCAGAGCTCGTACGCGGCCGCGGTCAAGGTCACCGACTTCGGCCTGGCGCGCACCGCGGCCGCCGATCAGGGGCCCGGGACCACCCTGGCCTCCTCGCTCGGCGGCGCAGTGCCCGGCGGCGGACTGATCGGCACCGTCTCCTACCTGGCCCCGGAGCTGGTCAAGAGCGGGACCTGTGACGCGCGCTCCGACGTCTATTCGGCCGGGATCGTGCTGTTCGAGCTGCTCACCGGGCGCAAGCCGTTCACCGGCGGCAGCCCGATGGAGATCGCAAGGCGGCACGTCACCGAGCGGGTTCCGCCGCCCTCGCTGCTGCTGCCCGGCCTCGACCCGGCGCTCGACGCCCTGGTCGCCTCGGCGACCGCCCGCGAGCCGAACGCCCGCCCGGCCGACGCGGCGGCGTTCCGCGAGCAGGTGCGCGCCGTGTACGCGAACCTGCCGGACGCCGCGCTGAACCTCGGCGCGCGCCCGGCTCCCGAGTCGACGCTGCCACTGCCTCCGGAACCGACCCGGATCGCCGAGCCCACGAGGAACTTCAACGTGGCTCAGCCGAGTGTCAGGCCACGTACGTCTCCGCGTCAGGGCTATGTCGTGGACGCGGCGCCGCGGCGCCGCTCGCACAAGGGCCTGATCATCTTCCTGGTGGTGCTGATCCTCGCCGCGGCGGCCGGGATAGGAGCCTGGCTCTACGGCCGGGTGGCCTTCGAGAACACCCCCGACCTGGTCGGGCTCACCCAGTCTCAGGCCACGACGACGCTGACGAACGACGGGCTGAAGTACACCATAACCAGCGCCTACAGCGACAAGGTGGCGGCCGGCGACGTCGTCTCGGTCTCGCCGAGCCCCGGCACTCCGGTAAAGCAGGGCGCCGTGATCACGCTGACCGTGTCGAAGGGCACGCAGAAGGTGTCGGTGCCGGACGTGACCGGCCAGACCCAGGACGACGCGACCTCGGCGCTCCAGCAGCGCGGTTTCACCGTCGCGATCGCCGCCGACCAGACCGCCTCGAGCACGGCGCCGAAGGGCTCAGTGGTCTCCTACACGCCCACCGGATCGGCGCCCGCGGGCAGCACCGTGACGCTGACCATCTCCAGCGGCCCGAAGCAGGTCGTCGTGCGCGACGTGACCGGGATGACGGTCGAGGACGCCACCGCCGCGCTCGAAGCCCAGGGTTTCTCCGTGCAGACCACGCGGCTGCTCCCGTTCGTCGACAACGTCGGCCGGCAGTCGCCGGGCGGCGGCTCGAGCGTCGACTACGGCTCGACGATCACGCTGTACATCTTCTGAAACTCAGGCACCGCACTGCGGCCCCGGCGGCCTGATGGCGCGCCCGCACGCCTCCACCGCCGGTTTCGCCCGGCAATTTCGAGTTCTACGATGTGAATTCGATTTGCCGAGCTGCGGGGAGGCGCGTGCCAGTGCACGGTGACGAACGATGCGGCGAGGGCGGGATCTCGGTCGAGCGGGAGCTTGCTGTGGTGACGATCCGGCCCGCGACGGAGCACGACATCGGCGCGCTGCACCGGGTCGACCGGTTGGTGTTCGGCCGGCTCGCCTATCCGTACTTCGCGCTGAGACAGCTCATGGACGTGCACTCAAGGCACTGCGTGGTCGCCGACGACGGCAATCGGCTGATCGGTTACTGTCTCGGGGCGCTGGCCGCACGGCCGAAGGTGGGCTGGATCCTCGGGCTCGGGGTACTGCCGGACGCCCGCGGCGCGGGTTACGGACGCGAGCTGGTAAGCGAGGCGGTGCGGCGGATCGCCGCCGACGGCGCGCGCGAGGTACGGCTCTTCGTGGACCCGGACAACATCGTCGCAATCCACGTCTACGAGAGGCTGGGCTTCCACGTGTGCGGCTTCCGCCCGCATTACTTCGGCCCGGAGGCGGACCGGATGATTATGACGAACGCCCGGTACCGCCACCCCGCCCCCTCGGGGGACGATGGAGTCGACGCGGAGTGGACGTAGGAGACGTAGGACATGCCTTACGCAATCACGCGTTGAGCAGCGCGCAAGAAAAGCTAGATTCAATACCCGATGCGCGTGAGATCAAACGGGTATTGTGAGCCCAAGTGCGCCTGACGCACTGTCAATTCAGACCTTTACCCTCATGGACCCCATATGCCGACCAACGGACCGCAGATCGCAATCCCGGTTCCGGCGCGTAACGCGCAGTTTCCGTGGGACGAGTTCGCCGCGGTGGACTACTGCGACCACAACTATCAGCAGCTGCGGGACGACGACAGGGAGATCCTCGAACTCGTCGCCGGTTGGTTCGCCCGGGAGACGGGCGAACGCTCCGCCGGGGACGCGATCGACGTCGGCGCCGGGCCGAACCTCTATCCATCGCTCGCGATGCTTCCGCACAGCCGCACGGTGACGCTGCTCGAGCACTCGGCCTCGAATGTGGAGTTCCTGCGCGCCCACACCGCCGAGCTGCCCGAGCGCTGGGAGCCGTTCTGGGACGTCGTCTCCCCGTTCGCCCGGCACGGCGACTTCGCCAAGGCGCGCGCGCTGCTCGCCGAACGGGTGCAGGTCATGCAGGGCAGCGTCTTCGAGCTGCCGCGCTCGCGCTGGGATCTGGGCACCATGTTCTTCGTGGCCGAGTCGATCTCCCAGGATCCGGCGGAGTTCGAGTCTGCGGTCGGCTGCTTCGTACGAGCCCTGCGACCCGGTTCCCCGTTCGCGGCGGCTTTCATGGAGCAGTCGGACGGGTACGACGTGGCTGGAGTGCGCTTTCCGGCGACACCGGTGGGGCAGCAGGAGGTCCGGGCCTGCCTCGGCGCGGTGAGCACGGATCTGCGGGTGGAACGGATCGAGATGCGGCCCGCGCCGCTGCGCCCGGGGTACACCGGCATGATCGTCGCCGTGGGAAGAGCGCAATAAGGACGTCGAGCGGTCCGGAGAGGCAAACGGGAGGGCAGGGCCTATGCCAGGCATGGACAACATTCAGCCCCGCCGGCAGCTGCTGGAGATCTGGCGGTCGGCCGCGGAGTACACCATGCGCGACCGCAAGTGGCGCTGGGGCGGCCAGCGCGAGGCGAATTCGATCACGGACGCGGAGCAGCTGCTGTGCTTCCTGCGGCCGGCCACCGGGATCACGGTTCTGCGAGTAGAGCTGCCCGACGACACGGCCGAGGACGTGCTGCAGTCGCTGCGCCCGTTCGGCGACAGCGTCCAGGTCCCCCGGACCCTCGTCCTCGCACTGGAACAGTATCTGGAGAAGTACACCGCTTCGGACGGGTCGCCCCTGTTCGGCGGCGGCAGCTACTGCGTGCCGCTGGACCCGAACGACCAGCTCACCGAGGCACAGCACGACACCCACATCCTGCTGTCGTACGCGTCCTCGGTCTCGCTGTGCCTCTCCGCGCTCGGCTTCCTCGACGTGTACGCGAACGCGCCCACCACCAAGGGCCAGTGGCGCAACCGGGTGATCGACATCCGGGAGCGCACCAGCACCCGGCTGACCGCCGCGCTGGTGGGCATGCTGCGCGGGTTCACCATCAACACCCTGGAACCCGACTCGCGCGAGGGCCGCACCCTGATCGAGCACCTCAATCAGGAGAAGGTGGCCCAGCGCCGCATCATCGAACACTTCAACGAGCGCATGCGATCGGTGCGCAGCCGGCTGTCCGAGGCGCGGATGGGCGTGGCCAGGGCCGAGGAGCTGGACAACCCGAACCTGCTGTTCGAGGTGGGCTGGACCTGGGGCATCGCGTCTGACGCGCCGAAGATCGTGCTGGACGTGCCGGGCACCGAGATCGGCGTGCAGCAGGACGGGGTGGCGCTGTCCGCCCCGTATCTGTACCACACGCTGGTGGCGCTCGACTCCATCGACCAGCTCATCAGCGAGCGTACTCGCGTGCTCGGCCTGCTCAACCCGCAGCAGGAGCGCCTCGCCAACAACCTGGACACCCGGCGCAACCTGGTGCAGCTGTACTACTCGCGGCTGGCCCGGTTCGATCCGACCGGAGGCGGGCGCTGGCCGGTGGAGGACCTGCCGTGGGTCACCCCCGACGGCGTGGAGTCCGACTACTTCAGCCTGCTGATCTGCGCGGTGCTGATCCGGGACCTGCGCGACCGGTCCGGCACCGAGGACACCGTGCGCCGGGTCGAGCCGCTGCTCGGCGAGCTGGCCAACCGGGTCCGCATCACCCGCCGCCATCTGCGCGACGACCCGGCGGTCGCGATGCACTCGCCCGGCCTGCTCAACGCCCTCGACGGCTCCGAGAAGCTCGGGCCGACCATGGCGCTGCGCATCCCGGACTTCGCCCCGCTGCTGCTCAAGCGCAGCACCCAGCTGGCGAGCCTGACCGGCAACGCCGAGGTGCGCGACCGGATGCTGGGGCTGTCGACGGAGATCTGGAACCACCTGACCCGCCGCCAGATCAGCGACCCGGACGCGCGCGGGCTGTGGGACAACCCGGCCCGCCTCTTCGGCCGGCCGGCCGAGGAGGCGGTCAAGCCGTCGTGGAGCTTCACGGCCAGCGTGGTCGACGCGCTGGTGACCTCGGCCGACACGCTGGTGCGCCGGCAGACCCGGGCGCCGATCCTGTCCAGCACCGCGACCGCGATGGTCAGCGAGGCCGAGTACCTTCTCAACCAGCAGATGATGACGACCCCTTCGCTCAACTCCGGGCTGCAGAGCAGCCTGATGGAGATCCGCGACTCCCTGCAGCGGGCCCGCGATCTGATCGAGGACCAGCCGTCCACCGCCATCGCGCTGTGCGTCGCGGCGGTCACCCAGCTGGACAAGAACGCGCTGGCCCGCCAGGACGTCGCCGGTCAGGGGCTGTGATCCGATGCTCGTGTTCTCCGTCTCCGACAAGGGCGGCACCGGGCGCTCGGTGACCAGCACCAATCTGGCTTATCGCTCGGCGCTGCGCGGTAACCACACCTGCTATCTGGATTTCGACTTCGGCTCGCCGACCATCGGCTCGATCTTCGACCTCGAAGACGCCAGGCGCGGAGTGCGCGGTGACGGACTGCACGACTACCTGCGCGGGCTGGCTCCGGCCGCCCGCCGCATCGACGTGTGGGAAGACTCCAGCCACGAGTACCTGCGCCGCAGGCCGGGCGACGGCTCGCTCATCCTGCTGCCCGGCAGCCACGGCGGCGCCGAGTTCGACATCGACCGGGCGATCGTCAACCGCTGCGTCGATCTGCTCGTGCGCCTCGACGAGGAGTTCGACCTGTGCGTGGTGGACCTGAGCGCGGGCCGCTCGTTCGCGGTCGAGCTGGTGCTCCAGGCCACCGCGCGGCCGGCGCTGCGCAGCGTCCCGACGCGCTGGCTGGTCTTCCACAAGTGGACCCGGCAGCACGTCATCGCGGCCAACAGCCTGGTATACGGCGAGCACGGCCTCCTTGAGTCCGGCAAGAGCACCGGGCACAACGAGGAGGAGATGCGCTCGATGATCCGCTTCGTGCGCACCGCCGTGATCGACCCGCACGGCCCCGATGTGGCCGGGCTGCGCAGCTCGCAGCAGACGTGGCTGGCCGAGGTGGACAAGGATCTGGAGCGCACGGCCGCGAAGCTCGAGCTAGGCAGGGCGCTGCGCATCGGCACGGTCCCGCTCGACCCGGTGCTCCAGTGGCGCGAGCAGCTGATCCTCAACCGGGACGTGCACGTCACGGAGATCGCGAACCAGGCCACGGTCGACGCGTTCGAGGAGCTGGTGAAGATCGTCACCGATCAGCGTTTGTGGGAAGGTTCGTGACACCCATGGACACCAGCTTCCACGAGGTCGCAGCGCAGCGGCGTACCCAGGACGTGGCGTACTCGCACCTGTCGATCGAGCTGGACCACCTCTACATGGAGGACTTCAAGCTGGGCCTTGGTCACCTGCGCAAGCGGATAAGGCACATCGCGCCCTGGTATCGCACCGCCATGGCGGCCTTCACCGAGCGGCATCCCACGCCGCGCCCGCGCATCAGCACGTGTTTCCTCGTGGACGACTACTTCAGCGACCTGGTGCCGCCCGGCAAGCTGATCCCTGAGTTGCTTGAGGCGGCGCGCGACGAGAACCTGACGATCGACTATCTGGCCCGCGAGTCGGGTTGCGCCGTCGCCGACGGGGTGGAACTGGCCGCGCTTGTGGCCGGTCGGCTGGTGTCCGTGCCGGTGCAGGGCACCGACGGCTCGCGGCCGCCCACCGCCGAGAGCGGCTGGCTGTCGAACGGCCAGCGCACGCCGAGCATGCCCGCCGCCGCGCTGCACCCGAGGTCCTGGCAGCCGCCCATGGAGGCCGAGGCCCGCAATCACTCGATCTTCCTGGACGTGGAGCTGTGGGACGAGCATGACGGCACGCGCCGCTGGTCCTGCCCGATGCTGGCGGCGGTGTGGCAGCTGCTGCGCCTGGGCCTGCTGCGCGACCACGGCAGGACCGTGATCCAGCCGCGCCCGCTGCCGCTGGACCTGCCGGATGAATGGATCGCGATGCCGCCGGTGGTGCAGCTCAACCCCCGGGCCTCCTCCTTCCACGGCTACCGCACGCTGTCCCTGCTCGACGACCGCTTCCTGCCGATCGAGCACGCGGTGCGGGTGATCCTCAATCAGGTCGGCCAGGACCGCGAGGTCATGGAGCGGGTGGCCCAGCGGGCCGGCGGCGAGGGCGTGCCGGTGCCGCCGGAGGTGACCGGCCGCATCGCGTACGTGTTCATGACAGACTTCTGAACATGCGTACCGAGGTGCTGCCCGACCAGCCTCCGGCCGCGCTGCCCGGCGGACCGGAGCCCGGACTCGCCGTGGGGGAAATCCGTACCGGGCTGCTGCGCAACAGCCGCACGCTGCCGCACGGCGCCGTGGCCGAACTGCTCAATCTGCTGCCCGGGGAGCCGGTGCGCAGGTCCGAGCGGCCGATCGCGCACGCACTGTCCCCCGACGTGGTCAACGGCGTGGACTGCCAGATCGCCACCAAGTCCGGCGGCCGCATGCGCGCGGTCGGCACGATCCTGACCCACGCCGTGATAGTCGGCGGCCGGGTGTTGCAGACCTCCAGTTACACCACGATCGCCTCGCACGGATCGCAACGGCGGCTGCCGTGGTCGCATTACACCGCGCGCCCCGGGCGCATCGAGACCATCGCCAGAGCCGGCCTGGCCGACCTGGCCGCGGGTTACCTGGCGCTCGATCAGGAGCCCGGCTGCCTCGACCTCGGCTCGGTCAGCGAGCGGCTGGCCCGCAGGCTGCAAAGTTCCGCGGTGCTCGACGGCCACCAGCCGCTGCGATTCCAGTGGACCCGGCTGCGCTGGGCCGCGCGCTACGGGCTCGACGACGACACGGCCGAGCCCTCCGCCCAGTTCGAGCTCGTCGACGACACCGTCAGAGCACTGAGCCTGCGCATCCCACGCCCGCCCGCCACGCCCGGCGGCGCGGTGGATCTGGGCGCGATCCTGGAACTGTGCCGCGACCTCGCGCTGCACGACTGGGTGCTGACCACGCTGACCCGCCGGATCGAGCGCGCCGATCCGGGGTCGGGCGACCGCCGGCGCACGACGGCGGAACTCAGCCCGGCGATCGACCACCTGCTGCCGCTGTGGATGCCCGGGGCGCGGGTGGCGGACGAACTGTCCGCGGTCTGGGAGGGCTTCGAGCGGCGGCCGGGTTTCACCCGGCAGTGGGAAGCGGCCGTCAGCCGGGTACGAGACCAGTTGGCGTTGCATACTCTGCAACTGTTGGCGAACCTGTCCGCACCGGACACTTCCGGCGAGATCGGGAGTAAAATCGAGTTCTGACAAGGAGGGGCTGCCGGTGGACCGGGACCAATACCAGGGCTCGATCAGGACACTGGCACGCCGCCTCCTGCTCGCGGTCGGCTTCAGCGCGGTCGCCGTCGCCGCCACGCTCGCCGCCGGGGACACCGACGCCGCCTCGGTGGCGGCGATCGCGGTGGCGGTCGCCGCGGCCTCGGTCACCGGGGACTTCCTGCACGGCGTCGCGCAGCGGCTGCAGCGGCTTGAACGCCGCACCGACGACGCGCTCGACCAGGCCGGCGCCGTGCTGGAGACCGCGGCGACGCAGATGCGGGCCGACGTGGACCGGCGCTTCGCCCAGCTGACCACCGTGCCGGAGGCCTTCGGGCTGCAACCGCTGGATCACACCAGGGCGGCGGAGCTGGTCAAGGTGGTGCAGAACGCGTACGCCTTCGAACACCGCTCCTCTCCCCTGGCCAACGCCTTCATCCAGGCCGAGGCGCAGCGATTCAACCTTCTGCTGCACCAGCTGCGGGCCGGCGAGGGCACCTACGACGGCGAGGACCGCGACTGGCTGCTCACGCTGACCCGGGCCTGCACGCGCACCCTGGACGCCACCAGCCTGACCACCACCGACGCCGGCGGCCGGATGCGGTTCAGCGGCGGCTTCTGGGAGAGCGACCTGGGTCTGCACTATCTGGAGCTGCAGGCCGAGGCGGTGCGTCGCGGCGTGACGATCCGCCGGGTGTTCATCCTGGAGGACGCGAAGATCACCGAGGACCTGACCTACCAGGCGATGTGCGAGCGCCAGCGCAGGCTCGGCTTCGAGATCCGCTATCTGGTCCCTGACATGGTGTCGGTCGGCCTGCACAACAAGCTGGACGACTTCATCCTGTTCGACAACGAGATCAGCTACGAGGTGGTCGCCTCGCTGGCGCCGGGCAACGCGCGCCCGGTGATCTCCTCCACCCACCTGGCGCTCAACCGGATGCTGGTCGCCAAGCGGGTCCGGCAGTTCGCGGAGATCTGGGACGCGGCGCTGCCCTGCGCCGATCCCGACCAGCAGTTCGACTGAGCGCGGCCCGCTCTGCTCACGCTCCCGCGGCCGGCCCGAAGACGCCGGTGTCCGGTGGCGAAGACCACGCCGCGAGCGCGACCGAGTACGGCGACGAACGATGCGCCGGCTGTGGCGCGCTGACCTTCGTGCCCTTCCGATAGCCGCCGAACAGCAGCCCGAGTATCACGATGATCAGGATCAGCCAGAAGATCGGCCACAGGCAGCCGAGCGGCCGGGGCGCGGCTCCGTTGCCCGCGTCGCGGCGACGCCTTCTCCACGGCGGTCGCGAGTAGACCACCCGCCGGCCTCCTCGTTCGACGACGGTCGGGTCCGGTGACCCGGTTCAACAACGGCTCAACGTTTAGCAATGACGCGGTCTGCTAACACAGTACCTTGGCCGGGCTACCCGCAAACCGAACTGGAAGGCGATCACGATGGGCAAGTGGCGCAAGCGAATACTGGGCACCGCAGCGTCCGTAGTCGCCCTGTTCGTCCTCTACCTCATCGGCTCCGCAGTGCATCTGTTCCCTCAGTTACGCAACCCGTTCGGTGAGACGACGACCGAGCGCAGCCAGCCGGTCGTGCTCAAGTCGATCGTGGACCTGTCCAAGTACGAGGCCGCCAGCGGCAACTTCCAAGTGGTGGTCGACATTAGTTCGTCCGGCATACTGCCGAGCTTCCTCGAGGGCAGCGACACCATGTTCATCGGCGTCGGCTCGGACAACGCGTACGTGGACTTCTCCCATCTGAAGGGCGACGCGGTGCAGGTCTCCGCCGACCGGCTCACCGCCACGCTCACGCTCCCGCACGCGCAGCTGGACCCGGCCGTGCTGGACGTGAAGCAGTCCTATGTCTTCGCTCAGCAGCAGGGCCTGTTCACCCGGCTCAACTCGTTCCTGAGCGGGAATCCGAACAGCCAGCAGGCCGTCTACGAGCTGGCGCAGAAGAAGATCGAGCAGGCCGCGACCTCCAGCGAGGTGAAGGCCGACGCCGAGCGCAACACCCGCAGCATGCTGGTCAGCCTGTTGCAGTCACTCGGCTTCAAGACGGTGACGGTCACCTTCGTCTGACCGCCACTCCGCCCGGCTCCCGGGCTGCGCGCCGCGCCCGGGTTCTCGTCGTCAGTCCTCCTGGTAGGAGTACCGCTGCTCCTGCCAGGGGTCCCCGACGTTGTGGTAGCCGCGCTCCTCCCAGAACCCGCGCCGGTCGGCGACGAGGTACTCGATGGCGCGGACCCACTTCGGGCCCTTCCACGCGTACAGATGCGGCACGACCAGGCGCAGCGGGAAGCCGTGCTCGGGCGTCAGCTCCTCGCCGTTGCGGTGCGTTGCCAGGATGCTGGTGTCGCGCAGCAGATCGTCGATGCGCAGGTTGGCTGAGTACCCATACTCTGCCCACACCATCGCGTGCGTCGCATCCGGCGCGGGCGGGGCGAGTTCGATCAGCGTCCTGGCAAGCACCCCGGACCACACGTTGTCGAGCAAGGTGAACTTGGTGACGCAGTGCAAGTCGGCTTCGACGCGGTCGGTCGGCAGCTCCTGGAACGCCGCGTAATCCCACGCCCGCTTCGACCCGTCGGCGGTCGCGCCGTACACCTGAAAGTCCCAGCGCTCCGGCTTGAACCGGGGCACCGGCCCGTAATGCAGCACCGGCCAGCTGGCCTGCGCGCGCTGCCCTGGAGGGATCCGCCCCGAATCGTCCGCGGGACCCTCGCCGCGCGGCCGGCGCGCGTCGATGCCACTCAGACCCATGACGTCTATCGTCCCAGATCCACAGGCATGCTCTGTACCGCACTAGGACCGCGCGACTCGGCGGTAACCGCAATCGCCCTGGTTAACGCACGTTGTCAGGCGAATCCTTGCTATCCACAAAAGACTCCAGCCCGCGCATGATGACCTCGAGACCGAGCTCGAAGCGGTCGAGCCCTTCGTTCTCCTGGTACATCATCGGTCCGGCGAGCTCCACCAGGTTCGGGAAGTGCTCGACGGGCAGGGACTGCAGGTAGTCGCGGATCCCGCCCATCGCCTCGCTCAGCTCCGAGCTGCTGACGTCCGGGAAGCGGGAGCGCCACATGTGCTCCTCGATCGCCTCGGCGACCAGGTAGCGGCCGAGCAGGTCGCCGGCGTAGGCGGCGATGTTGTCGGGCAGCCCTCCGGCCCGCAGGATCGAGAGCTGCAGCTCCACCGCGTGCAGTCCGTTCTGGCCGAACGGGACCCGCCCGATGAAGACCTTGGCCAGGTCGCGGTGCTCGACCAGGACGTCGCGGGAGAGCCGCACGCTCTGCTTGACCAGGTCCCGCCAGTTCTGCGCGGTCGGCTCGGGGCCGTCCCAGCGGTCCACGACCTGGCCCATCACCCAGTCGACGAGCAGTTCCATCAACTCGTCCTTGTTGGCGACGTAGGCGTAGAGGGACGCGGCGCCGGTGCCGAACTCCTGGGCCACGCGGCGCATCGAGAGCGCGTCGACGCCCTCGGCGTCGATGATCCGGACCGCGGCCTCGACGATCGCCTCGCGGCTGAGCTGCGGCTTGTCCGCGGAACGCCCGGCCCGACCGCCGCGCGGCTGGGGAGCCCACGGCGGCGTCGGTACGTCCGCCGAGGACCGGCTGTCACGCGCTCGCGCCACGGTCATCCGAGCTCCTGTCTTCCCAGGGCGACTTCTCCAGGACCCTCCGGGCCCGGCATTCGCTCTCACCCTACGCCTGGACGAACACTGTACGCAATCTACGAACGGCGTACTTGACACGAACAGTGTTCCGCTCTAGAACGGTGTTCATAAGATGCAAACACCGTTCGTCACGGGGAGGAAACCATGCCCGCCACCGTCGATCAATCCACCGAGAACACCGCCGACCAGCCGGGTGAGCCCGGCGCGCCGCCCGACTTCAAACCGAGCAGACTCCAGTGGCTCGTGCTGCTCACCGTGCTCGGCGCGGACATCATGGACCTGCTGGACTCGACCATCGTCAACGTCGGCGCGCCCGCCATCGCCCGCGACCTGCACGCCTCGGGCAGCCAGCTGCAGTGGGTCATCGCCGGCTACACCCTCGCGATGGCGGTCGCGCTGATCACCGGCGGCCGGCTCGGCGACCTGTACGGACGCCGCCGCATGTTCCTGCTCGGCATCGGCGCGTTCACGGCGTTCTCCGCGCTCAGCTCGGCGGCCACGGACCCGCAGCTGCTGATCGCGGCCCGCGCGCTTCAGGGCCTCTCCGCGGCGGTGATGCTGCCGCAGGGCCTCTCGATCATCCGCTCGGTGTTCCCGCCGGCCCAGGCCGGCGCGGCAATGAGCATCTTCGGCCCGGTCATGGGCCTGGCAGCCACCCTCGGCCCGATCGTCGGCGGCGCGCTGGTGCAGGCGAACCTGTTCGGCTCCGAGTGGCGCTCCATCTTCTGGGTCAACGTGCCGGTCGGATTGCTGTCCCTCGGCTGCGCGTGGCGGGTGATCCCTCGCGACAAGCCGCACGGCCCCGATGCGCCAACCCTGGATGTCGCCGGGATGCTGCTGTCCGGTATCGCGATGCTGCTGCTGGTCTACCCGCTGATCCAGGGCCGCGACAAGGGCTGGCCCGCGTACATGTTCGTGATGATGGCGGCGGCGGTCCCGGTCTTCGCGGCGTTCTGGCTCCAGCAGCGCGCCCGCCAGCGCCAGGGCCGCACTCCGCTGGTGACGCCGTCGCTGTTCACCAAGCGGGCGTTCACGGGCGGCCTGGTCCTGGCAGTGTTCTTCTTCGCGGGCATGGGAGCGCTGTTCCTGGTGCTGATGCTGCACATCCAGCTCGCGCTCGGCTACACGTCCCTGCACGCGGGCCTCACCGGTCTCCCCTTCTCCCTCGGCGCGGCGGTCGGCACGGGCCTGGCGGCGGCGGTCCTGGCGCCGAAGTTCGGCCGCAAGGTCCTGCACGCGGGCGTGGTGACGATGGCGGTGGGCATCGCAGCAGTCGCATGGACGGTCAAGGAAGCAGGCACGAGCCTCACGACGTGGGACCTCACCCCGTCCTACGCGGTCTGCGGAGTCGGCATGGGCCTGCTGATCGCCTGCTACTTCACGACGGTCATCTCAGCGGTCGACGACGCGGAGACCGGCACGGCCGGCGGTGTCCTCAACGCGGTCCAGCAGCTGGCCAGCTCACTGGGCGTGGCGCTGTTCGGCACGCTGTACTTCAACTCGCTCAGCGCGGGCCACACGTCCGTCAGCGCCACCTCGAGCACGCTGTGGTTCGCGAGCATCGCCGTGGTGCTCTGCCTGCCGCTCGGTTTCCTGCTGCCGCGCTTCCCCCGCACGGACGTAGAGATGCACTGAGCTAGGGCGCAGGCTCAAGCCCTCAGCCCCTGACTCGTCCCGCCCCCGGTCCCGGCTCCCCACAGAGCCGGGACCACTGCGCTGCTCAGGCCTCCGCTGCGGTCCGCCTCACGCCTGCAGCCGACTTGGTAACGCCTACGGCTGCCCACCCTCCCGCCCCCGTTCCGCTTCGCTCCACGGACTCCGGGCGCTGCCGCGCACGCGCTTCGCGCTGAACGCTGCGCTGCCTGAGGCTCCGCTTCGCTCCGCCACAACGCCTGCGGCTGGCCTGGTAACGCCTACGGCTGCCCGCCCTCCCACCCCAGACGCTCCGCGCCCTCGCTGACGCTCGGCCGCTCCACTGCTGAGCCCGCTCGCCCTGGGTGATTGTCGTTACACGCCGGATCGTCGCTTCGAATCTCGACAGGCGTCTCAGCAAGAAAAATCATGCCGCGCTATTCGCAGTCAGTACGGTAAACCGACAGTCACGGCGATGTCGGCGATCCGTCGCCGACCCTCGGATCTGCGCTCGCGCCGTTCTTGGAAGGCCGACACATCGGAAGGCTTCACGCGCCTGTGACTGCTGTCGGGAAGCTGCTCGGAAGGGATCTCCCCCTCGTCCAGCAGTCTGGACACGAACGGTCGGGACAACCCCAACAGCTCACCCACCTCATTGGGCGTCAACTCCACTTCAGCAGCAGCGGCCAACACTGCTCGGCCGGCAGCCACATCGTCTGCCGCGGCCAACAACAAGCGCAGAAGCGGCTGAGGAAAGCTCGTCTCAGCTCCCTCGGCGCTACGCAACACCAGCTCGCTGCTGGCCGCAGCAAACGACCGCAGCGAGTCAATCGCCTCACGGTGCTCCGCGGAAGGCTCATCCATATCGGCTCCGCTCCTCCAACGCCTGGCTGGCTTGGTAAGCGCCTACGGGTCCGAACCGCGCAGGCCGGAAGCGTCACGGCAAACTCGGGCGTCGCCCGAGAATCTTCCGGGACCCGGGCGTGGGCGTCATACCTGCCGTCAACGCTACCGAGATCGGAAGGCCTAACAGACGCCAGCGCTCGTAGCTCTCCGCGATGTATTCGCAGGGCTGAGCCTTGACCTTGTTCAGCTCGAGCAGCAGCCAGCTGACGTCGAGGCGTCCAGTCCACTGCGTCCCAACCTCGGCGCACATGGTTGGCAAGAAACGCTCCGCCCAACGGCGTGTTGGAAGTCGTCCGCTTCGGTGCACCTCAGCAACATGAGCGAGATACACGAGGTTAGATCGCCGAGTCGACGCGGGGTCCACGGAGCCATGGTTCCCTGAGCGCTCGCCTAGCGGAAGCAATATTCCTCGCCTCTCCCGTCCGGTGCTGGCGAGCGAACCAGACCTTAGACCGTACTGGCGCCAATCGATAACTGAACTACCTTCGAAGTCATGCTAGCATGAGTCCGTGACGACTCGGACATTTCCCTTCTCGACCCTGATCAACAAACAGACGAGTGTGTTTCCCGCTCTGGATGATGCTGACGTCATCCTTGAGCGCCGCGACGCCGAGAACCTCGTCCTTATGCGGTCGGAGCGTTTCCAGGCGATGGCGGACGGGCTGAGCCTCGCGGCGAAGTCGCTGGCACTGATTGCACGCACCAATCGGCGACTGGCCGAGGAGGTCTTCGCCGAAGAGTTGCCGTGGCTCGTGTGGCTTCCGGTAGAAGCCCGATTCGAATGTGTATCCGAACTGCTCGACCACCTGCTGGCAGGCGCGGAGACAGGTCTGCTCCTGCCATTCGCGCGCGCACTTCGCGAGTGGAAGTCCACGGCGGAGGTGTACTCGGAT
This sequence comes from Actinocrinis sp., assembly GCF_035653575.1. GTDB lineage: Bacteria > Actinomycetota > Actinomycetes > Streptomycetales > Catenulisporaceae > Actinocrinis. The sequence goes on from NZ_DASRBQ010000097.1 coordinate 78,690, forward strand.
CCGGAGCTCGCTCGGCGGCTCAGGGGCCCGTTCACCACCGAGGACGCCACTGACGTTCCGCGACCCGGCGGTGCAGGTCTTGGCTGAGAAATTAGGGAAGGGCGACGAGGCCCGGCGACCGACCGGCTGGATCGTACGTCTGGTTGACCGACAGGCTGCAGTCGGGTGGTCCGAGCTATTAGCACAGGTTCCCGAAAACCTTGATCGCGCCTGGGTCGCCATTACCGCGGCGCCGCGCAGTCGAGACGACCTGTCGCGCCAGCATCGTCTCAAGTTTGATCTGAAGACCGTCAAAGTCGACAGCGCCGAACTCGAGCAGTGGCAGTACGAAGTCTCCGGTGGTGGTCGCATCTGGTACGCGATCGACGACGACCGGAAGACGTTGTGGATCACCCAGGCCGGCACAGGCCACCCGAAGCATACGGACAAGCGAAGACGCTGATCAGCCAGGTTACGGGCGAACGGTGGGCGGACAATCGACGCGCCGCATTCTGCGAGCGGAGCGGCCGAGCGTCAGCGAGGGCGCGGAGCGTCTGGGGTGGGAGGGGCGGGCGGGTAGCCGTAGGCGTTACCAGGCCAGCCGCAGGCGTGAGGCGGAGCGAAGCGGAGCCCTGAGATCGCGCAGCGTTCAGCGCGAAGCGCGTGCGCGGCAGCGCCCTGAGTCCGTGGAGCGAAGCGGAACGGAGGCGGGAGGGTGGGCAGCCGTAGCCGTTACCAAGTCGGCTTTGGGCGACCCAGCGTCGAACGGACACTGGGCCGCCCACGGCGAACTGTTGCATCAGGCGGTGACGAGCGAGCGACAGAGTGGTTGGCAGAGTCTCAAGCGGCTGACGCGGCGACGTCGTCGTGGTCTGTGGACTCTGACAGGGTGCGTAGACGCTCCAGTTCCGCGCGCATGAAGTTCAGCTTGGCCTCGACGCGCTGGACCGAGTCGGAGCCGAGCTGGATGCGCAGCGGCGGGTCGTCGTCCTGGGCGAGGTCGGCGAGGATCGCGGCGAGCTTGGCGGGGTCGCCGCGCTGGGCGTGGTTCGCGGCCGCGACGTGGTTGCGGGTGGCGCCGGCGGTCTGGTGATAGTCGTCGATCGTGGGCTGCTCGGTGTGCAGGCTCGAGTCGTCGAGGAAGTCCGTGCGGAAGCCTCCGGGCTCGACGATCGTCACGTGCACGCCCAGCGGCTTGAGCTCGGTGTATAGGGCCTCCGACATGCCTTCGAGGGCGAACTTGGTCGCACCGTACAGGCCCCAGCCGGGCGCGATGGTGAAGCCGCCGACCGAGCTGATGTTGAAGACGTGGCCGCTGCGCTGCTTGCGTAGGACCGGGAGCGCCGCTCGCAGCGTGTTGAGAACTCCGAAGACGTTGACGTCGAAGACCGCGCGCGCCGCCTTGTCGGACGCCTCCTCGACCGCCGAGAGCAGACCTCGGCCCGCGTTGTTGACCAGGATGTCGATGCGGCCGAAGCGCTCGACCGTCGCATCGACGGCGTTAGTGAGGCTCTGCTCGTCGGTCACATCGACGCTCAGGGGCAGCAGGCTTCCGTCCGCCTCCGCCTCAGGGAAGGCGCGGCGTATCGCCTCGACGTCGCGTGCGGTGGCGGCGACTCGGTGGCCGCGGCTCAGTGCTTCGCTGACGATCGCCGCGCCGATGCCGCGGGACGCGCCGGTGATGAACCAGATGCTCATAGGTGACAACCCCGTGCTCTCGTGCGGATCCCGCTTCCGGGAACCGGATGGATCATGCTCGGGATGCTATGAGCTAGAGTCGACTCTAGGTCAAGGGCGCAGGTGAGGGCAGGATCGGCGGAGGTGGCGGGACGGATGGGCAGCGGAATGGGCGTAGATGCGGCGGGCGCGGCGGCTGGCACGGGGCTGAGCATCGGGCAGGTAGCGGAGCGGACCGGGCTGAGCGTGCACGCGCTGCGGTTTTACGAGCGCGAAGGCGTGCTGGCCGATCCGGTGCGACGTGGGGCCGGCGGCCGACGCGTCTACAGCGAGTACGACATCGATTGGCTCGCGGTCTGCATCAAGCTGCGCGCGTCGGGAATGCCGCTGCCTGCCATCCGGCAGTACGCCGAGCTCGTGCGTCAGGGTCCTGGTAACGAACAGGCGCGGCTCGCCATCATGCGCGAGCACCGGGAACGCGTCATCGACCAGATCGCCCAGCTGCACGAGTGCCTCAGCCTGATCAGCGGGAAAATCGAGGTATACGAGGGCTCACTCGTCACCGGGGAGAGCTGCATCGTCGCCGACTGACGAGCGGTGCCCGGCTTTGGCCGGACACCGCTCGATGCGCGTCGATTCTTATTGAGCTAGTTGGCTTCGGAGGCCGGGAGGAACTCGGCGGCGGCCTCGGTGCCCTTCTTGTGGAAGCGCACGGCCTCCCAGAGCGGGCCGGGGATCATGTGGATGCCGTAGTGCGCGCGGTGGTGGGCGACGCAGAGCACTTCGAGGTTGCCGGGCGACTCGGCCCAGACCTGGAAGTCCTCGTCGTTGTCGAAGTGCAGGCCGAGCGCCTCCTCGATCTTCTTCGGGTCCACCTGGTTGATCTGGGAGAACTCGATGTAGCTGTGGTGCAGCTCGGGCTCGCCGTCGCAGAGGTCGTCGTTGATGATGCACTTCCACAGCTTCTGGCGCTTGAGCCGCGCCTTGGCCTGCTCGAACAGGTGGTAGTGCGGGTCGTCCTCGCGCGGCGAGTGGTCCGGGATGTGCGAGAGGATGTGCAGCGTCATCGCCTGGTCGTGCGCGGCGGTCGCCGCGGCGGCCGAGGAGGCGGCGTGCGTGTGGTTCGGGGCCTCGGCAGTATGGAGGTGCGGGGCGACCTGGCGCGGCACGGTGGCGGTCTTCTTCGCGGGCACCGTCTTCGCGGGCGCCTTCTTCGCGACAGGCTTCTCGGCCGCCTTCGCGGCGCTCTTCGTCGCGGTCTTCTTCGCCGGGGCGTGGTCGTGCTCTTCAGCGTGCGAGTTGTTGTGCTCCTCGGCGTACTTCTCAGCCGCCTTACGCCGGGCCGCCTCCTGCTTCTCTTTCTCGTCGTCGTTGAAGAGCTTGTCGAAAAGCCCCATAAGGTCATCCCCCTGACAAAGCGCCTGCTAGCCGGAATCGTTGCAGGGCGACGGTATCCGCATCGCAGGGCTCTATCAACAGCACGAAACCCCCAACCCGGACGGTACGGGACCATCTGGGCTGGGGGATCTGGGAAATGACGGCCTGTCGGATTCGGGAAAGCCTACGCGACCCGAGCGAGCACCTCGGCGGCGAGCAGACAGTCCTTCTCCGTGACGTCCAAGTGCGTCACCAATCGCAGCAACGCGGGCCCGAATGCCGACACCCGCACATTCTGCTCGGCGGCGCGGGCGGCGACAGCCGGGGCGTCGGGGACGTCTACGAGCACGATGTTGGTCTGCGGGGCGCGGGCGGACAAGCCCGCGCTTTGCAGGCTCGCCGCGAGGAGCCGGGCGTTCGCATGGTCCTCGGCGAGGCGCGCGATGTGATGATCGAGGGCGTATATGCCCGCGGCGGCGAGGATACCGGCCTGACGCCAGCCGCCGCCGAGGCGATGGCGCATCAGTACCGCCTCGGCGCGTCGCTCCGGCGCGAGCAGGGCGACGGAGCCGACCGGGGCACCCAGGCCCTTGGACAGGCACACCGAGATCGTGTCGGCGACCGCTCCGTACTCGCGCAGCGGCGTTCCGGTCGCCACATGAGCGTTCCAGATACGCGCGCCGTCGATGTGCACTGAGATACGGTGCGCGTCCGCGATCTCCCGGATGGCCCGCAGGTGCTCGATCGAGTAGACGGAACCGCCGCCGCGGTTGTGGGTGTTCTCCAGTTCGACCGCGGTGGTGCCGAGGGTGTGCGGCGAGTGCGGACGGATCAGCCTGCTGACGTCGTCCGGAGAGAGCAGGCCTTCCGGGGTGAGCGTGGTACGGGTCTGGATGCCGCCGTGCCAGGCGAGGCCCGCGTCCTCGTGCGCGAGGATGTGCGCGTCCGCGTCGGCGATCAGCTCCGAGCCCGGACGCAGCAGCGTGCGCAGCGCGATGTGGTTGGCCATGACGCCGGTGGGCACGAACAGCGCGGCCTCGAAGCCGAACAGGTCGGCGACCTTGGCTTCGAGGGCTGCGACGGTCGGGTCCTCACCGTAGACGTCGTCGCCGACCTCGGCGTCGAGGATGGCGGCGCGCATGGCGGGGGTGGGTTTGGTGACGGTGTCGCTGCGAAGATCGACCACCGGCTGCCGGCCGGCTATGCCGGAGAGTTCGGTCACGCGACGCTCCGGTACATCTCGGCGACCAGGAAGGCCAGATCAAGGGACTGAGACCGGTTCAGGCGCGGGTCGCAGGCCGACTCGTACCTGGTGGCCAGGTCGTCGAACGCGATCTCGTCGCCGCCGCCGACGCACTCGGTCACGTCGTCGCCGGTCAGCTCCACGTGGATGCCGCCGGGGTGGGTGCCAAGCGACCTGTGCACCTCGAAGAAGCCCTTGACCTCGTCGAGCACGTCGTCGAAGCGGCGGGTCTTGTGGCCGCTTGGCGCCTCGAAGGTGTTGCCGTGCATCGGGTCGCAGATCCAGGCGACCTGGTGGCCCTCGGCGGTGACCTTCTCCACCAGAGCGGGCAGCTTGTCCCGGATCACGCCGGCGCCCATGCGGATGATGAAGCTCAGCCGGCCGGGGTCGCGGTCCGGGTTGAGCCGGCGCAGGTAGGTGAGGGCGTCGTCCGGCGTCGTGGTCGGGCCGAGCTTGATTCCGATCGGGTTGCGGATCGTGGAGAAGTACTCCACGTGCGCGCCGTCGAGATCACGGGTGCGTTCGCCGATCCAGACGAAGTGTCCGGAGGTGTTGTACAGCGTGCCGGTGCGCGAGTCGGTGCGGGTGAGTGCGGCTTCGTATTCGAGCAGCAGGCCCTCGTGCGAGGAGAAGAACTCGACGGTGCGGGTCTCCTCCGGGTCGACGCCGCAGGCGCGCATGAAGTCGAGGGCGCGCTGGATCTCGGCCGCCAGCAGCTCGTAGCGTTTGCCGGACGGGGACGAGGCCACGAAGTCGCGGTTCCAGGCGTGCACCTGGTGCAGGTCCGCGTACCCGCCGGTGGTGAACGCGCGCACGAGGTTCAGCGTCGCGGCGGAGGAGTGGTACATGCGGACCATGCGCCACGGGTCGGGAACGCGGGACTCGGCGGTGAAGTCGAAGCCGTTGACCGAGTCGCCGCGGTAGGCCGGCAGCGTCACCCCGTCGCGGGTCTCAGTGTCCTTAGAGCGCGGCTTGCCGTACTGGCCGGCGATGCGGCCGATCTTGACCACGGGGACCGAGCCGGCGTAGGTGAGCACCGCGGCCATCTGCAGTAGCGTCTTAAGCTTGTTGCGGATGGCGTCGGCGGTCACGCCGGCGAAGGTCTCGGCGCAGTCGCCGCCCTGCAGCACGAAGGCCTCGCCGCGGGCGACCTGGGCGAGGCGGTCCTTGAGCAGGTCGCATTCGCCGGCGAAGACGAGGGGCGGATACGAGCGCAGCTCGGCGGCGGCGGACTGTACGGCGGCCGGGTCCGGCCACTGGGGCTGCTGCTTGGCCGGGAGGGCGCGCCAGCTTTCGGCGGCTGCGTTCGCGGTGCGGTTCGTATCCACCCCTCAAGGCTACGGGACGGCTAATCGGACGGCGTGCGGTGTTTCGGTTAGCGAGATGGATCGCCGGTGAGGATGCGGTCGATTTGCTCCAGTTCGTCCTGGGTCAGTGCGGGGGCGCTAAGGGCGGCGACGTTGGTTTCCAGCTGTGTAACTGACGAAGCTCCGATGATCGCGGAGGTCATTCGGGCATCGCGCAGCACCCAGGCGAGGGCGAGCTGTGCGAGAGTCTGGCCGCGCCCGGCCGCGAGTTCGTTCAGTCGCTTGACCTGGTCCATCACACCGTCAGTCAGAGCGTCGGGGCGCAGGAAGTGGCCGACCGAGGCGCGCGAACCCTCCGGGACGCCGCCCAAGTACCGGTCGGTCAGGATGCCCTGGGCGAGCGGGGAGAAGCAGATGCAACCCGCGCCGACCTCTTCCAGCACGTCGAGCAGGCCGTTCTCGACGGCGCCGCGGCGCAGCATGGAATACGGCGGCTGGTGGATCAGCAACGGCGTGCCGAGGTCGCGCAGGATCGCGGCGGCCTGGCGGGTGCGCTCGGGGTCGTAGTTGGAGATCGCGGCGTAGAGGGCCTTTCCGGAGCGTACCGCCTGGTCCAGCGCGCTCATGGTCTCTTCGAGCGGCGTCTCGGGGTCGGGGCGGTGGTGGTAGAAGACGTCGACGTAGTCCAGGCCCATGCGCTTGAGGGACTGGTCCAGCGAGGCGAGCAGGTATTTGCGCGAGCCGAAGTCGCCGTAGGGGCCGGGCCACATGTCGTAGCCGGCCTTGGTCGAGATGACCAGCTCGTCGCGGTACGGCCGGAAGTCCTGGGCGTACAGGGCGCCGAAGTTGGCCTCGGCCGAGCCGTACGGCGAGCCGTAGTTGTTCGCCAGGTCGAAATGGGTGACGCCGAGGTCGAAGGCGCGGCGCAGCACAGCCTGCTGGGTCTCGCGCGGCTTGGTGTCGCCGAAGTTGTGCCACAGCCCGAGCGAGATCGCGGGCAGCTTCAGGCCGCTGCGTCCACTGCGCCGGTACTGCATACCGTCATACCGCTCCGGGGCCGGGACATATGCGGGGACACCGGTCGGGAAGCTCTGGGAAGTCATTGTCGGTCCCTTGGTGTTGACTATTACCGGGGATCTTACGAGGGCGTGCGAAACCCGCTTGCAGTAGTTCGATGAGTCTCGTACGATCGAGACTTGTTCGAAGTTCATCGAACATTGCGGGGTCGCCGGCTACCCAGGTCGCGGACTTCGCAGTGTGCTTGCTGGAGGGGTAAGCATGTCTTTGGTCACCGAACGTTCCGGCGTCGCCGAGCCGTCGGGCGTCGCGAAGTCCTCGAGCGCCCCGGCGCGTCCGATCGACGCGCTCAAGCCGCTCGAACCCGATCCGGGGCGCTGGAAAGCGTTACCCGTCCTGCTCTCGGCCATGTTCATGGCGATGTTCGACTACTTCGTGGTCAACGTCGCCGCGCCCTCCCTGCAGCACGACTTGGGCGCGACCGAGTCCGGGATCGAGCTGGTGGTCGGCGGCTACGGCTTCGCCTACGCCAGCGGACTGATCACCGGCGGCCGCCTGGGCGACCTGTTCGGGCACCGGCGGCTGTTCCTCATCGGCATGATGGCCTTCACCGCCGCCTCGCTGCTGTGCGGACTGGCCGGGAGCCCGGCGCTGCTGGTGGCCGCGCGGATCCTGCAGGGCGCGACGGCCGCCGCGATGGTGCCGCAGGTGCTGGCGCTGATCAACGTGATGTTCCCGCCGCACGAGCGGGCCCGGGCAATGGCCGCGTTCGGCGGGGTCATCGGTGTCGGCGCGGTGGCCGGGCAGGTGCTCGGCGGAGTGCTGCTCGACGCGAACCTCTTCGGCTGGGGCTGGCGCACGATCTTCTACATCAACGTCCCGATCGGCCTGGCCGCGGCGGCACTGGCGGCGCGCTGGCTGCCGGGGCACCAGCGGCGCGGCGAGACGAGGCTGGACCCGGTCGGCGCGATCGGGATCAGCACGGCGCTCGCGCTCATCCTGGTGCCGATCTCGCTGGGACGGCCGGAGCACTGGCCGCTGTGGACGTGGATCTCGATGGGCGCGGCGATACCCGTGGCCGCCTCGGTGCTCTGGTACGAGGCGCGGCTCGGGCGCCGCGGCGGCGCGCCGGTGCTGAACGTGGAGCTGCTCAAAGAGCGCGTCTTCGCCGCGGGCATGGTCATCGCGGGCCTGTACCTGACGTTCTTCGCCGGATTCATGCTCTGCCTGACGCTGCTGCTGCAGAACGGACTCGGCCTGAGCCCGCTGCGCGCGGGTCTCGCCTTCACGCCGCTCGGGGTTTCGTTCGCCGTCAGCTCGTGGCTCGCGCGCCGCTTCGGCCACCGCGTGGTGACGATAGGCGCGGCGGTGAGCCTGACCGGACTGCTGCTGACGGTCGCGACGCTCGCCGTACGCGGCGACCACACGTCGGCTGCATGGCTGATACCCGGCATGATCGTGGTCGGGTTCGGCAACGGACTCGCGCTGCCATCGATCATCGGCGCGGTGCTGCTGCGCATACCGGCGCCGCAGGCCGGCATGGCCGCCGGGGCGCTCACCACGGTCCAGCAGTTCGGCAACGCGACCGGCGTGACGGTGCTGGGCACCGTGTTCTTCAGCGTTCTGGGCGCCGCGCCGTCGATGCACTCCTACGTCACCGCGATGACGGTGGCCGCGGCGATCTGCGCCGCGCTCGCCGTGGTGATCGTGTCCACCTCGTTCCTGCTGCCGCGCAGGTCGTAGGCGAGGCTCGGCCGAATGGGCAACGAGCACTGCCCGGGGAGGGTGAGCCCTGCTACAGTCATGGCCATGACGCGCAGGGTCCTACACCGATCCAACCAGTGGTGGTCCGCCTCTCCGGCGGACTTCTAGGACTCGCGCTTCCCAAGACTCGCGAACCGGCCGCCGATCAGGCGGCCGGTTCGCTGTTTCCAGCGGGCGTCCCGGTCCGACTGAGCGGCCGCCGGTCTTAACCGAAAGGCCGGAGGTCATGGACGACATCGCCCTGATCGATCTGACTCCCCCGTTCGCCCTGCTGCGCCGCGAGGGCCGCGAACGGGTCGAACTGCTGCGCGGAAAGGTGACGAGCGTCGCTCGGCTCGCCGACCTGCCCGACGCGCAGCAGTTGGCGCTGGTCCCCTATCGACAGTTGCGGGAGCGCGGCGACGCCTGCCATGACGACGGGGCGCCGCTGCTGACGCTGCTGGTACGCGAACGCACGGAGCTCGCGGCCGAGGAGCTTCCCGAGGTGGCACCGCCGCGGATCAGAGACGGCGACTTCGATGTCTGCGACGATGCGTACGCGCTCCAGGTCAAGGCGGTGCTGGAGGAGGAGATCGGGCGGGGCGAGGGCGCGAACTTCGTGCTGCGGCGCTCCTTCGTCGGGTACTGCGACGACGTGACGGCGACCGCGCTGGGCGCGTTCCGCCAACTGCTGACGCAGGAACGCGGGGCTTACTGGACCTTCCTGGTGCACACCGGGGACCTGGTCATGGTCGGCGCGACACCCGAGCGGCACGTCTCGGTGCACGACGGCGTCGCCGTGATGAACCCGATCAGCGGAACGCTGCGCATGCCGCCGGCCGAGGCGAGCGCGCAGCAGGTGCTCGGCTTCCTCGCCGATCCCAAGGAGCGCGACGAGCTGGCGATGGTCGTCGACGAGGAACTGAAGATGCTCGCGCAGGTCGGCGGGCACGGCCGGGTGACCGGCCCGTTCCTCAAGGAGATGCGCAATCTCGCGCACACCGAGTACTACATCAGGGCACGTACGGAGATGGACGTGCGCCAGGTGTTGCGCGAGACGATGTTCGCCCCGACGGCCACCGGCTCGCCCATCCGCAACGCCTTCCGGGTGATTCAGCGCCATGAGACGGGAGGCCGCGGCTACTACGGCGGAGTGGCGGCGCTGATCGGCGTCGACGAGCGCGGTCGGCAGTCGATGGACGCTTCGCTGCTGCTGCGCGTGGCTTATCTGGATCCCGCGGACGGCTCGGTGCGCATCCCGGTCGGCGCGACGCTGGTGCGCGGCTCGGATCCGTACGAGGAGGTGTGTGAGACGCGGGCGAAGGCGGCGGGCGTGCTGCGGGCGTTCGGCGTCGGCGCGCGGGCCGGCGACCACATCGAGGACGGGCCAACGCAGGACACGAGTGCGCGTACACGATCCGGCGACGAGAACGACGGTCTGCGGCAGTGGGCTGATGACCCGCTGGTTCTGGCGACGCTGGCCGCGCGTAACGACGTGCTGGCGCCGTTCTGGTTGCAGGAGCACGCGCCGGACGCGTTCGTGGTCCCGAAGCTGCTCGGTCGCAGTGTGCTGATTGTCGACAACGAAGACGCTTTCACCTCGATGCTCGCCGTGCAGCTGCGCGCGCTCGGGTTGACCGTGACCCGCACGCCGTTCGCAGCCGTCGACGGCACCGCCGGATACGAGGAGCGCGATGGCCTGGACGGCTTCGACCTCGTCATCCTCGGCCCGGGCCCCGGCGATCCGAGCGACTTCGCGCTGCCGAAGGTGCGCGTCGGCAGAGTACTGATTCAGCGGCTGTTCGCGCGCGAACAGCCGGTGCTCGGCGTGTGCCTCGGCCACCAGCTGCTGTGCACCGCGATGGGCTTCAGGCTGATCCGGCGGCCCGAACCGAATCAGGGCACGCAGGTGGAGGTGGATCTGTTCGGCCGGCGCGAGCTGGTCGGGTTCTACAACTCCTTCGCCGCGCTGGCTCCCGAGGCAGTGGTGCCTGGGCTGGAGATCGCGACGCTGCCGGGCTCGCGGGAAATCGTCGCGATGCGCGGCCCGGGGTACGGCGGCGTGCAGTTCCATGCCGAATCCGTCTTCAGCAAGGACGGGCTGGGTATTCTGCGGCGGGAGATCACCAGACTGCTGACATGACTATCGGGCCTGATCGCCTGGGCAGGGCTGCCTGGATGTGGCTGCGTGGATGTGGTGCCTGGATGTGGCTGCCTGACGAGGCTGGCTGTCAGGGCCACAGCGCGGCGCGAGCGCGGTCGAGGGCGGTGGCCACGGCACCGGTGAGAATCGGATTGCCGGGCACCGCCGTCGTCCGAATGCGGGTCTGTACGGGGCATACCGCGGCCATCCGCTCCTCGACCGCGCTCGCCAGCAGCGTGCCTCCGGAGCGGCCGAGGTCGCCCGTGAGCACGACCACGCCCGGGTCCACGACGAGTGCGAAGGCGGCGGCGCCGAGCGCGATGCGGGCGGCCAGCTCGGTGCGGAAGCCGGCGTGCTCGAAGTGCGCTGGGGCCACGCTGTAGTACGCGTCGGCGGCGGACTGGTCGGTGCGAGACGGCTCGGCGGTCGACGGCGCGGCGGTCGACGCACCGCCGGTGACGGACTCAGCGCACGAAACTGCCTCAACCTCGTCCGGACCGCCGACGCCGCTGGCGCCACTGGCGCTGCCGGCGCCGACGAGGCCGTGCGACTCGGCGAGCCTCGCCACCGCCGCCGGACTGACCAGGTCGTACAGGCCGCCGGTGCAGTCGGTCGGGCTGATCTGCGGACCGGCGCCGGGAACAGCGAGGAAACCCAGCTCGCCGGCGCCGCCGGAAGCGCCGCGCCGCAGCACGCCGTCCAGGATCAGGCTCGCGCCGACGCCTGCGGGGCCTAGCCAGAGCAGGCCGAAGGAATCGATGCCCTGCGGCCCGATGACCCGGTGC
>NZ_DASRBQ010000098.1:0-13823 GCF_035653575.1 Actinocrinis sp.
CGATCAGGGGCTGACTGCTGTGGAGAAGGCCACCACGGCGTCGGACGTGCTGTCGGCTGCCGCCAGTTAAGGAAGGGAACTGACAATGGACGAGCTCGCGGACCAGGCCGGATCGGCGCTGGACGGTGGCTTGGGACTCGACGACCCGCTGGGCGACGGCGGCGGTGACGATCTAGGCATGGACGATACGTTCGGCGACCCGCTGGGCGATGGTGGGCAGGGACTTGATGACCCCTTCGGTGACCCATTGGGCGGCGAGGGCGGTGACGGCGGCGAGGGTGTTCCGGGGCTGGGTGGGCTACTGGACGGCGCTGCGGGCGGCTTCGAGCAAGCAGTTCCGGGGTCCCATGGCGGTGAGGCCGGGCACGCGGCGGCGAGTGGCGGGCAGCATCACGAGGCGGGAGAGGGTGGCCAGCATCACGCGGGTGGTGAGCACCAAGCGGGTGGGGGCGAGCACCAGGCAGCGGGGGGTGGTGGGCAGCATCACGAGGCGGCGGGGGGTCAGCAGCATCACGAGGCGGCAGGTGGTGGGCAGCACCAGGCGGGTGGGGGCGAGCACGAGGCAGGTGGCACGGCGTTGGGGGAAGGCGACGCTGGCGGTCTGTTGGAGGGCGGCGACCTAGACCTGGGTGGCCTGGACGGCGGTGACGGCGGCATCTTCGACGACCCTGGGATGGCCCCCTTCGGCCTGGGTGGCGACGGTTCCGACCTGCCCGGCGACTTCGATCCGGGTATGAGCGACTCCTCAGGCCCTGCCGCAGGTATGGACGACGGCGGATACGGCGGTGGCGACGACGGTTCCTACGACCCGCTGCCGGACGCCTCAGGTTTGGATGGGATGGACGCGTAGGGGAGAGGCAGGGCGACGACGCGAGCCTCCGGGCTGGTGCTGGTGCGTGTGCTGGTAACGGAGGCTCGCGGGTCGCGGCGGAGGCTGGGTCAGTCGAGGGCGACGAGGACGGACTTGGTCTGGAGGTACTCGTCCAGGCCCTCCGGCCCGCCTTCGCGGCCGTAGCCGGACTGGTGGACGCCACCGAACGGCATCGCGGCGTCGAGCAGCGCCCAGCCGTTGACCCACACGATGCCGGCCCGCAGTTGCTCGGCGACCCGGTGCGCGCGGGCGATGTTCGTGGTCTGCAAGCCGGCCGCGAGGCCGTACGCGGTGCCGTTGGCCAGGCGTATTGCCTCTTCCTCGGTGTCGAAGGGCTGCACGGTGAGCACCGGGCCGAAGATCTCCTCCTGGACGAAGGGCGAGTCTTGGTCCACGTCGGCGAGGACGGTGGGGGCGGTCCAGAAGCCTGCGGACAGGTCGGAGGCCAGGTCTGGGAGATCCGCGGTGATCGGCTTGGCGCTGGTCTGGCCCACGCGGTCAAGGAATCCGCGGACCTTGGCCAGGTGGCGCGGGCCGGTCATCGGGCCGATCACCGTGGCCTCGTCGAACGGGTCGCCGAGCGGGACGTGGCCGATCGCACCGGAGAGCGCGGCGAGTACGTCGTCGTATACGGGGCGCTGGACCAGCAGGCGAGTGCCGGCCATGCAGAACTGGCCGGTGTTGAAGACGAATCCTGCGATCGCTGTGCCGATCGCCTTCTCGATGTCGGCGTCCGCGAAGACTATGTTCGCGCTCTTACCGCCGAGTTCGACCGTCACGTGCTTGAGGGTCTGCGCCGCTTCGGCGGCGATGGAGCGGCCGATCGCGGTGGAGCCGGTGAAGGCGACTTTGTCCACGCGGGGGTCGCGGACCAGTGCCTGGCCGACCTCGCCGTCGCCGGGCAGCACGTTGAACACGCCGTCGGGGACGCCGGCTTCCTGTAAGACTTCTGCGATGCGGAGGGCTGTGAGCGGCGTTTCCTCGGCTGGCTTGTGGATGACGGTGTTGCCGGCCGCGAGCGCCGGGGCGATCTTGATGGAGGAGAGGATCAGCGGGAAGTTGAACGGGGTGATCGCCGCGACCACGCCGAGCGGCTCCCGGCGCGTGTAGGCGAAGGCCGGGGCGCCGGTACGCCGCGTCGCGCCCTCGATGCCCGCCGCGAGCGCGCCGTAGTACTCGATCTGGTCGATGGTGGTGGCCACGTCGACCACGCGGCTGAACGTGATCGGCTTGCCGGTGTTCAGGGATTCGAGCCGGGCGAACTCCTCGGCCCGCCCGCGCAGGATCTCGGCCGCGCGTAGCAGGATCCTGCCACGCTCGCGCGGAGCCATCGCGCGCCACGGTCCCTCGTCGAAGGCGCGGCGCGCGGCGGCGATCGCAGCGTCCGTTTCCTTCGGCCCGGCCTGGGCGACCGCGGTGATCACCGTGCCGGTCGAGGGGTCGAGTATGTCCCGGTGCGCGGCGGATTCGGTCCACGCGCCGTTGATGAACAGGTCGCCGGAGGGCGGGGTTATCTCGGTTCTGATGGCGGGCATGGGGCGTTTCCTATCGCTGCGATGGTGAGGGAAGTCAGGCGTAGTGGCGGTAGACCGCTTGGGCGACACAGGCGGGCTTTGACGCGCCCTCGATCTCAACCGTGAAGGTGAGCTGCATCTGCACGCCGTTTCCGGCAACCGGTTCGACCGAATCCACCGTGCCGCGCAGCCGGATCTTCGCGCCGACCCGCACCGGGCTGGGGAAGCGCACCCGCTCGAGTCCGTAGTTCAGGCTCATCGATACGCCGGAGATCTCCAGTAGCTGGTTGAACAGCGGGATGATCAGCGAGAGGGTCAGGTAGCCGTGCGCGATGGCGCCGCCGAACGGACCGGTCGCTGCGCGTTCCGGATCGACGTGTATCCACTGGTGATCGTCGGTGGCGTCGGCGAAGGTGTCCACCCGGTCCTGGGCGATCTCAAGCCAGTCGGTGTGGCCGAGGTCCGTGCCGGCCAGGGCGCGAAGTTCGTCGAGTCCGGTGGCGATGCGGGGCATGCGGGGGCCTTTCTGGGGCGGGTGGAAGCGGGTGGTCGCGCGGTCCTTAAAGCGAGCCGTGCAGTTCGCGGAGCTTGGCCTTGAGGACCTTGCCGGCGCCGGTACGCGGCAGCGAGTCGGTGAAGATCACTGATTTGGGGATCTTGTACTTGGCCAATCGGCCGACGAGGTGGTCCAGCAGCTCCTTGGCCGTCGTATCGTCCTGGGGCACGCCTTCACGCAGCACGACGATCGCGCGGCCGACCTCGCCCCAGCGCTCGTCCGGAACGCCGATGACCGCACACTCGGCGACCGCGTCGTGGCTGTAGAAGACCTCTTCCACCTCGGCCGGGTACACGTTCTCGCCGCCCGAGATGATCATGTCCTTGACGCGGTCGACCACTTTGACATAGCCGTCGCTGTCCACGGTGGCCACGTCTCCGGTGCGCAGCCAGCCGTCGTGCAACGCCTGCGCCGTGGCCTCGGGCGCGCCCCAGTAGCCGCGCATCACGTTTGGACCCTGAACCTCGATCTCGCCGCGTTCCCCGGGTTCGGCGAGATCTCCAGTCAGGGTGTTGACGCGGACGTCGGTGAAGAAGTGCGGCACTCCCGCGGTGCCCGCCTTGGACAGGGCGTGATCGCGGTCGAGCAGTAGCACGCCCGGCGACGCCTCGGTGGCGCCATAGCCCTGGATGAAAGACAGGCCGCGTTCAAGGTAGGTGCGGATGAGGGGTTCGGGGACGGGGGCGCCGCCGCAGAGAAGGCTTCGCACGCTCGAAAGATCCGCGGTCGCGAAACGGGGGTCGGCGGCGACGGACTGGTACATCGCGGGGACGCCGAACATGACGGTGACCCCGTGTCGTTCGACGAGGTGCAGCGTGCGTGCCGGGTCGAACGCTGCCTCCAGGATCACCGTGCCGCCTTTGAGCAGCGTCGGCAGGCAGGTCATGTTGAGCGCCGCGGTGTGGAACAGCGGGGCGGTCACCAGCGTGACCTCGTCGTGCGCGAAATCCGTGTCTACCAGAACATTGATGCTGTTCCAGGTGATGTTGCCGTGGGTGAGCTGCGCGCCCTTCGCTCGGCCGGTGGTGCCTGAGGTGTACATGATCAGGCAGGTGTCGTCGAGCGAAATCGGCTCGTCGATCGGTTCCAGGACCGGGCCGCTGCCGACGATCTGCTCGTAGGCGTCGTCGATCGGTATGGTCAGTCGGAGTGTCGGGACCTGCCCCGGAGCGACCGAGGTGCACGTGGCGCTGTGAATCAGCAGGCTGGCGCCGCTGTCCGAAACGCAGTGATCGAGTTCGCGCTGGCTGAGCCGGGTGTTGAGCGGCACGAACACCGCGCCGAGTTGGCCGGCTGCGAACAGCGTTTCCAGGTAGGCCGGATGGTTCGGCGCGATGAACGCGACCCGGTCGCCGCGGCGGATCCCGAGCGTGCGCAGGTGATGCGCGAGGCGGGTGGCCCGCTCGTGCAGCTGCGCGTAGGTGTATCGGGTCTCCTCGTGGACGACGGCGACCGCGCTGGGCGTCTTGCGCGCGCGCCGCGCCGTCCAGGAGCCGAGTCCTTGGTTCCGCATGGTGATGGGCTCCTTCGCTCATCCGCGCGGGCAACAGGGGGAAGGATCAGGATTTCGCGAGGCCGAGCAGGCGCGCGGCGTTCTGCTTGAGGATCAGCGGTCTTACTTCATCCTTGATCGGCAGCTTGGCGAAGTCGGCCAGCCAGCGGTCCGGGCTGAGCAGCGGGTAATCGGTGCCGAACAGCACCTTCTCCTTCAGCAGCGTGTTGGCGTACTGCACCAGCTGCGGCGGGAAGTATTTCGGCGACCAGCCGGACAGGTCGATGTATACCTGCGGCTTGTGTGTGGCCACCGCCAGCGCCTCGTCCTGCCAGGGGAAGGACGGGTGCGCCAGGATGATCGGCAGGTCCGGGAAGTCGGCGGCGACATCGTCCACGAACATCGGGTTCGAATACTTCAGCCGGATTCCGCCACCGCCCGGGGCCCCGGCGCCGATCCCGGTCTGTCCGGTGTGGAAGACCGCGATCGCCCCGGCCGCCTCGATCGCCTCGTAGAGCACGTAAGCGCTGCGGTCGTTCGGGTAGAAGGCCTGGACGTTCGGGTGGAACTTGAAGCCGCGCACCCCGTGCTCCTCGACCAGGCGGCGCACCTGCCGAGCCCCGGCGCGTCCCTTCGCCGGATCGATGGAGGCGAACGGGATCAGCACGTCCGGATGCCGCCGCGCCGCCTCCGCGATCTCCTCGTTCGGCACGGCCGGGGTGCCGGTCGCCGCCTCGGCGTCCACGGTGAATACCACGGCGGCCATCCGGCGCTCCCGATAGTGCGCCGCGATCTCGTCGAGCGTGGGCTTGCGGTGTTCGGCGTCGACTTTGAAGTAAGAACTCGATGCTTCCTCGAGTTCGCGGGAGAGCGAGCCCGCACCGGAGTCGGAGACCTCGGCGTGGGTGTGCACGTCGATGGCGACCAGGTCGTCGAGGTTCAGCATGCTGATGACGTCCTTTCCGTGCTCGTCGGCGCGTTCACAGCTGCGGGGCCGGGATGCCGTACGTCTGCTGGGCGCGGCCCACTGAGACCGGCCAGATGCCCGCGATGGCCTCCGCGCTCCAGCCGCCGTCCGCGTAGGCGACGCTCACCTCCTGCGGGTGCGACCACAAGGCCAGCTTGTCCCCGCCGATGCCGATGCACTGCCCGGTCACCTCGGCGGACGCGTCCGAGGCGAGGTAGACCACGAGCCCTGCTACGTCCTCGGCGGTTCCGAAGCCCTCGCCCTTGCGCAGCGAGTCCGGCAGCGGCTTGCCCTCGTTCTCAAGCGCCTCGATATGCGGCGCGAAGACCGGGATCGTGCGCGTCATCGCGGTCGCCGCGACCGGGATCACCGCGTTGACGGTGATCTGCGCCTTGGCCAGCTCCATCGCCCAGGTGCGGGCCATCGCCGCGATCCCGGCCTTGGCCGCGGCGTAGTTGGTCTGGCCGAAGTTTCCGCGCTGCCCGGCCGGGGAGCCGGCGACGATCACGCGCCCGCCCTCGCCCTGCTCGCGCATCCGGTTCACCGCCGCGCGCACGCAGGTGAAGGTGCCGCGCAGGTGCACGTCGATGACGGTGTCGAAGTCCTCATCAGACATCTTCCACAGCACGCGGTCGCGCAGCACCCCGGCGTTGGTCACCATCACGTCCAGCCGGCCGAAGGACTCGACCGCGGCCGCGACCAGCGCCTCGGCCGTCTCGGTGGGCCCGACCGCCGCGGCCAGCGCGACCGCGCGGCCTCCGGCGTCGGCGATCTGCTTCGCCGCGGACTCGGCCGCCTCCCGGTCCACGTCGTTGACCACGACCGCCGCGCCGGCCGCGGCCAGCGCCTTCGCGTAGGCCAGGCCGAGGCCGCGCCCGCTTCCGGTCACCACGGCGACCTTCCCGGTCAGGTCCGTGTGCGTCGTCACCCTCGCCGCCTTTCGCTGTCCCTCATCGCTGCCGTTGCTCGAAGCCGCGCGCGTGCGCCGCGGCCCGCCTTCGAAGTTATGCACTTCTCTTATCGCCGTCAATAGTGTGCATAGCTTTTGCCGTCCGGGGTACGTTGTGCTGCGTGGAGGCAGATTCCGCGCAGCCGGGCACCGCGCTGCGCCCCCAGTCGCTCATGCTCACCTTCCTGGGCAACTACGTGCTGGGCCGGGACGTGTGCGTGTACTCCGGCAGCGTCATCGACGTGTTCGCCCGCACCGGCGTGGGCGAGCCCGCGACCAGGTCCACCCTCGCCCGTATGGTCAACCGCGGGCTGCTGAGCCGCCAGCGCGAGGGCCGCAAGATGTACTTCGGCCTGACCGCGCGCTCGGCCGCGATCCTGCGCGACGGCGAGGAGCGCATCTGGAAGGCCGGAGCGGTCAACCGGGACTGGGACGGCACCTGGACGCTGCTCGGCTTCTCGCTGCCCGAGTCCTGGCAGCGACAGCGGCACGACCTGCGCTCGCAGCTGACCTGGGCGGGCTTCGGACCGCTGTGGGGCGGGGTGTGGATCGCGCCGGGCCGGGCCGAGGTCGCCGAGATCGTGGCCGGGCTCGGCCTCGAGGCGCATGTGAAGGTCTTCCGCTCCACCGCCGAACCCGGCACCGACATCGGCCGGATGATCGAGGAGACCTGGGACCTGCCCGCGCTGGCCGCGCGCTACGCCGACTTCCTGGCCCGCTGGCGCCCGCTCACCGAGGCGAAACAGCACCCTGAGGTGAGCGATCCGCTCAGCACCAAGCTGCTGCTGTTCACCGAGTGGCTGCAGATCGTGCGCGCTGATCCGCGGCTGCCCGCGCAGCACCTGCCCGCGCAATGGCCGGCCGCGGCCGCGGAGGACCTCTTCCGCGCCGCCAACGCATTGGTTGACGAGCCAGCCCGGCGGATGGCCGAGCAACTGCTGGACACGGTTCCTGATGTCACGGCGCCCGATGTCACAGCGTCGGATGTCAGAGTGCCGGATGCCAGAGTGCCGGATGCGTCTGTGCCAGATACCGCAGCGCCGAATGTTCACAGTTCGTCATAACTCGTCATGAGGCGTTGAGGAAGGCCTGCACCTCGGCGACCAGCTCCTGCGGCCGCTCGAAGACCACCAGATGGCCGCTGTCGATCTCGGTGAAGCGGCTGCCGGCGATCGCCTCGTGCACGAGACGGGCCTGCTCCACCGGCACCACCTGGTCCCGGGTCAGCCCGATCACCAGGGTCTGCGCGGTGATCTTCGGCAGCAGGTCGCGCAGGTCGGCGCGGCCGTCCAGGTCGATGTGGCGGCGCATGCCCTCGGTGATCGGCGGCGCGTTCGCGATCAGCTGCGCTAGGCCCTCCTCCCCGATCGCGCTCAGGAACGGGGCGCTGAAGCAGGACAGCTGGAGGAAGCGGGTGAACAGGTCGTGGTCGGTGCGCTCCAGGCGCCGCCAGACCTCGAAGGAGAGCTGCTGGCGCGCGTCGTGCGGGCCGGGCCAGCCGGCGACGAGGACGAGCCGGTGCACCAGGTGCGGGTGCAGCGCGGCGACCGCGGCGGCCACGACGGCGCCGAGCGAGTAGCCGAGCAGGTCGACCGGTTCGCCGCCGCACTGCCGCGCGGCCTCCTCGGCGACCGCCGCGATCTGCCCGGCCAGCAGCTCCACGGTCAGCGGGCCCTGCGGCTCGACGGTCAGACCACTGCCGGCGTAGTCGGGGAGGTAGACGGTGTGGCTCGCGGTGAAGGCGTCCAGGAGATGTCCGAAGTTGAGCTGCGCGTCGAGTCCGGTACCGGCGACCAGCACCAGTGCGGGGCGCTGGTCGCCGGCGGTCTGCGGCGTGGCGGTGTAGTGCACGGTGGCGCCGTCGGCGGCGACGGTCGGCATGATCAGGCTCCTTAGAAAGTCAGCACGGGCTTGACCGCGGTTCCGGCGACCATGTCGGCGACGGCGGTGTTGATGTCCTCGAACTTGTAGTGCCGCACCAGCCGCTCGACCGGGAGCCGCCCGGCCGCGACCAGGTCGACCAGGGTCGGCAGCAGCGTCTCGGTCTCGCTGTCGCCGAGGGTGAGCCCGGTGACGGTGCGCCCTGGAAGCAGGAAGTTGACATCCACGGGCACCTGGGTGCCGAACGCCGGAGCGCCGACCACGACCGCGCAGCCGCGCACCGCCAGCGCGTTGATCGCCTCGCCGAGCACTAGCGCGTTGCCGGTGGTCTCGATGACTCCGTCCGCGCCGTGGCCGCCGGTAAGGTCGGCGAGGGCCGCGGCGAGGCCCGCGCTCCCGGATCCCAGGCTCGAGGTGTCGAGCGTGTCCGTGGCCCCCAGCTGTACGGCCAACTCCAGCCGATCCGGAACCCGGTCGACGGCGATGATCCGCGTCGCGGGAGTCAACCGTGCGGCCATCACCGCGGACAGGCCGACCGCGCCCGCGCCGGTGACCACGATCGTGGCTCCGGGCCGCGGTCGCAGTACGTTGACCACCGCGCCGAATCCGGTCTGCACACCGCAGCCGAGCGGCGCGAGCAGGTCCAGCGGCGCGCCTTCAGGCACGCGCACCAGGCTGCGCTCGTCCACCACGGCGAGGCGGGCGAACGAGGACTGGCCGAAGAAGTGGCTGCCGAGGGCGGCGCCGTCCTTGCGGACCGTCGCGGATCCGTCGGCGCGCGCCCCGCCGAGCAGGTTCAGCGGCAGCCAGGCCAGGCAGTACGCCGGGTGCCCGTCGCGGCAGTTGGCGCAGCGCCCGCACGAGGTGAACGAGAGCAGCACCTGGTCGCCGGGTCGAACCCGGGTGACCGCGGACCCGACCGCCTCGACGATGCCCGCGCCCTCGTGGCCGAGCACCCCTGGCAGCGGGAAGGGCAGTGCGCCCGCGGCGACGCCCAGGTCGGTGTGGCAGATCCCTGCTGCCGTCACCCGGACGACGACCTCGTCGGGTCGGGGATCGTCGAGTTCGACCTCGGCGAGGGAGAACGGCGCTCCGGCGGTCTCGACGAGGGCGGCGGTGGTGGTTTGCGGCATGGCAGGGAATCCTCCGGGAGGGTGGGGGGTGTGCGTTGCCGGCGTGCGGCGGTGATGGCGAGGGGCGCGGCCGGGCACGTGGCCCGGCCGCGTCCGGTGGTCACTCGACCGGAGTCAGATCCTCGGCGAGGGATTCGGTGCTGATCATCGCCTCGTGGGTGCGTCCGCCGAGGCCGAGCGCGGCCAGCAGCGCCGCGGCCAGCGCGGAGAGGCCGCACACCAGGTAGCCGATGGAGTAGGCGTGGTCGAGGGCGTGGAAGGCGACGTCCTTGAGCGGGTTGAACGGCACGGTCTGACCGTTGGGCAGGGTGACCGTGCCCGGCACCGCGTTGGCGCCGAGCGGACCGGAGTTGACCGCGCCGATCGCGGCCTCCAGTTGCGGCTTCTGCGCGGCGGGTGCCGAGGCGGCGGAGCCGTTGAAGGCCGCGAGCGCCTTGGACAGCGCGGGGCTGCTGTTGACCTTGTTCGAGATCTCGGCGGCGGCGCGGCTGAGCGCGATCGCGCCGACGACGGCGGGTCCGAGCGTGAAGCCGAAGTCACGCAGCATGCTGGTCGATCCGCTCGCCATGCCGGCCAGGTGGTTCGGCACGGTGTTGACCGCGACGGCGGTCACCGACGACAGCGCGAGCGCGAAGCCGGCGCCGACCAGCAGCAGCGGGACGACGACCGGGGCGACGGACAGGTTGGAGGCAGACAGCGAGGTCAGCCAGAAGTCGCCGCCTGCGATCAGGGTGAAGCCGATGCCCAGCGTCCAGCGCGGGTTGTAGTGCTCCAGCACTCGCGAGGTCAGCGGCACCATCAGCAGTGCGAGGGCGTTGAGCATCAGGAACGCGATCGAGGTCTTGAGCGGGGTGAAGCCCTGGATCGCGGAGAGCCGGATGCTGGTGGCGTACGCGGTGCCCAGGTAGGCGAACATGCCCACGACGGTGGCGATCGACGCGATGGCGAAGGCGCGGTTGGCGAACAGATCCAGGCGCAGCAGCGGCGCGCGGGAGCGCAGTTCGGCCGCGATGAACAGCGCCAGGAAGACGGCCGCGAGGATGAAGCCCGCGATCACGCCGCCGCTGCCCCAGCCGCTGGTCGGGCCCTGAATCACCGCGTAGAGCAGGGCGAACATGGCCACGGCGATGGTGACCTGACCGCCCCAGTCCAGCGAGCGCCCGGCCGGCGCCTTCGAGTCATGCGACCAGATCGCCGAGACGACCGTGCTGATCGCCGCCAGCACGATGACGGCGACGAAGGCCCAGCGCCAACTGGCGAACTCGTCGGAGCCGAACTTGTAGCGGGCGAGCCAGCCGCCGAGCACCGGGGAGACGAAGCCGCCGGAGGAGAGGGCCGCGGCCCAGATCGAGATGGCCCGGGAGCGGTCGCGCGCGGTGTGCGTACCGGCGGCCACCATCGCCAGGCTGGTCGGGAAGATCGCCGCGGCGCCGAGCCCGGAGAGGATCTGGCCGGTCCACAGGATCAGCACCCTGGTGCCGGTCGAGCTCGCGGCGCCCGGCGTGAGCACGCTGATGAGCTGGCCGACCATCAGCAGCGCGGTGCCCGACACCAGCAGCCGCTTGCGCCCGAACAGGTCGCCGAGCACGCCGAAGGTCAGCTCCAGCAGGGTGACCGGGACCAGGAAGGCGTCCGAGATCCAGGTCAGCTGCGCCGAGCTGGTGCCCAGGTCCTGCTGGAACAGGCCGTTGAGCACGGCCGGGATGGCCAGCGCGACCTGGGCGACGCACACCGCGATCGCGGCGGCGGCCAGGGTGCCGCGGCTGAGGCGGTGCGTTTGATCGGTTGAGCCTGTGGTGTCGAGTCGCACAGGGGTGGACAACGGTGGCCTCCTGCGTCGGGGTGGGTTGCGTCCTTGGGGCGAGGGTGCCACAAGCAACCCGAGACGTACAGGTTTCCTGATAATTATTTTTCGACAGGCAACCTGATCATCGACGGAGGGGAGGCGCGGCGCGGCCGCGCGGCTCAGTGCGGCAGGTGACCGGACAACGCCGCACGGCAGGACAGCAGGCTGGAGCGCAGCTGCAGGATCTGATGATCAGTGAGACCGGCAAGCATCCTGTCCTCCAGCGCCGCGACCTGATCGCGCAGCCGGCCCAGCAGCCGGCGCCCCTGCGGGGTCAGCGCGAGCACGAGCCGGCGCCGGTCCTGCTCGTCCCGGTGCCGCTCGATCAGCTCGCGCTCCTGCAGCGCCGCGACCATGTCCGCCATCGCCTGCGCGGTCACGAAGGAGTTGCGCGCCAGCTGCGCGGAGGTGAGGTTCGGATGCCGCTCCAGCACGGTCAGCGCGGTGTACTGCAACGCGGTCAGCCCGGCCGGCCGCGCGATCTCGTCGAGCTCGGCGCGCACCGCCAGTTCAACCTGCTTCATCACGTACAGCAGCGTCGGCTCGCCCTCCGCGGTGGCGCGGGAGAGCTTCGGGCGCGCTTCGCCGTCCGTGTGTGCGGCGCGTGTCGGCACCGGCGTCCTCCGTCGCTCCGGGCGGGGCGGCCCCGCGCTTCGATCGTTGCGGCTTCCTGATGACCAACAGCAATCAAGTCTGCCAGGGCGCCGACGCGTCGGCGCACCGAGGTGTCGGGCATCGGATCGCCGCGGCGCGCCCGCCCGGATCTCAGTCCCGGCGTTTCTCAGTCCCCGGCGTGCTGATGGGCCACCACGGCCAGCTCCACCCGGGAGGTCAGGTTCAGCTTGGCCAGGATGCTGGACACGTGGGACTGCACGGTGCGCCGGGAGATGAACAGCCGTGACGCGATGGCGGGATTGGAGTTTCCCTCGGCGACCAGCGCCGCGATCCGGCGCTCGGTCTCGGTCAGCGATTCCCAGCCGCTCTTCGGGCGCAGCAGCCGCGCGCCCTGACCGGTCCGGCGCACGCCTTCCCGACGCAGCCGCTGCTCCGCGCGCGCCAGGTCCCAGCGGGCCTCCAGGCCTTCGTAGAGCTCTGCGGCGGTCGCCAGCTCGGCCCGCGCCTGCGCCAGCCGGCCGTCCCGGGCGAACAGCGCAGCGGCGTTCTCGGCGGCATAGGCCTGATACAGCGGACGCGCCGCGGCGGCATAGTCCTGCTCAGCCTGCTGCATCAGCTCCGGATCGCCGTCCACCAGGGCTCGGCAGAGCCGGGCCGTGGCCCGCATGCTGGGCACCGGTTCCGGGCCGGCCAGCGATTCCACGTCGTCCGCCAGCGTTCGCCCGCGCTGCGCGTCGCCGAGCGTCGCCGCCAGCCTGGCGATATCAGGACACACATAATGCAGGCCGCGATGCAGACGCAGCTCGCCCGCTTTCTGCCAGGCCTCGAACAGCAGGTCCAGCGCCGCGAGCGGTTGGTCCTGCGCCTCATAGACCAGCGCTTCGGCCCACAACCGTAAATACCCGTAGAAGGTCTCCCGGCGCACCGGCTCGTCGGTGTGCAGCAACGCGACGGCGGTTTCCAGCTCGCCGCGATGGGCTGCCAGCAGCGCCTGCTGGCTGCGCAGACCCCAGCCGGCGTTCAACCCGCGCGGACCGAGGGCCTCTGCGGTATCCAGCCCCGCCTTGATCTCCGCGAGCGCATCATCCCAGCGGCCGGCCAGGACGTGTACGCCGGCGGCGCCCATCCGGTACCAGGACCAGTAGAAACTGCCGTGCGCCTCGGCCCGCCGGGTGCCTGACTCGAACGCCTCCGCAGCCTGCGCGAGCCGATCGAGCTCGGCCAGGCAGATCGCCCGGTTCAGCTCGTTGCCCGAGGTCCACTCGGGCAGCGCGTCGCGTTCGGCGATCGCCGAACGCGCCTGCTCGACGAGATCGAGCGCCTCCGCATAGCGCCCGGTCAGGAAGCGCAGGCAGCCGAGATAGCTCAGCCCGTAGGCGCGCACCTCGCCGTCGTCGACCGCGATCATCCGCTGCGCGGCCGGCTCTTCCGCCGGATCGAGACCGCCGACGGTGAAGCGGCACTGCATGGCCAGGAACTCGAAGCGCGCGGCCTGTGCCGTGGTCAGGCCGGGCAGCTTCATTGCCTCCTGTGCCTCCGCTCCCGCGAGCCGGACCCGGCCCTGCTGGAAGCAGGCGTGGATGAGCATCTCCCGCAGCGCGACCTCGGCGTCCCGATCCCCGTCCGCGGCAAGGGCGGCGCGCGCGGCCTGCTCGGCCCGATACGGTTCGCCGACCCACAGCAGCGCCCGCACCAGTTGGCGCCGGAACACCGCGGAATGCGGATCCGCGGGATCCACGCGGGCACGTGCCCGCTCCAGCAGTTCGACCGCGGCCCGCGGCGCGCGCACCACGAGCGCGTCGGCGGAACCCGCCAGCCAGTCGAGCATGCGCGCGTCGAGCGCGGTGTCGTCCGAGAGATAACGCACCACGCGCTCGACCGCCGCCCCCGAGTCCGCGAGCGCGTGTGCGGCCTGTACGCGCAGCCCGTCTTGCACTGTCGCCGGCAGGCTCTCGCTCAGCGCCTGCCGGATGAGATCGTGCCGGAAGACCAGTTCGCC
>NZ_DASRBQ010000099.1:0-14903 GCF_035653575.1 Actinocrinis sp.
CAACATCACCAAGTGGTGCCTGAGCGTCTCGCGCTGTGTCGGGGTCAGCCAGTGGGGCGTGGGCGACGCGGACTCCTGGATCCCGGGCACCTTCTCCGGCTACGGCGCCGCCACCATGTACGACAACAACTACCAGCCCAAGCCCGCGTACACCTCGACGCTCAACGCACTCGGCGGCACCGCTTCACCCCCGCCGAGCAGCACCCCGCCGTCGTCCAACACCCCCTCCGCGCCGGCTCCGAGCGGCGGCAGCAGTACGGGCGCGTTGCACGCGGTCGGTGCGAGCAAGTGCCTGGACGATCCGAACAGCACCAGGACGCCGGGCACGCAGCAGCAGATCTACACCTGCAACGGACAGGCCAACCAGACCTGGACCCGCACCCCCTCCGGCGCGGTGACCATCACAGTCGGCGGCAGCACCTTGTGCCTGGACGCGAGTGGCCAGGGCACGACTGCGGGCACGAAGGTGATCATCTGGCCCTGCAACGGCCAAAGCAACCAGCGGTGGAACTTCAACGCCAACGGCACCATCACCGGCGTGCAGTCGGGTCTCTGTCTGGATGTGTTCGGAGGCTCGACAGCGAACGGCGCTCTTGTCCAGCTGTGGGCGTGCAACGGCGGCAGTCAGCAGAAGTGGACGGGCCTGTCGGCCGGCCCGTCGTCGCCGAGCGCCACCTCTAGCGCAAGTGCCAGCGTCAGTGCGAGCCCGACCGGGAGCGGCTGCACCCTACCGTCGACGTACCACTGGACCTCGACCGGTCCGCTGGCGTCCCCTGCGAACGGCTGGGCCTCGGTCAAGGACTTCACCGACGTCGTCTACAACGGCAAGCACATCGTCTACGCGTCGGACGTCAACAGCTCGGGCAGTTACGGCTCGATGGCGTTCGCGCCGTTCACGAACTGGTCCGACATGGCGTCGGCCACCCAGACCGGGATGAGCACGGCCGGGGTGGCGGCCACCCTGTTCTACTTCGCGCCCAAGAACATCTGGGTGCTGGCCTCCCAGTGGGGCGCCTGGCCCTTTAGCTACCGCACCTCCAGCGACCCGACCAACCCCAACGGCTGGTCCTCGCCGCGGGCGCTGTTCACCGGCAGCATCGCCAACTCCAGCACCGGCCCGATCGACCAGACCCTGATCGGCGACGGCACGAACATGTACCTGTTCTTCGCCGGAGACAACGGCAACATCTACCGCGCCAGCATGCCGATCGGGAACTTCCCGAGCAGCTTCGGCTCCAACTACACCACGGTGCTCAGCGACTCTCGGAACAACGTGTTCGAGGCGGTCCAGGTGTACAAGGTCGCGGGGCAGAATCAGTACTTGATGATCGTTGAGGCGATCGGTGCGAACGGGCGCTACTTCCGTTCGTACACGGCCAGCAGCCTGAGCGGTTCCTGGACCCCGCAGGCCACCAGCGAGAGCAATCCGTTCGCCGGCAAGGCCAACAGCGGCGCCACCTGGACCAACGACATCAGCCATGGCGACCTGGTGCGTAACAACCCCGACCAGACCATGACCATCGACCCCTGCAACCTGCAGTTCCTCTACCAGGGCAAGGACCCCTCCGCCAGCCAGTCCTACAACCTGCTGCCCTGGCGGCCGGGCGTGCTGACCCTCCAGCATTAGCCGCTGACCGATCACCTCGCCCGCGTCGCACCGGGCTGCCAAAGCACGTCACCGACCGTGCCCAGGTTGGCGGCGCGGGCGAGGATGAACAGCAGATCTGACAGCCTATTGAGATACTTCGCGGTGAGCGCGTTCATCGTGTCGCCGTGCACGTCGAGCGCCGACCATGCCGAGCGCTCGGCGCGGCGGGTGACGGTGCGTGCGACGTGGAGGAGGGCCGCGCCAGGGGTGCCGCCGGGGAGGATGAACGAGCGCAGCTTCGGCAGGTCCTCGTTGAAGCGGTCGCAGTCGCGCTCCAGGCGGTCGATGTCCTGCTGCTCGACCCGCAGCGGCGGAAACTCGGGGTTCTCGACCACCGGGTTGCACAGGTCGGCCCCGACGTCGAACAGCTCGTTCTGGATCCTGAGGAGGACGGTCGTGATCTCCACCGGAAGGCCGCCCAGCGCGACGGCCACGCCGATCGCCGAGTTGGCCTCGTCAACGTCCGCGTAGGCGATCAGACGCGGGTCGTTCTTGCTGGTCTTGCTCATGTCGCCGAGGTTGGTCGTGCCGTCGTCGCCGGTGCGGGTGTAGATCCGGGTCAGGTTCACCATGTCGGCACTTTAGCCGCCTTCATTCCGCGCTGTAGGCCGGGACATCGGAGGCTCAGCGGCGCCAGGTAGGCTGCGAGCGTCGGTTACCACCGAGTAGTGGCGTCAGGCGACGTGACACGTCACGAGCGGGTTCTGTCTCCGGCGCAGGTGAACGCAGACACACATGCATGCATCGAGATGAAGGAGCGTGGCAGGGTGGCCAAGCAGCTCGCCGTGATCGGAGCGGGCCTGATGGGGTCCGGGATCGCCCAGGTGTCGGCGGTGGCGGGGTACGACGTCGTGCTGCGCGACGTGACACCCGAGGCCCTCGCCCGGGGGATGGCCGGAATCGAGGCCTCGCTCGGCAAGTTCGCCAGTAAAGGCAAGATCTCCCGGGACGACGCGGACGCGGCGCTCGGCCGGATCACCACGACCACCGACCTCGGCGCGGCCGGGGAGGCCGACATCGTGGTCGAGGCGGTGTTCGAGGACATCGAGGTCAAGCACGCGGTGTTCCGCGAGCTCGACAAGATCTGCAAGGACGGGGCGATCCTCGGCACGAACACCTCCGCGCTGCCGATCACGCAGGTAGCGGCGGTCACCGAGCGGCCGGAATCGGTCGTCGGAACCCACTTCTTCTCGCCGGTGCCGATGATGGCGCTGTGCGAGCTGGTGCGCGGCTATAAGACCTCTGACGAGACGCTGGCCGCCGCCCGCGCCTTCGCCGAGGAGGTCGGCAAGACCTGCGTCGTGGTGAACCGGGACGTGGCCGGCTTCGTCACCACCCGGCTGATAACCGCGCTGATCGTGGAGGCTGCGCACCTGGTGGAGACGGGTGTGGCCACCGCCGAGGACATCGACCTGGCCTGCAAGCTCGGCTTCGGGCACGCGATGGGCCCGCTGGCCACCGCCGACCTGACCGGCGTGGACATCATCCGCAACGCGGCCCGCAACATCTACACCGAGACGCACGACCTGAAGTTCGCGCCGCCGGAGTTGATAAACCGGATGGTGACCGCGGGCGCCCTGGGACGCAAGACCGGCAAGGGCTTCTACGAATACGAGGGCTGAGAGCGTCGGAGACGGGTGGTCCTCCTCCGGCCATGCGCGGCAGGACGCGGACCCCAAGCTGTCGCCAGCACAAAAGGGCTCCGGGAGCGCGGATTGAGTGTCCGCGCTCCCGGAGCCCTGAGGTTGGTGCGGCGGCCGGGGAGGTGGCGGTCCGTCAGCCGCGGGCGGCGGCGTCGAGAGCCTGTCCGCGCAGCGTCCGCAACGTGCCGTCGCGCTGCTCCAGCAGCAGGCGGCGCAGCGGGGCCGGAACCCTGGCCTCGTCCTCGGCGAGCACCGCGTCCACCGCGTCGACGATCCGCTGCTCCACGATCAGGTACGGATACAGGCCGTTGACCAGCAGCTGCGCCATGTGCGGAGTGCGCTTGGCCCACAGGTCCGCGACGATCGCGAAGAACTTGTCCGCGTAGGGCGCGAGCAGTTCTCGCTGGTCCGGCTGCCGGAAGCCGAGCACGACCGCCATCAGCGTCTCGTTGGGCAGCTCGTCAGAGTCCACCATCGACGCCCAGGCCGCGGCCTTCGCCTCGACGGTCGGCATCGCCGCGCGGGCCGACGCCGCGTGGCGCTTGCCCGCCGCGGTCGGGTCCCGCTCCTCCTCCGCCGCGATCTGGCTCTCCGGAGCGCGACCGGTCGCGGCCAGCCGGTGCAGCAGCGCCCAGCGCAGCTCGGTGTCCACGACCAGGCCCTCGACCTGCTCGGTGCCGGCCAGCAGCCCGGAGATCAGGTCCAGGTGCTCGGTCGAGCGGGCCACCGCGGCCAGAGCGCGGGCCCAGGACAGCTGAACGTCGCTGCCGGGCTGCGCCGCGAGCAGCTGTGCGTGCGCGAACGAGGCCCACTTCGCCGCGCCCTCCTCGCGCCAGGACGGAGCCGCGTAGAGGTCGATCGCGGTCTTCGCCTGCCGCTGCAGCGACTGCAGCACGCCGATGTCGGTCTCGCGCGGCGCGCCGGAGATGACCAGCGCCACGTAGTCGCGCGCGGGCAGTTCCGCGTTGCGGACCATGTCCCAGGTCGCGACCCAGCTCAGCGCGCGCGGCAGTGACTCGGCGAACTCGCCGATGGAGTCGACCAGGGTGCCTACCGAGCGCTCGTCGAAGCGGATGCGCGCGTAGGAGAGGTCGTCGTCGTTGAGCAGCACCAGATCCGGCTGCTTGACGCCGACCAGCTCCGGCACCTCGGTCAGCGCGCCGTCCACGTCGAGCTCGATCCGGTGCACCCGCACCAGTCCCTCGGGCTTGCGGTCGTAGAGGCCGACCGCGATGCGGTGCGGGCGCAGCGTCGGGTAGTCGGCTGGTGCCTCCTGCGCGATCGCGAAGCTCGCGAAGGCGCCGGAGTCGTCGAGGGTGAACACCGGGCGCAGCGTGTTCGGGCCGGCCGTCTCCAGCCACGCCTTCGACCACGCGCCCAGGTCGCGCCCCGACGCCTCCTCCAGCGCGCCGAGCAGGTCCGAGAGCCGCGTGTTGGCCCAGGCGTGCCGGCGGAAGTAGGTTCGCAGACCGCTGACGAACGCCTCGTCGCCGACGTAGGCCACCAGCTGCTTGAGCACCGAGGCGCCCTTGGCGTAGGTGATGCCGTCGAAGTTGACGTACACGTCCTCAAGGTCGCGGATCTCGGCCACGATCGGGTGCGTCGAGGGCAGCTGGTCCTGCGCGTAGGCCCAGGTCTTCTCGACGTTCGCGAAGGTCGTCCACGCGCCGGCCCAGCGGGTCGCGTCGGCCTGGCAGCGCACCGAGGCGTAGGTGGCGAACGACTCGTTCAGCCACAGGTCGTTCCACCACTCCATGGTGACCAGGTCGCCGAACCACATGTGCGCCAGCTCGTGCAGGATCGTCTCGGCGCGGCGCTCGTAGGCCGCGTCGGTGACCTTGGAGCGGAAGACGTAGTCCTCCCGGAAGGTGACGCAGCCCGCGTTCTCCATGGCGCCCGCGTTGTATTCGGGCACGAACAGCTGGTCGTACTTCGGGAACGGGTAAGGCAGGTCGAACAGCTGCTGGAAGTAGTCGAAGCCCTTCTTGGTCACGTCGAGGATCTCCTCGGCGTCCAGGAACTCAGCCAGCGACTTGCGACTCGCCACGGCCATCGGGACGACCGTGCCGTCAGCCGAGGTGTAGGTGTCGCGCACCACGTGGTAGTCGCCCGCGACCAGCGCCGTGATGTACGTCGAGATCCGCTCGGTCGGCGCGAACCGCCACACCGCGCGCCCGTCGCCCAGCGGCTCGGGTTCCGGGGTCGGCGAGTTGGAGAACAGCTCCCAGCCCTCGGGCGCGGTCACCGTGAACTGGAAGGTGGCCTTCAGGTCCGGCTGCTCGAAGTTCGCGTACACGCGCCGCGCGTCCGGCACCTCGAACTGGGTGTAGAGGGAGACTCCGCCGTCGACAGGGTCGACGAAGCGGTGCAGGCCCTCGCCGGTGTGGCTGTAAGCACAGGTCGCCCGGACGGTCAGCACGTTGTCCGCGGCCAGGTCGTCCAGCGCGATGCGCGAGTCGGCGAACACCGCCGCCGGATCCAGCGCGCGGCCGTTCAGCACGATCTCCTCGACGCTCGGCGCGACCAGGTCGGCGAAGGTGGCGGAACCGGGCTGCGCGGAGAAGCGCACGACGCTGGTGGACGCGAAGGTATCTGGTCCGGTGGTCAGATCTAGCTCGACTTCGTAGGACGAGACGGACACGAGGCGGGCCCGTTCGGCCGCCTCCTCGCGGGTGAGGTTGGTACCGGGCACTTTGCTGCACGGCTCCTTACGCGTAGATGCTGAATTGGTGTCTCGATCCTCGCACGGGAGGCCCTGTTCGGGCGTCGCGGAATCGATGCGGACGGCTTACTGTTCGCAAGGCTAAACGCTGTGCCCCCCGTCGTTGAGTTAGCCCCGTCGTCGAGTTAACGCTGCATCGAGCGGCACCGTGTTGGGTGAATGCCGCGTAGCGTAATTGAGGGAGACTGTAGTGACCGAGCGTGAGGACGCAAGGGCCGTCGCCGACTTCTGGTTCGACCCGCTCTGTCCGTGGGCGTGGATCGCCTCGCGGTGGATCCTGGAGGTCGAGCAGCTGCGGCCGGTGGACGTGCGCTGGCATGTGATGTCGCTGGCCTATCTGAACCAGGGCCGCGACCTGCCGGAGAACTACCGCAAGATGATGGACACCGCCTGGGGCCCGGTACGCGTGTGCATCGCTGCCGAGCAGAAGCACGGCAGCGAGGCGCTGCTGCCGTTGTACAACGCGCTCGGCGAGCGCAGGCACCACCAGAAGCAGGAGTTCACCCGCGAGGTCATCGTCGCGGCGCTGGAGGAGGCCGGGCTGCCGGCCGAGCTGGCGGACGCCGCCGAGTCCACCGAATACGACGAGGCGCTGAAGGCCTCGCACCACCAGGGCATGGACCAGGTCGGTTACGAGGTCGGCACGCCGGTGATCTCGGTCAACGGCGTGGCGTTCTTCGGCCCGGTGGTCTCGCCGATTCCGCGCGGCCAGGACGCGGCCAAGCTGTGGGACGGCGTGCTGGCGGTCGCCGGTACCGATGGGTTCTTCGAACTCAAGCGGACGCGCACCCGCGAGCCTATCTTCGACTGAGCTTTCCGCGAACTAAAGTGACGAAGGGTTCGTCCCGCTCGCGGGACGAACCCTTCGCCGTCATAGCCCTTGACAGGCCCCTGCGTCAGACGCGGGTGCGCTCCGGCTCGGAGTCGGTCGCGTCGTCCGGCGCGACCGCGCCGCCACCACTGACCAGAACGGCGCCGTCGGTCTCACGCAGCGCCGGCGACGGCTCGACCCGCAGGATCCGCGCCGCCCACACCGGCATCCACCAGTTCCACCGGCCGAACAGCGAGATCAGCGCCGGGACCAGCAGCGCGCGCACGACGGTCGCGTCCAGCAGGATGCCGGCGCCGAGCGCGGTGGCGAAGATCTTGATGTCCGTGTTCGGGGCCGACCCGAGCGCCGCCATCGCCAGGAACAGGATCAGCGCGGCCGAGGTGACCAGGCGTCCGGTGCGGCCGATGCCGGTGACCACCGCCCGCGGCGTGGAGCCGGTCTGGTCGTACTCCTCGCGCATCCGGGCCAGGATGAAGACCTCGTAGTCCATCGAGAGCCCGTAGAGGAACGCGAAGACCATCAGCGGGATCCAGCCGGTGATCGCGCCGGTCGCCGGGATGCTCCAGATCGCGTTGGAGCCGTAGCCCTTCTGCCAGATCAGCACCAGCGCGCCGTAGACCGCGGCCAGCGAGAGCAGGTTGAGCAGCACCGCCTTGAGCGGCAGCACGATCGACCGGAACGCCCGCGCGAGCAGCACGAAGGTCAGCAGCCCGAGCAGCACCAGCATCAGCGGGAAGTTGCCGTAGACCGCGTGGATCATGTCCACCTCGACCGTGCCGATGCCGCCGATCATCGCGCCCGGCACGGCCGTGGCCAGCGCCCCGCGCAGTGCCCGCGTCGTGTTCTCGCCCTCCGTGCTCGTGCCCTCCGGGCTCGGCACGGCCAGCACGAGCGAGGAGCCGGGCCGGCTCCAGGCCGGTCCGGTGGGCGCGGTGGCGAAATCGATGCCTGAGACGCCGGCCGCGGCGCTCGTCGCGGTCTGCGCCGAGGCCGACTTCGGCACGTAGATCTCCAGCGGCGTCAGCACGCCGGTCGGGATGTTCGCGTCGCGCAACAGGACCACGGCGTCGTGCGCCGGGCCGCTCTGCGAAAGCGAGTCCGAGGACGGGTCGCCGATCTTCAGACCGGCGGTGTTGATCGCCAGCGCGCCGAGCACCACCAGCGCGCCGATCGCCGCGATCCAGCGCCGCCGCACCACGAACCGCGCCCACGCGGTCCAGCTGCGTGAGGCCTTGTCCTCGTGCCGGATGCGCGGCCAGTCCAGCCGCTTGCCGATGCCGGAGAGCAGCGCCGGGACGAGCGTCAGCGTCACGCACACCGACACCAGCGGGATGATCATGCCGCCGTAGCCGATCGAGCGCAGGAACGGCACCGGCAGGATCACCAGCGCGAGCAGTCCCAGCGCGACCGTGACGCCGGAGAACGCGACAGCGCGGCCGGCCGTCGCCATCGCGCGGTGCACCGCGGTGTCGTTGTCATACCCGTGGGCCAGCTCCTCGCGCCAGCGGGTGACCAGCAGCAGCGAGTAGTCGATCGCCACGCCGAGCCCGATCAGGCCGACCAGGAACTGCACGATCATCGACACCGAGGTGATCTCGGTGATGCCCAGGATCGCCAGGAACGCGGTCAGCACCGAGACCGCGG
Organism: Actinocrinis sp.; assembly: GCF_035653575.1. Lineage (GTDB taxonomy): Bacteria > Actinomycetota > Actinomycetes > Streptomycetales > Catenulisporaceae > Actinocrinis. The sequence continues at coordinate 8,490 of NZ_DASRBQ010000099.1, forward strand.
CGACCAGCAGCGGCACCAGCGCCAGCAGCGAGGCGAAGACGAACAGCAGCACGGCCAGCGCGCCGATGCCGCCGAGCAGGATCTCGTTGAGGATGCTCAGGCCCTTGCCGGACCCCGAGCCGTTGTTCTGCAGCGGCTGCTCGCCGGTGATCAGCACGGTCGAGCCGGCCGGAAGCGCGGCCGTCAGCTTCTGCTGCGCGGCGGCCGAGATCTGGTCCTGGAACTGGCCGTTGGCCATCCCGCCGCCCCCGGGCGTGAAGATCAGGGCGAAGGTTGTGCGGCCGTCCGAGCCGATGAACTTGGGGTCGTGGGTGTTCGCATAGTCCGCCACCCGCGCCTGCGGGATGCCGTCCAGCGAGCTGAACGCCGCGGTCACCCGCGGATCGGTCGCCGAGACCCCGGCCGGCAGCTTCACGACGGGAACCAGCGGCGTGGCCATGCCCCCGTTGCCGTACTCGGCGACGATCGCCTGGTTGGCCACGTAGCTCGGCTGGCCGGGCATCGAGAACGTCTTGTCGAGATGGTTGGCCAGCGTGCTCGACGCGGCGATTCCGGCGATGAACGCCACAACCCACAGGCCGTAGATCCATTTGCGGTGGGTGGTGACGAACGTCGAGAGCCTCTCCATGGAGCCCGATCCCCTCCTACTCCCGTGATCACGCGCCGCTTCTGCGCGCGGCGCACTATCCGAGAGCGAACCAGGGGCGCCTGGTTGGGCACTGTGTGGTTCCTGTGAGAGTCCTGTGAGAGTTGTCGCAGGTGTCGAGGGGGCCGCGGCGGCATGGTTCACGGAGGATTCATCCGGCACCGATCGGGTGCCCTCGACTGGCAGGCGCACCGTGAAGACCGCGCCTCCGCCGGGAACCGACCGCACCTCGGCCGTGCCGCCGTGCGCCTGCGCCACCGACGCCACGATGGAGAGTCCGAGCCCTGAGCCGCCCGCGCCGTCACCCCGCTTTCGCGACGCATCCGCACGATAGAAGCGCTCGAAGACCTTCGCCTGCTGCTCCTCGGTAAGGCCCGGTCCGGCGTCGGCGACCTCGACGATCGCGGTGTCATCCACCCTGCGCACAATGATCGAGACCGGCGTGCCCGGCGGCGTGTGGGCACGCACGTTCGAGAGCAGATTCGCCAGCACCTGTCGCAACCGATCGGCATCGCCGCAGACCTCGACGCGCGGCACGGACCCCCGATCGACCGGCTCGCTCCCCTGATCGACGCGCACGGTCACCTCGACCGGCCACTGCGGCCCGGCGGCCTGGGAGTCGCGGGCCGCGTCGCGCGCCAGCGCGCCGAGGTCCACCGCGCCGCGGCCGAGCGGACGGCCCGAGTCCAGCCGTGCCAGCAGCAGCAGCTCGTCGACCAGCACGCCCATGCGCGCCGACTCGGACTCGATCCGCCGCATCGCCAGCGCCAGATCCTCGGGCCGGGAGGCCGCGCCGCGCCGAAACAGCTCCGCATAGCCGCGGATCGACGCGAGTGGCGTGCGCAGTTCGTGAGACGCGTCAGCGATGAAGCGACGCAGGCGTTCCTCCGAGGAGCGCTGTTCGCGGAAGGCCCGTTCCAGCCGCGCCAGCATCGCGTTCACCGAGGCGCCGACCCGCCCGACCTCGGTCACTCCGTCCGAGGGATCGACGCGGCGGTCAAGCTCTCCGGCGCCGATCGCGACGATCTGGTCGCCCATCTGCTCGAAGGGTTTGAGGTTGCGCTTGATCCGGCGATTGGCCATCACGCCGACCAGCCCGAAGGCCAGCAGCCAAGCCGCGACCTCGATGATCGCGATGGCGTGCATCGACGCGTTGAGATCGGACTCGGTCATGCCGAGTACCAGGTAGCCGCGTCCGCCGGGCAGCCGGGAGGCCCGCAACCGGTATGCGTAGCCGGGATGCACGTTGCTGATCGAGTCGACGCTGAGCAGCACGGCACCGTCGTGCTGCGCTCCAGAGCCCGGTGGGCCGAGCGGCAACGTCTTCGGGACCAGCGGTTGCGGGCCGCTGGACGCGGAGAACACCACGCGGTCCGCCGGGTCGCGCACCTGGAAGAACATCGGCAGCAGCCCGGTGGCTGTGAGCATGTGCCAGTTCATCGTCGGGTTGGCGGCCTGCGTGCCGGAACTCTCGCTGGTGAAGTCCGGCAGCTTGCCCGGCGGCTGCATCGCGACGTAGGTGTCGAAGAGCTTCGCGGTGGCGTTGAGCTGCGTATCCAGCCGATCCTGAAGCACGGTGTGCACCGCGAAGAACGTGCCGATAGCGGCAACGGTCAGACCGAGCGCGAGCCGGGTGAGCAGGGTGTGCAGCAGCCGCTTGCGCAGCGTGCGGGCGCGGCGCAAGTGCAGCAGGCGCAACCGGCGCCAGATCCCGGAGGGGCTGGGGAGCCCTGGCCGGCGCATGGTCACTCCTTCGGCAGCCGCAGCGAATATCCGACGCCGCGGACGGTGTGGATCAGCGGCGGCCGGTCGCGATCCACCTTCTTGCGCAGGTAGGAGATGTACGTCTCGACCACGTTGTCGCCGCCGCCGAAGTCGTACTGCCACACGTGGTCGAGGATCTGTGCCTTCGACATCACCCGGCCGGCGTTGACCAGCAGATAGCGCAGCAGCTTGAACTCGGTCGGGGTCAGGTCCAGTGTCGCGCCGGAGCGCCGGGCCTCGTGCGCATCCTCGTCGATGATCAGATCGGAGTACTCCAACCGGGCGTCTTCCAGCTCGGGACGCGTGCGCCGCAGCACGGCGCGGATGCGCGCTATCAGCTCGTCGAGGGAGAACGGCTTGGTGACGTAGTCATCCCCGCCGACCGTCAACCCGGTGATCTTGTCCTCGGTCGCGTCGCGCGCGGTCAGGAAGACGACCGGCAGCTTCACTCCCTGCGAGCGCAGCCGTCCGCACACCTCGATCCCGGTGTAATCGGGCAGCATCACGTCGAGGACCGCGAGGTCGGGGGCGAACTCGGCGGCCTTGCTCAGCGCCTCGCGGCCGGTGCCCGCCGTCGCGACCTCGAAGCCCTCGTAGCGCAGCGCGAGGCCGACCAGGTCGGTGATCGCGGCCTCGTCGTCCACGACCAGGATGCGCGCCTCAGGCTTGCCGTTCTGGCGCTCGCTCGTCACGTTCAGCCCCCTGTCGGAAATGCCGCGGCCCGGCACAAGGTATGCGCTTCCACTGTGCCGTACCTGGGGGCTTCCTGTGAGTCGCCTGTGGGGAGGTATCGCTCGCCGGCGACTCGCCATCGATCCGTCCGGGCTCGACGAGTGGTACCTCACAACGTCCCGGACCGGGATTTGTCGGCCGCGGCGATCGGGCGGCCGGTGGTTGATCACTAGCGTGGAGGCGACCGAGCCGAATCCGAGCTCACCGGATCGGCATCCGTTACTGAACCCGGGAGTCTTCATGGCTGTCGCCGTGCCCACCTCCGCCACCGACATATCCGCGCCGCGCCTCGTCCTCGCCGACCTGCTGCCCGGCCGCACCGCCTGGACGCGTTCGCTCGCCCTGGTCCTCGGCGGCGCGGTACTGACCGGTCTGGCCGCGCAGGTGTCCGTCCCCGCGCCCGGCTCGCCGGTCCCGGTCACCGGCCAGACCTTCGCCGTCCTGCTGGTCGGCGCCGCGCTCGGCCTGCGGCGCGCGGCGGCCTCGATGGCGCTCTACCTCGCGGCCGGCTTCGCGGGCGTGCCCTGGTTCGCGGGCGGCGCGACCGGCTCGATCCACGCGCCGACGCTCGGCTACCTCATCGGCTTCGTCCTCGCCGGTGCGTTCGTCGGGCGCTGCTCGGAATTCGGCGCGGACCGCTCACCATGGAAGACGGCGCTGACGATGGTGGCCGGCAACGTGGTGATCTACGCGGTTGGCGTGACGTATCTCGCATTCTCGCTGCATGTCACGGCCCGCGTGGCGATCTCGCTCGGCCTGACTCCGTTCCTGCTCGGCGACGCGCTCAAGATCGCCCTCGCCTCCGGCCTGCTGCCTGGCATCTGGCGGTTGCTCGGCCGCCGCTGACCGGCGGCTGCGGGCCCTGTCCGCACAGGCTGTCGGTTAAGTTCCGGCGCGGTGCCCGAGCGTGGGCACAGGATGGGAAACTGTGCCCATGCGAATCTTCCTCGGCTCGGACCACGCCGGCTACGAACTGAAGACCCGCCTGCTCGACCGGCTCAAGGAACTCGGCCACGAGCCGGTCGACTGCGGGCCGCACGAATACGTCGCCACCGACGACTACCCGCCGTTCGTGATGCGCGCCGCCAAGAGCGCGGCCGACGAGCCGGGCACGCTGGGCATCGTGATCGGCGGATCCGGCAACGGCGAGGTCATCGCGGCGAACAAGGTTCCCGGCGTGCGCGCGGCCCTGGTCTGGAGCGAGCAGACGGCCACCCTGGCCCGGCAGCACAACGACGCGAACGTCATCAGCATCGGCGGCCGGATGCACCCGATCGAGGAGGCGGTGCGCTTCGTCGAGCTCTTCGTCGCGACGCCGTTCAGCGGCGATCCGCGGCACGCCCGCCGCATCGGCATGCTCACCGAGTACGAGCGGACCGGAGAGCTGCCGCCCCTGCCCGCCGAATAGTCGGCGCCGGCTGGAAATCGCGGCGGGATGCGGCGCTGCGCCGGCACACCGCCTACCTCGGCTTCCGCGCACCACGTTGTCTCGCCGCAGGCTTGCAACTTAAGGCGCTGCTCGGCGCCGCTGTCACGGCGCCAGTTTCAGGAACGCCGTACTATCGCCGCACCGGCCGATCTTCACTCCGTCAGCGCAGCGCACGGCCGCTGAACTGCGCCGCGCGCTGCCTGAGATATTCACGTGCTCACTCGATCGGGTGATTGAATTGACGCCGCACTATGCCGAAGAGGCGCCGCGTGGTGACGCTGTGCGCACTGTCTCGATAGGGTCCCCTGCATGGCGGTGACGGCGTCGGTGGACCGCGCGGCGGGGGACCGGCCGCGCGCTCGGCCCCGTCGTGTCGCCGCTGTCGCCTTCTGGCTGCGGCACACGGCACCGCAGTCCGAAGCGTTCCTGCTGCCGGCGCTCATCGCGCTGGCCGCCGCGGTGGGCGTGCTGGCGCACTTCCACACCGTGTGGGTCCAGCCCTCCATGGTCACGCTGCCGCTGCTGCTCGGCGGCTTCATGCTGCGGTTCACCGCGCAGCTGGTGCTGCTGGTGGCCTCGGCGCTCGTGGTCGTCATCGACGCGCTCACCAGCCATCCGGCCCGCCCGACCCCGGGCACGATCCTGCTGATCGGCGCGACGGCGCTGATCGTGCTGGTCATGTCGCGCGAACGGGTGCGGCTCGGGGTGCGCGGCACCCGCGGCGAATCCATGCTCTTCGACCTGCGCGAGCGGCTGCGGGCGCAGGGACAGGTACCCCGGCTTCCCGAAGGCTGGCATCTGGAACTGGCCCTCAAGTCGGCCGGCGGCCAGTCCTTCGCCGGCGACTTCCTCATCGCGGCCCGCAGCGACGTCGAGACCCTGGACCCGGAGGGCGAGTTCCGCAAGGGACCCGGCCGCCTCCAACTCGGCCTTGTCGACGTCTCCGGCAAAGGCCTGCAAGCGGGCACGCGCGCACTGCTGCTCTCCGGCGCGTTCGGCGGCCTGCTCGGCTCGGTGCCCGCGCCGCAGTTCCTCGCCGCGGCCAACCGGTACCTGCTGCGGCAGGGCTGGGAGGAGGGCTTCGCCACCGCCGTGCACCTCGTGGTCGACCTGGAGACTGGCGATTTCGAGTGCTATAGCGCGGGCCACCCGCCGATCGCGCAGCTGGCCGCCGGCGCCGGCCGCTGGTCGCTGTGCGAGACGCCGGGCCCGGTTCTGGGCGTGCTGCCGGACGCCGAGTACAAGCCGACCCGCGGCCGCCTCGAATACGGCGACGGCCTGATGCTGTTCACCGACGGTCTCATCGAGCAGCCCGGCCAGGACCTCGCCATCGGCCTCGACCGGCTGCTCGGCGCCGCGGGAACCCTGCAGACGAAGGGCTTCTCAGGCGGCGCGGCCCGGATCGTGGACGCCGTCGCTCGCAAGACGAACGACGACCGCGCGCTGGTGCTCGTCTGGCGCACCCGCCCCACCAGCTAGCTCGTCGCCAGGCCGGGCCGGTGACACCGCCCGCGCGGCGACACCGCCTTTTCTAGGACACCCTTTCTAGGACACCGCCTTCAGCAGGGTGTTGCACTCCGGCCCGGCCGTCTGGGCACCGAAGTTGCCGCCGATCGCCAGCGCGGCGACCGCGAAGTCCCCGTGCACGGCGATGGTCCAGCTGTTCGGCGTCTTGCCCGTGCCGACCTCAGCGGTACCGGTCTTGCCGTACGCGCCGGGCTGGGTCAGCACGCCGGCCAGGGTGCCTGAGGCGACCACCTCGTGCATCAGCGTCTTGAGGTTGGCGTCGGTGTTCGCGGGCAGCGGCGTCAGTGCGAGCTGCGACGTCCCCGGTGCCAGGATC
>NZ_DASRBQ010000100.1:0-16186 GCF_035653575.1 Actinocrinis sp.
GCGGTCCTGGCACAGGCGGCGACGCTCACGGACGACAAGCGGGAGGAAGCCCGCGTGTGGATCGCGTTCACGGCAGCCGCCGTCGCAGACGCCGAACTCGCCGAGTTGCACCGCGCGCACAACCGGGCATTCGTCCAGCGCATCGATCGGCTGCTCGCCGAGGCGCGGCCGCATCTCGACGACTCCGCGCGCGCCGACGCGGCCGCCGCGCTCGTCGCGCTCGTGGAAGGGCTCAACGCACTGGCAGCCCTAGACCCGACGACCTATCACGCCGAGCGGCAGCAACAAGCGATCGACAACGCCCTGACCAGTTACCTGGCCGCGCTGGCCGCCCCAGATCTAGGCCGGACCACCGTAATGAACAAGCAACGGCTTAGCTGGTGATGAAAGTGAAGATCTTGTACGCGTCGGCGGCTGCCATGCCGCCCTCGATCAGCAGATCGGCCAGCTCCGGCCGGGCGCGCGATCACGGACGGACCGCGGGTACGGAACTTCGCCGGGTCCATCGCGCCGCGCGTCCGGAGGGATCGGCCGATCAGTTCCGGACATGGAACTCATTCCCGCAGGGATCGAGGTGTTCGCCGGCCTCCAGGTCGCGGGCCACCACTTCGAGCCGCAGCCGGTTGCGCCCCGTCTTTGCCGCGGCCGGTGGGCCCATGACCAGGGAGACCGCGCTGTCCTCGGTGTGACGCAACCGGAAGCCCCAGGCACCGGATTCAATATGCATCCAGCCGGTCCGGGACATCCAGAACGCGGACTGCCTGGAACGGTCTTCTTCCGCCATGTCCAGGCAGATCGCCACCAGTCCGCTGTCTGCCAGTACACCGGGGTGACCGGGGTGCAGGACGCAGAACTCGTTGCCCTCCGGATCGGCCAGGACGGTCCAGGGGACATCGCCTTGCCCGATGTCGGCGTGCCTGGCGCCGAGCGCCAAGAGCCGATCGACTTCGGCCTGCCAGTCGTCGCCCGCCGCCAGGTCCAGGTGGAGTCGGTTCTTGCCGATTTTCGGCTTGTCGCACGCCGCGAACCGAAGGCGGAGACCGCCGGTTCGCCCCCGCGTGGCCTCGGTCCAAAAGCGCTCCATGGCCGAGACGGCCTGCGCGTCAATGACGACTCCCGTCAGCATCCTGTCTCCCAGAGGCGTCCATCCCGAGCCATGCCGCGCACATCCCTTCCCGGTCAATCTTGTACCGTCTGGTACATGTACCGAATGGTACAGGCGCTTCAGCTGCGTCCAGGAAGATGTTCAAGACGGGATGCGACTCACCCATGCCGGTCACTCACCTGGCGAGAGGCTCGGGACATATGCGGCGCCTTCGGCCTCTGAAACGTCGCCGGGCGGCAGCCAGTCCCGCCCCGGTCGGTACTCCAGCCATCGGCTCCGGCCGCCGATCTCGGCGCAGGTACGCAGCAGCGGTTCGATGCCGGGGTGGGGGTCTGCCGTCCGCCACAGAAGCGACCAGGCGTAGAGCGGCGTGGGCTTTACGAGCGGGATGGAGCGGATGCGGGCGCGTTCTGGCAACTCCAGGTCTGCCGGGACGAGGGCGAAGCGTTGGGTGTCCGCCGCCACCTGCTCCAGGAAGTGGTCGATGCCGAGGTTCGCGGTGCCCGAGACGGCGCGGATGCCGAAGTGCGTCGCAAACTGCTGATAGAAGTCCAGCCGGTCCAGCGCTGCCGGGCACCATAGGACACTGTCCCGCAGCTCGTCGGGCCGCACCTGCGGCCTGTCGGCGAGTCGATGCGGCTCGTGGACCACGACATCCACCGGCTCCAGCCGCACCAGCCGGTGCGTGGTTGCCGCGGCTTCGGCTGTGCCGATCCCGTGCACGCGGCCGAAGCCGACGTCCGTGGCGGTGCGTGCCAGCGCGTCGAGGACACTGGGCAGGTCACGGCCGGGCCCGGTCTCGACGGTGACCGCCGGCGGCACGTGGTCGATCACCGTGGCGAGGGTGCGCATCGGCGTGAACAGGTGGCCCCAGAAGTCGATCCGCAGCGGCCGCTCGACGAGGCGGGCCGCCGCCACCGCACGGTCGCCGTGGACCAGGGTCTGGCGGGCCGGTTCGAGGAAACGGCGGCCGGCCTCGGTCAGCTCCACGTTGTGGCCGCCACGCCGGAACAGCAGGACCCCCAGCTCGCTCTCCAGGCGTGCGATGCGCTTGGACAGCGCCTGCTGGCTTACTGCCAACTGTTGCGCGGCCTGTCCGAAGTGCAGCCGGTCGGCGGCCGCGACAAACGCCCGCACCTGCGCCAGATCAAGATCCATACCCTGCGTCCTTGACTCACTTCCGATGGTTGTCGAACCGCGCCGTGCGGTTGTTGGACCGGTCCGTCACCCCGCTGGTCTTCTTGATCTCGCGGCCGCCGGACTCACGCGCCGCGGCGAGAAGGAGATCGCTATGCAGGCTATGACACCCACCGGCCGGGCGGGCGGGAGCGGACCGTCGGTCGTCCTGGCCGCGGTGGACCAGCCACGGCCGCGCCCGAATGAGGCGCTGGTAAAGGTCGAGGCGTACTCGATCAACCGCGGCGAAACGTTCCAGCTGGAGGCGCCGCGCACGGGCTGGCGGCCCGGAAAGGACGTCGCGGGCCTCGTAGTGCAGGCCGCGGCCGACGGCTCCGGTCCGGCGGCAGGCGCGCGTGTGGTGGGACATCCCCCGCAGGGCGGCTGGGCGGAATACGTCGCGGTGCCCACCGATTCGCTGGCGCAGCTGCCGGACTCGGTATCCGCTATCACCGCCGCCGCGTTGCCACTGGCCGGCCTGACCGCGCTGCGGCTGCTGCGGGTGACCGGATCGCTCGACGGTCGCAGAGTCTTGATCACCGGGGCGTCCGGCGGCGTCGGCCACTACTTCGTGGAACTCGCGGCCGCGACGGGACTGGAGACCACCGCGGTCAGTTCCCGGGCCGAGCGCGGCGCCCGGCTGCTGGACCTCGGTGCAGCCCACGTCGTGCCGACGATCGACGCCGCGCACGGGCCCTTCGACGTGGTCCTGGAGTCCATCGGCGGACCGAACTTGCCTGCGGCGCTGACCAAGCTGGCCCCGCGCGGGACGCTGATCTGGTTCGGGCAGGCCAGTCGGCAGCCCGCCACGCTCGACTTCTTCGACTTCTTCGCCGGCCCGGCGTCGGCCACGATCCGGCACTTCCACTACGCCGACCCGGACACCGGCTACGGCGAAGACCTGCGGGCCCTGGTCCGCCTGGTCGCCGCCGACCGGCTGCATCCCGAGATCGGCCTGGTGGCCGACTGGACCGAGACCGCCGAGGTGCTGATCCGGCTGCGGGACCGGGGCGTGCACGGCAAGGCCGTCCTCACCATCAACCAAGAACCCTGATCCACTATCGAGGAGGAGCACCACCATGACCCCGGCCACCGACCCCAAGAGCGTCGTCGTGCGCTACGTCGAAGCCGTTCGCGACGGCGACGCCGAGACGATAGCGGCCAGCTTCGCCGAGGACGCCACCTGGCTCTACCCGGGCAGCCTGCCGATCTCCGGCCTGTGGAAGGGACGCGAGGCGATCGTCGCGGACTTCCTCGGCGGCATGGGCCGCTACCTGGACCCTTCGGCGCCCGTGGTGATCGGCCTCGTCAACGTCTTCTCTGAGGGCCACCAAGTGCTGGCGGAGTGGACGTCCCAGGCGACCGCGGCCAACGGCGCGACATACGACAACCGCTGCGCGGCGGTGTTCACCGTCCGGGACGGGAGGATCACCTCAGTGCGGGAGTACGCGGACACCCACCACGTCGCCAACGTGCTTTTCCCAGAGTCCTGATCAACCGACCGTGATCGCCGCGGATTGTGGGCTCGTGTCGTCGCCTGCGGTACGGTCACGACGTGTACGCGGAGGCCTGCAGAGTGAACATCTCCGCGTATTCGCCGTCCAGCCGCATCAGCTCCTGGTGGGTGCCCTGCTCAGCTAGCCTTCCGTCCTCGAAGAGCAGAATGCGGTCGGCTTTGCGCACCGTGGAGAAGCGGTGCGAGATGAAGACGGCGGTCCTGCCGGCCGCGAGCGCGCGGATGCGGGCGAACAGCTCGTGCTCGGCGTGAGCGTCGAGCGCAGAGGTGGGTTCGTCCAGGACGAGCACGGGCGCGTCGCGCATGAACGAGCGGGCCAGCGCGACCTTCTGCCACTGGCCGCCGGACAGTTGCGCGCCCTGGTCGAACCACTTGCCCAACGCGGTGTCGTAACCGCGGGGCAGGGAGCTGATCAGCTCGTCGGCGCCGGCCTGCTCGGCGCTGTGCGCGATCGCGTCCCGGTCCTCGATGCGGGACACCTCGCCGATCCCGATGTTCTCGCCGGCGGTGGCCTGGTAGGTGACGTAGTCCTGGAACATCCCGCCGATGCCGGCCCACAGGTCGGCGGGGTCGAGGTCGCGAATGTCGACGCCGTCGAGCAGGATCCGGCCGGCCTGCGGGTCGTAGAGCCGGCACAGCAGCTTGACGAAGGTGGACTTGCCGGCTCCGTTGCGTCCCACCAGGGCTATCGTCTCGCCGGGCCGGATCTCCACGCTCACATCGTCGAGGGCCGGCGCCTGCGTCCCGGGGTAGCGGAAGGAGACGTGGTCGAACACGATGCCGCCGCGCGGCCCGGACGGCAGCGACGCGGGCTGCTGCGGAGCGCGGATCGTCGGCGCGGCCGCAAGAAGCTCGTCCAAATTCTTCACGTACAGCGCGTTCTCGTAGAGCTGGGAGAACGCCCCGAACACCGACTGGATCCCGCCCTGCACCGAGTTGGTGGCCATGGTGTACAGCGTCAGATCGCCGAGGGTGAGCCTCCCGTCGACCGCCTGCAGGGCGATGTAGAGGTAGGTGAGCGAGCCGACGAGCGGTCCCAGCGTGCTCCACGCGCCGCCGACCAGGGAGCGGCGCACGGCCAGTTTCCGCAGCCGCGCGTAGTAAACGGCTCCGAGCAGCCGGAACCGCTCGGCGAAGAACGGGCCGAGGCCGTAGAGCTTGACCTCCTTCGCGGCGGTGTCCGTGGTGACCAGCATGGCCAGATACGACATCCGGCGGCGGATCGGGGCACCCCACATCGCCAACCGGAAGCTCTTGCGGCTGAAGCGCGCGTCGGACAGGAACTCCGGGATCGCCGCGGCCAGCACGATCAGCGCCAGCCACGGGTTGAGGCCGAGCAGCAGCGCGAGCATGCTGGCCAGGGTGATCAGGGACTGGATAAGGCTGAGCACGCCGTTGACCATGGCCAGCGGGCGCATCGCAGACTCCTGCTGGGCCTGGCGCAGCAGGTCGTACGAGCGGGAGTCCTCGAAAAACGCCAGGTCGAGCGTGCTGGCATGCTCCATCACCTGGAGCTGGACGACCTGCGAGATGCGTTCCTGCAGGCATTGCTGGGCGACGCTGCGCACTTCGGAGGTCACCGCGTTGACCAGATAGATGAGCAACTGCGTCGCGGACAGGGCGATCAGCGCCGCGGAGACGCCCAGCTGCGGCGTGTGCCCACCCCACGGAAGCGGGATCGTGACGCGGGCCCCGTGCCGGGTGATCCCCTGCACGACGGTGTTGATCAGCAACCGGGACATCCACGCCGTCGCGACCGGGCTTAGCCCGCCAACGATCGTCGTCGCGCACAGGCCGACCGTCATCGCCGGGCTCGCGCCCCACACCAGGCGGACGATTCTCGGCATTCCGCGTAGCGCTCCGGCCACGGAAGCCAGCATCGCCCTGGGATCGCGCGGCCCGCGCTGCGGCGGCGGGTCGGGGATGTCCGGATCTCCGGTCAGCCCGCTGCGCTCGACCGTCGCGGGCCTGTCCCACCGCATCCGCATGACCATGGGCCACCTCCACGGCTTAGCATGGCCGGTGGCACGGTTCTGCGACGACGCAATTACCGCCGTGCGACGCAGCAGGCCGCGGCAGCCCTCCGACCCAGTTGGCGTCCTCCTGCCATGTATCGGTCTGCCCGGACAATGCGGTGTACGACGGTGTTCCGCAGCCGTTGGGGCTGCTGTGTCATTACGTGTCGCGGCTCTGCCCGCTGCCGGGCGGTTTGAGCGGATCGTGGCCGACGCTCATCAGTCGCTGACGCCACCCGCGGTCGCCCGCCGTGGGTTCGAGCTGCGCATCGCGCTGCGAGCGCACCGTGTGCACGACGCGTTCCATCACGGCGGCGTCGCTCGCGGTCAGGTCGACGCGGCGCTTACGCAGCACGTCGGCGACACGCCTGCCCAGTGGCGAGCCGGCTTCGTCGGGAACCGACTCGGCTTGTTCGTCGGCCGCGCTCGTGCGCAGCCAGTCCTCAAGTTCGCGCGAGTTCATGTTCACGACCGTGTGGAACTCCTGCCACAGCTGATCGGAGACTGGAGCCGACATGGTTCTCCTTTCCCGAGCGCAGTGGCCCGGGTGCCCCTCGCGATTGGCGCCAAACAGCGCAGTTAACGGACGAACCTGGGCCGGCCGGCTGCTGCCGTGCTCTTACGTCGTCACGACGATCTTCCCTTCGGCGTGCAGCCCCTTTTCGAGGTGTCGGTGCGCGGCTACGACGTCGTCGAGGGCGAAGACGGTGTCGATGGCGGGCCGCAGTGCGCCAAGGCCTACGCTGGCGTTCAGGAAGGCCGCCATGCGTTTGACCACGACGGTGTCGAGGGTGTGCTCGAAGCTGCGGTAGCTGTAGATCGTGAGCGGCGTGCCACTGGGGAAGGGTGTGGGCCGGCCGTCCAGGAAGCCTGCGGCGACCAGCGTCGCGCCGGGACGGGCCGCCTTCACCAAATCCTGTTGGCCGGGGCCCATGACCAGGTCGAGGATGATATCCGCGCCACTCCCGCCGGTATGGTGGCGCACGGCCTCGGCCACGTCCTCGTGGTCCAGGGCGATGACCGCGGCGGCGCCGGCAGTAAGCAGGTCGTCCCTCTTCGCACTGTGCCGAGTGATGGCGATGGGCACGGCGCCGATCTGATTGGCGATCTGCATCGCCGCCCGGCCGACGCCGCCGGAGGCGGCAGTGATCAGGACGTGGTCGCCGGGGCGCATTCCCGCCTTCTCCATCAGCGCGCCGTAGGCGGTGGAGTACGCGACCCACACCGCCGCCGCCTCGGTGACGGCGAGCCCGGCCGGCCGGGCGATGACCCGGCTCGCGGGGAGCGTGGTGTATTCGGCGTAGCTGCCGCGCACGCTCGCGTCGGGAATGGCCGTGAGGATGACCGGATCGCCGACCTGCAGCCCGGTGACCTCGGGGCCAATGGCGTCGATGACGCCGGTTCCCTCCACGCCGAGGCGGGCGTGCGGCAGCGGGACAGGCGCGGGCGAAGTACCGGAGCGCATCATCTGATCCAGCGGATTGACGGCGAACGCCTCGATCCTGACCCGAACCTCGCCGGCCGCGGGCTCGACGACCGGCTCCTCGACGACGTGCAGGACTTGCGGCCCGCCGAACTCGTCGAACACGACGACTCGTGGCATGGTGACTCCTTGGCATCTGGTGCTGGTCTCCTTGCTCGCGCACCACGCTACGGAGCCGTCAGTTACCTCCTGGTACCTTCGAAATCATGCAGAACGCGGCCGGACACGTCTTCCTCGCCGACTGCCCCACGCGCCTGGCCGTCGAGATCCTCTCCGATAAGTGGGCCGTGCTCGCGCTCTTCGGCCTGAGCCAGCAGCCGCGCAGACACGGTGAGCTCGTCGACCTGATCGGCGGTATCTCGCGCAAGGTCCTCACCCAGACGTTGCGCCGACTCCAGCAGTACGGGCTGGTCGAACGCCGAGCCGAAGCGCCACGGCAAGTCGAGTACCGTCTCACCGACCTCGGCCGCACCCTCGTCGAGCCCATCGAGGTCCTGACCAGATGGGCGAGCGAGCACGGCGGGGCCATCGCCGACTTCCAAGAGGCCGCGCTGGCCGAAGCGGCCGCAAGCGCCGGCACTGCAGGTTGACCGCGTCTCTGTCAGCAGCGTCTGTCAGCAGCGCCCGGTTTGCGCATTTCGCTAGCGGAGAGACGATGGGCGCTAGGGACGCTGCCGGGGGAAGTCCGTCGCATTTGCGAGGTGCAATATGTACAGCAAAGTCAAGATCGCAGGGCATCCGATCCACCCGATGCTCATCGCTTATCCAGTCGCCGGGTACACCGGAACGCTGGTCGGGTTCGCCGTGTACGCGGCCAATGGCCAGCAGTTCTGGCTCAACTTCGCCATCGCCCTGAACATCGCCGGCGTGGGCGGCGCCCTGCTGGCCGCCCTGCCCGGACTGGCCGACTGGGCGCTGGGCATCCCCCGCGGCTCGGCGGCCAAGACGGTCGGCCTGGCGCACGCCGCCCTCAACATCGCCGCGCTCGCGCTGTTCGCCATCAGCCTCGGCACCTACGCCAGCCACTGGAACGGCCCCGCCAAGGACGCCACCCTCGGCCTGGCCCTCGCAGCCGCCGGCGTTGCCTGCACCATCAGCGCCGGGTTCCTCGGCTGGATGCTGGTGCAGAACTACCACATCGGCGTCTCGCTCACCAGGATCCAGGAGGGCGACGAGAAGGTGGTGCAAAGCGTCCGACTCCTACGCTCCCACCACGGCCGCGCCGCCTGAACACCTAACAGCCCGCTCCTCCGCCCAAGGTCCGCACCGGGCCCGGACTAATGTCGAACGACCTTAGTCTGTCTCTCGTGTGCCATCGCGGAAGCTGGGAGGAAGGAACGTGAGTACCGACGCGCGCAAAGTACTGATCACAGGGGCGACCTCAGGGCTGGGCCGGGAACTGGCTCTGCGTCTGGCTGCGCAGGGCTGGAGCGTCCTTGCCCACGGGCGCGATCAGGGACGCCTCGACGACCTGCGGCGCGAGGCCGGAGCCGCGGTCCGGCCGCTGGTGGCCGACCTCGCCTCGCTCAAAGACGTGACCAAGCTCGCTGACCTGACCACCGCTGCCACCGATCGCCTCGACGTGCTGGTCAACAACGCCGGCGTCGGCTTCGGGCCGCCCGGGCAGCGCAGGCAGAGCAGCGCAGACGGCCACGAACTGCGCATGGCCGTGAACTACCTCGCACCGGTGCTGCTCACCCGGCGCCTGATCCCGCTGCTGACCGCGTCGGCGCCCGCGCGCGTGGTCAACGTCGGCTCCATCGGCCAGGTCCCGTTCGACCCGGCCGACTTCGCCTTCGAACGCGGATATGACGGCACCACCGCCTACCGCCGCTCCAAGCTCGCTCTGTGCGCGTTCACCTTCGACCTCGCCGACGAGCTGCCCGCGAGCGCCGTAACCGTCAACTGCCTACATCCGGCAAGCCTGATGCCCACGGCGATGGTGCGCGAGGCCCGCACGGCGCCGATCTCGAACCTCGACGAAGGCGTCACGGCCACGCTGCGACTGATCACAGACCCCGGCCTCGCGGGCGTCACCGGCGAGTACTTCAACGGATCACGCCCCGATCGCGCACTGCCCGAAGCGTACGACCCCGGCTTCCGCGCCAAGCTACGCGCGACGACCGCGGAACTCCTGGCCGATTACATCTAGGGCGGGTCAGGCGGCGTCCAACAGCAAACCAGGGGTCTGATCCCATCCGGCAAGCTGCAGGACGCGCGCATAGTACGGCGAGAGTCCGCGCACCCGCAGACGCCGCTCAGCCGCGTGCAACACTCCCGCCGTCTGCACGATCGCGCGCAGCGCGTCGACGCCCGCGAAGTCCAGGCCAGTACAGTCCAGCAGCAGCTCGCCACCGGATTCGGCGGCCAGCCGTTCCAGCGTGCCGGTCAGATACGCGATCTGGCCGACATCCAGCGTGCCGCGCGCCGTGATCCCGCAGGGCTGATCCACCCGGACCAGCACCAGCGAACCGCGATCGACCTTGATGTTTGTCACCGCTTCATTGACCCCGCACGAAGATGCGCCGCTTCTTGAGACGCTCGGTTATTTGATCCTTCCTCGAAACTGCGCGACGCACAAGATGCCTCGATACGGCCCGGAGCCTTGGGGTGACGCTGAGCAACAAAATGGTGCGGCTCGCCCTAGTGCACGCCACCTGCGGGATCGGGTACTTGCACACCGGGATCGAGAAGAACGGCGAGTACCGCGCCTGTGCGGTAGGAGGACGCGATGGCGTTCGAGCACCGAGAACGGATAGCCGGGCTGACTGAGTCGAGTGTGCACATTCCCGTCGCCGGGGCAGCCAGGCTCGACGCCGACCTGGTCAAACCGGCGCACGCCGGGAGCATCGTCGCGTTCGCGCACGGCACCGGCAGCTCCCGACACAGCCCACGCAACCGCGCGGTCGCCCGGGTCCTTCAGCAGGCCGGTCTCGGCACGCTCCTGCTGGACCTGCTCACTGAACGCGAGGAACGGGTGGACGAAGCCACCGCTGAGTACCGCTTCGACCTACAACTGCTGGGACGCCGCATCATCGCCGCGATCGACTGGCTCAACGAGCACCCGCAGACCGCCGGCCTGCCGCTGGGCCTGTTCGGCGCGAGCACTGGCGCGGCCGCGGCGCTGATCGCCGCCGCCGAACGCCCCGACCGAGTCACCGCCGTGGTCAGCCGCGGCGGACGCCCCGACCTGGCCGCCGAGCACCTGAGTCGGGTACGCGCCCCGGTGCTGCTGATCGTCGGCGGACGCGACCCGCAGGTGCTCCAACTCAACCGCCAGGCAGCCGAGCAGCTAAGCGCACCGCACCACCTCGAGATCATCCCCGGCGCCACCCACCTATTCGCCGAGAATCACGCGCTTGAACAGGTCGCACTCAAGGCACGGGATTGGTTCCTCGCGCCCGGACAGTCGAATTCACCGGACCAGGGCGGGAGCCGGACATTACCGTGATCCGGTCCTGCGATCCGCCCGCATCTCACACCGCTCGTCGTCAAGGTCTCATGGTTCACCTTTGCGGGCCGGAAGGATCGTCGTGGCGGTGGTCGTGGCCGTGGTCGGGCGCAAGGGTGGGCGGGAAGCCGAACGCGGTGATCAAGTCGGGGTCCCCGAACGCGGTGATACGCGAAATGCCCTCGGCAGTCACGGTGAGCACGGTGATGCCGTACGGCAGGTAGATGCCGTCACTTCCGCGGTAGTACACGGCGACGGCGGGCTGGCCGTTGGCGCTGGTCGGCAGCATCCGCCAATGGCCGGGCGAGCCCAGCACATGCCTGGCCATGTAAGGCATGCAGAATCTGATGCCCGAGTACCAGGTGCGCAGCGGCGGGGCCTCCAGCATCGCGTCCTTGCGCAACAGCTTCTCCAACGCCGCGGCATCAGCGTTCTGAAAGGCGGCGATGTAGTGCTCGAGCAGTTTGCGATGCTCCGGCTCGGTGACCTCCGCGGCCTTATCGTCCATCGGAGCGGCCTCGCGGAGGCTGGCGCGAGCGCGCTGCAGCGCGCTCTTGACCGCGGGCACTGACATATCGAGCATCTCTGCGACCTCGGCCGCCGGGAAGGCCAGCACGTCTCGCAGGATCAGCACCGCCCGCTGACGCGAGGTCAGGTACTGCATGCCGGCAATGAGGGCGAGCCGCACGCTGTCGCGGGTGGCCACGATCGAGGCCGGGTCGGCGGCGGCGGCGGAGCCGATCAACGTATCGGGGATCGGGCTCAGCCACGCGACATCGGGGTCCGCCGAGTTCGGCGGGGCGGCCGGGTCATCCGACGGTGCGCCCAGTCCCGATGGCAGCACTCTGCGGCTGTGGTGCTGCCGGGCAGTCAGACACGTGTTGGTGGCGATGCGGTAGAGCCATGTCCGCACCGACGAGCGCCCCTCGAAAGAGTCGAACGAGCGCCACGCGCGCAGGTAGGTCTCCTGCACCGCATCCTCGGCGTCCACCAATGAGCCGAGCATCCGGTAGCAATGAACCACGAGCTCACGACGGTAGGGCTCGGTGCGGCGCACGAATTCGTCGTTACCCGAGGCCGTCTCGATCGAAGCAGGCACCCGTCATCCCCTTCGAGGCGATAAGACCTCAAAGCTATCCGACCGATTCCTTTCGCGGATGCGCGAAGTCTGCCTTTGCGACGGTGCCGGATGGCACCTCGGACCCGAAGGAGCAGCATCATGCGCAAGCTGAGCGTGTCGACCCTGGTGACCCTGGACGGCGTCATCCAGGACCCGGGCGGATTCGGTGAGACCGAGCAGGGCGGCTGGGCAAACCCGTACTTCACGGCGGAGGCAGAGCAGAGCGCGCTGGAGCATCTGCAGGCCGCCGACTACTTCCTGCTGGGCCGAGTCACCTACGAACTGCTTCACAAGAGCTGGGGAAACATCAAGGGCGGGGCGTACCTGGACCGGATGAACGAGATCCCGAAACTGGTGGCCTCGACCACGCTGACCGGACCGCTGCCGTGGAACGCAACGGCGATCAGCGGAGACGTGGCCGCCGAGATCGGCCGGCTCAAGCAGGAACCGGGCGGGGACATCGAAATGTACGGCAGCGCCACACTGGTGCAGACCTTGATGCTGCACGACCTGATCGATGAGTTCCGAATCGCGGTGCATCCGCTTGTACTCGGCGGCGGAACCCAGCTATTCCCCCAGGGCGGCGTCAGCGCGACACTACAGCTCACCGATGCCCGCACACTGGATTCGGGTGTAGTTAACCTGACCTATGCGCAGCCCTGAGCGGTGTGCACCGAGGCGATGTCGGCCGGGGCCCTCACCCGGCCGGTTTCAGCGGAACCGTTCCAGGCGACTCCCAGTCGACGCTGACCCGGTGGTCCGTGGCGAGAGCGTGCAAGGCGCACGGTTCCCTGGGCTGGCGAGGGCAGAGGATCCACACGTCGGTCGCCGTCGCCCGGTAGAGGCGGTATGGCGACGAGCCGAGCACGTCGTCTCGCGTCACCGGGGTTGCTCCTCGGCTGTCCGGGCCGGGGTACACCGCGAGAGCTGCGTCGAGATCGTCGCCGGACAGCTCCCGGGCTGTGCCGACCGCGTACAGGGCGCGGCCGTGGTACGGCGCGACAGTGGAGTCGAACACGACGAGGCTGACCTGCGCACGCTCGGCGAGATTGCGTGAGTGCCGAGCATCGGTCGCGGAGATCCAGTAGTACTGCCGCAGTCCGGCGCTGCCGAAGTAGACCGGACTCGTCCATGGCCGGCCGCGCGAATCTGCGGTACCCAGGGTCAGATAATTGTTCGTCTCGAGCAGCGCCAGCGCGTGTGCGCTGAGTTCCTGTTGCGTCATCATGGTCCTTCTCCTCGTGGCGCAACGGCGATCGCACGTCGGCAGCGGGCGACCGACCCGGACATCGTGATGGCGACGATCACGCTTCCGGTCATCGGGCCAGCAGTTCGTCCAGCCGCTGCATCGAGTCGCGCACGCCGTGTTCCATGCCGCTGGCGACCATCGCGTCGCGGCTCTCGACCGTGGTGTAGACGGAGTGCATGTGCAGCCGGGTGCGGCCGCCGCCGAGGTCGTCGAATCTGGCCGCCTGGAGGCTGACCTGGTTGGGCGCGCCCTCGTACTCGAAGGTCTGGATGATCAGTTCGTCCGGCACCACGTTGTGGAACACGCCGCGGAAGGCGTACTCGCCGCGCTCGTCGGCGTGGACGTAGTGGTAGCTGCCGCCGGGTCGCGCGTCGTATTCGAACTCTTTCATCGTCAGGCCGCACGGGCCGAGCCACTGCGGCACGATCTGCGGGTCGGTCCACGCCCGGAACACCCGCTCGCGGGGCGCGTCGAATTCCCGGACGACGTCGATGAAGGGGGTACCGGGCTGGGCGGTGATCGCGGTGTCGTTCATTTCTCCTGCTCCTTCATGCTTTCCAGGACCTCGTCGAGCCTGCGGAAGCGCCGCTCGGCCTCGAGTCGGTATTTGTCGATCCAGCTGGTCAGCTCCTCGAGCGCGGCCGCGTTCAGATGGCAGGGGCGCCGCTGGGCGTCCCTGCTGCGGGTGATCAGGCCAGCCGCCTCCAGCACGTGGATGTGCCGGGAGACCGCCTGCTTGGTGATGGCGAACGGCTCGGCGAGCTCGTTCACGGTCGCCTCGCCGCGGGAGAGCCGGGCGATCATCGCGCGGCGGACGGGATCGCCCAGCGCGGCGAACGCGCGATCCAGCCGCTCCTCCGCTTCGTCAATCGTCATCGTTATCAATCGCTCTCTTTATCAACTAATATGTTGAAGATAGGCCTGCGGCGGCTTGCTGTCAACAGCCCAATGAGACTCTCCTGTGGGAAACTAGAGCGCTGATCTGCAGGAGGGCCCGCGCGTCACGCGCTCAGCGCGAAAGGTAAGGGACAGTCATGCTGATCGAGCATCGTGGCCGCAGTCCCGTGGTCCCCGCATCCGCGTACGTCGCGCCCACCGCCGTACTGTGCGGCGCGGTCGCGCTCGGCGAGCGCGCCCGGATCCTGCACTGCGCGGTCCTTTCCGCCGAGGATGGCGAGGTACACATCGGCGCGGACACGGTGGTGATGGAGCACGCGTTGATCCGCGGACGCGCCGGACACGATGCGCTCATTGGTGACGCGGTGCTGATCGGCCCGCATGCGCACGTCAACGGCGCAGTCGTGGAGGAGGAGGTGTTCATCGCGGCCGGGGACCCGGCTCGGCTGTTCTCCCCCGACCAGCACGACGAGCTATGGGAAGTGCAGCGCGACCTCGACTTCCCGGGCACGGTCTACGGCGTCACGCGGGACACGCCGATGCGCGCGATCATGGCGCGGCAGACCGAGTTCTACGGCGCGCACCGTGAGGACCGCATCATCAACGAGTAGCTGCCGAGGAACGGCCGACACGGCCACGAGGTGTGCCGGCGGGATGTGCCTGGTTCGCCCCGACCGGCGGGTGTTTGCGTCCAGGGCTTCGGGGCAGCCGGGCGAAACGATCCTCACGCCGAGCAAGGAGGCGAACAGGTATGGCGCAGCGCCGCAGTACCACGACACCCACCGGCCGGCTCAGCGTCCTGCGACGCAGGTCGTTCTCCCGTCAGCTACCACCGTTGGACCTGCGCACTCCTTCAGGCCGGCGCCTACCCTACTGAACGTGGATCGATCGAGAGGCGACTGGCGGTAGCGGCCAGTACCGCACACTCCATCTCGCGCTGTACAACCTAGGGACCGCCGCGCGGCGACATCCCGCTTGACGTGTGCTATCGAACCGGTCGGTATCTACAGACCTTCCTTATCATCGTGGACGAATTCAACACACGACCATCCCAGCCCCCTGTGCCCGAAGCTCCGCCGCGGCGGGGAATAACCCGGCGGGTCCTGTTTGCCGCTGGAGGCCTCGCCGTCGTGGGCGCTGCCGGGATCGCGACCGCAGCGGCAGAACTGTCCGGCTCCGATTCCCCGGCTACCTCCCCGACCTCCCGGCTCACCGGCTCCGCACGAACGCCGCGCGACGCGGCATCCAGTGGACCGTCCGGCACGCCGCCGCCCGACGTGCCCAACCCGCAGACAATCGACCCCGGCCAGGTGCAAAGCCGCCCGGAGTACTACGTGAACGCCGGACCGAAGGTGATCGCGCTGACCATCGACGACGGCCCACACCCGATATACACCCCGCAGATACTCTCCCTGCTCGAGCGCTACCGGATCACGGCCACCTTCAACATGATCGGCCGCCAGGCCGCCGCGCACCGATCCCTCGTGGCGGAGGTCGCCGCAGCCGGACATCTGGTTGCCAACCACACCTTCGATCACACCGACCAGTCAAAACTGCCCCTGACCGCCGTCCGCGCCCAGATCGAGCGCACTAATGCCGCACTGCACGCCGCCGGAATCAACCCCGCGGTTTTCCGCGCGCCGTACGGAGCCTGGTCCCACACAGTGTTCGAAGCCTGCGCCGAGGCCCGGCTGCGCCCGGTGGACTGGTCGGTGGACCCGCGTGACTGGTCCCGGCCCGGTACCGAGACGATCATCCGCCGGATCATGGCCGCAACCCGCACCGGCTCGATCATTCTCGACCACGATGGCGGCGGCGACCGCTCCCAGACCGTTGCCGCCCTGAAGGTCGTCCTGCCCCAACTGCTGGCTGCCGGGTACCGCTTCACCAGCGTCTAGCCACTCGGCCCCAGAGCTCCCCCGGCCCCGCAAGCGCGATGCAGCGCGCGCTGCGACAGCGTCCGCGCCGGGTTGTCGCCGGGATGGGGCGGGGAAGCCGCTACCCTTTTTCGTAACAGCTGATCGTGTGACGGAAATCGGGCGGACGCGGATGGCAGACGGCAGCACGTGCGCGGTGTGCGGGGCGGCCCTGCCGCGGCGGGAACGCGGCCGCAATGCCGTGTACTGCTCGGCAGGATGCCGTCAGCGGGCGTATCGGGATCGGACACGGCCGCA
>NZ_DASRBQ010000101.1:0-30073 GCF_035653575.1 Actinocrinis sp.
TCGGCAACGACATCGAATGGCACCCGACCGACTACCTGGATCGCTACTACATCCTCGGCAGCATGGACGGCAATCACGTCGAGGTCACCGCCGAGTTCGCGGCCCAGCTGATCGAGCGCTGGCAAGCACAGGCAGCCGCGCAGCGCAGCAGCTGATCCGATTCCATCCGGGTCGGCTGCTGCTTCAGCCTTATGGCTGCACGCAGTGCTCACAAGCACCCCACGCCCGCTTCTCGATCCACCAGGTCCGCAGCTCGGCGTCGAATGCTGACCGAATGCCAAGACCGCCCGTCGGACGCTGGACAAACTCAGAGTCACGCAGGATGGAAGCAAGGCCGCGGAGCCGTACTTTCGCCGGCGGCGCGGCGTGCTGGTCAATCTCATCGGCTACGCCGTCGAATCAGGCGGACTCGATGCGAACCCGCTCGCCAAGCTGAACGAGAAGGCTCTGAAGAAGTCCGGCCCTATCGACAAGTCGGTGGTGCTCAATCCCGCGCAGGCTGCGGAGTTCTCTTAAGTCAAGCTGTCGATACCGCGCCAAGGATGGGCTTCGGTGGGTTTGGCGGCTACGCTGCGGATCATGGATGAGACGGCTGGGGGGGAGCGGCAGTCCGATTCGACCATGGCAAGACGACCTGGGAGATCCCCGAAGACCGGCTGAGTTTGCAGCAGGCGTGGGATACGGCGCACGCGGCTGCGGAGCGTGCGGCTAAGGACGGCGGCGACGCATGGAATGCCGCGAGCGAAACGTCTCAAACTGACGCTCGAACTCGACCGCCATCCCTGGCTGCGGGCCGCCATGGCGGCAGGGCTGCGCTTCCAGGCCGACCAGGCGCTAAGGCATGCGCACGCGCATCAGAGTGAGGATAGCGAAGCGGTGGCTTGTGCAGAGGCATAGCGATGCGTCAACCGGATCGCTCAGACACGCGTCAGGCAAAGAACCTGTCATACCGCGTGCTTACGTGACGCAGCGTGTCATGAAGTCGTAGGCATGAGAACGGCCCCCACTCAGGTGGAGGGCCGTTTCTGCTTTTGCAGCGGTGTGCCCCCGGCAGGATTCGAACCTGCGCACCCGCCTCCGGAGGGCGGTGCTCTATCCCCTGAGCTACGGGGGCGGCAACGGGAGGAACGATACCAGTTCTTGCGATGTGCCCGCGCACGGTTTGCGGCGCGGCTAGGCTGAGTGGCGTGACTGAAGCCGTGGAGGGTCGCGCTGAGCTGGGGGGATTGCCGGGCGCGCGGGCGCGGCGGGTGCTGGTGGTGGACGACAGCGAGGTGATTCGGCAGCTGATCGCCGTGAACCTGGAGCTTGAGGGCTTCGAGGTGTTCCTCGCCGAGGACGGCCAGGAGTGCCTGGAGGTCGTCGAGACCGTGTCGCCCGACGTCGTGACGCTGGACGTCGTCATGCCGCGGTTGGACGGGTTCGCTACTGCGGCGCGGCTGCGGTCGGGGGGCGCTACGCGGGGGCTGCCCATCGTGATGGTGAGCGCGTGCGCCCAGGAGGCCGATCTGGCGCGGGGGCGGGAGCTCGGCGTCGACGCCTATCTCACCAAGCCGTTCGATCCGGAGGAACTGGTGCGGGCTGTGCGGAGCGCTGTCGGCTTGGCTAGTTAGCTAGTTGGTCGGGCGGCGTTGCGATGAGAGGGCTATCTGCTGGTCCGTGATTGGGTGGCGCGCCAGCTTCGGGCTGAAGGGTCTTTGGCTCGTGAAATTGTGAATATCGCGATGCTAGAGATTGTGCGGTTGTGAAGCCTGCTGCTCGCTTCGGGAAGCGTCTGGGCTGGGCCATGGGGCGCGCGGGTCGTTCGAAATACACTGCTGCCCTATGACGACCCTGTCCGACTCGGTGGAGCCCGGTGACGCGACACAGTCTCCCGCGGCCTCTCCCGCCCTGCCGAGCCTGGCCGAACTGTACCTTCGGACCGCGCATCGCATCCGGCGCCGCTCGGCGCCGTCGTATGACCGCTTCGGGCTGACTGAGGCGCAGGCACGCGCGCTACGGGTGATCTCACGGTACGAGCGGCCGCGGATGGCTGACTTGGCGCAGGCGCTTGAGGTCGTACCGCGCTCTATCACGTCGATGGTGGACACGCTGGAGTCTGCCGGGTTCGTTGCGCGCGAGCCTGACCCGACCGACCGGCGGGCCACGATCGTGGTGCTCACGTCGGCTGGGGACGAGGTGCTGCGGCAGGTGGGGCGGATGAAGGCAGAGGCGGCCGAGCAGCTTTTCGCGAAGCTTTCGGAGAGTGAGCAGGGGGAGTTGCGCCGGCTGCTTGAGTTGCTGGACGCCGGGGAGGAGCCGTTGCCGGGGCGGCGGCCGAGGGGGAGGTAAGGAAGGTAGCGGAGGTAAGGAAGGTAGGGGGAGGAGAGGAGGTGGGGACGGCAGGATGGGGAGGGGAGAGGGGGATGGGGCGGGGCTGTGGATAACTGATTGGGGGTGGCCGGGGGCGTTCCCGTACCCTTGGCACGTGACCCCAGTTGAGCTTTCCGCCGCCGTGGTCGCCGCGCTCCAGAACGCTGTGGACGCCGGCGACCTCTCTGTTCCTGTGCCCTCGACCGTCACCGTCGAGCGCCCGAAGAACCGGGACCACGGCGACTACGCCACCAACGTCGCGCTGCAGCTCGCGAAGGCGGCCGGGAAGCCCCCGCGCGCGGTGGCGGAGGTGTTGGCGGGGCGGCTGGTGGCCACTGCCGGGATCAAGCAGGTCGATATCGCCGGTCCGGGGTTCCTCAACATCACGCTCGACGCGGCGGCGCAGGGCGAGCTGGCGCGGGCGATCGTGCTCGCCGGGGATTCGTACGGGCAGGGCTCGGCGCTGAGCGGGCAGAACATCAACCTCGAATTCGTGTCCGCGAATCCGACGGGGCCGATCCACATCGGCGGCGTGCGGTGGGCCGCTGTTGGCGACGCGCTCGCGCGGACGCTGCGGGCGGCGGGGGCGCAGGTCGGGACCGAGTACTACTTCAACGACGCCGGGTCGCAGATTGACCGGTTCGCGCGGTCGGTGCTGGCTGCTGCGAAGGGCGAAGCGATCCCTGACGACGGGTACGCCGGCGCGTACATCGAGAACATCGCGGCGCAGGTAGTCGCGAAGGCGCCGGACGTGCTGTCGCTGCCCGAGGCCGAGGCGCGGGAAGTGTTCCGGGTCGAGGGCATCGCCCTGATGTTCGCCGAGATCAAGCAGTCGCTCGCCGAGTTCGGCGTGCACTTCGACGTCTATTTCAACGAGAAGGAACTGCACGACAAGGGCGAGCTGGACGCGGCCGTCGCGCGGCTGCGGGAGCAGGGCCACATCTTCGAGCAGGACGGCGCGGTCTGGCTGCGGACCACCGACTTCGGCGACGACAAGGACCGGGTGGTCAAGAAGAGCGACGGCGACTGGACCTACTTCGCCGCCGACTGCGCCTACTACCTGGACAAGCGCAGCCGGGGCTTCGACCGGGTCGTCATCATGCTCGGCGCCGACCACCACGGTTACATCGGCCGGATCAAGGCCATGGTCGCCTGCTTCGGCGACGATCCCGAACGCAACGTCGAGATCTTGATCGGGCAGATGGTCAACCTGGTCAAGGACGGCGAGCCGGTTCGGATGTCGAAGCGGGCCGGAACCGTGGTGACGCTGGAGGACATGATCGAGCTGATCGGGGTCGACGCGGCGCGGTACTCGCTCGCGCGGGCGTCAGTGGACTCCTCGATCAACCTTGACGTCAACCTGCTCACCAAGCGGGCCAACGATAATCCGGTGTTCTACGTGCAGTACGCGCACGCGCGGATGTCCTCGGTGAAGCGGAACGCGGCGGAGCTGGGGATCGACAAGGGCGCGGCGGAGGACTTCGATCCGGGGCTCCTTGTGCATGAGAAGGAGTCGGAGCTGCTCGGGGTACTGGGCGAATTCCCGCGGGTGGTGGCGAGTGCGGCGGAGTTGCGGGAGGTGCACCGGATTGCGAGGTACCTGGAGGACGTCGCGACGGCGTACCACAAGTTCTACGACGACTGCCGGATCTTGCCGAGTGAGCGGTTCCCGGTTCCGGCGGAGCTGACGCGGGCACGGCTGTGGCTCGCGGAGGCGACGCAGACCGTGGTGGCGAACGGGCTGGCGTTGCTCGGGGTCTCGGCGCCGGAGCGGATGTAGCGGGCTGGGAGCGGGGGCGGACTGGTCGTCGGGGAAGCGTTGAAGACGGAGTAAAGGGACAGACAGATGAGCCGCGCTGCACACCCTGCGGGACCGCGTTACGCAGACGTCCTGCCCGGCGGCAGCGTGTCCGCGCCGCCGGCCGACCTCAACGCGCTGGAGGCGAAGGTCTGGCCTTCGTCAGCGCGGCGGGAGGAAAGCGGTGAGATGTCGGTCGGGGGGGTGCCGGTGCGGCGGTTCGTCGCCGAGCACGGTACTCCGGCTTATGTGATCGATGAGGCTGACTGGAGGACGCGGGCACGCGCGTGGCTCGCGGCCTTCGGCGACTACGACCCGGCCGAGCCTCCGGTGCACTACGCGAGCAAGGCGTTCCTGAGCAGGGGGGTCGCGCGTTGGGCGGCGGAGGAAGGGCTGGGGCTGGATGTCTGCTCAGGCGGAGAGCTGGCGATAGCGCTGGCCGCGGACTTCCCGGCGCACCGGCTCACTTTTCACGGCAACAACAAGTCGCGCGCGGAACTGGTGCGCGCGCTGGATGCCGGAGTCGGGCGCATCGTGCTCGACTCCTTCGAGGAGATCGACCGGCTCGCCGAGCTGGCCGCGGAGCGCAGGGTGCGTCCGCGGGTGATGGTGCGCATCACGGTCGGCGTCGAGGCGCACACGCACGAGTTCATCGCGACCGCGCACGAAGATCAGAAGTTCGGATTTTCGCTGAGCGGTGGACTGGCGGCGGAGGCCGTGCGACGCGTGCTCAAGCATGAGGCCTTGGATCTTGTGGGGATTCACTCGCACATCGGCTCGCAGATCTTCGACACCTCCGGGTTCGAGGTCGCGGCGCACCGGGCGGTGGGGCTGCTTGCGGGGATCCGGGACGAGCACGGAGTCAGGCTTCCGGAGCTCGATCTGGGGGGCGGGCTCGGCATCGCGTATACGAGTGAGGACGATCCGGCGGACGCATTCGACATCGTCGCGGGGCTCAAGGCCATCGTGGCGCGGGAGTGCTTCGGCTACGGGCTCGCGGTGCCACGGCTCACGGTTGAGCCGGGACGCGCGATCGCAGGTACGCCGGGCATCACGTTGTACGAGGTGGGGACGGTTAAGCCGTTGGATGGTCTACGGACATACGTGTCCGTGGATGGCGGCATGAGTGACAACATCCGTACCGCTCTCTACGACGCGGTATACACGTGTGCGCTCGCGTCCCGAACCTCCGAGGCGCCGCCGATGCTCGCCCGCGTCGTGGGCAAGCACTGCGAGTCCGGCGACATCGTGGTTCGCGACACCTGGTTGCCTGCCGACGTGGCCGCGGGGGACTTGATCGCGGTCGCGGCGACCGGGGCCTACTGCCGGTCGATGGCCTCCAACTACAACCACGCGCTGCGGCCGCCGGTGGTCTCGGTTCGAGACGGTGCGACGCGGCTGCTGGTGCGACGCGAGACGGAGGAGGATCTGCTGGCGCTCGACCTCGGATGAGGGGAGTGGCGGACCAGTAGGTGACCGATGGCGGCGGTAGACGCTGCGCGGCGGTGCTCGGCGGCGGCGGTGTTTCGCGCATCACGCGACGAGCGCGGTGGACGGGCCTGAGAATGGGGCAGGGTCTCGGATACTGGACCGCGGATACCGGAAGACGGACAGACCGGCGACACTTGCCGGGCAGGGCAAGCGGAGGACGAGGTTGGGAAGCATGAGCAAGCGCCCGCTGAAGGTAGCGCTGTTGGGCTGCGGGGTCGTCGGCTCCGAGGTCGCCCGGCTCATGACGACGACCGCCGACGACCTGGCCGCACGCGTCGGCGCCCCGCTGGAGCTGGCCGGCATCGCCGTGCGCAGGCCGAATAGGGTGCGCGACCTACCGGTCGACCCGGGGCTGTTCACCACCGACGCGCTGGGCCTGGCTACTCGTCCCGATGTCGATGTCGTGATCGAGGTCATCGGCGGCATCGAACCGGCCCGCTCGCTGCTGCTCGCCGGGCTCGCGAACGGCGCCAGCGTCGTCACCGCGAACAAGGCGCTGCTGGCCGAGGACGGCGCGACCCTGCACGCTGCCGCCGAGAAGCACGGCGCCGACCTGTACTACGAGGCCGCCGTCGCCGGGGCCATCCCGCTGCTGCGGCCGCTGCGCGAATCGCTGGTCGGCGACAAGGTCAAACGGGTGCTCGGGATCGTCAACGGGACGACGAACTTCATCCTCGACCGGATGGATTCGACGGGGGCCGGATTCGCCGATGCGTTGGATGAGGCCACGGCGCTCGGGTACGCCGAGGCGGACCCGACGGCGGATATCGAGGGTTTTGACGCGGCGGCCAAGGCGGCCATTCTGGCCGGTCTGGCGTTCCACACCAAAGTCACCGCAGCTGATGTCTACCGCGAGGGCATCACCGAGGTCACCGCTGCCGACGTGGCCTCGGCCCGCGAGCTGAACAGCGTGGTCAAGCTGCTGGCCATCTGCGAGCTCGACCCGATCAGCGAGGCGGTGACCGCCCGCGTGCACCCGGCGATGATCCCGCGGTCGCACCCGCTTGCCGGGGTACGCGAGGCTTACAACGCCGTGTTCGTCGAGTCCGAGGCCGCAGGTCAGCTGATGTTCTACGGCCCCGGCGCCGGCGGCGCGCCGACCGCGAGCGCGGTCCTCGGCGACCTGGTCGCGGTGTGCCGCAACAAGGTCAACGGTGGCCGCGCGCCCGCTGTCAGCTCCTACGCCGACCTGCGCGTCGGCTCGATGGGCGAGGCGCGCACCCGCTACCACATCTCGCTCGACGTCGACGACAAGGCTGGCGTGCTGGCGCAGGTCGCCCTGGTCTTCGCCGACCACGAGGTGTCGATCCAGACGGTGCGCCAGTCCGGCCGCGGCGACGACGCGCGGCTCGTGATCTCGACGCACGTGGCCACGGACGCCGCGCTCGCCGCGACCGTCGAGAGCCTGCGGGCGCTCGACACGGTGCGCGACGTGGCCTCCGTGATGCGAGTTGAGGGCGAATAGGCGGCACGCGGCGCGACCGGAGCGTCCGGCGGTGACCCAGCTTGGAGAGAGAAGAGAGCGAGATGGCTGCTGAGAGCCTGAGCCGGGCGCGTGGCGCCTGGCGTGGCGTCATCGAGGAGTACCGCGAGTGGCTGCCGGTCTCCGCGGCCACGCCGGTCGTCACCCTGGGCGAGGGTGGTACGCCGCTGGTACGCGCGAACCTGGTCTCCGAGCTGACCGGTTGTGACGTGTATCTCAAGGTCGAGGGGATGAACCCGACCGGTTCGTTCAAGGACCGTGGCATGACCGTGGCCATCTCCAAGGCCGCGCAGGAGGGCGCGAAGGCGGTCATCTGCGCCTCCACCGGCAACACCAGCGCCTCGGCCGCCGCCTACGCGGTGCGCGCCGGGATGATCTGCGCGGTGCTCATCCCGGACGGCAAGATCGCCCTGGGCAAGCTGAGCCAGGCGCTGGCTCACGGCGCGAAGATCCTCCAGGTGGCCGGCAACTTCGACGACTGCCTCACGCTGGCCCGCGACCTGGCGGACAACTACCCGGTCGCCCTGGTCAACTCGGTCAACCCGGCGCGGCTGGCCGGGCAGAAGTCGGCCGCCTTCGAGGTCGTCGACGCCCTCGGTGACGCCCCGGACCTGCACGTCCTGCCGGTCGGCAACGCCGGGAACATCTCCGCCTACTGGATGGGTTACACCGAGTACGAGAAGGCCGGGCTGTCCACCCACCGCCCGCGCATGTACGGCTTCCAGGCCGCCGGCGCCGCTCCGTTCGTCAGCGGCGCGCCGGTCACCAACCCGCAGACCATCGCCACCGCCATCCGCATCGGCAACCCCGCTTCCTGGGACCTGGCCATCGCAGCGCGCGACGAATCCGGCGGCCTGATCGAGTCGGTGACCGACCGTCAGATCCTCTCGGCATACAAGCTGCTCGCTGGACGCGAAGGCGTGTTCGTCGAGCCGGCCAGCGCCGCGGGCGTCGCCGGGCTGCTGAAGCTGGCCGAGGACGGCCGCCTGGCCCGCGGCCAGCGGATCACCGTGACGGTCACCGGCAACGGGCTCAAGGATCCGGACTGGGCCATCAACGGCGCGCCGACCCCGCCGAAGGTCCCCGTCGACGCGGCCGTGGCGGTCGGCGTCCTCGGGCTGGAGTGAGCCGGTTGGCCCTGCCCGAACCGTCACGTCCGTCCGAACCGCAGCGATCGGCGAACCCGCGCGCGCCGCGCTTCCGGCGCGAGCCGGTTACCGTCCGGCCCCCGGCCACCAGCGCCAACCTCGGCCCCGGGTTCGACGCCTTCGGGCTCGCACTCGAGCTGCGCGACGAGGTAGTCGTGCAGGTCACCGCGGAGCCGGGCCTGACCGTCGAGGTCACCGGAGAGGGCGCGCGACAGCTCCCGCTCGACGAGGGCCATTTGCTGGTACGCGCGCTGCGGGCCGGCTTCGACGCCCTCGGCGGGCAGCCTGCCGGGCTGCGAGTCAGCTGCCACAACCGCATCCCGCACGGCCGCGGCCTGGGCTCCTCCTCCGCGGCGATCTGCGCGGGCCTGACCGCGGCTCGCGAGCTGGTCGAGGGCGGCGCGTCAGTGCTCGACGACGACGCGCTGCTCGACCTGGCGAACCGGATCGAGGGACACCCCGACAACGTCGCTCCC
Source organism: Actinocrinis sp. (assembly GCF_035653575.1). Lineage (GTDB taxonomy): Bacteria > Actinomycetota > Actinomycetes > Streptomycetales > Catenulisporaceae > Actinocrinis. The sequence continues at coordinate 8,749 of NZ_DASRBQ010000101.1, forward strand.
GCGCTGCGCGGCGGCCTGACCATCGCCTGGCTGGAGCAGGACCCTGAGCAGGCTGCCGGGCTCGAACAGGGCTCTGTGGAAGCCCGGCTGTCCGAGGACCGACAGGGCACTGAACCGGCCTCCGCGGCGGCCGGGTTCACAGGCCGTCAGCCGGAGCACATGCGGGCCTTTGCGCTGCGGCTAGACCCGGCGCCGGATGTCGCCGCGGTCGCGTTCATCCCGCCGAACCGGCTGGCCACCGAGGTCGCCCGCGGGTTGCTGCCCGAGCAGGTGACGCACCGCGACGCGGCCTTCAACGCGGGCCGGGCCGGCCTGCTCACCGCGGCATTGACGGCCCCGGAACTCAGCCATCATCATCGGGCTGTACTCCTGCACGCCGCCACGCGCGACTGGCTGCACCAGGACTACCGCGCGGCGGCGATGCCGGACAGCGCGGCCCTGATCCGGCGGCTGCGCGCGGACGGGTTCGCGGCGTTCGTCTCCGGCGCCGGCCCGACCGTGCTGGTGTTCGCCGTCGGTCCGGACTGGGCCCGCAAAGCCGCCGACTACGCGCCTGAGGGCTGGGGCGTCACGGTTCTGACCGTCGCTTCCAGGGGCACGGCGGCCGATCAGCCGCCGGATGACACCGACACGCCATGATCTCGTCGAAGGTGGGGAATGCCACAATGGCTCAAGAGTGTTAATCTCGTAACTGCACCCGTTGTCCACGTCGGCCCGGAGTCCCATTCGGGCTCCGTCCGCGCGGCCACGGCAAGTGCTCCCCACCTGAGGACCGACGTCGTAACCCCATTGTGGATTTCCCTGATCCGATGGCGCCTGACGGCGACGGTCCAGACGGCCCCCTTTTCTGGCGCATTCAAGCGCGCCGCCGGACACGGTGCTCCCGCGATCCGGTATTTGAAACCCCGCCCCCGCGGTCGTCGCGGTGCCGAAACGGACACCGCCCGCCGGATCGGGGCACGACCGGTCGCCGAGCCGGGTACCACCCGGAACCGGCGCCCGCTCCAGGGAAGGACCCTTCGTGAGCGATACCACCGAACTGACCTCCGCCGACCAGTCCGCGGCTCGCGGCAGACGCCGCACCGGCACCGGACTGTCCGGCCTCCTGCTGCCTGAACTGCGACTCAAGGCCGCTGAGTTGGGCATCAAGGGAGTGACCCGGATGCCCAAGGGTCAGTTGATCGAGGCGATCCAGCAGCGCCAGGGCGCCACCGCGGGCAGCGGCTCGCGCGCCGCGGGGCCGGCGGCCGCCTCGACCGGAACCGCCGCCGGTGGTGCGGAGGGCACCGGCTCGAACGGTGCCGCGGCCACCCCGCAGGCGACGGCGTCCGCGCCCGCGCAGCGTGCCAACGGCCGCCGCCGGGCCACCTCCGCGCAGCAGCGCATCCCCGAGCAGCCCGCCCGCCGCGAGGAGGCCGCGGTCGAGACCGCCGCCGCCCCGGCGCAGAGCCGGGCCGCCGAGGCCGCTCCCGCCGCGGCCGCGCAGCCGGCCGCCGCCCAGAGCGGCTCGGCCCAGAGCAGCTCGGCCACCCAGCCGCAGGGCCAGCAGGGCACGCAGCCCGCGGCCGCGCAGGCGGGCAGCACGACCGCCACTGGCACGCAGCCGGGCGGCGCACCGGGCGAGGGCGGCAACCAGCCCTCCCGCCGCGAGCGCAACCGCGACCGCGGCAACAACCGCAACAACCGCGACCGCGGCGACCGCCAGCAGCAGCACCAGGGCGGCGAGCGCTCCGGCAACCGCGACAACCAGCGCGACAACCAGGGCGGCGGTCAGCGCGACAACCAGGGCGGCGGCCAGGACGAGGAGTTCGACGGCCGCGGGCGGCGCAGCCGCTACCGCGACCGGGACCGCAACAACCGGGGCCGGCGCGGCCGCGACGGCTACGACGCCGGATCGCCCGAGTCCACCCTCACCGAGGACGACGTCCTGATCCCGGTGGCCGGCATCCTGGACGTCCTGGACAGCTACGCCTTCGTGCGCACCTCCGGCTACCTGCCCGGCCCGAACGACGTCTACGTCTCGCTCGCCCAGGTCCGCAAGTACAACCTGCGCAAGGGCGACGCGGTGGTCGGCGCGGTGCGCCAGCCGCGCGAGGGCGAGCGGCGCGAGAAGTTCAACGCGCTGGTCAAGCTGGACAGCGTCAACGGAGTCACCCCCGAGGAGACCCGCGAGTCGCGCGACCCGCGCAGCCAGAACCACCGCCCCGAGTTCTCCAAGCTCACCCCGCTCTACCCGCAGGAGCGGCTGCGCCTTGAGACCGAGGCCGGCCAGCTGACCACCCGGATCATCGACCTGGTGGCCCCGGTCGGCAAGGGCCAGCGCGGCCTGATCGTCTCCCCGCCCAAGGCCGGTAAGACCCTGGTGCTGCAGGCGATCGCCAACGCGATCACCGTGAACAATCCCGAGGTCCACCTCATGGTCGTGCTCGTCGACGAGCGGCCAGAAGAGGTGACCGACATGCAGCGCTCGGTCAAGGGCGAGGTCATCGCCTCCACCTTCGACCGGCCCGCCGAGGACCACACCACGGTCGCCGAACTCGCCATCGAGCGGGCCAAGCGGCTGGTGGAGCTGGGCCACGACGTGGTCGTGCTGCTCGACTCGATGACCCGTCTCGGTCGCGCGTACAACCTGTCCGCGCCCGCCTCCGGCCGCATCATGTCCGGTGGTGTCGACTCGACCGCGCTCTACCCGCCGAAGCGCTTCTTCGGCGCCGCGCGCAACATCGAGAACGGCGGCTCGCTGACCATCCTCGCCACCGCGCTGGTGGAAACCGGCTCGAAGGCCGACGAGGTGATCTTCGAGGAGTTCAAGGGTACCGGCAACATGGAGCTCAAGCTCGACCGGCGCCTGGCCGACAAGCGCATCTTCCCGGCCGTGGACATCGACGCCTCCAGCACCCGGCGCGAGGAGATCCTGCTCGGCGCCGAGGAGCTCGCGGTCATGTGGCGCCTGCGCCGGCTGCTGCACAACATGGAGCAGCAGCAGGCCCTGGAGCTGCTCATCACGCAGATGCGCAAGACGAAGTCGAACGTCGAGCTGCTGATGCAGATCCAGAAGAACACCCCGGCGCGCGACGGCGAATAGGCGTCCACGCGAACGGAATATCCCGGGCTCCGGTGTCGTTGCGGCACCGGAGCCCAGGGCGGGAAAACGGACCATCGACAGCCGATCCGGCGGTAGCAAGATCACCGTTTTGGACAGCGCTCATTTGGATCGGGAGGCCCGGCCCTGGCAGACTGGTACGTCGGTCCCGGTTCACGCCCCGCGCGGGCGATCCGGCGGCCCCTTCGACCATGAGGAGCACATCGTGAAGTCCGGGATCCACCCCGATTACGTGGTCACCCAAGTGACCTGCAGCTGTGGCAACAGCTTCACCACGCGGTCCACCGCCAGCAACGGCCGGATCAGCACCGAAGTCTGCTCGCAGTGCCACCCCTTCTACACCGGCAAGCAGAAGATCCTCGACACCGGTGGCCGGGTGGCCAAGTTCGAGGCCCGCTTCGGCGGCAAGAAGAACTCCGGCAAGTAGCGCGCTTCGCGGCGTCGATGCCAGGCACCCGCTGCCGGCGTCGGCGCCGCTTCGTGTCAGTGGCCGGACGAGCCCGCGCGCCGCGCGGGAGGGACGAGAGGACGCAGCACCGTGTTCGAGGCGATCGACGAACTGTTGGCCGAGCACGCCGAGCTGGAGCAGCGTCTCGCCGACCCGCAGGTGCACGCCGACCAGGCGCTGGCCCGCAAGCTGGGCAAGCGCTACGCCGAGCTGACCCCGATCGCGGAGACCTACCGCGCCTACCAGACCAACGCCGAGGACATCGGGGCCGCACGCGAGCTGGCCCGCGAGGACCCGGCCTTCGCCGACGAGATCGACACCCTCCAGGAGCGGCGCGGCGAGCTCGAGCTGCGCTTGCAGCACCTGCTGATCCCGCGCGACCCGGACGACGACAAGGACGTCATCGTCGAGATCAAGGCGGGCGAGGGCGGCCAGGAGTCCATGCTGTTCGCCGGCGACCTGCTGCGCATGTACCTGCGCTACGCGGAGCGGCGCGGCTGGAAGACCGAGATCCTCGAGGCCACCGACTCCGATCTGGGCGGCTACAAGGACGTCTCGCTCGCCGTGAAGTACCGCGGTACCCCGCCGCCCGGTGAGGGCATCTGGTCGCGGCTTAAGTACGAGGGCGGCGTGCACCGCGTGCAGCGCGTGCCCGTCACCGAATCGCAGGGCCGCATCCACACCTCCGCAGCCGGCGTGTTGGTCATGCCCGAAGCGGAGGAGGTCGAGGTCGAGATCAACCCGAACGACCTACGCATCGACGTCTTCCGCTCCTCCGGCCCCGGCGGTCAGTCGGTCAACACCACCGACTCCGCGGTACGCATCACCCACCTGCCCACGGGCATCGTCGTGTCCTGCCAGAACGAGAAGTCACAGCTCCAGAACAAGGAATCGGCGCTGCGCATCCTGCGGGCCCGGCTGCTCGCCGCCGCGCAGGAGGAAGCCGACAAGGAAGCCTCCGACGCGCGCCGCAGCCAGGTGCGCACCGTGGACCGCTCGGAGCGCATCCGCACCTACAACTTCCCGGAGAACCGACTTTCCGACCATCGCACCGGCTTCAAGGCCTACAACCTGGACCAGGTGCTCGACGGCGACCTCGATCCGGTCATCCAGTCCTGCGTCGATGCCGACCTGGCTGCCAAGCTCGGCGCCCAGGAAGGTGGGAGCAGGAGGGTGGAGGCGTGACCGAACCGGCGCCGACCGCCGTGCCTTCTCGCGCCGCGGCCGCGGTTGACGCCGCGTCAGGCGGCGCCGCGTCAGCCGGTGACGCCGCCGCGCCCGCCGGGCGGCCGCTGAACCTGCTGCTGTCCGAGGTGGCGCTCGCGGCGGTACGCCTGGCCGAGGCCGGGGTCGACTCGCCGCGCGCCGACGCCGAGGAACTGGCCGCGTGGGTACACGGAGTGCGGCGCGGCGAGCTGCACACGGTGCGCGACGGCGACTTCGACGCCCGCTTCTGGGCCGCGATCGCCCGCCGGGAGAACCGCGAGCCGCTGCAGCACATCACCGGCCGCGCCTTCTTCCGCTACCTGGAGCTCGAGGTCGGCCCGGGCGTGTTCGTGCCGCGCCCGGAGACCGAGGTCATGGTCGGCTGGGCGATCGACCGGCTCCGAGACCTGGACATCGCAGAACCCGTCATCGTCGACCTGTGCAGCGGCTCGGGCGCGATCGCGCTGGCCATAGCGCAGGAGGTGCCGCGCTCCCGGGTGCACGCGGTCGAGCTGTCCGAGGACGCGCTGGCCTGGACCGGGCGCAACATAGCGAAGGTCGCCGAGGGCCGCCGGGTCACCCTGCACCACGCCGACGCGCGCACCGCGCTGTCAGAGCTCGACGGAACCGTGGACCTGGTCATCTCCAACCCGCCGTACATCCCGCTCGAAGAGTGGGAGGGCGTGGCGACCGAGGCGCGGGACTACGATCCGCAGCTGGCGCTCTTCTCCGGCCCCGACGGACTCGACATGATCCGTTCCCTCGAACGGACGGCGTTCCGGCTGCTGCGCCCGGGCAGCTGGGTGGCTGTGGAACACTCGGACCAGCAGGGCGGGGCGGTGCAGCGGATCTTCCTCGAGGAGCGCGGCTGGGCCGAGGCCGCCGACCACCGCGACCTGACCGGCCGCCCGCGCTTCGTGACCGCGCGCAAGGAAGGCCGTCGCGCGTAAGTAAGGTAAGCGCATCGAAGATGCCGCGCATGAGAGGTGCACACAGGTGAGCCGTCGCTACGACTGTTCGGATCCGGACCAGCGCACCGCCGGCCTTCGCGAGGCGGCCGGCTCGGTTCGCCGCGGAGAGCTGGTCGTGCTGCCCACGGACACGGTGTACGGCATCGGCGCCGACGCCTTCTCGGCCAGCGGGATCGCCGCGCTGCTGGCGGCGAAGGGCCGCGGCCGCGACATGCCGGTCCCGGTGCTCGTCGGCTCGCCCACGACGCTGCACGGCCTGGTCGCGCAGTTCCCTGAGGGCGGCTGGGACCTGGTGGACGCGTACTGGCCCGGCGCGCTGACGATCGTCACCCGGCACCAGCCCTCGCTCCAGTGGGATCTGGGCGACGCGCGAGGCACCGTCGCGGTACGGATGCCGCTGCACCCGGTCGCGATCGAGCTGCTCACCGAGGTCGGCCCGATGGGCGTCTCCTCCGCGAACCGCTCCGGCCAGCCGCCGGCGACGACCGCCTCCGAGGCCCAGGACCAGCTCGGCACCGCGGTGGAGATCTACCTCGACGGCGGGCCGACGGCTGACAACGTGCCCTCCTCGATCGTCGACCTGACCGGCGACGCGCCGAAGCTGCTGCGCGAGGGCGCGCTGAGCTTCGATCAGCTGACCAAGGTCGTGCCCAACCTGACCCGCTGACCGCGCCTCAGATACCTGACGCGCCAACGCGAGACCACGCGACTGCAACACCCGCCCGCGACACCCGCGACGCGCGCCGAGGCCCGGCTCCCTGACGAAGGGAGCCGGGCCTCGGCGCGTGCGGACAGTCGTACCCGCCGGATCAGGCCTCAGAAGTGCAGGACCTGGCCCGGGAAGATCAGGTTCGGGTTCGAGCCGACGGTCGACTGGTTCTCCTGGTAGAGGGTCTCCCAGTTCGAGATGCCCTCCTTGGCCGCGATGCCGGACAGCGTGTCGCCGGAGACGACGGTGTAGCTGTGGCCGGTGGTCTTGGCCGGGGCGGAGGTCGTGCTGGACTTCTGCACCGGAGCCGAGTAGCTGTGCTTGGCCGGCTTGTGGGTGCTGTAGTTCGAGCCGGAGCCCGAGCCCGCGCCGTTGGCGTTGGTGGTGGTGTAGCTGCCACCCGAGGTGTAGCCACGCGGGCCGCAGACGGGCCAGGCGCCGATGCCCTGCCCGGCGAGCACCTTCTCGGCGATCGCGATCTGCTCGGCGCGGCTGGCCTGGTTGGCGTACCGCGCGTAGGCGCCGCCGCCGTAGCCGAGCCAGGTCGACTCGGTGAACTGCAGACCGCCGTAGAAGCCGTTGCCGGTGTTGATGGCCCAGTTGCCGCCGGACTCGCACTGCGCGATGGCGTCCCAGTTGACCGAGGCGGCGTGCGCCGAACCCGCGGCCAGCAGCGGAATCGTCACTCCGGCACCGGCGACCGCCGCGCCGGCGATCATGCGGCGGGTGAAGGACGCCTTGCGGTGACGGCCGCCCGCAGCTTCTGCGGGCACGTTGGAAGCACGACGAAGGGACATGGAAAAGCGATTCCTCTCCCACGCCTGCGAAGTGAGCTGTCGGATTCGGGCCGGAGATGTGTGGCCCTACCGCGATGCGCGCGGATTCACCCCAAGCCGGACCTGCATCGGGCGCTGCCCCGGTTCCACCCGGCAGCCGCCCCCGTCCGGCGGAAAAAGTGGTTCCTCCGCTCCTGCCCGTCGGGTCTGGGTTACGGCGTGGACGGTGGGCAGGATTCGGCGTGCCGGCCACGGTGTCCGCGTTGGCGAACGGGATCGACCGTAGGCAGGCCGCGCGCCGAAACTCAACTTCGGGCGGCTGTGGGGGATCTCACATGAACGAACGGTCCTTGATTCGCGACTTTCTGTTGAACAGTAAGGCCTTTCTCGTCACGATCTGCACCAGAATCAGCACCCTCCGTCAAGGGCGTGGCGCATCGTGACGGAGGCACTACGGCTTTCCCGACGCGACTGCGCTTCCGTTCGGGTGACGCTTTGCCCGTGCCGTACCCGTCGGTGCGGCCTATGGTGTGAGGAAAGATCCGGCAATCACGGCAAACCGCGCGATCTTCCCGCGCGCCGAAGCTCTTGGAGCGTGGTCATGTCCCCAGTCGCCGCTCCCCGATCTACGTCGGCCGACCCGCTGGCCCCCTTCTTCGGACCGGACTACGGCGCGCTGGTGCGCACCGACCCGCAGATCGCGGGGGTGCTGCTGGACGAGCTCGAGCGCCAGCGCGGCTCGCTGCAGCTGATCGCCAGCGAGAACCCCACTTCGCCGGCCGTGCTGGCTGTGCTCGGCTCGGTGCTCTCCAATAAATACGCCGAGGGTTACCCGGGCCGCCGCTATTACGGCGGCTGCGCGCAGGTGGACGCCGCCGAGCGCCTGGGCGTCGACCGGGCGTGCGCCCTGTTCGGCGCCGATCACGCCAACATCCAGCCGCACACCGGGGCGGCCGCCAACCTCGCGGTCTACGCCGCGCTGCTCACCCCCGGCGACCGCGTGCTGGCCATGGCGCTGCAACACGGCGGCCACCTCACCCACGGCGCGCAGGGCAACTTCTCCGGCACCTGGTTCGAGACCGTCGGCTACCCGGTGCGGGAGGACACCGAGCTGATCGACTACGACCGGGCACGCGACCTGGCCCGTTCGCACCGGCCGAAGCTGATCATCTGCGGGGCGACCGCCTACTCCCGGCTCATCGACTTCGCCGCGTTCCGGTCGATCGCCGATGAGGTCGGCGCCTATCTCCTGGTCGACGCGGCGCACTTCGCCGGGCTCGTCGCGGGGCGCGCCATCCCCTCGCCGGTGCCCTATGCAGACGTCGTCACGTTCACAACGCACAAGACGCTGCGTGGCCCGCGTGGCGGGGCGATTCTGTGCCGTGCCGAGCTGGCCTCGGCGATCGACCGCGCGGTCTTCCCGTTCGCGCAGGGTGGACCGCTGATGCACGCGGTCGCGGCCAAGGCGGTCGCGTTCGCCGAGGCGTCCAGGCCCGAGTTCCGCACCTACGCGGCGCAGATCATCGCCAACGCACGGGCTCTGACGACGGCGCTCGCGCAGGAGGGCATGCGCCCGGTGTCCGGAGGCACGGACACCCACTTGGCCGTATTGGACCTGCGCGGCACCGCGGGAGTCGGCGTGCGGACCGCCGACGGCGCGAAGGTCACCGGACGCGAGGCGGAGCTGCGCTGCGAGCGCGCCGGAATCATGCTGAACCGCAGTTGCGTACCGTACGACTCGGCCAAGCCGATGGTCACCTCGGGCCTGCGGGTGGGCACCGCCACCGTCACCACCCAGGGGATGAAGGAACCTGAGATGCGCCGGATCGCCGCCCTCGTCGGTCGCGCGATCCGGGACGCCGACGGCGACGCCGCGCCGGACGTGCAGAAGGAAGTCGCCGAACTGGTCGACGAATTCCCGCTGTACCAGGCGTGACGATCACTCGGCGGCGCCGCCGCCGGGCAAACAGGTTGATCGGCCGTTCGAAGGCTCTAAGGTGCTGTAGCCGCGGTCCACGGGCAACCGGGCAGTGCGGGCGGGCGTCCCCTCTAATAGACGGGACCGGCGTACCCTGATCACCGACACGGACCCCGGGCCGGGAAGGCGGCGAGCGGAGCTAGATGCGCGAGTATCTGGTCGTCATGGCGGTCGCCTGGGTGGTCACCTACCTGACCACCGGGCTGGTTCGCGTGGCCGCCATCCGTTTCGCGCCGCCGCCGGAGTTGCGTGATCGCGACGTGCACACGGTGCCCACCCCCCGGCTCGGCGGGGTGGCGATGTACCTCGGCTTCCTCGCCGCGCTGCTGTTCGCCGCGCACCTGCCGATGCTGCACCAGTGGGTGTACAACACCTCACTCACGATCCCGGGCCTGCTGTGGGGTTCCGGCCTGCTGATCCTGCTGGGCGTCATCGACGACCGCTGGGGCGTGGACGCCCTCATCAAGCTGGCCGGGCAGGTCTTCGCCGCTTCGGTGATGGTGCTCAGCGGGGTGCAGATCCAATGGCTGCCGATCCCCGGCTACGGCACCGTCGTGCTCGACCCGACCAGTTCCGCCGTGCTGTCCATCCTCATCGTGGTCGTGATGATCAACGCGGTGAACTTCGTGGACGGGCTCGACGGACTGGCCGGCGGCATGTGCGCCATCGCCGCTCTCGCCTTCTTCGCCTACGGCTACCGGCTCCAGGTCGGCTACTTCATCTCCACCGCCGCCCCCGCGGTCATGATCGCCGCGATCGTGGCCGGGATGTGCTTCGGCTTCCTGTGCCACAACTGGTCCCCGGCCCGCATCTTCATGGGCGACACCGGCTCGATGCTGCTCGGCCTGCTGCTCGCCGCGATCACCATCCTCGCCATCGGGCAGGTGGACCCGGACCTGGTCATCCAGGCCGCGCACTCGCAGACCGCCGCGACGCACAAGAGCCTGGCCGTCTACATCCCGCTGGTGCTGCCGTTCTCCTGCCTGGCGCTGCCGATGATCGACATGATCATGGCCGTGGTCCGGCGCACCGCGGCCGGGCGTTCGCCCTTCTCCGCGGACAAGCAGCACCTGCACCACCGGCTGCTGCAGATCGGCCACTCCAGGCAGCGCGCGGTGCTGATCATGTACCTGTGGTCCTCGCTGATCTCCGCGGCCGTGATCCTGGCGACGGTCACCCCGCCGCACCGCCCGCCGATCCTCTACGCGATGGGCGCCCTCGGCCTCTGGCTGCTCGTGCTGCTGTTGCCACAGGCGCGCAGGCGCATGGACGCGCGCGCGGACCGGCGCACCGCGCGTCACGCCGCGGCTCGCGCGCGGCGCAGCGTCCCCGTCGCGACGGCCTTCAACGCCGAGAACGCGGTCGCCGGTCCGCACGGTGCGGCTAGGCCGCAACTGCCCGACCTCGTGCACAGCGCCGGGGAAACGCGGCGGCCGCACGGTTGAGCTGCGGTTGATGTAGTCAGTGGATGGATACACAACGAAATCAGGGCTTCCCGCGTGTCGTACGTGATCGAAACCACGCCGACCGGGTAAAGACGCGCTCTGCCGTTTGTGATAGGTTTCACGAGCAAGGAACCATCGAGGACGCGACCGCAGCCGATGGAACCTGCCCGCCCGCTCTTAATATGACGCTGCATATGACGCAGCCCGTGACCCCGAGCCCAGACCCCACGAGCCCTCCGGAGCCACACCATGCAGGCCGACGACGTCCGCGCGCTACGGCAATCCGCCGTGCCCACCGCGGCCGTAGGCGTGCTGTGTGCCGTCGTCGCCGCGATCGCGGCCGGCGGCAAGGGAGTGCTCGGCGCGGTGCTCGCGCTCGCGATGGTCACCCTGTTCTTCCTGATCTCCACGGTGGTGGTCGGCCGCGCCGCGCGGGTGAGCCCGCAGAGCATGATGATCACGGCGCTGGCCACCTACCTCGTCAAGATTCTGATTCTCGCGGTGGTCACCGCGCAGTTCCGGGACACCACGCTGTTCAACCCGCGGGCCTTCGGGATCACCGCGATCGCGTGCGTGCTGTGCTGGAGCGGCACCCAGGTGCGCTCATGGATGAAGGCCAAGACCTTCTACGTCGAGCCCGGGAAGCTGTGATCCCCGATGACCGCCATGCCTCGACGAGCCGCCGCCCGGATCAGCCACCGCGCGCGTCCCGGCCACTCGTTGCGGCGTCGCCGCGGAGCCGAACTGTGCCGGGAGCACGCGGGAGCGCGCACCGGGGCGGGCGATGAGCCCGACGACCCGAACACCCGCTGAGCCGCCCGCCGACGATGAGTCGGTGCTGGAGGAGGCCAAGCAGACCGACGCCACCATGTGGACCATCGTCGGGCACATGGTCTCGGCCATCGCCGTCTACGGCGGACTCGGCTACCTTCTCGGACGGTGGACCGGACACCCGATCCTGCTGCTGTTCGGCGTGCTCTTCGGCGTGGCGCTGTCGACCTGGTACACGATCCACACGGTGAGCAAGGCGGAGAACGGCGGCGGTCGGAAGAAGTGACGCTCCGCCCTACCCGCGCCGAGGCCCGAGCGAACCGGCGGTGAACAGACCGGTCGAATCGGTGAAAACGGGCCCGCGAATCGGCTCGGGCAGCCTCATACAGTTACAGTCCTCCAAGCCCACTTCAACACCCAGTCCCGCACCGGCGACTGCGATGCGCCAAGCCGAAGGAGTGAACCGGTGAGTACCACGGCAACCGCGAGCACCTTGCTCGCCTCCGGCTGCCACCTGGGCTCCGGGTGCGGGTTCCCCGCGCCGTCGCTCGATGACTTCTATTTCAGCCCGATCTTCTCGATCGGCGGGTTCCACTTCACCAAGCCGATGCTGATCGCCCTGGTGTCGGCCGGGATCGTGTGCGTGTACTTCTACTACGCGTTCCGCCGGCCGAAGCTGGTGCCGCGCGGGGCGCAGAACGTGGGAGAACTCGGATACCTGTTCATCAGGGATCAGATCGCGCGCCCGATGATCGGCAAGTCCGGCGACCGGTACGTGCCGTTCCTGTTCTCGCTGTTCTTCTTCATCTGGGTGATGAACCTGATGGAGATCATCCCGATCGCCCAGTTCCCGGCGACCTCGAAGATCGCCTTCCCGGCCGCGTGCGTGCTGATGACGTACCTGACCTACTGGTACCAGGCGATCAAGCAGAACGGGTTCGTCGGCTTCCTGCGCAAGGTGATCCCCACCGGGGTGCCGTTCCTGGTGCTGATCATCCTGATCCCGGTCGAATGGCTCAGGGTCCTGGTGATCCAGCCGTTCACCCTGATGGTCCGGCTGTTCGCGAACATGTTCGCCGGCCACATGCTGCTGGCCACGTTCATGATCGCGACCTGGTACCTGACCAGCGCCTCGATCGGCGCGCTTTTCGCGGCCGGATCCGCGGTGATGGTGGTCGTGCTGACCGCCTTCGAAATGCTGATCCAGGCCCTGCAGGCCTACATCTTCACGATCCTGACCGCGCAGTACATCGGCGAGTCCTACAACGCCGGGCACTGAGCCGCATACGCAAGACCCCACAAGCCAACCGGTGGAGAGCCCGCCGGTTCGACCAGAAGGAAACGCAACCCATGTCCGCTGTTGAAGTCATCGCCGGCGCTAACAACGTCACCGGTTCGCTCGGCGCGGTCGCGTACGGCCTGGCCGCCATCGGCCCGGGTGTCGGTATCGGTCTGATCTTCGGCCACGGCGTCGAGGCGATGGCCCGTCAGCCCGAGGCCGCCGGCATGATCCGCACGAACATGTTCATCGGCTTCGCGCTGACCGAGGCGCTCGCGCTGCTCGGCATCGTGATGCCGTTCGTCTTCAAGTAAGCCGCTCCTCACGGACGACTGCCTTAAGGAGGCAATACCGTGGGACCCCAGGTCATTTTGGCCGACCACAACCCGGTCCTTCCGGACGGCCCTGAGCTGATCCTCGGCATCATCGCGTTCGCGATCGTGTTCTTCTTCCTGTACGCCAAGGCGCTGCCGGGCATCAAGAAGCTGCTCGAGGAGCGCACCGAGGCGATCGAGGGCGGCCTGCTGAAGGCCGAGGCCGCGCAGGCCGAGGCCGAGCGGATCAAGGCCGACTTCACCGCGCGCCTGGCCGAGTCCCGGCACGAGGCGGCCGAGGTGCGGGCCAAGGCCCAGGCCGAGGGCGCCGCGCTGGTCGACAAGGCCCGCGAGGAGGCGAACCGGCAGCGCGAGTCCATCGTGGCCGCCGGGCACGCGCAGCTGGCCGCCGACCGCAACTCCGCGGTCGCCGTGCTCAAGGCCGACCTCGGCAAGCTGGCCGTGGAACTGGCCGACAAGATCGTCGGGGAGCGCGCGGCCGACGCGACGCTGCAGGAGCGGATCATCGACCGCTTCCTTGACGAGCTCGACGGCCGGCTCGGCGTCGAGGGCGCGCGCGCCGGCGGGGCCGGAGCCGCACCCGCGGCGGAGCAGGTGGGCTGATGCGCGGCGCGAGTCGGGAATCGCTCCAGCAGGCGCAGGAGGCGCTGGCCGCGCTCACCGCGGTGCCGGCGACCGACGTCACCAAGCTGTCCGACGACCTGGCCGCCATCGGCGCCCTGCTCGACGGCGACGTGGCGCTGCGCCGGCTGCTGACCGACCCGTCCCGGGACCCGGAGCAGCGCGCCCGGCTGGTGACCACCCTGCTGTCCGGCAAGGTCGGCGACCCGGCCGTGGAGCTGGTCGCGGGCACCGTGCGCGGCCGCTGGTCCGCGCCGCGTGACCTGGCCGACGCGCTCGACGTGCTGGCCACCGAGGCCGAGCTGGCCCTGGCGGAGCGGGCCGGGACCCTCGACGCGGTCGAGGACGACCTGTTCCGCTTCGGCCGGATCCTGGCCGCGGAGCCGGAGCTGGCCTCGGCCCTGTCCGAGCGCATCCCGGCCTCGCAGCGCACCGCGCTGGTGGACTCGCTGCTCGCGGGCAAGGCGAACCCGTCGGCGCTGCGGCTGATCCACCGCCTGGTGGCCGCTCCGCGCGGCCGCAACGCGGTGCACGGGGTCGAGGAGCTCAGCCGGATCGCGGCCGAGCGCAGGTCGCGGGTCACCGCCCTGGTCACGGCCGCGGTGCCGCTGACCGAGGCGCAGCGCTCGCGGCTGACCGGGATCCTGGCGCGGGCCTACGGCCGGGAGATCCGCCTCAACGTCGAGCTGGACCAGGCGCTCATCGGCGGCATGGTCATCCGGATCGGCGACGACATCATCGACGGCTCGGTCGCCGGGCGCCTCAACGAGGCCGCGCGGCGCGTGTCGCAGTAGCGGATTGATGACCAACCGTCAGACGTAGCCCTCCGACCGAGGGCGTGCAGTACCGAATTCGCGGGCGAAGGCCCGGGAGAACCTAAGGGAGTAAGGGAAGACTCATGACGGAGCTCACGATCCGTCCCGAGGAGATCCGGGACGCGCTGGAGCGCTTCGTCTCGTCGTACGAGCCTTCGGCCGCGAACGTCGACGAGATCGGTACGGTCATCGAGATCGGCGACGGGATCGCCAAGGTCGAGGGACTGCCCTCGGCCATGACGAACGAGCTGCTGAAGTTCGAGGACGGGACCCTCGGCATCGCGCTGAACCTGGACGTGCGGGAGATCGGTGTGGTCGTCATGGGCGACTACGCCGAGATCGAGGAGGGCCAGACGGTCCGCCGCACCGGCGAGATCCTGTCCACCCCGGTCGGCGACGGCTTCCTCGGCCGGGTGGTCAACCCGCTGGGCGACCCGATCGACGGCCTCGGCCCGATCGAGGCGGAGACCCGGCGCGTGCTGGAACTGCAGGCCCCCTCGGTCATGCAGCGCCAGTCGGTCAACGAGCCGCTGCAGACCGGCATCAAGGCCATCGACTCGATGACCCCGATCGGCCGCGGCCAGCGCCAGCTGATCATCGGCGACCGGCAGACCGGCAAGACCGCGGTCTGCATCGACACCATCCTGAACCAGAAGGCGAACTGGGCCACCGGCGACCCGAAGAAGCAGGTGCGCTGCATCTACGTCGCCATCGGCCAGAAGGGTTCGACGATCGCCGCGGTGCGCCAGGCGCTGGAGGACAACGGCGCGCTGGAGTACACCACGATCGTCGCCGCCCCGGCGTCCGACCCGGCCGGCTTCAAGTACCTGGCGCCGTACACGGGTTCTGCGATCGGCCAGCACTGGATGTACGCCGGCAAGCACGTGCTGATCGTGTTCGACGACCTGTCCAAGCAGGCCGAGGCGTACCGCGCGATGTCCCTGCTGCTGCGCCGCCCGCCGGGCCGCGAGGCCTACCCCGGCGACGTGTTCTACTTGCACTCCCGGCTGCTGGAGCGCTGCGCGAAGCTGTCCGACGACATGGGCGCCGGCTCGCTGACCGGTCTGCCGATCGTGGAGACCAAGGGCAACGACATCTCCGCATTCATCCCGACCAACGTCATCTCCATCACCGACGGCCAGTGCTTCCTGGAGACCGACCTGTTCAACTCGGGCGTGCGCCCGGCGGTGAACGTCGGTACCTCGGTCTCCCGGGTCGGCGGCGCGGCGCAGGTCAAGTCGATGCGGCAGGTCTCCGGCTCGCTGCGAGTCGACCTGGCGCAGTTCCGCGACCTGGAGGCCTTCGCGGCCTTCGCGTCAGACCTCGACGACGCGTCCAAGGCGCAGCTGGCCCGCGGGCAGCGCATGGTGGAGCTGCTCAAGCAGCCGCAGTACACCCCGTACCCGGTCGAGGACCAGGTCGTCTCGATCTGGTCGGGCACCTCGGGCGAGCTGGACGAGGTCCCGGTCGAGGACGTGCGCCGGTTCGAGCGCGAGTTCCTCGACCACCTCAAGTCCGCGCACCCGGAGATCCTGCAGAGCATCGCGTCGACCAACGACAAGCTCTCCGACGACACGATCAACCTGCTGCGCTCGGCGATCGACGGCTTCAAGAACACCTTCGAGACCAGCGCGGGCACCCTGCTGCGCGGCGGCGAGGCGGCCACGCCGCTGGACCGCTCCGAGGTGGGCCAGGAGACGATCACCCGGCACGCGAAGGGCTAAGGCGCCTACCGTGAGCACTGTGCAGCCCGGCGCGTCCGGGCAGTTCGAATCCGGAAGGGAGGGCTGAGGCCGTGGGAGCGCAACTTCGCGTCTATCGGCGGCGCATCGCGTCCGTCTCCTCGACGAAGAAGATCACCCGCGCCCAGGAGCTGATCGCCACGGCGCGCATCGTCAAGGCGCAGCAGCGCGTCGCGCAGTCGACCCCGTACGCGCGGGAGATCACCCGCGCGGTCTCCGCGGTCGCCTCGCACTCCAACGCCAAGCACCCGCTGATCGGCGAGCGGCCGCAGCTGCGGCGCGCGGCGATCCTGCTGATCACCGCAGACCGCGGCTTCGCCGGCGCGTACAACACCGGCGCGATCAAGCAGGCGGAGCAGCTGGCCGCGCTGCTGGTCGGCGAGGGCAAGGAGGTCGACAGGTACGTGGTCGGCCGCAAGGGCGCCGGGTACTACCGGTTCCGCGGGGTCCAGCTGGCCGGGGAGTGGAGCGGATTCTCCGACAACCCGCAGTACGGCGACGCGGCGGCGATCGGCGACGCGCTGATCGAGGCCTTCGAGAAGGGCGGCGAGAACGGCGGCGTGGACGAGATCCACGTGGTCTCCACCCGCTTCGTCTCGATGCTCTCGCAGAACCCGGTCGCGGCGCGCTTCCTGCCGCTGGAGATCGAGGAGACCACCGAGGCCCCGGCCGGAGGCGTCTTCCCGCTCTACGAGTTCGAGCCCTCACCCGCCGAGGTGCTCGACGCGCTGCTGCCGCACTACATCAAGGCGCGGCTGTTCAACGCGCTGCTGCAGTCCGCGGCCTCCGAGCACGCGGCGCGGCGGCGGGCGATGAAGTCGGCGACGGACAACGCCACCGAGCTCATCAAGACCTACACCCGGCTGGCCAACGGTGCCCGCCAGGCGGAGATCACCCAGGAGATCAGCGAGATCGTCGGCGGCGCGAACGCATTGGCCGACGCCTCGGCGGAGAACCAGTAGTTATGAGACAGCGCCGATCAGAACTGAAGGCCGCTGAGACCGTGACGGAGAAAAGATGACGACGACCACTGAGACCACGACCGGCGTCGGCCGCGTCTCGCGGATCATCGGCCCCGTCGTCGACGTGGAGTTCCCCGTCGACGCGATGCCGGAGATCTTCAACGCGCTGACGATCGACTACGACTTCCAGGGCGAGACCCGCACGCTGACCCTCGAGGTCGCCCAGCACGTGGGCGACAACATGGTCCGCGCGATCGCGATGAAGCCGACCGACGGCCTGGTGCGCGGCGCCGAGGTGAAGGACACCGGCGAGGCCATCTCGGTGCCGGTCGGCGACATCACCAAGGGCCACGTGTTCAACGTGACCGGCGAGGTGCTCAACCTCAAGGAGGGCGAGCGCTTCGAGGTCAACGAGCGCTGGCCGATCCACCGCAAGGCGCCCAGCTTCGACCAGCTGGACTCGAAGACCGAGATGTTCACCACCGGCATCAAGGTCATCGACCTGCTCACCCCCTACGTCAACGGCGGCAAGATCGGCCTGTTCGGCGGCGCGGGCGTGGGCAAGACCGTGCTGATCCAGGAGCTGATCTACCGGGTCGCCGAGAACTTCGGCGGTGTGTCGGTGTTCGCCGGCGTCGGCGAGCGCACCCGTGAGGGCAACGACCTGATCGCGGAGATGACCGAGACCGGCGTCATCGAGAAGACGGCCCTGGTCTACGGCCAGATGGACGAGCCGCCGGGCACCCGTCTGCGGGTCGCCCTGTCCGCGCTGACCATGGCGGAGTACTTCCGCGATGTGCAGAAGCAGGACGTGCTGCTGTTCATCGACAACATCTTCCGCTTCACCCAGGCCGGTTCCGAGGTGTCCACGCTGCTCGGCCGTATGCCGTCCGCGGTGGGTTACCAGCCGACCCTGGCGGACGAGATGGGTGAGCTGCAGGAGCGGATCACCAGCACCCGTGGTCACTCGATCACCTCGGTGCAGGCGATCTACGTGCCCGCCGACGACATCACCGACCCGGCGCCGCACACCACCTTCGCCCACCTGGACGCGACGACGGTGCTCAGCCGCCCGATCACCCAGAAGGGCATCTACCCGGCCGTGGACCCGCTGGACTCCACCAGCCGGATCCTCGACCCGCGGTACATCTCGCAGGACCACTACGAGACCGCCTCGCGGGTCAAGGCGATCCTGCAGAAGTATCGCGACCTGCAGGACATCATCGCGATCCTGGGCGTGGACGAGCTTTCCGAAGAGGACAAGCTCACAGTGCAGCGGGCCCGGCGCATCGAGCGCTTCCTGTCGCAGAACACGTTCGTCGCGAAGACGTTCACCGGCCTCGAGGGATCGTTCGTGCCGCTGGACGAGACCATCGCGGCGTTCACGGCGATCGCGGACGGCAAGTACGACCACGTGCCGGAGCAGGCGTTCTTCATGTGCGGCGGTCTCGAGGACCTCGAGCGCAAGTACAAGGAACTGACCAAGTAGCAGCAGCAGTCCGCACCGTCTCCGCCGGGATCGGGAGCAGCACGAGTAGCGCTCCTGCTCCCGGCGGACACGGATACGGGTCGCCAGCCTTTCGCATCAAGAGTGGAGGAGCCGCACCGTGGCTGAACTCGAAGTGGCGCTGGTCGCGGCCGACCGCGAGGTCTGGTCCGGCAAGGCGTCCATGGTGATCGCCAAGACGGCGGACGGCGACGTCGGCGTCATGCCCGGCCACCAGCCGATCATGTCGGTGCTGAAGCCCTCGGTCGCCGTGATCAAGACGATCGAGGACGGTGCGCCGGGGGAGACGCTGCGGGTGGCGCTGCACGGCGGCTTCATCGCGGTGGACGAGAACCGGGTCTCGCTGCTGAGCGAGTCGGCGGAGCTGAGCAGCGAGATCGACGTCGCGCGCGCGGAGGAGGCGCTGGCCCGCGCCCGCGCCGGCGAGTTCGACAAGGATTCCGAGGCCGCGGCTGAGCGCGCTGAGCTGCGCCTGAGGGCGGCGGGTCGGCTTACCGCACAGTAGGTGCGCAAAAGTTCGTCGGCGCAAGAGATACTACGTATACGAGTCACGTCGGGTGGTAGTACGTAGCACCGATCGGCGAGGGCCGGCTGCGAGAAGGACAACGCAGCCGATCGCGAGCGAGGTGCGAGTGAGCGGCGACAACGGAGAAGCGTGCACGCAACGGTGAGCGGTCTCGGCGAGCGGTGGCGGTGTCGGTGATGATCCTCACCGCGCTGCTGGAATGGCTCGCCGCCGTGGCACTGGTGTTGCTCTGTGCCATAGGCGCGTTGTTCACCCGGCGGGTGGTGATCCGTCGCCGTGGTGGCACTTTCGATTGCAGCCTGCGTCTGACCCCTGGGTCGGCGCGGGCTGCGGTGCATTTCGGTCAGTCCCACGCGCAGGCGAGCGAGGCCGAGGGCCACTACCGCGCGGCCGCCCGAGGCGAGCCAGGCGAACCGCACCGGCGCGGCACCCGCACCCCATTCAGCGCGTCAGCCGTGCGTGCGGGCCGAGGCTGGTCCTACGGAATAGCGCAATACGAGAACGACCGCATCGACTGGTACCGCATCTTCTCCTACGCGTACCGCCCCGCCGCGGTGCTCACCCGCCGAGACCTCGACGTCGTCGGCCGCCGCGATGCGGAGGGCCAAGAGGAGTTGGCGCTCTTCCCCGGCTGGACGATCGTGGAGTGCAAGTTCGGCACCGGCTTGGTGGAACTCGCCATGTCCCCTGACGCGCTCACCGGCTTCCTGTCGTGGCTGGAGGCGGCCCCGCCTGGGCAGGACGTCAGCCGCGTCTCCTGACGGGCGCGCGCTCTGCCGCCTCGCTGACGCTCGGCGGCTCTGCACGCTGAACCTGACCCGCCCACCCGCCCTGCTCCGCGCCCTCGCTGGCGCTCGGCCGCTACGCGAACCAGGCGCTGCCGCGCACGCGCTCCGCGCTGAACGCTGCGCTGCGGCGACTGAATCGCCGCCTACGCCGGTGCGCTCACGTGAGGCGATAATCCGCCGTTGTGCCATGAACGCGTGGGCACAATGGACCGATTCTCTGTGTGCGGCAACCTTTTCGGGTCTTCGGGGCCACTTAGGGGCGCGCGTTCCCACGCGCCATTGGTTTCGCCGGACCGGCCTGGAGGTCGCATGAACTCGAGCGCTTTACCCGTCAGAGCCCGAAAGAGACGACTACGCGTCCTGTACGCGACCGGAACCGCGGCAGCGGTTGCGGCGGCGGCTGGGGCTATGGTGCTCGCGAATCAGGCGTCTGCTGCGTCGACGTTGCGGGCGGGGGCGGAGGCGCAGGGCCGGTATTTCGGTACCGAGTTGACCGGCAGCATGCCCTCCAACCAGACCATCGCCTCGATCGCCGGCACCCAGTTCGACATGGTCACCCCCGGCAACGAGATGAAGTGGGACACCACCGAGCCCTCCAACGGCTCCTACAACTTCTCCCCGGGCGATGGCATCGTCTCCTTCGCCCAGAACCACACCATGCGCGTGCGCGGCCACAACCTGGTCTGGCACTCCCAACTGCCCTCCTGGGTCAGCTCCCTGCCGCTCAATCAGGTGCAGGGCGCGATGGAGGCGCACATCACCACCGAGGTCACCCACTACAAGGGCAAGATCTACGCCTGGGACGTGGTCAACGAGCCCTTCAACGACGACGGCTCCTACCGCCAGGACGTGTTCTACAACGCCTTCGGCGGCGGCGAGCAGTACATCGCCGACGCGATCAAGACCGCGCACGCCGCCGACCCGGGCGCCAAGCTGTATCTGAACGACTACAACATCGAGGGCGAGAACGCCAAGAGCAACGCGATGTACACCCTCGCCCAGCAACTGCTCGCTCAGGGCGTGCCGCTGGGCGGCATCGGCCTGGAAAGCCATTTCATCGTCGGGCAGGTACCCAGCAGCATGCAGGCGAACATGCAGCGGTTCGCCGCCCTCGGGCTGGATGTGGCGGTCACCGAACTGGATGACCGCATCCCGCTGCCGGCCTCCAGCAGCAACCTGCAGCAACAGGCCACCGACTACGCCAACATCACCAAGTGGTGCCTGAGCGTCTCGCGCTGTGTCGGGGTCAGCCAGTGGGGCGTGGGCGACGCGGACTCCTGGATCCCGGGCACCTTCTCCGGCTACGGCGCCGCCACCATGTACGACAACAACTACCAGCCCAA
>NZ_DASRBQ010000102.1:0-5723 GCF_035653575.1 Actinocrinis sp.
CGCCGGCGAGCCAGTGGCCGCCCTCAACATTGCGGAGCTTGCGCTGTGTCGAGACGAGTTCGCGGAGCCGAGCGTCGCGCTCGGCGCTGCCCTCTGGTGCAGCCCAGACTGCCTGTCGCAAGTCGTCGAACAGCGCTGCGATGCGGTCATCGCAGATCACTTCCGTTCCTGACGGCAGGTCGAAAACGAGTGTCACGTCTGACAAGACGAGGTAGTCAACAGTCGCCGAGGTGGCCCGAAGGACGCCGACCGACGCCGACGGCGTTCCGTCCGCGTTAAGGTCGCATGTGTTCGCGTGCGACCTCGCGACCGAAGCCAGCGCTCCGGCCAGAACGGTGGTGAGGCTCGATTCGGGCGCGGACGCCTCACCTGTGGCGATCTGCGCGGCGAGCTGATTGACGTACCAGGCAGTCCCGTGAATGCATCCCGTGTCGAGTCCGGCCGGCGCACTGGCTCCATCCGCTACTACCACAAGTCGCGGTGTCGCGAGAACCACATCCTCATTCGGGCGATCCTCAGAACCTGGCTCGGTGGCAAAAGCGACCTGCATTTAGGCTCCCTCCTCGTAGGAAACGAGACGAACACCATCGTGAGCCCGGACGTGAGGCCACGGTCCGTCCAGCGCGTCCTGGACGCGGATCGCGAACGCTTCGGTCATCTGCTCCGCTACCTCGGTGGGAGTGAGCCATTCGACCGCGACCGACTCTGCGGATTCTTTCGGCGTGCCGCCGACGGCGCGGCAACGGAAGACCAAGGCTACGACGCCGAGCTTCATGTGCTTGTAGACACCTGTCAGTTGTTCGGGCTCGACGTCGACGCCGGTTTCCTCTTGGACTTCGCGGCGCAGGCCGGCCTCGATCTGCTCGTGGGCTTCGAGGATGCCGCCCGGCGCCTGCCACTGCCCGTTGTCTCGGCGCTTGATGACCAAGATGCGGCCGTCATCTCGGACGGTGACGCCGGCGACGCTGACCGAGTGGCGGTAGGTGTCTGCCATGTCTTGAGCCTCTATTCGGGAGCGTCGAAGTCGTAGACGAAGACCGCGCTGGCGGCGTTCATGACCGAGCTGAAGACCTCGATCGGGCCATCGGCAGTCATAGCGACGCGCAGCACGGTCGCCACCGGCGTGCCTGGCGGCAGGCGAAGCATCCGCACTTCGTCCGGGTTGGGCATGCGGGCGCGGATCTCCTCGTGGAACTTAGTCAACAGATGGCCGCGCTCCTCGAGTCGCGCGTAGCTGCCCCCAGGACCAGTGCTCTGCTCCTTGATCGCAGTGCCCTCAACGATCTCGGGGCGGTAGTAGGAGTCCGCGATCTGGTTCGGCTCCTCGTTTATCCACTCGCGCCGGCTGCGCTTGAAGACTGGCGCACCTGGCTCTATTCCGTACCACTTGGCGACCCAGTCCGGCGCTGGCACCTCGGCAAGTTCGAGCACCTCCTGCCGAGAGGTGAGCCCGAGAGCCACTGCCTCGGATTTCTGGGCCGCCAGCCCGGCTGCACGCTTCGCACGGGAGAAGCGGTCGACGCCCATGCGGATGAGTGGTGGCGTCTTGCGAACGAAGACGCCTTTGCCGGTCTGCCCGAGCACCAGACCCTCGTTCTTGAGGATCTTCACCGCCTCGCGAGCAGTCTGAGGCGCGACCGCGTACTCGTCAGCGAGCTCACGCTCAGATGGCAATCTGCTCCCAGGCGCGAGGCTGCCGTCTTCGATATGGGCTCTTAGGGCGGCCGCGATCTGCTTGGACGGGGACCGGGGGTCGGTCGGATCGATGCTCATTGCACCATCCTAGCCAGCCTCACTAGTGGGGTATTGCGGACCGTCGGAGACACGTGCTACGGTTCCTCCATGCCTCACTAGTGAGGCGGTGAGGTTCCTCTCTTTCAAGGAGTCCCGTCAATGGCAGTTCAGCGTTCTCAGGCGGTTGCACCTGGTCGGTATGTCCCTCTGGCACGGATCACGGGTGCGGAGATCCTTTCGGATCGGCATCCGGTGTCGGTGCAGGTGGCGAAGACGACAATCCATGGCCGTGCTCCGCAGATCTTCGCGGTGGGGGTGCGGATGATCCGTGCGGCGGTGCGTGCCGACCCGCGACTGGCGGCTGGCCTCGCTGCGGTGCTGCCGGAGCTATCGGCGGGAGAGGCCGCGCAAAACGAGACGGTTCGGATGTCACCGGAGAGCACCGGGAGCCGCTTGTATCCCGTGACGACAGCGGAAGGCAGCGGTGAAGAAATCTCACCGCGTATGTCACCGAAGCCTTCCCTGAGCGGCTTGCCGGTGATGACCGGGTCTGCTGCTTAGCGCGTCCGGGACTTGCTGGTCCTGGTCCGGGCTCCGCCACCTGGGCGGGGAACGGGCCAAGGCCGTCAAGGCCTACATCAACTTCATAGCCCGCTTGGGGATTTCCGGTAGGCAGCGGTCGGCGTGAGTGGCCGCAGGTTCAAGGCCCCGGGATGGTTCGCCCAGTCCCCTTGCGCGGCAGCAGCGCTCGTGCTGCCCGGACGCCCACGGAGCCCTGCCCCAAAGGGACCTGTGGGCGGCGGGGAACACGAGCTCCGCGTATCAGCCCAGCCAATTCGAATGTGCCGCCGGGAAGGTGGTGTGCCCGCAATGAAGTCCAATGGCCGCCAAACCATTTGTATCAGCTCCTTGCCAGTCCTAGAGGTTGAGTTGCTCGGCGCCCGTAACGCCGCGCTGGTGTGCGTGCACTGTCGTACCTGGCAGATGGCGCGCGGCGGTCTGGTGCAGGTTCACGCCGTCGACGGCAACAAGGTCACCCGCGGCAACACGGATCGTTGTGCCGGCTCCGGGCAGCACCTGACTTTCGACGTGGCCGCCGCCGAACACATCACGGCCCGTGCCGCGGAAGTGCGGGCGCGGCGTCGCGCTGTCGCCAAGGCGCCGGCCCACGCGGTGACTCCCGCGCTGCGTCGCGTCACCGCGGTACGCACGCTCACCTATCCGCCAGCCGCACCAGCAGTGCACCAGATCGCCGCGCGCCGCGCTGGCACCTGATGTCCACACACCAACCACGTTGCTGCCCAGCCCGGCCGAGACTGTCTCGGCCGGGCCTCTTCTTGCCCGGAGGCGCGTACGTGTCCCAGACCCCGACCGAGATCGAGATCGTCAGTTACGGCGAGCTGCATGGCGACCCGCCGCCGCTGCCCCCAGATGTGCACATCGACCTGCGCACCGCGTTGCGCAACCCGCATCAGGACCCCGCGATGCGGCAGCTGACTGGGTTGGACGCGGCGGTGCGCGAGCACGTTCTGGCCACGCCCGGGGCGCAGCAGATCGTGCGCGACGCCGTCACCCAGTCCCTGGCCGCGGTGCGCGCCGACCGCGCGGTACGTGTGCACACCCTGTGCATGGGCGGCCGGCACCGGTCGGTCGCCATCGCCGAGGCGATCGGCGAGTGCCTGCGCGCGGCCGGTGCGGCCGTTCGCGTCCCGCACCGGCACCTTGACCGCCCGGTGGTGCAGCGGTGAGCGATACGCCCTACGCGAAGTTCAAGTGCGCTACCTGTGAGGACTGGGGCTCGGTGGTGGCCCCGGGCGGACGCGGCACGCTGTCGTGTCCCGAGCCGATCCACCGTACTGCCACGACAGCCCCGATCACCGGTCCGAGCGCCGGAGAGGAGACCGAGAACCGTGCCCGCGACGACGACGATGAGCACTGACACCGGCGCGCTGCCGGTCCGATTCACCCCGCATGCACTGGCGGCGCGCCTGCCGCAGCACCTCGCGGGGCAGCCCGAAGCGCTGGTCGAAGGCCCGTGGTGCGCCGCGGCGTGGATCCTGACGCTGTTCGGCACGAACGAGCCGCGCATCTGGGACTACGTCGAGGAGTTCTATATCGACTTCGACGCAATCCTGAGCACCGGCGGCTGGTCGAGCCGTGAACTGCTGCTCCTGCGCGCGGCGGCGAGCCTGGCAGGCACCACGTTCGTCAGCGTGGATCTGAGCGACCTCGCCGGGCTGCTGGACGCGCACGAGTGGCACACCGTGCTCGAAGCGCTGCGCATCCGGCGCGCCGGAGAGTACGGAGGTGGGCGGTGAGCAGCGCGACAATCACGCTGGTCGGCACCCCGGATCGTTCCCGCGGCGGGGGAGCGGGCGACGAGGCAGCGCTGCTGCGCCAGGCGTACGGCGACCTGCTGCGCGCCGCGCAGGCGACGTTGGCCGCCGACGCGGCGGGGATGGCTAACCCGCTCGGCTGGCTGCGCGACGCCCTCGCGCCTGAGCAGCTGCCCGGGTCCGGAGCGCGGCCGAGCGACTTCGTGCCCGCCGACCCGCAGGACGCGACCTGGGGGCGGTGGTGACCGTGCCCGAGCACACGAGCGACGACGACGCTCTGTTCCCAGTGCTGGCCGCTGCCGATCCGGACGAGGCGGTGGCGCTGCGGCACATCGAGGCGTACTTCCAGCGGCCGGTCGACCGGGCCCGCGAGCGGATCCGCGCGGCGAACGCGGAACTGGAGTCCGCGCTCGCGCGCCAAGCCGGCTGGCAGCGCACCGGGGTCTTGTCCGACGCGGACGCCGACTGCGTGGCGATCGCCGCACAGGGCACCGTGCTGGACACCGGCAGCGCACTGATCCGCACGCCCGGTTTCCCGAACGTCGCGCTGGACCGCGGCCCGTACGAGCAGGCGCAGGCCGAGCACGCCGCGGTGTGCCGTTACCTGCGCGCCCGCCACCCGAACCTGGTCGGCACACAGCCGGAGCCCGAGCGCGAGCTCGGCCGCAGGAAGAGGAGCCGCGCGTGAAGATCCGCCTGTGGGGGCTGCCCGAGGAGAACGACCAGGTCACCGCTGTGCTGCGCGCGGCGTTCACCGTGGTCGACGAGTCCGACGACTATCTGCCGCGCCGCGGGGATTCCCCGCTGCGCCGCCGCTACATCGAGATCCGCATCCAGGTCCCGCCGGGAAACGACGGGGCCTGACTTATCTCTGGTGCGCGGCCCGCGACCGCCTTTCGGGGCCGCGCACCGGTCACCAACCCCTTCTTTCTGACAGACCGGCCCGCACGGCACACCGCTGCGCGGGCCGGTTGTCTCAGCATGCTGAGGAGCTGATCGCCCGTGTCCACGCCCACCGCGACGACGCGCCTGCCCGCGTCAGCCGCGCTCCCGCCGGCCGCAGACGCGGTGCGCGTCGCCGACGTACTGCTGACCGCTGGCCGCTACGCGCAGAAGATGATCGACGAACACCCGGAGCTGAGCCTGCGCGCTGCGGTCCATCACGCCGTGAACGCCGACGGCGGGCCGCTGCGCGACCCGAGTTCGGCACTGGACGCACTGGCGGACTACCTGGCGCCCGGCTGGCGCGCGAACCCGTACTGGACCGGGCCCGGCGAGGTGGTCGACCGCTGGCAGAAGCAGGCCCGCAGGCCGCTAGATGTGCCCGGTGTGCTCGGCTTGGCCGCGGTGCACACGGCGAGTGGGGGTGCGCCGTGAAGCCGCGCACCCTGCTGCTCGGCGCGGGCGTGATAGCCGTCCTGGTCGCCTACCAGCACGCCGAGGCCAACACCACAGCCAGCGGGGGCGCTACCGGCGGCGGTCTTCGGCCCGGCACCGTGCCGACCGCCTACGCCGCGATCATCATCGACGCGGGCCGCACCTGTCCGCAGGTCACTCCTGCGCTGCTGGCCGCGCAGATCAACCAGGAATCTGGGTTCGATCCCAGATCGCTGTCCCCGACCGGCGCCGAGGGTATCGCCCAGTTCGAGCCGT
>NZ_DASRBQ010000103.1:0-24602 GCF_035653575.1 Actinocrinis sp.
AACGATAAGGGCGGAACGACTGGCAGCGATCGGCAAGCATCCTTTGGCTCGCACCACGAGACCTCACGGGAGTCGGTCATGGAAGCCAGTGAGACCCACGAAGCTCCAGACATGGTCCGCCGCTTGTTCACCGTCCGCAATGGCTCGCTGTTCTTCCTGGCGTTCTGTATCGGCATCACGTTCATCAGCGTCGGCATCACCGCTGTGCTCGCAATCGTGCTGAGCCCGAAGCTGCAGATTGAAATGGGACCGATCGGTCAGATCTTCGAGTCCGTCAACGCAGCTTTCTCCGGGCTGGGCTTCATCGCGCTTGTCGTCACGTTCCGTCTGCAGTACGACGAGCTGCGCATGCAGCGGCGCGAGCTCAAGAACCAGCACACCGCTATGTCGGAATCTCAGAGCCACCTAGGGCGGAGCGCCGAGTGTGACGTCCGAGCGCGGCACGTCGAGCTGATGCGCATGGCAATGGAAGACACGGACTTGGCTGAGTTCTGGCCGGAGTTCCAAGCCGGCCTAAGCGCCAAGCGGGCGAAGCAGTACAACTACGCCAACCTCGTAGTCCAGCACCAACGGATGATGTACGACCTGGGGGCGTTCACGCGCGCTGATGTCCTGAAGTTCTTCCACTACCTGTTTGCGAGCCAGATCATGCGGGACTACTGGGCGGCACGGATGGTTGCCAGGGAGATCGCCGTACGGCCGGGTAGCGACGAGTGGGCGTTCGAGCAGTTGATCGACGTGGCGTACGACGAGACTCGACCACCCGAACCCCCTCTCACGCCCGAAGGCGGCGATGGTGCTCGGGTGGTCGATCTTGACTCGCGGCGCCAGTCCGGATCAGATGCGGCCTGAGAGATCCCGCAAGGCAGCAAGCAGAACTTCGCGCGGAACGACGACTGTCCGCTCAGTTTCAGATCTGCCGGCGTCGGCTGGAAGCCGAAGCTCATGGCTGACGTCTTCGCCGACGACTGCGAAGTCCCCGTTCGCCAACTCGAAGACGTCAGGACAGTTACCGCTGGTCGTGCATGCTCCCCGATCTTTAGGCGCCACCCCTAGGCGCCAACGCACTGCCATGCCGGCAGTTTCCCCGTTTGCGTACTCATTTGTCATGGATATCCTTGATGGCCGACTAATGGTCGAAGGCGGCGCAGCAGCCAGACTGCCGCCCTCCGGCGAGACGCAACACTATAGATGTCGGTTCCTGTATCGCCGCAAGAATTCGCTTCCGCTGACACCGCCACCCGTGTTTCAACGCTGCGGCGAGCTAAAGGACACGGGGCGCAACCGATTTAGTCAAAGACTTATCCGATCGATGCCGATTGGTGACTGACTGAGTGAGCGGGTGAGTGAACGACGAGTCGTAGATCGACTCTATGAATACCATAATGCGGATAGGCTAAATGTCGGCTTTATAGCTGATTGAGGAGAGTTGCTAGCGCGTGCTGGCTGACGCGGCGTCGAGTGGGATGAGCGAGAGGCGCTTCAAGGCCGTGCTTCTTTCGAAGGGCGCGCTGCGTTCGAAAGCGGACAGGCGGCCTGGACTCGGCAGTCACCCTTAAGGTGTTAGCCTCCCGCACGATCTCGTCGATCAGCGATCCGTGCGTCGCCTACGTTTGGAGGGTGAGGATTACGCTGCGGTTCCCTTAGGGGCGCACTTGGGCTACCCGCAACGGGGCGGTGATGCTGCCGCGGATTGGGCTGGCGTCCTTGGGCGACGAGGACTGGTGCGATCACTGCGACTTGGCCAGGTCCAGAGGGCGATCGCGGAAGCGGCCGGCCGCGGCTTGCTCACCCCACAGGGCCCCCGATTCGTCGGCGCGCTGAACCAGACAGCGGCCTCGTGGGACGAGGCGGTACCGGAGGAGGTCGAGCAGATTTCCGAGGAATCGGGCCATTCCCCCCGCGTCTTCTGGTGCGGGGGAGTCGACTCGAATGCCGGACAAGGGCGCTGGTCAGCCCTCGTCCGCAGCGGCGCGCAGCTTGGCGAACTCCGCGGCCAGCGTCGCGGCGGTCCAGTGCGCGTTGAGGCCGCTCGGGTTGGGGAGCACCCACAGCTTGCTGTCGGCGATCTTCACAGGTTGCGGGCCGATCGTCGCGTCCTTGCGGCCGAACGCTGTGCGGTAGGCGCCTATCCCGAGAATCGCCACCCAGCGCGGGCGGTACTGGGCGACCTTTCCGGCCAGGATCTCACCGCCGATGCGCAGTTCCTCCGGGCCCAGCTCGTCGGCGCGCGCTGACGCCCTGGACGCCACGTTGCTCAGGCCTAGGCCGAGGTCGAGCAGTTCTTCCTGCTGCCACGGGCCCAGCAGCCGCGGGGTGAAACCGGAGGCGTGCAGCGCGGGCCAGAAGCGGTTGCCCGGGTTCGCGAAGTGCTTGCCGATCGCCGCCGACCACAGGCCCGGGTTGATCCCGCAGAACAGCACTCGAAGATCCGGGCCGAGTACGTCAGGGATCGTCTTCGCCTGCGCCGCGGCCAGCTGCTGCGGAGTCGGCCGGACGCGGCGGGCGGCGCTGTCCGCGATCGGCGGCTCGGCGGTCGGGGTTTCGGGCTGGGAGGTCACATCGCCGCACCGTAGCATTCCTCCATGCCAACGCTCGCCGACGTGGTCGGGATTCTGGACGCCGCCTACGATCCGCGCTGGGCCGAGTCCTGGGACGCGGTCGGGCTGGTGTGCGGCGACCCGACGGCCGAGGTGCACAAGGTGTTGTTCGCGGTCGATCCGGTGGACGCGGTCGTCGAAGAGGCGATCAGGTGGGGTGCGGACCTGCTGGTCACGCATCATCCGCTGCTGCTCAAGCCGGTGCACGGGGTCGCGGCGACCAGCTTCAAGGGCCGCGCGGTGCACCGCCTGATCAGCAACGGCGTCGCACTGCTGACCGCGCACACCAACGCCGACGTGGCGAGTCCCGGCGTCTCTGATGCGCTCGCCCGCGCCCTCGACCTCTCGGTGATCGGCCCGATCCTGCCCGCTGCCAGTGAGGGCGCCGCGTCGAACGGCTCCGCGGGCCACGGCTCGGGTTCCGGCCGTGGCCTCGGCCGTTTCGGCGTGCTGCCCGAGCCCGAATCGCTGCGCGCGTTCGCCCAGCGCGTCGCGCTGGCGCTGCCGCCGACCAACGGCGGGGTGCGGGTTGCCGGCGACCCGGAGCGGACCGTTCGCCTCGTCGCCGTCTGCGGCGGAGCCGGGGACGACCGCGAGCTGCTCGCGGCGGTGCGCGCGGCTGGGGCCGACGCGTACGTCACCGCCGACCTGCGTCACCACGCGGCCTCCGAAGCGCTCGAGGCCGGGGACTTCGCCGCGCCGGGCACCGGTCCCGTACTCCTCGACGTAGCGCACTGGGCCAGTGAATGGCCGTGGCTCTCCGATGCCGCCGCGCTGCTGACCGCGGGGCTTGGCGAAATCCGTGAGCACGGCGGGCGTGACAGCGACCGGGAGCGTGAAGGGGGTCCGCAGCGCGGTACGGTTGAGATCCGCGTGTCCCAGCTGGTCACCGACCCCTGGACGTTGCACGCGCCGCAGAAGTGAAGACGAGGACCAGGAAGAGGTGCCAGCTGTGCAAGCCGCGCCCGCCGACCAGCAGCGACTGCTCGACCTTCAGGCGTTGGACTCCAAGCTGGACCAGCTGGCACACCGCCGCCGCACCCTCCCGCAGCTGGCCGAGCACGCCGCGCTGGAGACCCGGGTCGGACAGCTGCGCGACCTGCTCGTCGCCTCCACCACCGCGCAGTCCGACCTGGCCCGCGAGCAGCGCAAGGCCGAGGCGGACGTGGACCAGGTGCGCAGCCGCGCGGAACGGGACCGCAAGCTGCTGGACTCCGGCTCGGTCGGCGCCAAGGAGCTGTCCAACCTGCAAAGCGAGCTGGAGTCGCTGGCCAAGCGGCAGTCAGACCTCGAAGACATCGTGCTCGAGGTGATGGAGCGGGTCGAGGCCGCGGACGCGCGCACCGCCGAGCTGACCAAGCAGCGCGACGAGGCCGAGGCGGACCTCGCGCGGGTGACCACCGCACTGGCCGAGGAGCGGGCCGCGGTGGACAAGGACCTCGCCTTCGCCAAGTCGCAGCGCGACCTGCTGGCCGCGCAGCTGCCCGCCGACCTGATCGCGCTCTACGAGAAGCTGCGCGCGCAGTACGGCGGGATAGGGGCCGCGGCGATCAAGCAGCGCCGCTGCGAAGGCTGCCGGCTGGAGCTGGACATCGCCGAGATCAACGAGATCCGCGCCGCCGCGCCGGACCTCGTACTGCGGCACGACTCCTGCCGCCGCATCCTGGTGCGCACGGCAGAGTCGGGGTTGTAGCCGCCGTGCGCACCCTGATCGTCGAGGCCGACGGGGCGTCGCGGGGAAATCCCGGCGCGGCCTCCTATGGCGCCGTGGTCCGCGACGGCGACACGGGCGAGCTGCTCGGCGAGCTGGCCGAGGCGATCGGCCACGCCACCAACAACGTGGCCGAGTACCGCGGCGTGATCGCCGGGCTCGAGGCGGTCCGGCGCATCGATCCGCAGGCGCGGGTCGAGGTCCGGATGGACTCGAAGCTCGTGGTGGAGCAGCTCTCCGGCCGCTGGCAGGTCAAGCACCCTGACATGAAGCCGCTGGCCGAGCGCGCCCGCGGGCTCTTCCCGGCGAACGGCGTGACCTTCACCTGGGTACCGCGCAGCCAGAACAAGCACGCCGACCGGCTGGCGAACCAGGCTCTCGACGCGGCTGCCCGCGGCGAGGTCTGGAGCGCCAAGGTCCTCCCCGCAGGCTCGGGGCCGGCCACGAGCGCCGCGACCGCGGCTGTCGCGCCGTCAGATCGGTCCGGCTATTCCGGCGCGCAGCTGTCCGTCCCCGAAAACGAGGCCGACCGCCCCGGCGCGAGTGCGTGGGCGGTGCCGGCCGCCGGTGCCTCCGCCGATCTCGGCCTGCCGACCCGCCTGCTCCTGCTGCGCCACGGCTCGACCGCGATGACCGGAGAGAAGCGGTTCTCCGGGCTCGGCGGCGATCCGGAACTGATCCCGGAAGGCCTAGCCCAGGCGGGGGCGGCCGCGCGACGGTTCGCCACCGCCGACGGGTCCGGTGATCCCCGATACGGCCGCATCGATGCGATCATCACCTCGCCGCTGCGCCGCACCCAGCAGACCGCGTTCGCCGTCGCCGGTGCCGCCCACCTCGAGCCGCGGGTGGAGGAAGGCTTCCGGGAGTTGGACTTCGGCGCCTTCGAGGGACTGACCTTCGCCGAGGCCCGCGCGCAGTATCCCGACCAGCTCGCCGCCTTCCTCGCCTCCACCGCGAGCCCCGCGCCAGGCGGCGAATCCGTCGAGCAGGTGTCGGCCCGAGCGGCGGCCGCCCGCGACCAGGCCCTGGCCCGGTTTCCCCGCAAAACCGTGCTGATCGTCACGCATGTCACGCCAATCAAGACGCTGCTGTGCCAGGCCCTCGGTGCGCCGCTGGACTCGGTTCACCGGATGGAGCTGGCCGCCGCCTCGCTCAGCGTGATCGACTACTACGGCGACGGCGTGGCGAATGTGCGTTGCATCAACGACACAGCACACCTCTATTTATAGGCACCTATCTGCAGGCACGGTCTCTCTAGGCGCGCGGCTGCGTCAGATTTCCGCCACGACGACGTCGAACGCGCCGGGTGCCGTGCCGGGCTCCACCCGGAACCCGAGATCGCGCAAGGCGTCCGCGAACTCCTCCGGCGTCTTCGGCTCGGCGCCGGCGCGCAGCAGGGCCCGCACCAGTCGTCCTTTCGTGGCTTTGTTGAAGTGGCTCACGACCGACCGCTTGAGCACGCCGCCGACCATCCGCTCGTGCATCACCCGAACCGTCACGGTCCGCGCGGCCGGCCGCCACATCCCGGTGTAAGCCGTGGACCTTAGATCGACCACGAGATGTTCATCGACGAGCTCTGTCAGCGGCCCGATCAACGCCTTGCGCCAGACCGCGGTCACCGAGCCGACTCGCGGCAGCTTCACTCCCGCGGAGCAGCGGTAGTAGGGAATGCGATCCGACGGCCGAAGTACGCCCCAGAGCCCGGAGAATACAAGCACTGAATCCTCGGCCCGCCGGTACGCCTCCGGGTCCTGCGTGCGCAAACCGGGCAGGTCAAGCGCCTCGTACAACACGCCGCGGTACACGTCGGCGGCGGGTGCGGCGGGCGCCTTGTCAATCATCTGATTGTATGCGAGCTCCTCGCGCTGACCCTCGCTCAGACCCAGGGCCGCCAGCGCGGCGGCCGCAGGACCGCGGCTCAGCCGCATCAAGGCGGTGACCAGCGCATCCCGGGTCGGCGCGAGCTGCGGCAGCACCAGGGAACCGGAGATCACCGGTTCCGCGTCCGTCGGGACGGCCTTCCCTTCGGACGGCGGTACGAAGATGAACATTCTGGAACGATTCTCCGGCAAGGGTAGCTTTCGGCCTGGGGAACTCTAGCCCACGTTCTAAACTGCCGCTGGTCGACGCGGCGGGGTCCAATCCGAGTCGAATGATTGCGTCCGAGGAAACTGGGGAGACGACAGCCCATGTCGCAGCTGAACCGCCGGACTCTCTACGTTGTCCTCGGCTGGTTCGCGAGTCGGATCCCCCTCTACCTGATGACCACCGGACACCTGTGGTCCTGGTACGGACACAAGAGCATCGGCGATATCACGGTCTACCTGCGCTGGGTAGACGGCTCCCTCAAGCACGGCGCGCTGCCGGTGGGCGACAACAGCTGGCAGTACCCGCCGCTGGTCGGCCCGCTGCTGCTGTTGCCGAAGGTGCTGCCGGGGGCCGACTACCAGGGCGAGTTCGTCCGGTTGGCGTTCATCGCGGACGCGATCGTGATCCTGGTGCTGCTGTGGACCGCGCGGCGGCGCGAGAGCTGGCTCGGCCCCTGGTTCTGGATCCTGAGCGTGCCGTTCCTCGGTCCCATCATCTACGGGCGCTTCGACGTGTTCTCCGCGATGCCCGTCGTCGCCGCGCTGGCGATTCTCGGTAAGGGCGTACCGGTGCCGGGCGCCGCGGACGGCCGCAAGCAGCTCAACGGCCGCCGCTGGGTCGCCGGCGCACTGGTCGGCATCGGCACCGCGATCAAGATCTGGCCGGGCCTTACCGTGTTCGGTCTTCCGCGCACCAAGCGCGGCTGGCAGACCATCGCCACCGCCGCGTTCGCCGCCGTAGCCGTGACGCTGACGTGCATGTTCGCCTTCCGCAACGGCTCCTGGTTCCTGCACACCCAGGGCCACCGCGGCATCGAGATCGAGAGCATCTGGGCGGTGCCGTTCCTGCTGGCCAGGCGCGCGGGTGTCTGGCACGGCCGGATCCACGGCCACTACGGCTCGCTCGAGGTGCTCGGAACCGGCGCGGGCTTCGCCGGGAAGGTCGCGATCGCCTCCACGGTGCTGGTCTTCGCGCTGCTGGCCTGGTGGTGGTGGCGCAAGCAGTGGCGCCCGACGGTGGTCCCCGACGCCACGCTGGTCGCCACGCTGCTGATGATCGTCACCAGTCGGGTGATCAGCCCGCAGTACCTCATCTGGCTGCTGGCCACCGCGGCCTTCTGCCTGCTGTCGAAAGACACCTCCCAGCGCCGCAGCGCGCTGCTGATCCTGGTGTCGCTGCCGATCACGCAGTGGATCTTCCCGTACAACTTCACCTCGCTGATCCACTTCCACCTCAGCGCCATCCTGGCGGTCACCCTGCGCGACGCCCTGCTGCTGGCCGCCGCGGCGATCGGCTTCATCGACCTGTGGCGCGACACGGTCACCGGACCGTTCCTGCCATGGCGCAACCGCACCGCGGCGCCGGTCTCGGACGCGTCCGCCGACAGCCCGGGGGCGACCGCAGGCGAGGCCGGGGAGACCGCGGCGGTCGGGGAGAAGGAAGGAGTCGCCGCGCGCGAGGAGCAGGAGAGCGTCGCGGCGCAAGAGACCGAGGCGGCTCCCGCCGTGAGCACTGCTGCCCACCGGCCCGCGGAAACAGCCGAAGCCGATCCCGCCATACCCGCCGGTTCGACGCCTGCCTGACCGGTCAGCAGGGCGCACGGCGCTCGCGTCGCAGGCTGCGATCGGCGCCGGTTCGACGCCATCCTGGCTGTTCAACTGACCGCAGCGGCAGCTCCCACCGCAGGCCCGCGCGCCTGCGCGCACCGACGCGTCCGTGCATCGGCTTGATCTACCCGCTACGCTGCGCGCTGTGCCCCGCCGAGTCCTGGTGATCGACAGCGCCGACGCGCCCGATGAAGCGCGTGCCGCGCTGTGCAAGGGCTTCGACGCCATCCGCGCCGAGTTCGCGCTGCCCGCCGAGTTCCCGCCCGAGGTGCTGGAAGACGCCGAACGCGCGGCGCGTGGCGTCCACGATCCGCAGCCTGACCGGGCCGATCACACCGACCTGCCCTTGATCACCCTCGACCCGCCGGGATCGATGGACCTCGACCAGGCCATGTGGATCGAGCGGCGCGGCAGCGGCTTCCGAGTCTGGTACGCGATCGCCGACGTGGCCGCGTTCGTGCGCCCGGGCTCGCCGGCCGATCTCGAGGCGCGGGCCCGGGTCGAGACGATTTACCTACCGGACGGCCGGGTTCCGCTGCACCCGCCGGTGCTCTCCGAGGGCGCCGCCTCGCTGCTGCCCGGCCAGGACCGGCGCGCCGTGCTCTGGCAGATCGACCTGGACTCCTCCGGCGATATGACCTCGGTGGAGGCGCGGCGCGCGCTCGTGCGATCGCGGGCGCGTCTCGATTATCCGCGGATGCAGCGGGAACTGGACGCCGGGACCGCGCCCGAGGTGATGCGCCTGCTGCGCGAAGTCGGCACGCTGCTGCGCGATCGCGAGGCGCTGCGCGGCGGTATCAGCCTGAACGCCCCGGTGCAGCAGGTGGTCGCGGACCAGGACGGCTGGCGGCTCGAGTACCGCGCGCCGCTGCCGGTCGAGGAGTGGAACGCGCAGATCTCGCTGCTCGCCGGGATCGCCGCGGCCGACCTCATGTTGTACGGCGAGGTCGGCGTGCTGCGGGTCCTCCCGGAACCCGGGGACGCGACCGTGGGCCGGCTGCGCCGGGCGGCCCGCGCCCTCAAGGTGCGCTGGCCGGACGGCGAGCCTTACGCCACGCTGATCCGGCGGATGGACCCGGCCCGGCCGAGGCACGCGGCCTTTCTCACCGAGGCCACCTCGCTGCTGCGCGGGGCCGGCTACGAGGTCTTCGACGGGCAGATTCCGCCGCGGCCGGTGCACGCGGCGCTGGCTACGCAGTACGCGCACGTTACCGCGCCGCTGCGGCGGCTGGTCGACCGCTTCGGCACCGAGATCTGCGTGAGCTTGTGCGCGGGCGACGAGGTGCCGGACTGGGTCTGCGAGGCGCTGCCGGCGTTGCCCGAACTCATGGACGCGGGCGACCGGCGGGCCAAGGCGGTCGAGCGCGCCTGCGTCGACCTGGCCGAGGCGGTGCTCTTACGCGACCGGGTCGGCGAGGTGTTCGAGGGCGTGGTGCTGGACCTCAACGACCGCGTGGACTGGGACCGCAACGGCAAGCCGGACGCGGGCGTGGTGATGCTGCGCGAGCCCGCGGTGATAGCGCGGCTCGACGGCCACGACCTGCCGCAGGGCGCTGAGCTGCGGGTCCGGCTGGTCTCCGCGGACCCGGCGAGCCGGCGGGTGCTGTTCGACTGGATCGACGCGGTCTGAGTCGGCTAGGTGAGACCGCGCGGCGGTCGTATTCTGCGTGACAGCAGGGTTCCGGCTCAGGTCGGCTAAGGGGGGCTCGCGGATGATCGAAACCGTCGTCATCGTGGCGATCGCGGCGATGGGGACGTCGTCGGTCGCGCGCACCGTGCGCGGAACCATCAACGACCGGCGCAAGGCCAGGGAACGCGCGCTGCGCGGTCCCGAACCGGTATGCGGGTGCGGACATCACCTCTCGTTCCACGACGCGTCGACCGGACTGTGCCACGCCCAGGTCTCGGTGAAGGTGCCCAACGAGGGATCAGACGGCACGCACAAGGAATTGGTCACCTGCACCTGCCGTCGCTACATCGGTCCCGAACCGCTCGGCGGGTACTTCGCCCCGGAGATCACCGCCTGAGCGACCCGCCTTCCGCACCCGCGGAGGCGAGCGCCCCTAGGGTGCGAAGAACGGGAAGTCGGCTGGTATTACAGTGGAAGGATGCTTGTCGAGGAACCGCTGTCCAGCCGTGCGATCGCAGCCGCGGACGAGCCCGCGCAGGAGCGGCTCGACCTGCCCACCGTGCTGGCGGCGCTGGCCGATCCCGGGCGGCTGGCGATCGTGCGCGCCCTTGCCGCACAAGGCGAGGAGTGCTGCAACAAGGTCGGCGAGCTGGCCGGTCTCACGGTCGGCAAGTCGACGCTCTCGCACCACATGAAGGTGTTGCGCGAATCAGGGGTCACCAGCACCCGCGCCCAGGGAACGCACCGGTACGTCTCGCTGCGGCGCGCTGAGCTGGACGAGGCGTTCCCGCAGCTGCTGGACGCGGTGCTCGGCCAGGTGGCTCCGCTCGACCCGCGCTGAGCGAAACCACCTGGCGTTGGGCCTAACTTAGGCCGCGGTCAGCGGGCCGCGAACTGGTTGACCACCGGTAGCGCCTTGTCGCTGAAGTCGAAGACCGCCTGGTTCTCCCAGCCGTCGCCGGAGGACGCGTTGGTCGGGTCCCAGCCGTTGCCCGCGACCACGGTCCAGGTGGGCTCCCAGTAGAACGCCCCGAGGCCGAGGCCGTTCGGCACGGCCTGCACGATCGAGAGCACGTCGCGGAAGTTCGCCGCCTGACCCGCGGAGCTGGCCGCGTAGCCGGGGTCGAGGGTGGTGTTCGACGAGGTCACCGAGTTGGTCTCGGAGTCGCCGTTGGCCAGCGTCCACGGGTACGCGGTCTCGGCCACTAACACCGGCTTGCCGTACTTCGCGGCCAGGCCGTTGAGGTCGGTCTGCAGCACGTCGAGCCGGCCGTGCCAGTAGTCGTAGTACGAGATGCCGATCACGTCGAACGACACGCCGTCACTGATCGCCGTGCTGTACCAGCTCTCCAGGGTGGAGAGGCTGTCCGAGGCGGCCAGGTGCAGCACGATCTTCGCGGACGAATACGCCGCGCGCACCCCGGCGACGCCCTGCTTGAGCAGCGCGGCCAGCTGCGACCAGTTGGAGGTCGAGCCGTCCGGCCACAGCATGCCGGCGTTGATCTCGTTGCCGACCTGGACCATCGCCGGCGGCGTGCCCTGCGCGACCAGGTCGCCGACGACCTGCTTCGAGTAGGCGTAGACCTGGCTCTCCAACTGGCTGAGCGAGTCCGCGGACCAGGCGGCCGGGGTGGTCTGGTGGCCGGGGTCGGCCCAGGTGTCGGAGTAGTGCAGGTCCAGCAGGATCGGCAGGCCGTACGTGCTGTAGGCCTCCTTCGCCGAGGCCAGCAGCGTCGCCTCGTTGTTCATCCCGTCCTGCGGGTTGACCCAGACGCGCAGCCGGACGTAGTCCATGCCGCCGTTCTTGAGGATCTGCAAGGCGTTCTGCTTCGTACCCGAGCTGTTGTAGTAGACCCCGCCGAGCTGCTCGCCGCGGTAGAGGCTGGAGGTGTCGCCGCCGCGGATCGCCACGGGCGCCGAACCGGCCGTGAACGTGACGTCGTCGTAGTTCGTCCACGCGTTCGCTGCGCTGCTCGAGTAGAGGTTGATGGTGCACTGGTTGTTGGAGACGTAGACGTAGTCCACGATGTGCAGCCAGTTGCCGTCCGAATCGACGGGTATGTACGTCGTCTTGGTCGAGCTACCGCAGCCGGACAGTGAGATGTAGTTCGAGCCGCCGGTGTCGTTCGAGCGCACGTAGACGCCGAGCGTGTAGTAGCCGTTCGTGATGTTGGTGATCGTCTGATACGTGTCGACCGTGTAAGCCGAGGACGACCAGTGCGCGAGGCGGTACGAACCGGAGTGCCCGCCGGACTCGGTGTAGTCGGCGGAGGCGGTTCCGCTGCTCGACCAGCCGGTGGGCGAGGCGACGCCCGTTCCGTCGGCCTCGAAACCGGGGTTGGCGACCGTCGGCGTGCTGGTGGTGGCGGAGGCCGGCAGCGCCACGAACGGAGTCGCGACGAGTGCGGCGGCGAGGGGAAGGGCGAGGCTGAGGCTGAGCTTGCGGCGATGGGGGCGATGGCGGTGACGGTGGGCATCACGCGGGCCGGACGGATGACGCGTCATTGCGACTCCTGAGATCGACAGGTGAGGGTGAACGATCTTGGCGCGTTGAGTTCTCACCCGGCGTCGGAGGGCGGCCCTTCATTCCGCACCACGGCTCTTCCGCCAATCTGGGAGCGCTCCCAATCCGGGCAGCAGCATTTGTAGCACCGCAGCGTGCGGTATGTCGATGCCCTACTGTGGATCCGCAGGTAGAAGCCTGGGAGCGTACCCAACCGCCACGGCGATGAGGGCACCGAGCGCGGCCCACACGTAGGCGCTGCCGATCGCCTGTTCCCACCAGGCCCAGTGCATCTCCCGGTTCTCGGTCCCCGGGAACCACCACTGGGGGGAGCACAGGAAGAGCACCAGGCCGCCACCGAAGAGGGCGAGCGCGGCGCCGTTGCGGGCCCGGTACGCCGCCAGCAGTCCGGTCAGCACGATGGGCGCCGCCCACACCCAGTGGTGCGACCAGGACACCGGAGAGACCAGCAGCGTCGTGCACGCGGTCAGACTGAGCGCGAGCAGTTGACGGTTCGCGCGCGCCGCGCGGAAGACAGCGACGACGCCGACGATGCCGACCACGGCGGCGACTGCGAGCCACGCGTCGTGCTCTGCGTTACCGGTCAGACGAGTGCGGTACAGGAAGCCGTTGAGCGACTGGTTTCCCGCGAACACCAGCGGACCGATCCGGCCGGTGTCGAACACCATCTTGGTCCAATACTCGTGCGAGTCCTGCGGAGCACACAGCGCGCCGAGGCCGGTGACGACGAAGAATGAGGCGATCGACGTGATCGCCGCGCGCCACTGCCTACGGGCGACGAAGTAGAGCACGAAGATGGCCGGGGTGAGCTTGAGCGCCGCGGCCATCCCCACCAGCGCGCCGCGCGGCCAGCCGACCGGCTTGCCCGCGACCCGCCACCAGGTGGCCGGCAACAGGCAGTCGAACGCGACCAGAGCCATCAGGATGACATTGATCTGACCGTATGCCAGGTTCGTGCGCAGTGGCTCGAACAGCGCCGCGACCGGCAGCAGCAGCGCGGCCAGCCGCCAGGACCGGCCGCCGGCCGCGATCCCCGCGGTGCGCAGGAACAG
The DNA here is from genome assembly GCF_035653575.1 of Actinocrinis sp. Classification (GTDB taxonomy): domain Bacteria; phylum Actinomycetota; class Actinomycetes; order Streptomycetales; family Catenulisporaceae; genus Actinocrinis. The sequence goes on from NZ_DASRBQ010000103.1 coordinate 13,213, forward strand.
CGCGACCACCGAAAGCAGCAGGCCGAGCGTGATCGCGGTGATCAGGATGCCGGCCACCCGCGCGGGCACCATGGCCAGCGGCGACATGACGATGGCGGAGATCGGCGGGTAGGTGAAGCCGAGGTTGAGGCCGTTGCGGGTGAGCGGCAGTTGGCCGTAGAGGTCCTTGTTGTCGAGCCAGGCGCGCCCGCCGAGCCGGTAGACGTTCAGGTCGACCCGGTAGACGTCGAAGTTGAGCTTCCCGTTGCTCACGGTGATCAGCGAGATGGCGAACACGAGCAGCACGAGGGCGCACAGGGCGACTGTCCGACCTCTGCCTTTACCTTGCGACGCGCCGACCGGTTGCCGCTCTTCCGGCCGGCTCTCCCGCAATACCGCCACGCTGCGCGCCCCCATGGTCCCGACTAACCCCGCTTGTCCACGTGGTGCGATCAATGAGCGGGTCGATGCTATCTGAAGCGGTACGTCCTGTGGCGCGAAGGGGCGGGGCCGTGGCGCCGCGCGCGGGCACCGGGGAAAGCCGCTCGACGGAGCAATTGCTGAGTGAGTATCATTATTTTCGATTCGATTAGTTGAGCTAAGGAAACCGCTTGTCCGAGCCCAGCCCACGGCGACGTCAGCTCATCCTGGCGATCTGCTGCATGAGCCTGTTCATCGTCGCGATCGACAACACGATCGTGAACGTCGCACTGCCGTCCATCCAGCACGACCTGCACGCCCCGGTCTCGGGCCTGCAGTGGATCATCGACGCCTACACCCTCGTGCTGGCCAGCCTGCTGATGCTGGCCGGCTCGACCGCGGACCGGCTCGGCCGGCGCCGGATCTTCCAGCTCGGCCTGGTGCTGTTCACCCTCGCCTCCGCGCTGTGCTCCGCCGCGCCTTCGCTCGGCTGGCTGGTCGCCTTCCGCGCGCTGCAGGCGGTCGGCGGCTCGATGCTCAACCCGGTGGCGATGTCGATCATCAGCAACACCTTCACCGACGCCAAGGAACGGGCCCGCGCGATCGGCGTGTGGGGCGGCGTGGTCGGGCTGTCCATGGCGGCCGGCCCCGTGCTGGGCGGCCTGCTGGTGCAGGCGGTCGGCTGGCGATCGGTCTTCTGGGTCAACATCCCGGTCGGCGTCGCGGCGCTGGTGCTCACCGCCCTGTTCGTGCCCGAGTCACGGGCGCGGCGCGGGCGCAGGCCCGACCCGATCGGCCAGGTCCTCGTCATCGCTGTACTCGCCGCCGTGACCTACGCGATCATCGAGGGCCCCGGCCGAGGTTGGACCTCGCCGCTGATCCTGGGCCTGTTTGCGTTCACCGCGGCCGGGCTGGCGGCGCTGGTGCGCTATGAGTCGAGGCGCGAGGAGCCGCTGATCGAGCTGCGCTTCTTCCGCTCGATACCGTTCAGCGGGGCCACCGTGATCGCCGTCTGCGCCTTCATCGCGTTGGCTGGCTTCCTCTTCATCAACACGCTCTATCTCCAGGACGTGCGCGGGTTCTCGGCGATGAAGGCCGGACTGATGACGCTGCCGATGGCCGCGATCACGGCCGTCTTCGCGCCGCTGTCCGGCCGCCTGGTCGCCGAGCGCGGCGCCCGTGGCCCGCTGCTCGCGTCAGGGATCTTCATCGGCGTGACAGGCCTGTTGTTCCTTTCTGCCACGAACACGACCTCGCTGATCTACCTCGGCTTCGTGTACGCGTTGTTCGGTTTCGGCTTCGGCGTGGTCAACGCGCCGATCACCAACACCGCGGTCTCGGGCATGCCACGCGCGCAGTCGGGGGTCGCCGCTGCGGTCGCCTCGACGAGCCGTCAGGTCGGGCAGTCCCTCGGTGTCGCGCTGATCGGGACCGTGGCGGTCGCGCGCGTGCACGGCTCGATGCGCGAGGGCTTCAGCGCGGCGAGCCACGCCGGCTGGGCGATCGTGGCCGGCTGCGGACTGGTCGTGGCGGTACTCGCCGTGCTGACCACAACCGCGCGGGCGAAGGCAAGCGCCGAACGCGCCGCGGCGCTGTTCCCGGCAAGCGAACGAGAAACGTCGGCGACAGGCACCGCGACCCCTGCGGACGCGGCGCCCGCTGCGGATCAGCGCGCCGACAGTGTGCCGCGTGGCAACAGCCGCACCAGCGGAACGGAGAACGAGCCCGTCACCGCCGAACCGGACACGGAGCCGGAACCGGAACCTGCCGCGTTCAGGACGGTGACGACCAGGACCGGCGCGCTCGCCCCTCCCGACACCGAGACGCGGTAGCTCTGCCCCGGCCGGCCGATCACGACCACCGGCGCGATCACGCCCAGCGGCGTCTCGCTCGCGGTGCCGGCCCGGTGCAGTGACGCGACCTGGTTGCCGGGTACCGCGATCGTGGCGGCGGCGAGGGTGCCCTGCGCGGCGGCGATCAGCTTCGACGCGACGCTCAGCGTGTGGTCGAGGAAAGCGTCGCCGGTGCCGAGCGGCTGGCCGAGCACGGCGCCGATGACGGTCTCGCTGCGGCCGCCGACCGTGACGGTGTCCGCGAACAGCAGGCAGCCGTGCGCCTGGTCGGTCGAGCCCGTCTTGATGCCGGTCACTCCGTTGCGGCCGACCAGCCGGTTGAAGTTGTAGATGGTGCCCTCGACCGGCACGCTCGCGGACTGCTCGCCGACGATCGCGGCGAACGCGGCGGACTGCATCGCCGCCCGCCCGAGCGCGACCTGGTCGGTCGCGGTGGAGACGGTGGACGGGTCGAGGCCGGAGGGGTCGGTGTAGGTCGTGTGCGACATGCCGAGCTTGCGAGCCGCCGCGTTCATGTCCGCCACGAATCCGGACACGGAACCGGCGTCCCAGCGCGCCAGGATCTTCGCGATGTTGTCGGCCGAGGCGAGCATGAGCGCCTCCAAGGCGTCGCGCTCGCTGATCCGCTCTCCGGCGTACACCTTCACCAGCGACTGACCCTGCTTCGACTCGACTGCGTACGCGGCGGCCTCGGCGGAGCTGACGGTGATGAGCGGTCCTGGTTCACCCGCCGCGAGGGGATGGTGCGCGAGGATCAGGTACGCGGTCATCGTCTTGGTCACGCTGGCAATCGGCACCGGGGTGTTCACGTTCCCCGAGGTGCCGAGCGAGCCGTAGCCCTCCAGCTCGATCGCGGCCTGCCCGACGCTCGGCCACGGGATGGCCGGCACGCTGCCGGGGATCGTGAACGTGGTGGAAAGCTGCTGGGTGAGGCGCGGCGGGGTGGGGTTACCGGGCTTGTGCCCCTTTCCCCCGACGAGGTCTGACGCGCCGCCGGAACCGGCCACATTCGCGATCGCCCAACCGGTCACGACGACGCAGAGCGCGATGACGAACGCGATGACCCGGATGCCGAGCGCACGGTTCCGGTCGTACTCCGACGGGCCGGCACCGCTCGGTGAACTGGTCCCGGACGGCGGCCCGTCTGCAGTGGGTACGGCAGAGTCCTGCTTCTCTTCCTTGTCGAGATTGATCTCGACGCCGACTTCCGCGGCCGCTTCGGAGTCCGATTCTTCCGCGCGCTCCACGGCAGTGCTTTCCATCCGGTCGGGCCTCCACCTGTCGGGCCGGGCGCGCGGTGTCCGTTCGGCGCCGCTCGATTGAACGCGGTCTCCTCCTGGACGCGCGGGCAACGGGCCTGGTTGCGGTGCGTCTTTGAGGACTTCCGCGCCAGGCCCGCTCGCTCGACTACTTCTACACGTTACGTCATCCGGACGCCATCTCCTTCGCGTGCGCGGCCAGCAGTTTCGCCAGTCCGCTGGTCGCGTTCGACGGGTCGCTGTCCCAGACCACCCGGTAGCCGTCGTAGTCCGGATAGAACGAGCCGTCGTCGACGCGCGAGGTCAGCAGCCAGAACTGGTCGCCGGCGCCGCCGTGGTCGCGGACTGTGTCGACCCAGGTCCGATACCCGGCCTCGCGGGCCGCCTCGTCGGGCACCCCCTGTGACGCGTTGATCGAGAGGCCGAACTCCTCCAGCACCAGCGGCTTGCCGATCGCCGCCGCGTCGGTCAGGTGCCGGGTTATCCACTCGGTGCCCCAGGCGACCGGGTCCGTGCCCGGCTTGCTGGCCGGGTTCTCGCCCCAGCCCTCCGGATACAGGTGGATCGTCGCGTAGTCGACGTTGGGCAGGGCGGCCAGGTCCTTCCAGCGCACGCCCTCGTAGTCGCCGTACGGGTAGTCCGTCGCGTTCGGATCGCCGTAGAAGCCCTCGTCTCCGATGGCGACCAGCTGACGCGGCGCCAGCCGCTTGACGAAGCGGCTCATCTCCGCGACCCAGCCGAGCAGCTTGGCGCCGGACTTGTCGCTGCGCGCCCGTGGCTCGTTGGCCAGTTCGAAGGTCATGATCGTCGGATCTTCGTTGTAGCGCAGGCCGGTGTACCGATTGCGGCGGGTGATCACGTGCTCTGCGTAGGACTTGTAGCAGTCCTTGATCGACTTCTCGGTGTAGAAGCGGTCGTGGTTGACCATCGAACCGTACGAGTCGTCAGGTAGGTTGAGGAACCAGGTCACGTATTGACGCATGCCGCCGTAGTCGGGCCAGTTGTTGGTGAGCCCGAGTACCAGCCTGATGCCGAGCTGACCGGCCTTGTACACCGCGTAGTCGATCGAATCGAAGGCCGCCTCGTCGTAGACGTAGGGCTGCGGTTGCAGCGGCGGGAAGCCGTTGCCGACGCCGTCGGCGAAGGCCCAGGCGCGCACGACGCGCAGCGACATGGCGGCGGCGTCGTCCAGCGCCGCGTCGATCATGTAGTGGGACTGCTGGTGCAGGTAGTAGCAGTTGGTGCCGCCGAAGCGGAAGGCCGCGCCGTCGAGCTCGAACTTGCCGTCGCGCACCGTCACGAACGAGGTGGGGCGGCGGGAGAACGGGCTGTTCTTCGCGCCGCCGGTGGAAGCTTCGGCGGCATGCGCGGCCGGGGCGACGGCGGCGGTGGCGGTCGCGGCGAGGGCCGCGGCGCCGCTGAGGCTGAGCATGGATCTGCGGGTCGGCCCGGACTTCGGCGCCGGCGCCGCGGGGTCGTTGGCGGGTGCGACGACCATGTCAGACCCTTTCAGGGAGGTGGCCGCGCGCCGGCGGCCATTTGGCGGAGTCATGCGGTACGGCCTTGCGGGTGCGACGAAATGCAAGCACTAAACCGGTTAAGTGTCAAGCAGTGCGGCACGCATTGGCGCATCGCGCAGCACGGTGTCCGGAAGGGCGGGGGATTAGGCGCCTGGTGGCAGAAGACGTAGACCCGGCGTCGGGCCGTGTTCGATCAGCCGCCAGAGGGCGTCGGTGTCCACGTGCTCCTCCAGTGCGTCAGCGAGCCGGTCGTACTGCGCCTGCCGCGCCGCCGCGAAATCAGTGTCCGGATGCGGCGTGAACGAGCGGCCGGCCCGTTGCGCGGTCCACCGAAGAAAGGCCCTGCGATATTCGTCCGATTCGAGCGTCCCGTGCCACAGCGTGCCGATTACGTTCCCTGACACGCAGCCGTCCAGCGCCCTGCCGTCGGCATCGGTGAACAACGGCTCCGCGCCGTGCACCGAGACCAGGCCATGGTGAATCTCGTAGCCCGTGCCCACCGGCTCCCCGAAGCCGAATCCGGTCGGCCTGGCCAAGGTTTTGTCCGGCGCGAAATCGGTGGCGACTGGCAGCAGGCCGAGGCCTTCTACGCGGCCGGTGCGGCTTTCCACTGGATCGTCGATCGTTTTGCCGAGCATCTGGTAGCCGCCGCAGATCCCGAGGACCGACCCGCCGCGGGCCACCCGAGCCGCCAGCGCCTCGGCGATGCCGCGCTCGCGCAGCCAGGTCAGATCACTGACGGTCGCCTTCGTGCCCGGCAGCACGACGAGGTCCGCCTCCGCGATGCCGCGCGGTCCGGTGGTGAAGGCGACCTCGACTCCCGGCTCCAGCATCAGCGCGTCGACGTCGGTGAAATTGGAGACGCGCGGCAACTGCACCACGGTGACGGACAGCGGCTCGCGACCAAGCGGCTGCGCACGGCCGGTTGTCTGCGGGCGGCCGTCCAGCGTGAGCGAATCCTCGGCGTCGAGCCAGATGTCGCGCAGATACGGCAGCACGCCGAGCACCGGCCGGCCCGTGTGCCCCTCGATCATCCGCAGGCCCGGCTCCAGCAGCGCCGGATCGCCGCGGAACCGGTTGACCACGAACCCTGAGATGAGGGCCTGGTCCGCCGCCTCCAGCAGCGCGACCGTCCCGTGAAAGGCCGCGAACACCCCGCCCCGGTCGATGTCCCCGACGACGACGGTCGGCAGATCGCGAGCCCGGGCCAGACCGAGGTTCGCCAGATCGCCCTCGCGTAAATTGATCTCGGTGGGGGAGCCGGCGCCCTCGCAGACCACGACGTCGTAGCGTGAGCGCAGGTCGTCGAAGGAGTCGAGCACCGGTCCGAGCAACTGCTTCTTCAAACCCTGATATGACTGCGCGTTCGCCTCGGTCAGCGCCCTGCCGAGCACCACGACCTGGCTCGAGCGATCGCCACCCGGCTTGAGCAGGATCGGATTCATCGCGGGCTCCGGCACCGCGCCCGCGGCCGCCGCCTGCATCGCCTGCGCCCGGCCGATCTCGGCGCCGGCGCCGGTCCGCGGATCGACGCAGACCGCTGAGTTGTTCGACATGTTCTGCGCCTTGAACGGCGCGACCCGCACGCCCTGCCGGGCTAGCCAGCGGCAGATCGCGGCTGTCAGCACGCTCTTTCCGGCGTCCGAGGTCGTGCCCGCGACCAGCAGCGCCCCGCCGCGCTCTCGGCTGCCTGCCGTGCTCATCGCAGCCTTCTGCTGCGCCGTGCCCCAGCGACCCGGATCGCGAGCGCCCCGGCCGAGAGCCCGACCGCGGCCGCCGTGGAGACCGCGGCGGACAACCGGTTCGCGCGCGCGATGTCGAAGCCGCGCGGGCTGCGGCCGACCCCGAGGTAGGGCCGGTGTTCGATCCCTGACGTGTAGCTGTTGGTCCCGCCGAGCCGCAGACCGAGCGCGCCCGCCGCCGCGGCTTCGCACTGTCCCGCGTTCGGGCTCGGATGCTTTCCTCCGTCGTGCCGCAGCGTGCGCCACGCCTCCAGGCGCGAGCCGCCGACAGTCGGCGCGAGGACGGCGGTCAGCGCGCCGGTCAGCCGGGCCGGCGCCAGATTCAGAGCGTCATCCAGCCGAGCTGAGGCCCAGCCGAAGCGCTCGTAGCGCTCCGAGCGGTGTCCGACCATCGCGTCCAGTGTGTTGGCGGCGCGGTAGGCCAGCAGCCCGGGAACGCCCGCGACTGCGCCCCAGAACAGCGGGGCGACGACCGCGTCCGAGGTGTTCTCCGCGACGGATTCCACTACCGCCCGCGCGATCTCCCGCTCGTCCAACCCGCGCGGGTCGCGGCCGCACAGCCGGGGCAGCCGCTCGCGCGCTGCGTCCACATCCCCGGCTTCGAGCAGGTCGCCGATCGCGGCGGCCTCCCGGCGCAGCGAGGCTGCACCGATCACGCTCCAGGTCGCCGTGGCCATCGTCGCGACCGCGGTCAGCGGCCGTCCGCGCGAACCGCGCGTTACCGCGTAGCCGAGTGCGGCCGATCCGCCCACGCAGGCGGCGGTGAACAGCGCTCCGCGCGCCCGGGAGTCCTGGTAGCAGCGGTGCTCCAGTGCGTTCGCCGCTCGACCGAACGCCGCCACGGGATGGCCGCGGCTCGGATCGGCGACCAGCGCGTCTGCGGCGTAGCCCGCGGCCAGGCCGAGCACCCAGGCGGCCCCGGAAGATCTTCTGCGCACGTCCAGCACCCTACCGTTAGGCGTGAATCACGCGGGGCGCGACAATAGCCGGATGCGTGAGGAAGCCGGGGCCGAGGACCAGCCAGAGCGCGTCGGCGCCGGCGCGGGCGACTACGACCTGCGCCACCATGGCGACCGGGAAGCCGCCGCCGGACTCGTGGACCTCGCCGTCAACGTCCGGATTCCCCAGCCGCCGAACTGGCTGCTCGACCGGATTGCGGCGTCGCTGACCGGGCTGGCCGCCTACCCCGACGCGACGCGCGCGACCGCCGCCGTCGCGGCCCGCCACGGCCGCCGGCCGGACAACGTCCTGCTCACCTCCGGTGCCGCCGAAGCGTTCGTGCTCATCGCGCGCGCGGTGCCGGCGCGGCGTCCGGTGGTCGTGCATCCGCAATTCACCGAGCCGGAGGCTGCGCTCCTCGCCGCCGGCCATCGAGTCGAGCGCGCGATCCTGCCCCGAGCCACCGGCTTCGCGCTCGACCCAAGCCTCGTGCCCGCCGACGCGGACCTGGTCATCGTCGGCAATCCCACCAACCCGACCGCAGTACTGCACCCCGCCGACCGCATCGCCGCGCTCGCGAAGCCGGGCCGGCTGCTGGTCGTGGACGAGGCGTTCATCGACGCGATTCCCGGAGAGGCCGAGAGCTTGGCCGCGCGTGACGACGTGCCCGGTCTCGTCGTCATCCGAAGCCTGACGAAGACCTGGGGCCTGGCCGGGCTGCGCATCGGCTACCTGCTCGCGGCGCCGGACGTGGTCGAGCTGCTGCGCGCCGCGCAGTCGCTCTGGTCGGTCTCCACCCCGGCGCTCGCCGCCGCCGAGGCGTGCAGTGAGCCGCGTGCGATCGCCGAGGCTGAGCGCCTTGCCGAGCAGGCGGCGCGCGACCGTGCGTATCTCGAGGACCGGCTCGCCGAGCTGCCCGGCATCAGCCTGCCCGCCCTCGCCCCCGCCGGCGACCGGACTCGCGCCCGCGCCCCGTTCGTCCTCGTCCACGCCCCAGGAGCCGACAAGATCCGGCTGCGGCTGCGCGAGAGCGGCTTCGCGTTGCGCAGGGCCGACACCTTCCCCGGTCTCGGCCCGGACTGGCTGCGCATCGCCGTGCGCGCGCCCGAGGTGACCGACGCCCTTATCGCCGCCTGGCCGCGTTAACCGCGGTCACCCCGGCAATCGCGCCGTGCCGTTCTGCGCTCCCGCCCCGCACTGCCTTACGCCGCCCCGCCTTGCCTCGTCTCGCCCTACCCGAACACCCCCGGCGGCCCCACCACCGCCGAAAGGATCGCCGCGTTCGGCAGCAGAACCGTGCCGTTGTCGGTGACTAGCTTCACGTACGTCAGGTTCATGTCCGCGACCAGGCCGGTCAGCACCCCGCCGAGCGCGCCGGACCGGATCGAGATCTCGTCCCCGATCGCGAACGGCCTGGTGAGCAGGAGCATCAACCCCGCGAACACGTTGCCGAGCGACTGCTGCGCCGCGATGCCAAGGATCACGCCGGTGACCGCGCCGCCCAGCAGCAGCCGCTCGATCGGCACGTTGAGCGCGCCGAGCGTGCCGAAGATCACGAAGACGTAGCCGACCAGCAGGCAGACCCAGCGCAGTCCGGCGCGGCGATTGTCGCCGAGGCTGGAGGGCACCGTCTTGAGGATCTCGTTCGTGGCCGACCGCACCGCGCTCACGCCGAACACCAGGAACAGCACCGCGCCGCTGATCGCCGCGGCGTGCCCGATGGAGGAGTGCTTATTGAAGAAGTCGACGCGAGCAGGCGTGTTCGTAAGCACTCCGCCTGCGCAATAGGTCAACGCGAGCCCTATGCAGGCGAGCACCGTCGCCAGGATCGCACGCCGGAAGTCGGCGCTGATCGCGTTGTGCAGGGCCATGAGCGGCGACTGCTCGTCCGGTTCGAGCTGGTGGATTCTGCCGGAACGCTGGTCGGCCACCTGCTTCACGCCGGCCTGAGCCGCCACGGCCCGCTCGCTCTCGGCCGCGGTCGCCGCGCCCCCGACCACTCCGGGGCTGGTGCCGGGCACGTCGCGCGCTCCCGTCGCAGTGGCTGCCGCTACTGCCGCCGCTACTGTCTCCTGCTGCTGCGCCGTCCCGTCGGTTCCCGCCGCTGCGCCGGAACCAGCGGTCCCGTCCGTCCCCGTCCCCGCCGCCCCGGCCCCCGCCTCCGCCGGCGGGTCTCTCCGCTCGGGAGTTGGCTGTTCGCCGGTAGTCTGCCCGCTCACCGCCGCTCCCTTCGCTCTTAGTCTTCGTTCTTCGCTCCAGCGGTTTCTGGCGGTTGATCACTTTACGGCGTGTCATCCCGCGTACGCCAAGACGATCAGCGCCCAGCCCGCCCGCACTCGGGCCGATCGGAGAGCGGCTCCATCAACCTCACACCGCTCTCACGCGCGCCTGGTACGACGTCCGATGAAAGAATGGAATCCGCGCATACGGGCGTCAGGCAAGGAGACCGGGCATGAGCGAACCACTGAGCGGCCGGATCGTCGAGCCCGGGGATCAGCCCGGTCCCGGCGCCGGGTCGCGCCGCCCCGGAATGCTTTCGCCCAAATGGGCCAAGGCGTGGATCGTGCCCGTCGGGTTCGGTGTGGCCTCGACGGTGCTCGGCGTGCTGGTGCTCGTCTGGCCCGGGCACACGGTCGGTGCGCTGACCGAACTGTTCGGCCTCTACCTCCTGATCACCGGCGGCTACCGCTTCGTCGCCGCGATCCAGCTGCATGGCGTCGACCCGGTCGCGCGCGTCGTGGCGCTGGTGCTCGCCGCGCTGTCGATCTGCGTGGGTGTCGTCTGCCTGATCGATCCGTTCAGCACCGCGTCCTCGTTCGCCGTCGTCGCCGGGGCGTTCTGGTTCGCCGCGGGCGCGATCACCTGGTTCGGCTCCTGGCAGCGGCGCGGGCGCGACGCGGCGGCCGGGCGCGCGCCCGGACTCGCCGGGGGAGTGTTCAGTATGATCATCGGAATTCTGATCATGCTGTTCCCGTCCAGCAGCCTGCTGTTCCTCGCCGTCGTGCTCGGCTGCTGGCTCGTCTTCTTCGGAGTCTCCGCGATCGCGACCGGGCTGGCCGCGCGCAGGCTGCTGAAGAACGTCGAGCGCGCCGTCCTCTATTGGCCGTGACCGCCGACCGCCGACCGCCGACCGCCGACCGCCGCGGTGCGCCCGGTCGCGTGACGCGTACTGGCCCATGCCGAAAGACGGATCTAGCGTTGACTCCATGAGCGCCGACATGAGCATCGAGATCCGGGACGAACGCGACGAGGGCCACTACAGCGCGTACCTGAACGGTCAGCGCATCGGTTACGCGACGTGGGTGAAGGTGCACGACACGGTCGTCCTCCCGCACGCCGAGGTCGTCCCGGCCTGGGAGCGGCAGGGGATCGGCTCAATGCTCGCGCGCCGGGCCTTCGAGGACGCGAAGGCCGATGGGCTCACGGTGCTGCCGCTGTGCCCCTTCATGAAGCGCTGGGCCGAGCTGCACCCCGCCTTCCGGGACATCGTGCGCACACCCCGTCCAGGCGAGATGCCAGCCGTCAACGACGCGGTGCACGCGGTGCGCACGCTCGAATCGCTGGCGGACGCCGCCGGGCCCGGCCAGGCTCAACACTCGGCCCCTCAGCACTGAGCGCTGAGCCTGACCTACCCCTGCGCACAAGCCCTCCCACGCCCCTCCGCGCTCCCCTCCACCC
>NZ_DASRBQ010000104.1:0-19477 GCF_035653575.1 Actinocrinis sp.
GGGCCCGGGACTGTGGCGGGTTGGGTTGGCTGGTTGGCCGGGCTGGGTGGGGTGGCGGGTTGCGTCGGCTGGTTGGGCGGGCTGGGTGGGGCGGCGGGCTGGGCCGGCTGGTTGGGTGAGCCGGGTGCTGCGGCGGGTTGCATTGGCTGGTTCGCTGGGCCTGATGCTGTGGCGGGTTGCGTTGGCTGGTTGGTCGAGGCGAGTGCTGCGGGGTATTCGAGGAGGGCGCGCACCGCGTCCAGCAGTTCACCGCGCCCGGCGCCTACGTCCACCAGCGCGATTTCCTCCGGCCTGCCTAGCGCCTCATCGACCTCGCACAGCAGGCGCACGACCGCAGTCGCGAAGAGCGGCGAGGCGTGCACCGAGGTCCTGAAGTGCGCGGCCGGGCCTTGCCCTCCCCGGTAGAACCCATCCCGGCCGTACAGCGCTCGCTCCATTGCCAGCGACCACGGGAGGAATCCCGTCTCGGCCGCCTGCCTGTGTCCCTGCCTCTGTCCCTGCGTGCGTCCCACCATGGGATGAGACCGTACCGCTGCGGGATGAGCTCACAGTTCGGCCCGGCGGCGCATGGGCAGGATCTCGGGGATTTCGTACGCTCGTGTTGTGACGCGCGTGTACGTATGGCTCCAAAGACACCCGACGCTGGTCGACGGGGTGATGGCGGCCGTCATGGTGTTCTTCGGCGTGCTCTCGGTCTTCGAGCGCAATCCGTTCCTCCCGACCGTTGCCGGGGTCCTCATCGGCGCGCCGCTGCTCTTCCGCCGCCGGTACCCGACGGTCTCCTTCTGGGCCGTATACGCCTTCGGAGCGGTCGAAGCCCTGTGGGGCCACCGGCCGACAGTGTCAGCCCTGGCCGTGCCTATGGCGATGTACGCGTACGCCGCGTACCGCCCTCGGCGACTCTCGCTCGTGGGGCTCGGCGTTGGGATGGTCGGGGTCGGCGTCGCACTCACCCAGTGGATTACCGCGCCGGCACGGCAGAACAATTCATCCTTCGACTGGGTCTTCGTCTACTGCGTGTTCGTCGCACCGCTGATCATCGCCTGGGTACTAGGCGACTCGATGCGGTACCGACGCGCTTACTACCTCGACTTGGAAGACAAGGCACGGCGGTTGGAACGGGAACGGGACCAGCAAGCACAAATCGGCGCCGCAGCCGAGCGCGCCCGTATCGCGCGCGAGTTGCACGACGTGGTTGCGCACCATGTGTCCGTCATGGTCGTTCAGGCAGAGGGCGCTTCCTACGCACTCGACACGTCGCCGGAGACGACGCGCCGAGCGCTCGGGACCATCGCCGAGACGGGTCGTTCCGCTCTCGCGGAGATGCGTCGGCTGATCGGCGTCCTGCGGTCCGAGGGCAACACCGCGGATCGGGCGCCGCAGCCGGGCGTCGACCAGCTCGAGGATCTGCTGGAGCAGGTGCGGGCAACCGGCATCGCGGTCGACTTCAAGGTCGAAGGAGTGCCGGTTCCGCTGCCGCAAGGCATGGCGCTCGCGGCGTACCGCATCGTGCAGGAGTCCCTGACTAACACCCGCAAGCACGGCGGTCCGCGCGTGAGCGCTCAGGTCTCGCTGCACTACGGTGAGGACGAGCTACGGATGCTGGTACGCGACGACGGCCGGGGCGCCTCGGCGCTGACCGACGGCAAGGGCAACGGGCTGACCGGAATGAGGGAACGGGTGGCGATGTACGGGGGAGCACTGCAAGCCGGTCCACGGCTCGAAGGCGGCTACCAAGTCGAAGCCGTCCTGCCGTATCGCGCCGCGCTGATACGAGACGCGGCCTGAAGCCGAACCAGGCTGGACAGCAACGCAGCGCGATGACGAGGGGCGAATGATGGCCGAGGGGACTATGACCCGCGAGGGCACGAAGATCCGCGTCGTGCTGGTAGACGACCAGGAACTGCTGCGCACCGGATTCCGCATGATCCTGGACGCGCAGCAGGACATGGAGGTCGTCGGCGAGGCCGCGGACGGCATTTCCGCGCTGGAGCTGCTCGCGCAGGTGGACGCCGACGTCGTGCTGATGGACGTGCGCATGCCCGCCCTCGACGGCGTGGAGGCGACGCGCCGCCTGCTCGGCGACGGCGGCGCGAGCACGCTGCCGGGCTCGCATCCCAAAGTGCTCATCCTGACCACCTTCGACCTCGACGAATACGCCTTCGCCGCGATCAAGGCCGGCGCGAGCGGCTTCTTGCTCAAGGACGTGCCGCCCACCGAGCTGCTCTCCGCGATCCGCGCAGTGCACAGCGGCGACGCCGTGGTCGCGCCCTCGACGACCCGGCGGCTGCTCGACCGTTTCGCCCCGATGCTGCCCTCCACCAGCGCTCCTGCGCCGCCGACGCTTTCCGTGCTCACCGAGCGCGAGCGGGAAGTGCTCGGACTGGTCGCGCAGGGCCTGTCCAATTCGGAGATAGCCGCCAGGCTGGTGCTGTCCGAGGCGACGGTCAAGACGCACGTCGGCAGGATCCTGATGAAGCTGGACCTGCGCGACCGGGTCCAGGCGGTCGTCCTCGCGTACGAGACTGGGCTGGTTCGTCCCGGGCACTAGCAGCGCCCCTGTGCGTAACGCACCTTCCGGCAGGTAACAGGTAATGCGTCGAAGGGTGCGTTATGCCGGCTGCCGCGATGGGTGTGCCGAATAGGCGCGCAGATGCGCCGGGATGCCTTCGCGGTGCGGGCCGTCGTCCGGATCGAGTTCACGCAGCATCCGACGTGAATCGTCGAGCAGCGCGCCGTGGATCGACCACAGCATCGTCGGCGCGTCATCGTCCGGGTGCATCGCCTGCGCGGCCTCGCGGGCGTGTGGCTTCGAGGACTTGATCAGCCGGCTGAGTTCCTCGTACACGCGCGGACTGGCCTTGTCCGGCAGCTGCAGACGGCCGAACGCGTTCAGCGCCTTTGCCGAATCGTCGAGCAGCCGCACCAGCTCCAGCGGGAGCGAGCGGTGCGCTGCCGGGATTCCGGCGAAGTCCGCGGTCAGGTCGGACAGGCCACGCATCAGGCTGTTGAGCTGCGTGGCGACGTGGTCGAGCGCGATCGCAGCCTCGTCCACCCGGTGCACGTCATCAAGGTGTACCGACTTGCGCGGGTGGTACTTGAGCGACTCCTCTGCCTGCTCGGCGATCTTGCGTGCCGCGCGGGCGGAGGCGGCCAGCTCCCGGCTGCGGCTGAGCCAGCTGCGGGCCTGGTCGTGATCCCAGTCGTCGCGCAGTCGCTTGGCCACAGAGCCACACAGCGCGGCCAGGTCGTCGGCCAGGTCGGCCAGCTCCTTGGCCGCGGTCCTTGCGAAGGCCGGCGGCGCGACCACGGTGTTGACCAGGACGCCGATCGCCGCGCCGATCACGCTGTCGAGCACCCGGACCATGCCGTAGCTGCTGCCGAAGGCCAGCACCAGCAGCCCGGTCACCGCGACCTGCGTCACCTGCGTGCCCAGCTGCAGCGTGCGGCCGAGCACGAGGCCGAAGACGACGATCAGCGACATCGTCAGCATATTGACGCCGAGATAGCGTCCGATGGCCAGCGCGCCGACCATCCCGGCGACGATCCCGGCACTGTATTGGATCGCCCGGCGCACCGACTGATAGAGCGTCACCTGCACCACGACCAGCGCGGCGACCGACGCGAGCACCGGGTCGCGCACCCGCAGCAGCTCCGCGGCCAGCTCCCAGGCGATCGCCGCGGCCAGGGCCGCCTTCGCGGTCTGCACGAAGGCGTCTCGTTCCCGGATCAGCCAGTGCTCGAGACCGTGCAGCCGGTACGAGCGCAGGGCCGGGCCGAGCGGCCACTGCGCGCCCCGGTTGATCCGGTCGCGCGCCCGGTTGACCAGGGCGGCGGCGTACCGGCCTTCCTCACCCGACATGATCACCATTGTCCTGCATCGCCGCCGGGTCCGGGAGTGCCGCCGCCGTCCGGCGGCAGATCGCCGACAGCGTGTGTCGCCGCAGGCGCGTACGCTTGTGCCAACGTCCGGTACCTGAGGGACTGGAACGCAAGACGAGGAGTGAGGGCGTGGACGGCTCGCCAACGCAGCCACCGGACGCTGCCACGACGTCCCGCCCCGGCCGCTTCACGATCGGCATCGTGGGCGCGGGGAGGGTCGGCCCGGTACTCGGCGCCGCCCTGGCCCGCGCCGGGCACAGCGTGGTCGCGGCTTCCGGGGTCTCCGAACGCTCCCAGCGCCGGGCCGCCGACCTGCTGCCCGGCGTTCCGCTGCTGCCCGCGCAGGAAGTGGCGACGCAGGCCGAACTGTTGCTGCTCACGGCGCCCGACGACGCCCTGGGACAACTCGCCGCGGGACTGGTCGCGACCGGCGCGATCCAACCCGGCAAGGTCGTCGTGCACACCTCCGGCCGCTACGGCATCGGGGTGCTCGATCCGGTGCGCAAGGCCGGGGCGCTGCCGCTCGCGCTGCATCCGGTCATGACGTTCACCGGCACCGACGTCGACCTGGCCCGGCTGAGCGGCTGCTCGTTCGGGGTCACCGCGCCCGTGCAGTTCCGCCCGATGGCCGAGACGCTCGTGGTGGAGATGGGCGGGGAGCCGGAGTGGATCGCCGAGGAGAGCCGCCCGCTCTACCACGCGGCCCTCGCCTCCGGCGCGAACTACCTGGTCACGCTCGTCGCCCAGGCCGCCGACCTGCTGCGCGCCAGCGGGGTCAACCAGCCGAACCACATGCTCGCGCCGCTGCTGTCGGCCGCGCTGGACAACGCGCTGCGCTCCGGCGACGCGGCGCTGACCGGACCGGTCGCGCGCGGCGACGCCGGCACGGTGGCAGCACACCTGGAGGAACTGGACCGGGTCACCCCGCACGGCCCGGTGCGCGCCGCGTACCTGGCGATGGCCCGGCTGACCGCCGACCGGGCGCTGGCCGCCGGGATGCTCACCGCCGAGCAGGCCGAGCCGCTGCTCGGCGTGCTGAGCGAATCGCGTTCGAAGGGAGAGGGCCAGTGACCAGGGTGGTGCACACCCGCGCCGACCTCGGGGCGGCCCGCGCCGGGCGCTTCGGCGACACGGCCGTCGTGATGACGATGGGCGCGCTGCACGACGGGCACCTCGCCCTGATCCAGGCGGCCAGGCAGGCGGCCAAGACCGTCATCGTGACCATCTTCGTCAATCCGCTCCAGTTCGGCCCTACCGAGGACTACTCGCGCTACCCCCGCACCCTCGCCGAGGATCTGAAGCTGTGCGAGGCCGCCGACGTCGACGTGGTCTTCGCGCCCTCGGTCGAGGAGGTCTATCCCGGCGGCACGCCGATGGTGATGGTCGACCCGGGCCCGATGGGCGAGGTGCTGGAGGGCGCCTTCCGGCCCGGGCATTTCGCCGGGATGCTCACTGTCGTCAACAAGCTGCTGAACCTGACCGGACCGGACGTGGCCTTCTTCGGGCAGAAGGACGCCCAGCAGCTCGCCCTGATCCGGCGGATGGCGCTGGACTTCAACCTGCCGGTGGAGATCGTCGGCGTGCGGACCGTGCGCGAGCCGGACGGCCTGGCGCTCTCCAGCCGCAACCGCTACCTCTCCGCCCCCGAGCGGCAGACCGCGCTCGCGCTCAGCCGCGCGCTGGCCGAGGGCGCGACCCGGCCGACCGTGCCCGCCGTGCTGGAAGCGGCCCACGCCGTGATCGACGAGGCGGCACGCGCCGAACCGCCGCTCGCGCTCGACTACCTCGCGCTGGTCGATCCGGGAAACTTTCAGGATCTGCGCGAGGACTACACCGGCAACGCCATCCTCGCGATCGCCGCCCGGATCGGCACGACCCGGCTCATCGACAATGTCCCGCTGACTATCACCGGTGAGGCGACATGACCCGCATATCGAGGCTGCTGGCGCCCGCGCCCGGCTGGACCGCCTGCGCCGACACCGTGGTCGTCGGCTCCGGCATCGCCGGCCTCACCGCAGCGCTGGCCGCCAGGCACGCCGGCTCGGTGCTGCTGGTGACCAAGGCGCAGCCCTCGGACGGCTCGACCCGCTGGGCGCAGGGCGGGATAGCCGCCGCGCTCGGCATCGGCGACACCCCCGAGGCGCACCTGGCCGACACGCTCACCGCCGGCGCAGGGCTCTGCGATCCGGAGACGGTGCGCATCCTGGTCACCGAGGGACCGGCGGCGGTACGCAACCTGTTGATCAACCGCGGCGCCGAGTTCGACCGCCGTTCCGACGGAAGCATCGCGCTCGGCCGCGAGGGCGGCCACCACGCCGACCGGATCATCCACGCCGGCGGGGACGCGACCGGCGCCGAGGTGTCCCGCGCGCTGCTGGCCCGGCTCGACCAGCTGGTCGACGAGATCGAGGTCATCGACCACGCCCTCGTGCTCGACCTGCTCACCGATGCCGACGGCCGGGCCGCCGGGCTTACCCTGCACGTGCTCGGCGAAGGCGCACGCGACGGCGTCGGTGCGGTACACGCCCGCGCCATCGTGCTCGCCACCGGCGGACTCGGACAGGTCTTCACGGCCACCACCAACCCGTCGGTGGCCACCGGCGACGGCGTCGCGCTCGCACTGCGCGCCGGGGCGAAGGTCGCGGACCTCGAATTCGTGCAGTTCCACCCGACCGTGCTCTGGCTCGGCGACGGGGCGCGCGGCCAGCAGCAGCTGATCTCCGAGGCGGTGCGCGGCGAGGGAGCCTTCCTCGTGGACGCCAAGGGCGAGCGCTTCATGACCGGGCTGCACGAGCTGGCCGACCTCGCGCCGCGCGACATCGTCGCCAAGGCCATCATGCGGCGGGCCAACGAGCAGGGCCTCGACCACCTGTGGCTGGACACTCGCCACTTCGGCGAGGACAAGTGGCGCGGCCGCTTCCCCACCATCTGGGAGTCGCTGCACCAGCTCGGCATCGACCCGGTCAGGGACCTGATCCCGGTCGCCCCGGCCGAGCACTACGCCTCCGGCGGCGTGCTCACCGACCACTGGGGCCGCACCTCGATCCCGGGCCTCTACGCCTGCGGCGAGACCGCCTGCACCGGCGTGCACGGCGCGAACCGGCTGGCCTCCAACTCGCTGCTCGAGGGCCTGGTCTTCGCCGACCGGATCGGCCGGGACCTGGTGCGCGCCTTCGGCCCCGACGGCGATCAGCCGCCTGGCGAACCGGTGGCGGACCAGCGCCCGCAGGTGCTGCTCGACCCCTCGGTGCGGCACGCGACGCAGCAGGCGATGAGCGCCGGTGCCGGAGTGCTGCGCAGCGCGGACTCACTGGCGCGCACCGCCGCGGATCTGCGCGCCCTGCTGGAGCGGACCGACGACGACCCGCGCGCCGAGGCCTGGGAGGCGACCAACCTCCAGCAGGTGGCCACGGTGCTGGCCGAGGCCGCCACGCTCCGGGAGGAGACGCGCGGCTCGCATTGGCGGGAGGATTTCCCCGCGACCGACGACGAACACTGGCGAGTTCGTCAGATCGCGCAGGCGACGGCGGAGGGCGTGCAGATCACACGCGTTCCGGTGCACCAGAGTGCCGATTTCGTATCCGGCAAGAAGGAGGCTCGGTGATCTCGGCTCAGATCGCGCAGCTGCTCACCGACGCGGGGCTTGACCCCGAATACGTCGAGCGGGTCGTGCGCAACGCCGTCGACGAGGACCTGGACGGCGGCGAAGACGTGACCACGATCGCCACGGTCGACGAGACCGCACAGGCCGTCGCCGACTTCACCGTGCGTGCCCCCGGCGTCGCCGCCGGCATCCCGGTGGCCGCCGCGGTGCTCGACCTGCTCTCCGGCGGCGACGCGGAGGTCGAATTCCACGTCCAGGACGGAGCACGGGTCGAAGCCGGCACGGTGCTGTTCACCGTCTCCGGCCGGGTCCGCGACCTGCTGACCGCCGAACGTACCACGCTCAACCTGCTGTGCCACCTCTCCGGCATCGCGACCTTGACCCGTCGCTGGGTCGACGCGGTCGAAGGCACCGGCGCGAAGATCCGCGACACCCGCAAAACGACGCCCGGCCTGCGCAAACTGGAGAAGTACGCGGTGCGCTGCGGCGGCGGGGTGAACCACCGGATGTCGCTCTCGGACGCGGCCATGGTCAAGGACAACCATGTGGTCGCGGCCGGAGGCGTGGTCGAGGCCTTCGAAGCGGTCCGCAAGCGTTACCCGGAGCTGCCGATCGAGGTGGAAGTCGATACGCTCGACCAGTTGCTGCCGGTGGTCGACGCCGGGGCGCAGTTGGTGCTGCTGGACAACTTCACCCCGGAGCGGATGCGCGCCGCGGTGCTGCTGGTCGGCCGCAACGAGCCGTACGGCCGCACCAGGCTGGAGGCGAGCGGCGGGTTGACCCTCGACCAGGCCCGCGCCGCCGCCGAGACCGGAGTCGACTATCTTTCCGTCGGCGCACTGACCCACTCCGCGCCGATCCTGGACGTCGGCTGCGACTTCCGCACCACCTAGGCTCCGACCGCGGTACCGCACAGCCGAACACTTGAACGACCGCACCGCCGTACCACCCACGCTGAATAGACCCTGCCGAAACCTCCCGGCGCTTCCCCCACCGGAGCCCCAGCCATGCTGCTCACGATCGACATCGGTAACTCCCAAACGGTGCTCGGCCTGTTCGAGGGCGACGAGATCGTCGAGCACTGGCGGGTGTCCACCGATCCCCAGCGCACCGCCGATGAGCACGCCGTGCTGTTCCAAGGCCTGATGCACAATCACCCGCTGGTGGGCGACGGCGGAGTGGACGGGATAGCGCTGTGCTCCACGGTGCCGTCCGTGCTCCAGGAGATGCGGGACATGATCCGCCGCTATTACGGCGACATCCCCTCGCTCGTGGTCGAGCCGGGCGTGAAGACCGGCATGCCGGTGCTGGTGGACAACCCCAAGGAGGTCGGCACCGACCGGATCATCAACGCGCTGGCCGCCGTCCACTTGTACGGTTCGCCGTGCATCGTGGTGGATCTGGGTACCGCGACCTCCTTTGACGCGATCTCGGCGCGTGGCGAGTGGATCGGTGGCGCGATCGCCCCGGGCATTCAGATCTCGGTGGACGCGCTCGGCGCCCGTGGCGCGCAGCTGCGCAAGATCGAGCTGGCCCGGCCGCGCTCGGTGATCGGCAAGAACACGGTGGAGTGCATGCAGGCTGGCATCCTCTACGGCTTCGCCGGGCAGATCGACGGCGTGGTCAATCGGATGGCGGAGGAGCTGGCCGACGACCCGAACGACGTCACCGTCGTGGCTACCGGCGGCCTGGCCCCGCTGGTGCTGGAGGAGGCCGAGGTCATCGACGCGCACGAGCCCTGGCTCACCCTGATCGGGCTGCGCCTGGTCTACGAGCGCAACATCGGCACCACCTGACCGCCGCGGCTGGGCGCGCCAAGACGCCGCAGGCGGGCGAATCCGTTTCCCACGGCCCCTTATCCTTGTGCCCATGAGCGACGAGCCGACCACCAGCAGCCCCCAGTCCGAGGAACCCGAGCAGATGCGGGTGCGGCGGGAGAAGCTGGAGCGGATCAAGGCGCGCGGCGCCGATCCGTATCCGGTCGGCTATCCGCGCACCGCGACGATCGCCGAGGTGCGCGAGAAGTACCAGGGCCTCGACCCGGACACCGCCACCGGCGACACCGTCTCCATCGCCGGGCGGGTGCTGCTCTCGCGCACCGGCGGCAAGCTGTGCTTCGCCACGGTCCGCGAGGCCGAGGCGGAGATCCAGCTGATGGTCTCGCTCGACCGGGTCGGCGAGGCCTCGCTGGCGGACTGGAAGGCGGACGTCGACCTCGGCGACCACGTCGGGGTCACCGGCGAGGTGATCACCTCGCGGCGCGGTGAGCTGTCGATCCTTGTGGACTCCTGGCAGATCACCTCCAAGTGCCTGCGGCCGCTGCCCGACAAGCACAAGGGCCTGTCCGACCCGGAGGCGCGGGTGCGGCAGCGGTACGTGGACCTGATCGTGAACGCCGAGGCGCGCTCGATGATGCGCAGCCGCTCGGCGATGATCCGCTCGATCCGCGACACGATGCACGCCGAGGGCTACATCGAGGTGGAGACCCCGGTGTTGCAGACGGTGCACGGCGGCGCGACCGCGCGGCCGTTCCGCACCCACATCAACGCCTACGACATGGACCTGTACCTGCGGATCGCGACCGAGCTGCCGCTCAAGCGGCTGATCGTCGGCGGCGCGGAGCGGGTCTTCGAGATCGGCCGGCTCTTCCGCAACGAGGGCGCGGACGCGACGCACAACCCCGAGTTCACCACGATCGAGTGCTACGAGGCCTACGGCGACTACCGCACCCAGGCCGAGCTGACGCGCCGTCTGATCCTGAACGCCGCGATGGCCGTCAACGGCAACACGATCATCCGCGGCCTGGACGCGCACGGCGTCGAGCACGAGATCGACCTGGCCGAGCCCTGGCAGGAGGTCACCGTCTACGGCGGCATCTCGGAGCGCCTCGGCGAAGAGGTCACGCCGGAGACCTCCGTGGAGCGGCTGCGCGAGCTGGCCGACAAGGCGGACGTGCCCTACGAGCAGAACTGGGGCCACGGGCAGATCGTGCTGGAGATGATCGAGCGGCTGCTCGAGGAGAACATCGTCGCCCCGACCTTCGTCATGGACTACCCGACCGAGGTCTCGCCGCTGGCCCGCAAGCACCGCGCCAACCCCGGCGTGGCCGAGAAGTGGGACCTGGTGATCCTCGGCACCGAGCGGGCGACCGCGTTCTCCGAGCTGATCGACCCGATCGACCAGCGCGAGCGGCTCACCGCGCAGTCGCTGCTGGCGGCCGGCGGCGACGAGGAGGCCATGCAGCTGGACGAGGACTTCCTGCGCGCCCTGGAGTACGGCATGCCGCCCACCGGCGGCATGGGCATGGGCATGGACCGCCTCATCATGATGCTGACCGGCAAGAACATCCGCGAGACTATCCTCTTCCCGCTGGTGCGCCCCGGATCGTAGCGGTCACCGATCCGGTAGCGGTCCCAGTCCCGGTGGCGGGTGGCCTGGTGGCAGGTAACCCAGCGGCGAGTGGCACAGTAGAAGGACGGCATCGGGCACACGGTGCGCTGGGCAGGAAGCGGAGGTGTGGCGCGCAGTGGTGAAGGACCTGGAATCCCTGATACCGCCGCTGGTCATGGCGATCGCGTTCATCGCCATCGTCATCACGATCCTGCGCTCGCAGAATCCGCAGCGCCGCGCGGCGGCCAAGGCCCGCGAGCGCGCCGCCGAGGAAGCCGATCCGCGCATCCAGAAGGGCTAGTGCCGGCGAAGGCGCCGGGTAGACCCGCCGCCGCCGGCTGCGGCCTTCCGACTACAGCCCCGACTACAGGGCGGTGAGGATCACCGGGCCCTGATCCGTCACCGCGACCGTGTGCTCGACGTGTACGGTCCGGCTGCCGTCGGCGCTGCGCAAGGTCCAGCCGTCCTCGTCGGCCACGTACTCGTCCTTGCCGCCGCCGAGGAACCACGGCTCGATCGCGATCACCAGGCCGGCCCGCAGCTTCAGGCCGCGCCCGGCGCGCCCCTCGTTGGGCACGGACGGGTCCTCGTGCATGGTGTGGCCGACGCCGTGGCCACCGAAGTCCGTGTTGATGCCGTAGCCTCCCGCGCGCCCCACCGCGCCGATCGCGGCCGAGATGTCCCCGATCCTCGCGCCGACGACGGCCGCGGCGATTCCGGCGTCCAGCGCGGCGTACGCCGTGTCGATCAGCCGGCGGTCCTCGGGCCGCTCCTGCCCGACGATGAGTGAGATCGCCGAGTCCCCGGTCCAACCGTCCAGCGTCGCCCCGCAGTCCACACTCAGCAGGTCGCCGTCCGCGAGCCGGTAACCGGTCGGGATGCCGTGCAGTACCGCGTCGTTGACCGAGGTGCAGATCACCGCCGGGAACGGGATCGGCGCGAAGTGCGGCCGGTAGCCGAGGAACGGCGAGGTGGCGCCGGCCGACCGCAGCACCCCGCGGGCCACCTCGTCGAGCTCGGTGAGCTTCGTGCCGACCGCCGCCTGCTCGCGCACCGCGGCCAGGGCCGCGGCGACGACCCGCCCGGCGGCGCGCATCGCCTCGATCTCGCCGGGAGTCTTCAGTTCAACCACGCTCTCTCCTCAGGTCAGCCTGCGTACTCGGGCCAGCACCGAGGCTGGAGCCGCCGTGTTCGAGGCCGCGTCCTCGGCCCGCTCGCAGGCGGCCACGCCCGGCGGACGCCCCGCGCCGACCCTGGCCAGAGCGCGGGCCACGGTCAGCCGGCTGGTCGCCGCCGCGGCGGCGTCGTCGGCCAGCATCTCTACCAGCTCCGCGACGGCCGCGGTGGCCCGGCGGGCCGGGGCGAGGAACGGCAGGGCGGACTGCCAGGCCACGAAGGGCTGGATGACCAGCTCGTGCCGGCCCTTCGCGTGCGCCCGCTCATGGGCCAGCACGGCGGCCAGCTCCTCCGGCGGCAGCGCGGCCAGCACGCCGTCGGTGATCACGATACGGGGCTGCGGCCCGGGCAGGCAGTACGCCAGCGGCTCGGGGTGGTCGAGCACCCGCACCCCGTCGGCCTCGGCCCGGCCGAGCAGGTCCACCACGGTGCGCTGGCGGCGCAGGTGCCGCTCGATCCGCACGGCCGAGGTGGCCAGCACCCCGAACAGCCAGGAGAACAGCAGCGCGGCCAGCACCAGCGCGACCAGGTTGACCCCGGCCAGGTCCCGGCCCAGCGGCGCGAAGCCGACCAGGAGCAGAGCGCTGATCGCGCTGAGCCCGCCGACGAGGCCGACCAGCTGCCAGAGCACGATCGCGGCGCGCGGGGAGCGGCGGGTCCAGTGCGCCGTGCACAGCGCGTCCGGCACCGGCCAGGCCAGCAGGATCGCGATGACGGCGCAGGAGGCGGCGGCGATCAGCCACATCGCGCGGCGCCTTGCTCAGGCGTTCGAGGAGCTGGCGGGGGCTTCCTCGAGCAGTTCGCGCAGCAGCGCCTTCTCCTCCTCCGACACCGAGCCGGCGAAGTGGACCAGGGCCGAGCGGCGGTCGTTGGTGGTGCCGAGCGCTTCGAGCATGGTGCTGGCGATCAGCTCGGCGCGGCTGGTGGTAGCCGAGTAGCGGTAGGCGCGGCCGTGCCGTTCCCGGGTGACGAAGCCCTTGCCGCCGAGGCGGTCGAGCACCGTGAGGATCGTGGTGATCGCGGGGGCGTGCTCGCGTGGCAGCTCCTCCACGATCCGGGTGGCAGCCACCGGTTCGGGTGTGTTCCACAGCACGTCCATGACCGCGCGTTCGAGTTCGCCGAGCCTAGCCATGGGGTCTACTCTAATGCTGAAAGAACTTCTACGGGGTGTAGAAGTTTGCTGGAGTGACACACGCCCCACGGGGCCGAGGGGAGCCGAGATTGTCCGGGCTCGTCGTCGCGCGGGTGGAGACCGCGCTGTCCCTGTCCTTCCACATCATGTTCGCCGTCTTCGGCGTCGGGTTGCCCTGGCTGCTGCTCTACGCCGAGCGGCGCTGGCTGAAGACCGGGGACCCGGTCTGGTACGCGCTGACCCGCAAGTGGGCGCGGGTCATGGCGGTGCTCTTCGCCATCGGCGCGGTGTCCGGCACCGTGCTCTCCTTCGAGTTCGGCCTGCTGTGGCCGACCTTCATGTCCACCTACGGCGGCGCGATCGGGCTGCTGTTCACGCTCGAGGCCTTCGCCTTCTTCACCGAGGCGATCTTCATGGGCCTCTACCTCTACGGCTGGAAGCGGCTCTCCCGGCGCGCGCACTGGCTGGTGCTGTGGCCGATCGCGATCTCCGGCACGCTCTCCACGCTCTTCGTGGTGATGGCGAACGCCTGGATGAACCACCCGGTCGGGCTCGGCGTCTCGCACGGGAAGATCACCGCGGATCCGTGGGCCGTCTTCTCGAGCTCCACCTCGTGGACCGAGGTCTGCCACATGTTCGTCGCCGCGCTGATGTGCACCGGCGGCGCGGTGGCCGCGGTGTACGCGATCGGGATGCTGCGCGGGCGCCGCGACGAATACCATCGCAAGGGTCTGAATCTGGGGATGGCCGTCATCCTGGCGCTGGCGCCGGTTCAGCTCCTGATCGGCGATTTCGCGGCGCGCGACGTCGCCACGACGCAGCCTGCGAAGCTGGCCGCGATGGAGGGGCACTACTACACCTCCGGACACGTGCCGCTGACCATCGGCGGGTTCTACAACAGCCAGACGCACCAGCTCGTCGGGGGCGTACCGATTCCCGACGGGCTCTCTCTGCTGCTGGATTTCAAGCCCGGCGCGGTGGTGCCCGGGCTGGATCAGACCCCGGCGAATCAGCAGCCGATGACGGCGGTCGTGCACCTCGCCTTCGACTCCATGGTCGGGCTCGGCACCGCGATCCTGCTCATCACAGCCTGGGGCGCGTGGCGCTGGTTGCGTAGCCGCAGGCGCGGTGTCGTGCCCCGGATCGCGCACACCAAGCGGTGGTTGTGGGCCGCCGCGTTCAGCGGGCCGGCCGCGATGCTCGCGATGCTGGCCGGCTGGGAGGTGACCGAGGGCGGCCGGCAGCCGTGGATCGTGTACCAGCAGATGCTGGTCGCCGACGCCGCCACCAAGAGCACCGGCCTCGGCTGGGCGCTGCTCGCCACGATCCTGATCTACCTCGGACTCGCCGTCGCGCTGATCCTCATCCTGCGCAAGCTCGCCAGTGGTTCCCCGCCCGAGCTCGCCAGGACCGGCTCAGAGACCGGACCCGGCATCGAGCCGACGCCCGCCCTGGAGGTGACCCGGTGACCGCCGTGAACGCGATGCTCGCGATCATCGTGCTGAGCCTGCTCGCGTACGCGCTGCTGGCCGGGGCCGACTTCGGCGGCGGCTTCTGGGATCTGGTGGCGGGCTGGAGCGGGAAGCGGGAGCGCGACCCGGAGGGGCAGCGCGCCCTGATCGCCGCCTCGCTCGGCCCGGTCTGGGAGGCCAACCACGTCTGGCTCATCTTCGTGATCGTCAGCGTCTTCAGCGCCTTCCCCACCGCCTTCGGAACCATCGCCACCTCGCTGGAACTGCCGCTCGGCTTCGCCCTCGTCGGCATCGTGCTGCGCGGCGCCGCGTACGTGTACCGCGCCTACGGCGAGGGCGCAGCGCTCCCGGACCGCTGGTGGGGCCGGATCTTCGCCGGCGCCTCGGTGCTGACCCCGTTCATGTTCGGCGTCTCCGGGGCGGCATTGGCCACCGGCTCGCTCGGCCCGCACAGCACTCCGACCGAGCCGTTCCGCTCCGCCTTCGCACTGACCGCCGGAGTGCTGGCGGTGGTGGTCACCGCGTTCCTCGCCGCCGTTTACCTCTGCCACAACGCCGCGCAGAGCCCTGCCACGACGCACCTGGTCCCCGTCTTCCGCCGCAAAGCCATCGGCGCGGCGGTCGCATCGGGAGCCGTGGTAGTCGCGATGCTGCCGTTCCTGTACCGAGACGCCCCGATCGTCGCGGCGCGATTCTCGGATCGCTCCATCCCGTTCGCGGCCGTCTCGGCGGTCTGCGGCATCGCCAGCCTGCTGGTGCTGTGGCGGGAGCGCTATGTGCTCGCGCGCGCCACCGCCGCGCTCGCAGTCGCCACCGTGCTCGGCGGCTGGGCGGCGGCGCAGTTCCCGGATCTGCTGGTCAGCACCGGCGGCATTGACGCTTATAGCGCGGTGCGTTCGGCGGCGGCGCCACAGAGCGTCGAGGCGATGCTGATAGCGATGTGCCTGGGGATGGCGGTTGTACTGCCCTCCTTTTACCTATTGTTGAAGATATTCAGCCGACCTGCGGTCGACGAGCACTGAAAGTGACCGCGGCGGTAGCCCTGAAGCCGGTCAACTGTGCGGTCCGGGGAAAGTGAACCCGGACCGCCCGGTAAGCTCACCCGGGTGAGTGACAGGGCTGTGGTGACAGCAGAGCAGGGCACATTGCAAAAGCAGGACGCCTACGCGGACTTCGACGCGAGCTGCGACGCGGAGGCCGAGTCGGGAATCGCGACGGACGCCGCGCAGTGGGCGCAGGAGGATCTCATCGCGCAGATCCGGGAGAGCTTCGCGCTCATCGAACCGTACGGGCCCGAGGCGGCCGCTTGGTTCTATGAGCATTTCTTCGCGGCCAATCCCCGGTACCGCAAGTATTTCTCCGCCGACGCGGCCACCCAGCACCGGCGGCTGTTCCAGGCCGTGCAGCGGATCGTCGGCGACCTGGACAAGCTCGACGAATTCCTGCCTTATCTGCGCCGGCTCGCGTTGCGGCACCGCAAATTCGGCCTGCGCGCCGCGCACTACCAGGCTTTCGGCGCCTCCCTGCTGGCCGCCGTGGCGCAGTACTGCGGCGATCAGTGGACCGAGCGCACCAATGCCGCCTGGGATGCCGGATACGGCTTGGTGGCCAACGTGATGCTCGACGCGGTGGCCGAGGCGGACGCGCTCGGACCGGCCTACTGGGAGGCGGAGGTCGTCGCTCACGAGACGCTCGCGGACGGCATCGTGCGCGTCGTCGCGCAGCCCGTAGTGGACTCGCGATTCGCCGAGTCGGAGCACAAGGGCGCGTACCGGTACGTCGCCGGGCAGTACTCGGCCGTGGAAACGGCGGCGCTGCCTCGGGTATGGCGCGATTTCTCATTCGCCACCCGGCCCAGTGGCGACTCGGGCGGGGACGAGGTCGAATTCCACGTTCAGCTCGGCCGCTGCGGCGGTGTGAGCGAGGTGTTGGTGAATCAGACCGCGGTCGGCGACCGGCTGCGCATCGCCGCCGCAGAGGGCGAACTCGCCTTCCCCGGACCGGATCGCACCTCGCGCCTGCTCGCCGTCGCTCACGGAACGGGCGCCGCTCCTGTCCACGCTCTGATTCAGCACGCCATCGCCGCGGGGGATTTGCGACCACTGACGGTCGTGCTCGCCTCCGACGACGGCCCGCACTATCTCGCCGGCGCGCTGCGTGCGCTGGCCGAGGAGCACGGCGAGATGACCGTCGAGGAGGTCGTGGGCGACCCGCTCGCGGCAGTCCACGCGCACGCGGCCGCCTCCGACGCGCAGGGAGCCTGTGGCGCCGTGCTGGTCGGGCCGAGCGCGCTGGTCGACGAGAGCCGCAGCGCGCTGCTGGCCGCCGGGGTCGATCCCGAGGCGGTCTCCTCGGACCTCTTCGACTGATCCCGGGCGGCCCGCCACTCCGACAGCCCGATTCGTCTATTGAGTCGACCTGTCTGCTGATACGAACTCTTCGATCGGTTGACCACCCTTTCGGTGGATGTGCACCACCCGTCGGCGGCTGCCACAGTGCACAGCGTGGTGTTACGTGCTACCGATCGTCCCGGGCGGCGCCGGCATCGCAGAGCGCGCGGCGAGAGACCTGACTGTCGCGGGCCGGGCTCGGTCCGGCTCAATGTGGCGCGCCCGGACCGCACGGCGCTCTGCTCGCTGGCCCTGGTGCTGGTGTTCCTGCCGGTCGCCGGGGCCTGTCTGCTGCCGCTCGCGCTCCTGGCCCGGCGTGCGCTCGGCGCGCCGCTGTGGCTCGGCTACGGCCTCTGGCTCGTCAGCGCGGCCTGCTACGGACTGCGGCCGGTGCAGCTGGCAATGGCGAGGCTGCTCTGGCCCATCCGGCGGCCCACCGCGGCCGAACGGGCCCGGCTGGAACGGATCTGGCGGCACGTCATCACCCAGGCCGAGGTGAGCGGCCGCCGCTTCCGTATCCGCGTCGTGGACCTCACCGAGGCCAACGCGCACTCGGTCGGCCGCGACCTGATCTGCGTGACGACCGGGGCGCTCGACCAGCTCGGCGACCGTGAACTCGCCGGGGTGCTCGCTCACGAACTCGGCCACCATCTGCGCATGCACACCTCGGTCTCGGCCTTCCTCGTCTGGGTGCTGCTGCCGCTCCAAGGCATCGCGCTGCTCGGCTCGCTGCTCGCCACGCCGGTCGCGGCGCTCGCGAACGCCCTGGGCACGGAACCGCATCCCGCCGGCGGATACGGACCGCGCCGCTGGGTCTGTGGATGTGCACGCGCGGCCTTCCGCCTCGGCCACGGGATCCGGGTCGTGTTCGCCGCTCCCGGGGTCGCCGCGTTCGCCGCCAAGAACGCGGCCGGGCGCAGCGCCGAGTACCGGGTGGACGCCTTCGCGGTCGACATCGGGCTCGGCCCGGAACTGCTCAGCGCGTTGCGCTGGTTCGCCGCGAACGAATCCACAGGCTGTGGATTAGTGGGCGATTCTCACAATGAAAATGAATACGGCCGCTCCGGCCGCGCTCGGCACGCCGCCGTCCGCATCCCCCGGCCTACGCATCCACCGCTCGACCGGAGGATGGCGCGTATCGCCGCCCGAGTGGGACTGTGCGATGCCTGAAGAGCGTGCCTAAGGCGTGACGCACTGTCAGTGAGTGTCCCCGTCATCCGCCCGGTAAAGAGCGCTTCGCGCCAGGCCCTATGCTCGCGGCTGTGGATGATCTGACCGTCCGGCGGGCGCGGACCGCCGACGTTCCCGCGATTCGCGCCCTGCTGGACGTCTACGTGGCCGACCGTATTCTTCTGGACAAGCCCACCGTGACGCTATATGAGGACATTCAGGAGTTTTGGGTCGCTGAACGCGATAACGACGCTTCTGTAGTCGGCTGTGGCGCGTTGCATGTCATGTGGCGGGACTTGGCTGAAGTGCGGACGGTGGCGGTGGATCCGCGCAGCCGCGGACTCGGCATCGGTCACGCCATTGTGGAAAAACTTCTCGCCACCGCCTCCTGGCTCGGCGTGCGGCGGGTGTTCTGCCTAACCTTCGAAACCGCATTCTTCGAGCGGCACGGATTCCACCCGCTGGCGGACTCGCCGATCGAGCCGGAGGTGACCGCGGAACTGTTGCGGTCGGCCGACGAAGGTATCGCGGAGTTCCTCGATCTGGAACGCGTCAAGCCGAACACTTTGGGCAACACCCGGATGCTGCGCGTGTTGTAGCGGACGCGCAGTGGGAACGGTTACCTGCTTTTGCGGCTTCGGAGTTGAATTCACCGCGGAAATGCGCTTGTCTAGTGTGCCAAGACGGTCCTCCGGGAAAGAGGCGAGTATGGCGCAGAAGACGGTGGTCGTCATGACAGACGACCTCAGTGGCGGCGACGCTACGCAGACCATCCATTTCAGTCTGGACAACACGGACTACGTGATCGACCTGAACGACAAGAACGCGGCGGCGCTGCGATCCGATTTCGAAAAGTACATCGAGGCCGGGCGCAGGTACCGCGCGGACGGTTCCTCGGCGCGGCCGAAGCGCGGCGCGGTCCGCGGTCCGGCTTCCGGAGTGGACACGGCGGCGGTGCGCGAGTGGGCCCGGGCCAACGGCCACGAGGTCAGCGAGCGCGGCCGGGTCTCCAAGAAGATCATCGACGCCTTCGTGGCGGCCAACAACTGAAGGCCCGCCGGTGACGGAGGGATCGTCGGCGGCCGGTCCGCGCGGACCCGCTTTTCGGGCGGTCCGAGATCCGCGACGCACGGCCTACAGGGCGCGGCGGGTGAGGGCGTATCGCGAGCAGGATTCCGCGATCGTCGCCAGCAGGGCGATGACCTCGGGGGGGACCGCCAGCGGGTCGTGCAGCCAGCGATCGGCGGCCGGGGCCGGAACG
>NZ_DASRBQ010000105.1:0-48451 GCF_035653575.1 Actinocrinis sp.
ATGCCGAGGTCGATCCCGCCCCAGTCCAGCCAGTCGAGCAGCTCCGGCAGGTCATCGCGCGCACCGGGGGCGACGAAGAAGCAGCACCGGGCCGGCCCGGACGAGACTGGCTCGCAAACCGCCACCGGCCCTGGAGCCAGCGCCGCTTGTCCGTACCCGATCAGCCTGCGCAGCGCCCGACGCCCGGCCTCCTCCGGCACCTCCACTACATCGAACTCGGTCCCGGCCTCCAGCCACAGCCGATCGTGATCGTCCCGGTGCACCGGCCACGCGCGCTGCTCGACATACCAGCGCTCCAGCTCGCCGACCCCGTCCGACATCGCAGCGAGGTCCGCCTCCGCGCGCCCGCCGCCGGAATCGGCCCGGCCGCCGGGAACAGGACCGGCGAATGCGGCGTTAGTCGACATGCGAGCCCTAAAGGGTGCGGAAGCGGGGGAGTCGCGGACCGCTGGTAGAGCGGTCAAGCTCAAGGCAACGTCGCGTGAGGTGCGGTGCGCACGACGCAGTGTGTACGGCACGCCTCTCACGTGGATCGCTGCGCCTAACTTAGAGCATGGCGGCTCAGCTCGGGAGGGTTACCCGCCGCACCGTTCGCTTCAGGCGTACAGCAGTGGCGCGTACGTGGCTGAAGTGCGGGAACACCTGATCAGACAGGGTGCAACGCTAAACTGACACAGTGTGCCGCCGCTCCGCGGGGCGCGCATTCCCGTAGGGTCCGTCTCCAGGCGGGACTAGCATTCGGAAGGACAGGCCGGGTGCAGTTGCAGGGATTCCCGGCACTGCCCGACCGCTCCGGGGAGCGAGAAGAAGATGTTCGAGAGGTTCACCGACCGCGCGCGGCGGGTTGTCGTCCTGGCCCAGGAAGAGGCCCGGATGCTCAACCACAACTACATCGGCACCGAGCACATCCTGCTCGGCCTGATCCACGAGGGCGAGGGTGTCGCCGCCAAGGCGCTCGAGTCGTTGGGCATCTCCCTTGAGGCGGTGCGCCAGCAGGTCGAGGAGATCATCGGCCAGGGCCAGCAGGCCCCGTCCGGGCACATCCCGTTCACTCCGCGCGCCAAGAAGGTGCTCGAGCTGTCACTGCGCGAGGCGCTGCAGCTCGGACACAACTACATCGGCACCGAGCACATCCTGCTCGGTCTTATCCGCGAGGGCGAGGGCGTGGCCGCCCAGGTCCTCGTCAAGCTCGGCGCGGACCTGAACCGGGTGCGCCAGCAGGTCATCCAGCTGCTGTCCGGATACTCCCAGGGCAAGGAGGCGGCCACCGCGGGCGCCCCCGCCGAGGGCACCCCGGCCACCTCGCTGGTGCTCGACCAGTTCGGCCGCAACCTGACCCAGGCCGCCCGCGAGGGCAAGCTCGACCCGGTCATCAACCGGGAGAAGGAAATCGAGCGGGTCATGCAGGTCCTCTCCCGCCGCACCAAGAACAACCCGGTGCTGATCGGCGAGCCCGGCGTCGGCAAGACCGCCGTGGTCGAGGGCCTGGCCCAGGCGATCGTCAAGGGCGAGGTCCCGGAGACCCTGAAGGACAAGCACCTCTACACGCTCGACCTCGGCGCCCTGGTGGCCGGCTCCCGGTACCGCGGCGACTTCGAGGAGCGGCTGAAGAAGGTCCTCAAGGAGATCCGCACCCGCGGCGACATCATCCTGTTCATCGACGAGCTGCACACGCTGGTGGGCGCGGGCGCGGCCGAGGGCGCGATCGACGCGGCCTCGATCCTCAAGCCCATGCTGGCCCGCGGCGAGCTGCAGACCATCGGCGCCACCACGCTGGACGAGTACCGCAAGCACCTGGAGAAGGACGCCGCGCTCGAGCGCCGGTTCCAGCCGATCCAGGTCGCCGAGCCCTCGCTGGCGCACACCATCGAGATCCTCAAGGGTCTGCGTGACCGGTACGAGGCGCACCACCGGGTCTCCATCACCGACGGCGCGCTGGTCGCCGCGGCGACGCTGGCCGACCGGTACATCTCCGACCGCTTCCTGCCGGACAAGGCGATCGACCTTATCGACGAGGCGGGCTCCCGGATGCGCATCCGCCGGATGACCGCTCCGCCGGACCTGCGCGAGTACGACGAGAAGATCGCGACCGTGCGCCGGGACAAGGAGTCCGCGATCGACGCGCAGGACTTCGAGAAGGCCGCGGCGCTGCGCGACCAGGAGAAGCAGCTGCTGGCCGCCAAGGCCAAGCGGGAGAAGGAGTGGAAGGCCGGCGACATGGACGTCGTGGCCGAGGTGGACGAGGAGCTGATCGCCGAGGTCCTGGCCACCGCCACCGGCATCCCGGTCTTCAAGCTGACCGAGGAGGAGACCTCCCGGCTGCTGCGCATGGAAGACGAGCTGCACAAGCGCGTCATCGGCCAGGAGCAGGCCATCAAGGCGCTCTCCCAGTCGATCCGGCGCACCCGGGCGGGCCTGAAGGACCCGAAGCGCCCCGGCGGCTCGTTCATCTTCGCCGGCCCGTCCGGCGTCGGTAAGACCGAGCTGGCCAAGACGCTCGCGGAGTTCCTGTTCGGCGACGAGGACGCGCTGATCCAGCTGGACATGTCCGAGTTCTCCGAGAAGCACACGGTCTCCCGGCTGTTCGGCTCCCCGCCCGGATACGTGGGCTACGAGGAGGGCGGCCAGCTGACCGAGAAGGTGCGCCGCAAGCCGTTCTCCGTCGTCCTGTTCGACGAGGTGGAGAAGGCCCACCCGGACATCTTCAACTCGCTGCTGCAGATCCTGGAAGACGGCCGGCTGACCGACTCCCAGGGCCGCCTGGTGGACTTCAAGAACACCGTGATCATCATGACCACGAACCTGGGCACCCGGGACATCTCCAAGGGCTTCAACCTCGGCTTCGCGGCCGCGGGCGACGTGGCCACCGGCTACGAGCGGATGAAGAACAAGGTCAACGACGAGCTCAAGCAGCACTTCCGGCCCGAGTTCCTCAACCGCGTGGACGACACGATCGTCTTCCCGCAGCTGACCCAGGACAACATCATCCAGATCGTGGACCTGATGATGGCCAAGGTCGACGAGCGGCTCAAGGACCGGGACATGGGCATCGAGCTGACCCGCTCGGCCAAGCTGCTGCTGGCCGACAAGGGTTACGACCCGCTGCTGGGCGCCCGGCCGCTGCGCCGCACGATCCAGCGCGAGATCGAGGACCCGCTGTCGGAGAAGATCCTGTTCAGCGAGCTGCGTCCGGGTTCGATCGTGCTCGTGGACACCGAGGGCTCCGGCGACCAGGCGAAGTTCACCTTCACCGCCTCGCCGAAGTCGAACCTGCCGGAGATCAGCAGCCCGGCGGACATCGAGGCCGCGGTGGCCGACGCCCCGCCCGCACCCGCCCCGGTGCAGGCTCCGGCTCAGGCCCAGGCGCCGGGCGACTCGACGGCCGCGTAACGGCGCGACCGCCGGTCCTGCCTGACAGACAGTGAAGCGGGGCCTCCCGGAAGGGAGGCCCCGCTTCACTGTCTGTGGTTCTTTCACGGCCTTCGTGATGCCGGGCGGCCGAGGCTGGCGATCGCGCGGGATTGGTTCTGGGGTCAGGCGCGGCACATCACAGACGGCGCGGGTCGTGGGTGAGGACGCGCGCCCTGCGCAGGCCGCGCCGCAGCGAGCAACGGCGCGAATAACGCGGAAGGGCTAGAAGCCTATCCAGCGCTTGAAGGAGCGCAGCGGAGCGCGCAGCGAGAGCTTGCGCCGGGTGGGCGCGGCCGGACGCGGCGTGATCTCGCGCAGCAGCTGCACGGTCTGCGCCGCACCGGCCCCGAGCCGCGCGGGCTCGGCGATCGGCAGGCCACGGCCCCCACGCGCCGGATCGGCGCCTTCAGGCACGAGCACGGCGAGGTGACGGTCGAGCCGGTCCTTGACCGCGCGGCCGCCCACATTGATCGGTGGAACGTAGGCGGTGCGTCGCCGCGCCGCCTCGAACCGGTCCGAGCTGATCATCGGATGGTCCATGCCTGATACACCCACTCTGGAACGGTACCGCACCGCGACCCGTTCGCGACACGCCCGGCCGTACTGTTTCCGAAGCGTCGCGGATCCTTGCCGATTCTTTACCCACCACCACGACCAGGTAATATCAGGGCCGGAAGACTGCCTGGTGCGGACGGGTGTTCCTGTTGTACATTCCGTGTCTGGCTCGGTGCATTCGGTGGGAGAACGCCCGAATGGTTCCCGCGGACCAGGCCGGCGCGGCGCCCGGCCGGTCGCACCGGTCCCGAGCACGAGCGATCGGGGTTCGACTGTGGTGGATCAGGGCCTGGAAGGACACATACCGCTGTCCGCCCTCCGCCCGCTCCACCGTGCGATCACGGGCGTGAACACCGCCGTCGGCCTGGACGCCACCATGCAGGCGATCGCGGACGGGGTAGCCAGCTGCACCCCCTTTCGGAACGTCGTGGTCAATGTCGTCGAGGACGACGGTGACCTGCACTGTTGCGCGACCGCCGGTCCCCCGGAGCTGCGCGAGGCGCTGCTGGGCAACACCTGCCCGCGCAAGGCCATCGAGGAGCTGCTGGAAGGCGCCGAGGCCTGGGGCAACCTGCGCTTCCTGCGCGAGCTGACCGACGAGACCACACCCGAGGGCATCCACACCTTCGCGGCGGACATCGACTCGCGCCCCGACGACACCGAGCTCTGGCAGCCGGAGTACGGACTGCTCGCGCCGATGCGGGACGCGTCCGGCGAGCTGATCGGGATGCTCTCGGTGGACGACCCTTCAGACGGCCGGATCCCGGCGCCCTGGGTCTGCGACGTGCTGGACATGTTCGCCGAGCAGGCCGGCTTCGCCATCCTCAACGCGCGCAGGCATGAGGAGGCCGCGACCCGCATGGCCCGGCTCGAGCAGGAGCACGAGCGGCTGCGCGAGGACATCGCCGAACGGCACCGGCGCGAGGAGCATCTGCGGCACCAGGCCAGGCACGACGCGCTCACCGGCCTGGCGAACCCGATAGAGCTCGGCGAGCGGCTGGTGGCGCTGCTTGCCGACCAGATCCCGCTCGCGGTGATCTTCTGCGACCTCGACCGGTTCAAGGAGGTCAACGACAACCACGGGCACGGCGCCGGCGACCTGGTGCTGCGGCTGGTGGCCGAGCGGCTGCGCGCCGCGGTACGCGGCGAGGACGTGGTAGCCCGCGTCGGCGGAGACGAGTTTGTCGTGGTCGCGGCCGGAATCGGTTACGACGAGGCGCTGGCCCTGGTCGACCGGATCGACCAGGCGTTCTCCCACCCGGTCATGGTCGCCGGGGAGCGGATGCTGGTGCGCGCCTCGCTGGGGCTGGCCTACGAGCCGGCCCGCCCGGAGAACGTGCTCGCGCCCGAGGAGCGGGCCCAGGAGCTTCTGGGCTCCGCCGACCGAGAGATGTACGCCCGCAAGCGCTCCAGGGCCTCCTTCACGCGGCTGACAGCGCGAGCGCTGGCGCGTAGGGCGTCTGTAGCCGGATGACCGGCCCGGAGCCGATCCGGGCATAGCCGCGGCCCTGCGGCATCACCTGCGCCCCGCCGAGCTCCAGGGTGCCGCCGAACAGCAGCGTGGAGGTCACCGCGTCCACCTTGCCCAGCGCGATGCGCGAGGTGAGCTGGTTGCGCAGGGCCGGGCGCAGCGCCGCGACCTGGTCGATGCGGGCAGTGATCACGAGGGTCGTGCGGGCGAACCTGGCCTTGCGGGCCAGCACCGCGAGCGTGTCCTGCGGGTCGGGGCGGCCGAGCCGCGCGGCGGCCGCGCACAGCTCCGGCAGGTCGTCCACGAACAGCCACAGCGGCGGCTCGGCGGCCTGGCCGTGCTCGGTGCCGGGGGCGGCAGGTTCGCGAGCGGATCGGGCCTCGTCCGGACCCGCCTCGTGCCCTTGGACCGCGTCGTGCCCTGAGGCCGTGTCGAGTTCCGATGCCGCTTCGCTCTCCGACCGTGCTGCGTCGAGCCGGGCCTCCGCTGCGGCGGCAACGGCGGCTGACTGCGCGTCAGCCGCTGCCGCGGCCGCGGCGTCCGCGCCGCGCGCCTGCTCGGCCCGCCGCTCGATCTCGAGCCCGAACCAGTCCAGCAGGTCGAGCGAGTCGGCCGGCTCCTCGGTGATGCGCAGCACGTTCGGCCGTCCGGCCAGCGCGCCGTACTCCGCGGTCTGGTCGGTGTCGATCACCGCGATCCGGTGGCCGCGCGCCAGCGCCTGGCCGAGCAGCGAGCGCACCGCGGTGGACTTGCCGGTGCCCGGGCCGCCGGTCAGCAGCAGGTGCGGGTTCGCGTTCGGCGTGCCGAGCCGCCAGATCACCGGCGCCAGTTGCGCGACCCGGAAGCCGGGCGGCACCTCCTCGCGCGCGGCGGCCTGCGGCGTCAGCGTGTCCTCGGTGGCCTCGGGGTCGGCCACCAGCATCGGGATCAGCCGGCCCGCCGAGCCCGGATCGGTCACCCCGAGCACGAACTCGATGTCCGCGACCGGCCACGGCTGCGCCGCGATGCCGTCCGGCAGCGGCGGCAGGATCCGCACGTCGAGGTGGTTGCCCTCCTCGTCCCAGGCGTACAGGTACTCGTTCGCGTGGCCGATCTTGCCTTCCAGCGCCCGCTCGACCTTCGCCCGGCTGTCCGCCTCGCCGTCCCGGAAGTACTCCGAGTAGTCCATGCGCAGCCGGATGAGCCGGTCCTGCTCGTCGAACTCCCAGGCGGTGAACGCGTCCCGGTAGCCGCCGCCCGGCTTGAAGTGCTGGTCCGGGTCGTCGCCGTTCTGCAGGTACGGCACCAGGCCGTTGTAGATCGCCTGGAGCCGGCCGACGTGCTCGGGGGACTCGGGGTCCGCGCCCTTGCGCGAGGTGTCCCGGCCGAGCCAGGCCGCCGCGCCGAGGAAGGCGAGGATCAGCAGCAGCGGCCCGAACCTGAGCAGCCCGATCCCGATCAGGCAGACCAGCACGATCACCGTCTGCAGCCGGCGCTTGTCCTTCGGCGCGTCCTTCCACCACGCGCCGAGCTGCGCCGCGCCGCGCCGGGTGCCGCGCAGCAACACGATCAGCGGATAGCAGACGTCCAGGACGCGTGACCAGCCGTCCTGCGCCATACCGCGTCCGCGGGTGATGTGCGGATGATGCAGCACCGAGTCGTTGAACCAGACGACGGGCGCCGACTCGGCGACCATCCGGCCGAGCCGGGTCCACATCGAGTCCGCGGTGCGGGCGGCCTGGGTCATCTCAGCGGCCCCTCATTTCGACGGCCCTGTCATGGCGCTGGTCCCGGCCCGCCGCTAGAAGTGCAACCCGCTGATGAACCCCGCGACCGAGTCGGCGCTGTTCTTGATCGAGCTGGCGATCGAGGTCGAGGCCAGATAGAAGCCGAAGAGCATGCACACGATCATGTGTGAGACCTTCAGCCCGTCCTTGCGGAACAGGATGAAGGTGATGATCCCGAGCAGCAGTACACCGGAGACGGAGAGAACCATCGTCGCTCCCTGTGTTGTCGGTTGGAACCGCCGGACCGAACTGGTGAGCGCGCCTCCGGCCGGGTCCCGCGGGACCGCGGCCAGTTGAAAATGGTTGGCACGTTCATCCGGATTCTCTCAACCGGACTACATTCCTAAAACCGACAAATGGGTGCGATGGCCTTTTAGTCATCCATTCGGGTGGAAAGTCGACAAAGCTACGCCTGCTAAAGGGTGACCGCCGGAGCGTAAGCCGTCACTCCCATGCCGTGCACCCAGCGTCCGCGGCGCATGACCGCGACCACGCGCAGATCCTCGTTGAGCACCACGAGGTCGGCGTACTTTCCGATCTCCAGGCTGCCGACCTGATCGTCGACGCCGAGGGCCCGGGCCGGGGTGAGGGCGGCCGAGACGGCGGCCTGCTCGATCGGAACGCCGACGCTGAGCACGGTGTTGCGCAGCGCGTTGTCCATGGTGAGCGTGGAGCCGGCGAGCGTGTCGGTCCCGGCGACGCGTACTGCCCCATCGCTCACCTCGACCGTGAGCGGCCCGAGCGGGTACTTGCCGTCGGCGGCGCCCGCGGCCTCCATCGCGTCGGTGATCAGCGCGACGCGGTGCGCTCCGGCCGCCGAGAAGACGAGGTGGACCACGGACGGGTGCACGTGCATGCCGTCGTTGACCACCTCGACGAAGACTTCCTCCTGCTCCAGCGCCGCGGTAACCGGGCCGGGCTCGCGGTGGTGCACCGGCCGCATCGCGTTGAAGACGTGCGTGGCGACCCGGGCGCCGCGGGCGATGGCGAGATTGGCCTCGGCGTAGGTGGCGTCGGTGTGGCCGATGGCGGCGATCACGCCGGAGTCGGCCAGCAGGCCGGTCGCTTCGAGCCCGTGCTCGAGCTCCGGGGCCAAGGTCACCATCCTCACCGCGCCGCGCCCGGCCTTGACCAGGCGCTTGACCGCCTCGGGATCCGGGTCGAGCAGCAGGTTCGGGTCGTGCGCGCCGCACCGGGAGCGGGCGATGAACGGCCCTTCGAGGTGGATGCCGGCCAGCACGTCGTCCTCGACCAGTTCGGCCAGCTCCGCGACGTAGCGCTCCAGATCCGGCAGCGCCCCGGTGACCGTGGAGGCCATGATCGTGGTGGTGCCGTGGCTCAGGTGGAAGGCGACCGCGTTGCGCGCCTCGTCGATCCGGCCGGAGGAGAAGGCGCCGCCGCCCCCGCCGTGTACGTGCATGTCCACGAAGCCGGGCACGACGTAGTGGCCGGACAGGTCGTGCTGCGTGCCGTCGGGGCCGGGCGGCGGCAGCTGCGCGGGACCGCCGAGGGCGGATATGCGCTCGCCTTCGGTGCACAGCCAGCCGTTCTCGACGACACCGTCGGGCAGGACGAGGCGGGCGTGGCGTAGTACTGGCATCGGGACTACCTTGCGTCGAGGTGAACCGGGCGGGCCGCAGTGGCCGCTCGATCCGGATTGGTATAGACCTTAGCGGCAATACCTTACGCTACGGGGCTCCGACCGGGCCAGAGGCGTTCGCAGGCCGTGCTGGCGCGGGAACGCCGGGCCCGCAACCGCTCCAGCTCTACTCCGCCGCTTCGCGGTCTTCACTCGTTCGGCAGGCCTCGACTTGTCAGCGGTGGCGCTTACGATGTGAAAAAGGGCAGGGGGCGTGCACCGCAGCTGAGGAGTAATCAGATGACGTCGCGAACGCTGCGCGAACGTGTGTCCGACGCCGTGTCGGCTGACGTGGGCTCGGAGCACCCGCAGCCGCCGGAAACCTTCCTCCCGAACCCGTCTGAGGCCACGTCAGAGCGGGGTTTCCCGGAGCAGCGGCAGGAGCCGGCCGAGCTCGAAGTTGTGACCGAGGTCACTGACGCTCCGCCAGATACGGAATCCGCGCAACCGCAGACTCGGCCGCTGTCCGAGCGCGACCGGGCGGTGTTGACCTTCGAGAAGCAGTACTGGAAGTACAGCGGGGCCAAGGAGCAGGCGATCCGGGACCGCTTCGAGATGTCCGCGACCCGTTACTACCAGGTGCTCAACGCGCTGCTCGACCGCCCGGAGGCGCAGGAGTTCGAGCCGATGCTGGTCAAGCGGCTACGTCGGCAGCGCGCCGCCCGGCAGCGGGCCCGCTCCGCCCGAACCGGAAGCGTCAGCATGAGCCGTTAGCGCGGTCCTATCCAGCTCCGTCAACCGCGTGCCGCGACGCCCCGCCGGAGCGGTCGAGCGTGCTCGCGAGGGCCGTTGCGCTCGAAGCCGTCTGCCGTGCCCGCTTAGGCGCTGGCAACGGCCGGTGCCGGCACTCCCTGAGCTTGGCGGGCGCGGTGGTGACGGCGGCACAGCACCGTGTAGGCCACTTCCCGGTCCGGGGTGACGTCGCCGACCACCACCTGTTCGCCCTCGACGACCATCTCGCCGCCGACCGTGCGCGCGTTGTGGGTCGCCCGCGCGCCGCACCAGCACAGCGTTTCCACCTGCATGACCCGGATCTCGTCGGCCAGCTCGATGAGCCGCTGCGAGCCCGGGAAGAGCCGGGTGCGGAAGTCGGTGGCGATGCCGAACGCGAATACGTCGACGCCGAGTTCGTCCACGATCTCGGCCAGCTGCTCGACCTGATGCGCGCTCAGGAACTGGGCTTCGTCGCAGATGACGTAGTCGATCTCGGGATCGGCGGCCAGCGCGGCCGCCGTGAACGAGTACAGGTCCGTGTCCTCGGTCGCCTCCACCGCGGCCGTGGAGAGCCCGAGCCTGCTGGAGAGCACGCCGTGCCCGGCCCGGTCGTCCCGGGTGAAGACCAGGCCGCGGCGGCCGCGTGCGGACCGGTTGTGGTCCATTTGCAGCGCCAGCGTCGACTTGCCGCAGTCCATCGTCCCGGAGAAGAAGATCAATTCGGCCATGGACGTTGCGGCATCCGTTCGACGCGGGGACAGGGTTGGGGCACAGCGGGCCACAGTATTCCAATGAACGCCGCACTAAGATTCGGTGCCGCTATGGATAGCGCCGCTAGGCCAAAACCCCGCTACCGATCCTCGACGCTGCGCGACAGGTCGGCCAGCTGACGGGCGAACCACCGCTGTGGCGGCAGCGCCGCGCCGGCCGCCGCCAGCCGCTCGCACCGCCTGCGCCGCTCCTCGCGGTCCATCGAGAGCGCTGCGTGCAGCGCCTCGGCGGTGCCGGTGACGTCGTACGGGTTCACCACCAGTGCGTCCTCGGCGAGTTCGGCGAACGCGCCGGCCTCCCGCGACAGCACGAGACCGCAGGCCCCTCCGGTCGCCGCGGCGACGATCGGGATCTCCTTCGCCACCAGGTTCATCCCGTCACGGATCGGGTTGACCACGGCCACATCCGCCAGCCGGTACGCCGCAAGCGATCGCGCGAAGTCGTCCTCGACGTGCAGGATCAGCGGCTCCCAGTCCGGCGTGCCGAACTCGTCCTCGATCCGCTTCGCGGTCCGCAGCACCGCGGCGGTGTACTCCCGGTACTCGGGCAGGTCGTGCCGGCTCGGGTAGGCGAACGCGACGTGAACCACTCGGCCGCGCCATTCGGGGTGACGACGCAACAGATCCGCGTATGCCTCAAGGCCGCGCACTATGTTCTTCGACAGCTCAGTGCGGTCGACTCGCACGATCACCTGCCGGTCGCCGACTGACTCGCGCAGCACCGCGAGCCTTCCCGCTACGTCCGCGCGGCTCGCCCGCTCGACGATGAACTCCGCGTCCACGCCGAGGCTGTACACGCCGATCCGGGTCGGGACATCCCGGCGCGGTGCGGTCACCGTCATCCGCGCGCGGTCGGCTTGCGCGCCGAACCGCTCGCAGCAGTCCATGAACGCCAGCGCCCAACGTTCCGTGAGGAAGCCGAGCTGGTCCGCGCCGAGCATGCCGTCGAGCACG
This sequence comes from Actinocrinis sp., assembly GCF_035653575.1. Taxonomy (GTDB): domain Bacteria; phylum Actinomycetota; class Actinomycetes; order Streptomycetales; family Catenulisporaceae; genus Actinocrinis. The sequence continues at coordinate 11,281 of NZ_DASRBQ010000105.1, forward strand.
GCCGTCGCTATCTGGTCGGGCAGGATCCGGAAGTAGTCCGGCGGCGCCCACGGCGTGTGCGAGAAGTGCCCGATATGAAGATCCGGCCGCAGGTCGCGCAGCATCTTCGGGACCAGCGCCAGGTGGTAGTCCTGCACGAGTACGCGGGCCTGCGGGGCGGCCTCCTCGGCCAGCGCCTCGGCGAACGCCCGGTTGTACGCGACGTAGGACTCCCACTCGCGCTCGAAGCCGTCGTCGAAGCTGGGGCTGACCGGCGTCGCGTAGAGCATGTGGTGGATGAACCACAGCGTCGAGTTGGCGACCGCGTTGTATGCCCGATGCAGCGTGCCGGCATCGATGTCGAGCATCCGCACCGGCGAGGCCGAGTCGATCAGGCCGATCCGATCCAGCCGCCCGCCGGGCGAGCGGCGCACGGCCGCGCGGTCGCCCTCCGAGAGCGCGGCGCACACCCACACCTGGTCCGCCTCGCCGTCCGCCGCGACCGAGGAGAGGCCGGAAACCAGCCCGCCGCCGCCGCGCTTGGCGCTTAGCTCGCCGTTCTCGGCCAGGGAGAAGGAGACCGGTCCACGGTTCGACGCGACCAGGACGGAGGCCTTGCCGGACTCGGAGTACTCCGAGTCCGCGGGCTTTCCGGTGCCGTCGTCGCCATGGTTGCTGTCAGTGCTGCCAGATCCGAACACGGTGTCCGTCGTTTCCAGGCCCGGCCCCGATTAATCACCATCCGGGCCAACTCGTCTCGATCAGCGGTCCTCCGGCGCCCCTTGGCCGGTCCACGCGAGCGCCGCCGTCTTCAGCGGCGGCCGCTCCGGAACGGCGATATCCCGAGTCGTCGGCACGAAACCGCCGGGCGCCCTGACGAACTGGGTCAGCTTCGTCGACACCGCCTCGGGTCCGCCCAGGCGGGCCTGCGCCACCTGCAGGATCTCCGCCGCCATCCGGCCCAAAGCCTGCTCGTCCTGGTGCCTGTGATGGCGGATGCCGGCGTCCACCTGGGCTAGCGCGTCCAAGCCGTGCGCCGCGTAGGTGTCGACCAGCAGCGCGAACTCGACGCCGTAGCCGCACGGGAACGGCAGCGACTCCAGCAGGTCCCTGCGGCCCGCGTACTCGCCGCCGAGCGGCTGGACGAACCCGGCAAGCTCCGGCCAGTACAGGTTGAGCAGGGGCCGCGCCACCAGCTCGGTCACCCGGCCGCCGCCCGCCGGGTGCACGGTCGTGCCGTCCGCGAGCGGCCGCTCGTAGGCCGCCTTGACCAGCAGGATCCGCGGATCGGCGAGCAGTGGGCCGAGCACGCCGCGCACCACCGCCGAGGAGAACTGCTCCAGATCGGCGTCGACGAAGCAGATCAGGTCCCCGGTGGTCGCGGCCAGCGAGCGCCACAGCACCTCGCCCTTGCCGGGCAGCGTCGGGGTGCAGGTGAGCACGTCCTCGCGGTGCACGACCCGGGCGCCGGCCGAAGCGGCCACGGCGGCGGTGCGGTCGGTCGAGCCGGAGTCGACCACGACCACCTCGTCCACCAGCCCCGGGCGGCCCAGGTCGGCGACGATCGCCGCGACGATCGGGCCGACCGTGTCCTGCTCGTTGAGCGCGGGGAGCACCACGCTGACCGTGGCGCCGCTGCCGGCCTTCAGCGCGAGCAGGCTCGCCAGCGGCCAGTCGGACTCGTGCGAGGTGCGCCGGGAAAGCCACTCGCGCGCCGGATCGAGCTCGTCCACTGTGTCGTCCACTGTGTCCGTCACCGCTCCATCCGCTCGCTGTCTCGGTTCGCCGGCTCTACTCGGTCAACCCGCTGCGCTTCGTCCCTGCCTATCGTCCCTACCTACCCACGGCGCCAGTCTGTCGGACCATATGCCCAACAGGTGAAACGGAGGTGGTGGAATCGCGCCCGTCCGGTAGAGTTCGAGGCGAACCATAAGGGTCATAGGAATGCGGTACCCCGTACCGCACACAACTTCATATGCATTGCTCATCCAGAGGAGCTGAGGGAACGGCCCTGTGAAGCTCCGGCAACCACTCGGGTGACTTCGCGACGCGAGGCCCGCCCGGAAGTAGGTGCCAAGTCCGGCCCGTCGAAAGCCGACGGGGAAGATGAGGAGAGAGGCCTCGCCATGACGATCACACCCACGCTCCCGGCCCGCACCGAGTCCGCCGCCTTCGGCCGCGCGGTAGCGCTTTCCTGCCGCGAGTGCGGCGAACGGGTCGAGCTCGGCCCCCGGTACGTATGCGAATCCTGTTTCGGCCCGCTCGAGGTCGCGTACGACTTCGGCACCGTGACCCGCGCGGACATCGAGCGCGGCCCCAACTCGATCTGGCGGTACGCGCCGCTGCTGCCGGTCCCGGCCGACGTCGCCTCGCGCCCGAACCTCAACCCCGGCTCCACGCGCCTGGTGAACGCCCGGAACCTGGCCCGCGAGCTGGGCATTCGCTCCCTGCACGTGAAGGACGACTCCGGCAACCCGACGCACTCCTTCAAGGACCGCGTCGTCGCGATCGCGCTCGAGGCCGCCCGCTCCTTCGGTTTCACGACCCTCTCCTGTTCCTCGACCGGCAACCTGGCCGGGGCCGTGGGTGCGGCCGCCGCGCGCGCGGGCCTGGACTCCTGCGTGTTCATCCCGGCCGGCCTCGAGACCGGCAAGGTCGTCATGGCCGCGGTCTACGGCGGCCGACTGGTCGCCATTGACGGAACGTATGACGAGGTCAACCGGTTCTGCTCGGAGCTGATCGGGGACGACGCCGGGGAGGGCTGGGGCTTCGTCAACGTCAACCTGCGGCCCTACTACGCCGAGGGCTCCAAGACGCTCTCCTACGAGATCGCCGAACAGCTCGGCTGGAAGCTGCCGGAGCAGATCGTCATCCCGATCGCCTCGGGCTCCCAGCTGACCAAGATCGACAAGGGCTTCAAGGAGCTGATCACGCTCGGCCTGGTCGAGGACCGGCCGTACCGGATCTTCGGCGCCCAGGCGGAGGGCTGCTCCCCGGTCTCGGCCGCGTTCAAGGCGGGGCACGACGTGGTCAAGCCGGTGCGGCCCGACACCATCGCCAAGTCGCTGGCGATCGGCAACCCGGCGGACGGTCCTTACGTGCTCGACATCGCCCGGCGTACCGGCGGCTCCATCGAGGACGTGAACGACGCGCAGATCGTCTCGGCCATCAAGCTGCTCGCCCGCACCGAGGGCATCTTCACCGAGACCGCGGGTGGGGTTACCGTCGGCGTGCTGCGTAAGCTCGTGGAGAACGGCGTGCTCGACCCCGACGCGCAGACCGTCGTGATCAACTCCGGCGACGGGCTCAAGACCCTCGACGCGGTCGCCGACACCGGAGTCACCGCGACGATCAAGCCCTCGCTGGCCGCCTTCCGCGCCGCCGGCCTGTAGCGCGACGGAGCAGCGCGCCACCTGCCGGCTTTCCCGGCTGTCCCAGCGACACCGCACCCCGAGCGATCCGTTACCGAGCCACACCGCATCAGCGCACCGAGAAGGAGCCCGCCGCCATGGCAGTCACCGTCCGCATCCCGACCATCCTGCGCAGCTACACCGGCGGCGCGGCCGAGGTGGCCGCAGAGGGCTCGAACCTCGCAGAGGTCATCGACGCGCTGGAGAACTCGTACCCCGGTATCCGGGCGCGCGTGCTCGACGACTCCGGCAAGCTGCGCCGTTTCGTGAACGTGTACGTGAACGACGATGACGTCCGTTTCGCCGAGGGCCTCGCCACCGAGACCAAGGACGGCGCCGCGATCTCCATCATCCCGGCCGTCGCGGGCGGCTGTCGCTGACCGACCCCCGGTCCAGCCCGGCGCCGCGCGACTGTTACGCTGCCGCTGACATCGTTGTCGAAGCACAACTCCATGCGCAGCCATGTTCGGTTGCGCGGCGCCCGGGAAAGGCGTTTTACACCCTCACGGATGACGCTCAGTCAGCCGTTGCGCTCCTTACGTTAGCGTCCACCGGCTGAGATGATCAGTAACCGTCCGATTACGGTTTCATGATCGGCCGCCCGCTTCGCCGGGATTCGCCATGGTTTGTCATGGCGCGAAAACGCAGTAGTGCTGCGAGTTATCGTCCCAATGACCTGTTGCGTCCGGGGCGGTTGAGGATACTCTCAGCGCCGGTCGCACAGTTCAGCGAGGCCGTGTCCGAAAGGTGGTCGAAGGCTGCCTTAGGCGCGGTGCGAGTAGAACACAGCAGTCATCACCGGCCCTGGCTCGGTACGCGAGACGGAGGGGGCGGGGGGACGAACGACCCGAATCCCGCACCCGCGGGATAGATGGAGAGGGCCGGCAGCAAGGAGTTAGGGAATGGCTCAAGGCACCGTCAAGTGGTTCAACGCGGAGAAGGGCTACGGCTTCATCGCGGTCGACGGTGGCGCGGACGTCTTCGTCCACTACAGCGCGATCCAGATGGACGGGTACCGGACTCTGGAGGAGGGGCAGCGGGTCGAGTTCGAGATCTCGCAGGGCCAGAAGGGTCCGCAGGCCGACATGGTCCGCGCACTGTAGTAAACCAAACCTGTAAATACAGGAATAGCGCTACATATTGATCCGGCGGGTGCCGGTCCTACGGGATCGGTGCCCGCCGGATCCGTTTGCCTGCCGGATCCGTTCGCGCAGGGTCCTTCCCGCGTTCGCGGATCGGCTTGCACTCAACAGCCCCGAGTGCTAATCATGGGAGCTGGCACTCTCTGGACCAGAGTGCTACCGATAGCTTCCACTGGTGAGGTGCGCCTACCGCACCGGCCGTCGCGGGCGCCCGTGGGGCACGTGATACGTCCCTTCTGTGGGAGGACAGTACCTATGGCAAAGATCATCGCGTTCGATGAGGAGGCCCGTCGCGGCCTCGAGCGCGGTATGAACCAGCTCGCGGACGCCGTGAAGGTGACGCTCGGTCCGCGTGGCCGCAACGTCGTGCTGGAGAAGAAGTGGGGCGCCCCCACCATCACCAACGACGGCGTCTCCATCGCCAAGGAGATCGAGCTCGACGACCCGTACGAGAAGATCGGCGCCGAGCTGGTCAAGGAAGTCGCCAAGAAGACCGACGACGTCGCGGGCGACGGCACCACCACCGCGACCGTGCTGGCCCAGGCCCTGGTACGCGAGGGTCTGCGCAACGTGGCCGCCGGCGCCAACCCGATCGCGCTCAAGCGCGGCATCGAGGCGGCCGTCGAGCGGATCAGCGAGGAGCTCTCCTCGCTGGCCAAGGACGTGGAGACGCGCGAGCAGATCGCCTCCACCGCCTCCATCTCCGCGGCCGACACCGCGATCGGCGAGCTGATCGCCGAGGCGATGGACAAGGCCGGCAAGGAAGGCGTCATCACCGTCGAGGAGAGCAACACCTTCGGCCTCGAGCTCGAGCTCACCGAGGGTATGCGCTTCGACAAGGGCTACATCAACTTCTACTTCGCCACCGACCCGGAGCGGCAGGAGGCGGTGCTCGAGGAGCCCTACATCCTGATCGCCAACCAGAAGATCGGCAACGTCAAGGACCTGCTGCCGATCCTGGAGAAGGTCATGCAGTCCGGCAAGCCGCTGCTGATCATCGCCGAGGACGTCGAGGGCGAGGCCCTGGCCACCCTGGTGGTCAACAAGATCCGCGGCACCTTCAAGTCCGTCGCGGTCAAGGCCCCGGGCTTCGGCGACCGGCGCAAGGCCATGCTCGGCGACATCGCGATCCTCACCGGCGGCCAGGTCGTCACCGAGGAGGTCGGCCTCAAGCTCGACTCGATCGGCCTCGACCTGCTCGGCCGCGCTCGCAAGGTGGTCGTCACCAAGGACGAGACCACCATCGTGGACGGCGCCGGCGACGCCGACGCGATCGAGGGCCGCAAGGCTCAGATCCGCGGCGAGATCGAGAAGTCGGACTCCGACTACGACCGCGAGAAGCTGCAGGAGCGCCTGGCCAAGCTGGCCGGCGGCGTGGCGGTCATCAAGGCCGGCGCGGCGACCGAGGTCGAGCTCAAGGAGCGCAAGCACCGCATCGAGGACGCGGTGCGCAACGCCAAGGCCGCGGTGGAGGAGGGCATCGTCGCCGGTGGCGGCGTGGCCCTGCTGCAGGCCGCGACCAAGGCCTTCGAGAAGCTGGACCTGGCCGGCGACGAGGCGGTCGGTGCCGGGATCGTGAAGCTCGCGGTCGAGGCCCCGCTCAAGCAGATCGCGGTCAACGCCGGCCTTGAGGGCGGCGTCGTGGTGGAGAAGGTGCGCAACCTGGAGCCGGGCTTCGGCCTGGACGCCGCGACCGGTGAGTACGTCGACCTGGTCAAGGCCGGCATCATCGACCCGGCGAAGGTGACTCGCTCCGCGCTGCAGAACGCCGCGTCCATCGCGGGCCTGTTCCTGACCACCGAGGCCGTCATCGCCGACAAGCCGGAGAAGGCCGCGGCCCCGGCCGGCGGCGGCATGCCCGGCGGGGACATGGACTTCTAAGTCCGCCCTGACCGAGCAGGCACCCGAGGTAGTCCTCCGCAGTAAGCGAAACGCCCCCGCACTCCGTACGGAGCGCGGGGGCGTTTCGCCGTGGTCAGGACTCTCGCCGCCGTCCGTGTTCCCGCACTTTTCCGGTCTTGCCCTTATTGCAGGGCGGCGCGGGCCAGCTCGCGGCACTGCTCCATGGTGTGCGCGGCGAGCGCGGCGCGCACCTCCGCGATCGCGGACGGCGCCATCGACAGCGAGGTGACGCCGAGCCCGGCCAGGACCGGCGCCAGCCGCGGATCAGCTGCCGCCTCTCCACAGACCCCGACCGATTTTCCGCACGCGGCCCCCGCCCGGCCGGTCAACTCGATGAGGCGAAGCACCGCCGGATGCCACGGATCCTGCAAACTGCCGAGCGAGCCGAGCATGCGGTCCGCGGCCAGTGCGTATTGCGTCAGGTCGTTCGTGCCCAGCGATACGAAGTCGACCGCCGAGAGCAGCGGTTCGGCGCGCAGGGCCGCCGAGGGAACCTCGATCATCGCGCCGACCGTCTGCAGGCCGTGCTCGCGCGCCCGCTGTACGAACCAGGCCGCGTCATGTTCGTCGGCGATCATCGGGGCCATCACCCACAGCTCGGCCGCACAGTCCTGGGCCGCCTTGGCCAGCGCCGCGAGCTGTGTGTCGAGCAAAGCCTGGTGCTCGCCGCGGAAAGCGCGCAGCCCGCGCACGCCGAGCGCCGGGTTCGGCTCCGCGCCAAGCGGGAGGAAAGGCAGCGGCTTGTCAGCACCCGCATCCAGCGTGCGCGCCACCACGCGGCAGCCGGGAAAGCCGTTCAACACCGCGCGATACGCCTGGGCCTGCGTTTCCAGCGAAGGCGGCGTCACAGAGCCCAGATACAGAAACTCGGTGCGGAACAGCCCGACGCCTTCCGCCCCTGCCGCGACCGCGTCAGCCACGTCCCCCGGCCCGCCGATGTTCGCGAGCAGACTGATCGGGACGCCGTCAGCCGTCCGGCCCGGACCGGTGACCTGCGCGGTGCGAGCTCGCGCCTGGGCCCGCTCCTGTGCCGCGGCAATCAGGTCCGGCGAAGGATGCGGCGTGACGGTGCCGGCGGCGCCGTCCACGAGGACCGGGGTTCCCTCGGCAAGGTCCAGCGCCCCGGCGACGCCGACCACCGCCGGAATCCCGCGCGCACGGGCCAGGATCGCGGTGTGGCTCGTCGGGCCGCCCTCCTGGGTGACCACCGCCAGCACCCGGGTCAGGTCCAGCAGCGCCGTGTCGGCCGGGGCCAGGTCGAGCGCGACGAGCACGAAGGGCTCGGCGGGCTCGGGTACTCCAGGCATCGGGACGCCGCTCGCCACCGCTATCGCGCGCGCGGCTAGATCGTCCAGGTCGCTGACCCGGTCCGCCAGGTAGCCGCCGGCCTCGGCGAGCAGGTCCCGGTATTGGGCGAAGGTCTCGAATATGGCCCGCTCCGCGGTCAGGCCCGCGGCGGTGCGCTCGCCGATGCCGTCCAGCAGCGACGGATCCTCGGCCATGAGCACCTGGGCTTCCAGGATCTCGGCGGCGTCGGCGCGGCCGAGCTCGTCGCGGGCGACGGCGGCACGACGGGCCAGCTCCCGCGCCACCTCACGCAGCGCCGCCGCGGCCCTGGCCGACTCGTGCGCCGGATCGCCTTGCGGTCGCGCCGTGGCGGACGGTTCCGCCGGCCGCGCGGCCATTCTCGCCACCGGCCCGGTGGCCGCCGCGCTGCCGACTCCGAGGCCGCGCAGCGGTTCTGTGATGGCCGCCATCCTCCGCCTTGTTCTCCTTTTAGCCGTCTATCCTTCGAGATCCGCGCTCAGCAGCGCCTCGAGCTCGTCCAGCGTCGCCTCCGCGCCAGTGCCGTCGGCGGCGATGGTGACCTGGTCGCCCTGCCGCACGTCGAGGCCGAGCACGGCCAGGATCGAACGGGCGCTGACCGGGTCCTTGCCCTCCTTGGCGATGGTCACCGGGACCGGGGCTGCGCTGGCGGCCTTCACGAACACCGCCGCCGGGCGGGCGTGCAGGCCTACGCGGGACGCCACGGTGACGATTCGCTCTGCCATGTGGGCTCCTCGGCTTCTTATCCGACTGGGAACAGGGGCGATGCTACGCGTAGTCGGCCAACCTTAGAGAACTCCGCGCTGAACGATGCGCCCTGTTGCGTGTGCACGCGCTCGCTAGGCTCCAGGTTCGCCGTGTCCTGCGCTCCAGTCGTGAGCCGGTCAGTCAGCGTTCGCTCATGCGACCCACTGGAACAGCGTGCGCCCGGGTTCGATCGGACCCGTCGCGACCGCGCCGACCGCCGCGGTCTCGGCGTCCAGCGCGATCACCGGGCAGACCGGGGAGAGCCCGCGCGCCTCGATCTCGGCCGGGTTCCAGCGAACCACCGGCGAGCCCGCGGCGACCTCGGCCCCCTCGACGGTCAGCAGCTCGAAGCCGGCGCCGTCCAGGTTCACCGTGTCGATCCCCAGGTGCACCAGCACGCCGCGACCGCCGGCCGCCACGACCACGAAGGCGTGCGGTTTGAGCTTGACCAGGGTTCCGGCGATCGGTGAGACCACGGTCAGCGGCCCGCGCTCGGGGTCGACCGCGGCGCCGGGGCCGACCATCGCCTGCGCGAAGACGGGGTCCGGTACGTCGCGCAGCTCGATCGCGGTCCCGGACAGCGGGGCTCCGACGAGCAGGACTGTAGTGGTGTCCATTCCAGTGCGGTGTGTGGTCCGGCTCTCAGAGCAGGTCCTCGATGTCCATACAGAGCGTGTCGGCCTCCGGCCCGACCACCACCTGTACGACCGTGCCCGCCTTCATCACGCCGTGCGCCCCGGCCGCCTTGAGCGCGGAGTCGCTGACCTTCGAGCCGTCCCGGACCACCGTGCGAAGCCGGGTGATGCACGGTTCGATCTCCACGATGTTGTCGGCTCCGCCGAGCCCGGCGATGATCGCCTCTGCCTTGTCCATCATTCGCTCCACTACAGGTCGGTTACGCGCGCTGAACCAAGACGTACGTTCGGTGTCCGGGACCTTGACAGGGACTGGTCCTCGGTGGTCTAGTCCGGTCCAGACACTAGCGTGACGCGGTTCACAGGAATAGAGCCACCACCCGACTCGTACAGACAGCAGCCACTTTCTGTTGAAGGAACAGGCCGACCGATGGAGATCAGCTCCCGCAGTCCGGTGCCCAAGCACCAGCAGCTGCGCGAGATCCTGATCAACCTCATCGACACCGAGCTGGAACCGGACACCCCGATCCCCTCCGAACGCGACCTCGGCGAGCGGTACGGGCTGTCCAGGATGACCGTCCGTCAGGCGATCAACCAGCTGGTGGCGGACGGACGGCTGTACCGGGTCCGGGGCCGCGGCACGTTCGTGGCGCAACCGAAGATGGATCTGCAGATCAGGCTGGCGTCCTTCACCGAGGACATGACCCGCCGGGGGATGATTCCGGCCTCGCGCACGCTCGGTTTCGAGCGGATCGAGGCCACTCCCGTGCTGGCCCGCCAGCTGGAGCTCAACCCGGGGGAGCCGGTGGTGCGGCTCGCCCGGCTCCGTTACGCCGATTCGATCCCGATGGCGGTGGAACGGACCCACCTGCCGGAGAACAGGGTGCCCGGCCTGCTCAGCCGTGGCACGCCGCAGTCGCTCTACCAGGTCCTCGCCGACGAGTACGGCCTCAAGCTCACCTGGGGCGAACAAGTCATCGAGGCAGGCAACCCCGACCCGGAAGACGCCGCGCTGCTGGAAATCCCGGCCGGCGGCGTCGTGCTCCGGATGTCCCGGCGCAGCTACGCCGGCGACGTGCTCATCGAGTACGCCGTCTCCGCGTACCGCGCCGACCGGTATCAGCTATGGGTACCGCTCGAAAGGCCCGCACAGCCGATCACCAATCCCCGCGCGGCGCGTCCGGCAGGCGATGTCGGCGCGACTCGCGGATAGACCCTCGGAGGACCCTCCATGACCGCGGCCACAGCCGACGGGCTGCCACCACAAGCACCCACGAGTAATCCCGTACTAGCCACCCTCCAGCGCATCGGCCGCTCGCTGATGCTGCCGATCGCCGTCATGCCCGCAGCGGGATTGCTCATCCGGCTCGGTTCCGACGACATCCTCGGCGCGCGCACGCCCGGCGACACGACCCAGCACGGCCTGTACCTGGCCACCGCGACCGGCTGGCACTTCCTGGTCTACGTGGAGGCGGTATTCGCCGCCGCCGGCAACGGCATCTTCAACTTCCTGCCGCTGCTGTTCGCCATCGGCGTCGCGATCGGTTTCGCGCGGCGCGCGGACGGATCGACCGCCCTGGCCGCCGCGGTCGGCTACCTGGTCTACAACGAGGTGACCGCCGCGGTCTTCGCCATGCCGGCCGGCAGCGCGTGGCGCAAGGACTGGGCGGCGCCCTTCTACGGCACCGACCCCAAGACCGGCGCCGTGACGTACTCGGACGTCATCTCGCACAACCCGACCTACGTGCTCGGCGGCATCTTCGTCGGCCTCATGGCGGCGGTGCTCTACCAGCGCTATTACCGGATCAAGCTGCCTCCGTACCTGGCGTTCTTCGGCGGCCGCCGCTTCGTGCCGATCGTCACCGCGTTCGCCGCGGTCGGCCTCGGCGTGGTGATGGGTTTGCTCTGGGAGTTCGCCGCGGTCCCGATCAACAACCTGGGCGGGGTGGCCGCGCGCAACGGCACCGCGGGAGCCGGCCTGTTCGGCGTGATCAACCGGCTGCTGCTGCCGTTCGGTCTGCACCACATCCCGAACAACATCGTGTGGACCTCCGCGGTCGGCGGCACCTGCAGCCAGAACGGCACTCCGTACCGTGGCGACCTCACCTGCTTCTTCCACGGCTCCCACACCGCAGGCATGTTCATGACCGGCTTCTTCCCGATCATGATGTTCGCTCTGCCCGCCGCCGCGTACGCGATGACCCGCGCCGCCCGCCCGGAGAAGCGCAAGCTGGTCGGCGGCATCATGCTCTCCGCCGCGCTGTGCTCGTTCCTGACCGGCGTGACCGAGCCGATCGAGTTCGCGTTCCTGTTCGCCGCCCCGATGCTGTTCGGGGTGCACGCGCTGCTCACCGGCGTGTCCCTGGCGGTCTGCCAGGCGCTCGGCATCCACGACGGCTTCTCGTTCTCGGCCGGACTGTTCGACTACGTGTTCAACTACGACATCGCGACGAAGCCGCTGCTGCTGATCCCGATCGGCCTGGTCTTCGCGGTGGTGTACTACTTCCTGTTCACCTTCGCGATCAACCGCTTCAATATCCAGACCCCCGGGCGGGAACCCGACGCGGACGAGGATGTCGGCAGCGGCACGGGCTCGGTGCTCGCCGAGGCCGCGAGCTGACGGCGATTTCGGTAACCTAAGCAACGAAACGATCCAGCCAAGCGCCAACCCGCCTCACGACCCCCGTCTCCGGCCCCCGCGACCAGGGCCGGAGACGGGTTGTTTTCCGGGTCTTCCGCTCGTTCCGCCGCGCGACGATCCGGCCGCGGCAGGCGCGACGACAGCGCCGCACGAAACAGGTCCCCGGCTCCGTTGCGACGGAGCCGGGGACCTGGCTGTGTCCGCTCGGGAGACCGGCCTACGGGGCCGTCACGCCGTGCAGGACTACCGGACCGAGCGTCGGGTCGAGCTCAGTGGCCTGAGACACGCCGCTCGGAGTGATCGTGTCCATCACCTTCGGCACGGTGGCCGGGTCCACCGCGCAGATCGGGGACGTGCCGCCGGGTGCGCACACGCCGAACGCGTAAGGCTGCGCCGTAGCGGAGAAGGCCCGGGCCTGGTCTGCGCTGAAGCCGTCCTGACCGGTCAGCGCCAGGGTGAAGGTCCAGCCGGAGCCCGGCGTGCCGAACTGCGCCTGCGGCAGCGCGATGGTGATCGTGTTGGACACCGTGGAGGCGACCACCGCGGTCGGCGTGCCGACCTGGTTGCCGCTCGGGTCGACCCACACCGGCGAGGCGAAGCCCTGCACCTCGATGCGCTGGCTCCACGCGTCCGACGCCGCGATCGTGTAGTTGCGCTGCGGGAACGCGGCCGCGGTGGACGTGCTCGTCGCGCCGGGGGCGTGGACGTACACGTCGAGCAGCTGCGCGCCCATCACGTTGCCGAAGGTCGGGGTCAGCTTGTTCAGCGTGGTGCGCAGGTAGACCGTGCCGTTAGCGGTGATCACCTGGAACCTGGTCAGGTCGAACGAGCCCGCGCTGAACGAGGACGAGGTCGGGTACTGATACGTGCCCGGCCCGTTGTCGTCGCCGGTCGGATCGGTGAGATCGAGCACCGTCGTTCCGCCGACGACGTCGCCGACCACGGCGGTCTGCGCGTAGCCGGTGGCGCCTGCCTTCGTGGTGGCCGCGACCGTGATGATGTTTGTGCCGAAGCCGACGGCCGCGGTAGCGGAGAACGCGCCGGAGGAATCAGCAGTCGTCGTCGCCGTGGTCGCGGCCGCGCCGGTGTCCGTGTCGTCAGACGCGATGACGACCGACGCACCGGGAGCGGTCGTGCCGGTGACCGTCGTGCTGCCGCCCTCGATCGTGGACCCCGAGGCCGGAGCGGTGATCGCGACCGAGACCGCGCCAGGGGCGCCGTGCGCGACGTAGCGCGCGGTCGTGATCTGCGGCCGGTCCACGGTCTGATGCGTTCCGAGGTCCACGATCAGCCGCAGCTCCTGCGCCTGCGCCCAGGTCAGCGGGGACGCGGATCCGGCCGGGTGGCCGTTGTCGAAGCCGATCGAGGCCGTGGTCGGGTCGCTGCCGAACGGCGCGGCCGGCAGGTTCGGGTCCTCCCAGACCTGCTCGGGGACGAGACCGACCCCGGAGGCTGATTTGATCATGAAGGAGAGCAGCGCGGACGCGCCCGCGGGGTCGCCCTCGGCCAGGTCCGATTCGGCCCGCTCGCCGGAGAGCACGGGCCACAGGTGCCCGGTCCCCACGTCGGTGGTCGGCCACGGCTCGCCGTTGACCGTGCACGAGGTCTGGCTGTCGACCGTCGAGCAGTCGCCGTAGCCGTCCGCGCTGCCCGCGCTCGCCGCGTTGCCGTAGCGGTAGTAGCCGGTGCCGGTGGACGTGGTGACCGAGATCTGCTTGTCCAGCACCGAGAGCGAGTTGCGGAAGGTCGAGTCGGTCGGCGACAGCTCGCCGAGGCGCACCAGCTCCTGGAACCCGCCGTCGATCACCGTGCGCTGATCCAGCGTCGGGCCGCCGTTGCCGAGGTTGTAGGTGATCGCTGCGTTCGGGTCACCGGACTTGGAGAGGCGGATGAAGTACGGGTTGGCACTGTCAGGCCCGCTCGTGGTGACGGTCCAATTCTTGATGTTGCGCTGGAAGTCGTCGGCGGTGGCCTGGTAGAGGGCCGCGTCGGCGGTGTCGCCGTGGTGCTTGGCGATCGCGGCGGCGGCGGTCAGGCCGGCGATCTCGGCCGCGATCGTCGAGACCGAATACCCGGACTGCTCCTCCCAGCGTTCCACGCCGAAGGTCGGGCCGTGCGCGACCAGGAAGTCCGCGGCCGGCTTGATGTGCTGCGACCACAGCGTCGCGTCGCCGCCGAGTCCGGACAGGTAGGCCATCAAGATCGGGTACGCGGTCTCGTCCAGCTGGTCGCCGCCCGTGTCCGGCGCGGACTGCCCGTTGACGAGCGAGTTACGCGGCAGTTCGCCGTTCGGTCGCTGCTGCTTGGTCAGCAGGAAGCGGGTCGCCGCGCGCGCGGTGGCCACGTCTCCGTCCGCGAGCAGGCCGGTGAACGCCTCGTACAGGTCACGCGCGAACACCTCGCGGTACGAGCCGAAGTAGACCGCCTTGCCGTTCACCAAGGCGCCCGCGTTCACCGCCTGGCCCCACGGAGAGGCGAGCGACGCGACGACCGCGCCGGGGAAGGTCTTGTCCTCGCTGGCCTTGAGCACGTTGGCGTCGAGCCAGTACGTCTTGCGGACCGTGTCGCTGCTGATCCCTTGCACGGAGTGCGGCGCGGGGTTGAGCGAGGCGTCGTAGTCGCGCCACGAGTCGGTGTACGCGGCCAGGAGGGCGCCGAAGGGGGCGCGCAGCGACTTCGAGGCGGTGCTCACCGCATCGGCCTGCGTGCGGCCGAAGCCGAGGGAGAGGGTGAAGTCGCGGCTACGGGTCCATCCGCCGGTTCGCGGCGTGACGTCCTCGGTGGCCACGATGTGGCCGTTGGGCGCGGAGGAGGCCGGGGAGAGCGCGTGCGCGGTGTCGAGCTGCGTGAGGCCGTCGCTGGCCGTGCCCGCGTAACCGACTGACGCCGCGCCGAGCGAGCTGGCGGTCAGCGCCATGAAGGTGGGGACCGCGTACGTCCGGTTCGCGGCCTCGCTGACCGTGGAGGTGTCATAGACGACCGGAACTCCGCTCGCCGCATCCACGACGCCGGTGTCCGCGCCCGCGTTGTCGGTGCCACCGCCGCCGTTGCCGTTGACGTGCGCATCGACGCGCGCGAAGACGTGCAGCCTGCTCACGTCCGTGTTAGTGCCTGAGGCCGGCGCGAGCCTGGTGTTCATCAGAACGCTGTCGCGCTGCGGGTCGGTCAGGTAGGTGGTGGTCAGCTGGTAGCCGTGCTTGGCATCGGTCGAGGTGACCGTGCAGACCATGCCGGTCGCGTCCGATTGCACGGTGTACGTCATGTCGCGGGTCTGCAGGTCCGTGAACGAGGAGCCGTCGGTGACGACGTACTGCAGGGTGCTGATGTTCGTGTTGTCGATGGTCGGCTCGTACACGTCGGAGAGCACCCCGCCCGCGACCGTGTACCAGACCTTTGACGTGGTGTTGCGCGCGGTGCCGAGGCAGTCCTTGCGCGCGAGGTCGAAGTAGGAGGGCGCGCCGGGCGCTCCGGCTGCGGTTCCTGAAGCTGCGATGCCTGAGGCGCTGCTGCCGGTGGCTGGGGCCGTGCTCGCGTAGGCGGCGCCCCCGGCCGTGAAAACGGCGAAGGCGGCGGCTGACGCGAGCGCAGCCGACCGCCTTCCGGATGGTCGTGTCATCGTTGACCTCGTGGTGACAGACGGAATGTTCCGCGCTGTCGTCGACAGCGCGGTGAGCGCCCGGGTCAGGGTCCGCCGATCCGCCGCTGGATCAGTCCACCCCGCCTGCCCGCCGGCCCGACACAGCCAGGTCACGGCACCGCTATGCCGTGACGCCAGCCCGCCTGTCGTGTCGCAACCGCCTTGCAGCACTTACATAACCGAGCGCGTTTGCACACTGCCCGCCACCCGCTGGTGTGTCAAGGGCGAGCGAACACACCCTCGGCTGCCGCATAGTCGTAGGTGTAGATCTCCCGCCCATCGACGTACGCGCGCTCGACCCGCTGCATCACGTCCAGCGGATCGCCGGACCAGACGCACAGATCCGCGTCCTTGCCCACGGCCAGCGAACCGAGCCGGTCGTCGATGCCGAGGATGCGTGCCGGATTGATGGTCAGCGCACGCAGCGCCGTCTCCCGGTCCAGGCCCTCCTTGACTGCGAGCGTGGCCTGGTGCACCAGGAAGTTGATGGGCACGACCGGGTGATCGGTGGTGATCGCGATGGTCACGCCCGCGCGGGCCAGCCGGCCTGGGTTCGCCAGCGAGCGGTTGCGCAGCTCGACTTTGGAGCGCGAGGTGAACAAGGGGCCGATGATCACCGGGACGCCGCGCGCCGCCAGCTTGTCCGCGACCAGGTGCGCCTCGGTGCCGTGGTCGATGACGAGCTCGTACCCGAATTCGTCGGCGATGCGCAGCGCGGTGGCGATGTCGTCGGCCCGGTGCACGTGCTGGCGCCACGGGATCTCCCGGCGCAGCACCCGGCCGATCGCCTCCAGCTTGAGGTTGCGCTCCACCGGCTTGCGTTCCTCGGCCGGCTTTGCCGCCTCCGACTCGATCTTGGCCAGGTAGTTCTGCGCCTCGACGAACGCGCCGCGGATCACCGCCGCCGTGCCCAGCCGCGTCGACGGCGTCTGCTTCTTGTCCCCGTAGACCCGCTTGGGGTTTTCGCCGAGCGCCGACTTGATTCCGGCCGGCTCGCGCAGCAGCCGGTCGTCGACCGTCCCGCCCCAGCTCTTGAGCGCGACCGTCTGCCCGCCGATCGGGTTGCCCGAACCGGGGTTGACGTTGACCGCGAGGACGCCGCCGATGATCGCGTCGCGCCAGCCCTGCTCGTCCGGGTTGATCGCGTCGAGGGCGCGCACGTGCGCGGTCACCGGGTCGGTCATCTCGTTGGTGTCGTTGCCGGCCCAGCCCTCTCCCTCCTCGTGCACGCCGAGGTGGCCGTGTGCCTCGATGAAGCCGGGCAGCACCCACTTGCCGGCGGCGTCCACGATCTCGGCGCCCTCCGGCACCGCCACTTCACTGCCGCCGAGGGCGCTGATCCTGCCGTCCTCGATCAGCAGGGTCCCGGCCTCGATCGGCTCGGTGTCGACCGGCACGATCCGGCCGCCGACGATCGCGGTCACCGACATGGTTCCTCCCGTGGGTAATGACTCAGCCGGTCTTCCGGCAGTGACAAATTATCGGTTGGACGGCTGGCACGCGCTGGTATATGTTGTCCGCCTTCCCAGCACATGTACGGCGCGCGACCATCACCGCGCCGAGACCTCTGCGCTCCGGTGAATACACATTTCTTCCTTCTGACCTGTGTACTGCTTGGAGCCTCTGTGCCTTCTTCGACCGCGCCCGCTTCCGCGGCGCCTTCCTCCATCGACGATCCCGTCATCCGCGCCGAACGCGCGCACTTGGCCGCCTCTCGGGCCGCGCTGCGTACCATGCGTGAGGAGACCCTCGCGCTCAAGGCTCAGGGCGGCAACGCCGTCTCGACCGAGGTGCTGCACCAGGCCATCCAGGCCCGCGCGGCCGCGCTGCTCGATCACCCGGACGTACCGCTGTTCTTCGGCCGGCTGGACTACTCGGCGGTCTTGCCGAGTGAGTACCGCGGCGAGCACTACTACATCGGCCGGCGCCACGTGCACGACGCGGTCGGCGACCCGATGGTCATCGACTGGCGCGCTCCGGTGTCGGTCGCCTTCTACCGGGCCAGCGCCAAGGACCCCTACGGCCTGGCCTTGCGCCGCCGCTTCGGATTCTCCGGCGGCGAACTGACCGCGTACGAGGACGAACCGCTGGACGGCACAGCCGCAGCCGCCGCGGCTCAGGGCGCCGCGTCTTCGGGAAGCAGGATTCTGACCGCGGAGATCGAGCGTCCGCGCGTCGGCCCCATGCGCGACATCGTGGCGACCATCCAGCCCGAGCAGGACGAGATCGTCCGCGCCGACCTGGCCGAGTCAGTCTGCGTACAAGGCGCCCCGGGCACCGGAAAGACCGCCGTCGGCCTGCACCGCGTCGCCTTCCTGCTTTACACGCACCGCGAACGGCTGAAACGCGGCGGCGCGTTGGTGGTCGGGCCGAACCGGCAGTTCCTCAAGTACATCGAGCAGGTGCTGCCCGCGCTCGGCGAGGTCGACGTGGCGCAGGCGACCGTGGAAGAGCTCGTATCCAAGAGCTTTGCGCAGCGCTTCACCGTGCGCGGCACGGACAGCGCCGAGACGGCCCGCATCAAGGGCGACGCGCGCATGGCAGAGGTCTTGCATCGTGCGCTGTGGTCCAGCCTGCGTGCGCCGACCGAGGCGCTGGTCGTGCCGCGCGGTGTACGCAAGTGGCGCGTCCCGGCGTATGAAGTGCAGGAGCACATCGACGCGATCCGCGAGCGCAATGTCCGCTACGCCGCGGGGCGGGCGATGCTGGCGCAGCGGATCGCGCACGCCGTGCTGACTCGGATGGAGGCGGCGGGGGAGTCGCCGGACGACCGGGTGCAGGACGCGGTGGCCCGCTCGCGGCCGGTGAAGCAGCTCGTCGATCAGCTCTGGCCCGCGGTCGATCCGATCAAGCTGCTGTTCGCGCTGCTCTCCTCGTCGCAGCGGCTCGCCGAGGCGGCTGGCGGCCTGCTCAGCGACGAAGAACAGGCGCTGATCTGCTGGGAACGAGCAGGCGGGAAGGTGCCGCGCACGCCGGGCGCCGCGCGCTGGACGCCCGCGGACGCCGTCCTGCTCGACGAACTCGCCGACCAGCTCGACCGGGTCCACTCGCTGGCCCACGTAGTGCTCGACGAGGCGCAGGACCTCTCGCCGATGCAGTGCCGGGCGGTCGGCCGCCGCTGCGCCACCGGCTCGGCGACCGTCCTCGGCGACGTGGCGCAGGCGACGACAGCGTGGGCCGCCGGGTCGTGGGAGGAGACGCTGCTGCATCTCGGCAAGCCGGAGGCGGTGCGGGAGGAGCTGACGCAGGGCTTCCGGGTGCCGCGGCAGGTGATCGAGTACGCGGCTCGCCTGCTGCCCTACGCCGCGCCGCAGCTGGCCCCGCCGACCTCGGTGCGGCAGGCGGCGGGTGCGCTCGACCTGGTGGCCGTCGCCGATGTGCCCGCCGCGACGGTGAAGGCCGCCGCGAGTGCGCTGGAGCGCGAGGGCTCGATCGGCATCATCGCGGCGGACGCCTCGATCGACGTGCTCGCGAAAACCTTGACGGAGAACGGAATCGGGCACGCGGTGCTCGGCGCCGACGATGACGTGCCCGACAGCGGCGCGCCGGACGGCGACATGTCCGACGGCGGCGTGTCCGACGGCGGTGCGTCCAACGGCGGCATGTCCGACGGCGGTGCGTCCTCCGGTGCCGAGTTGGCCGCCGACGAATCGCCGCTTGAGCAGACCGCTACGGCGCCTCGCATCTCACTGGTGCCGGCGAGTCTCGCGAAGGGCCTCGAGTACGACCAGGTGATCGTCGCCGAGCCGGCGGACATCGTCGAGGCCGAATACGCCGAGGTGCTCGGCCTGCGCCGCCTCTACGTGGTGCTGACCCGCGCCGTCAGCGCGCTCACCGTGCTGCACGCCCGGCCGCTTCCGCCCCAGCTCGCCGAACGCTAGGGCGCGACTCGCGCAGTCCGGTTACGCGACCGGCTCGCTCAGCGGTGCGTCCAATGCCGCGCGCCAGGTCTTGACCAGCTCCACGTCTACCGGACCGTTCCAGTCGCCGGAGAACCGCGCGGCGGTACCGATGTGGAAGCCGGTCAGGCCGGCCGTGCGCAGCGCCGCCACGTCCGTCAGCTTCAGCCCGCCGCCGACCAGCAGGTTCAACCCGTTCGGATCGGCGGCCTCGCGGGCCGCCTCCGCCGCGAGGATGTCGATGCCCTGCGCCGCCGGGAACGGGCCACCCGAGGTCAGCACCGTGTCGAGGCCGGGAAGCCGGCGGATCGCCGCGTACACCGCGTCCCGGTCCGCAGCCTTGTCGATCGCCTTGTGGAACGTCCAGGGCGCGCCTTCCAGCGCCTCGAGCACCGTTTCCAGCGCCGCCAGATCCACCGCGCCGTTCGGGTCCAGCCAGCCCATCACGAACTCGTCCGCCCCCTCTTCGCGCAGCTGCTTGGCCGAGGTAGCCAGTGCGCTGACCGAGCCGGGACCGCCGGTCAGGAATCCGTCGCGTAAACGGATCATGACGCGTAACGGAACGTTTACCGCGGATCGGATCGAGCTGAACGCCTCCAGGGAAGGATTAAATCCGGAGAACTGCATGGAGCTCACCAGTTCCAGCCGGTCAGCGCCGCCGTCCACGGCCATTCGCGCGTCGGTTGCGTCCAGGGCGATGACTTCGAGCAGCGCTTTCGACATGCCGCCAGCCTGCCATAGGGGCGTTCGAAGCAGCGAACAGGGGGCGCAGGGCTGAGGCCGTACGCGCGAGGGCGCCCCGGGGCGCGCTACACGCGCCGGTGCACCGTCCGTCTAGGCTGGGAATATATATCAGGACTGAGAGCCCAGGACTGAGCACGACAGGACCGCGAGCACGCAGGGCCCAGGGGCCCGGGAACCCGAGACCGGAGAGAGGCCGAATTGCGCGGGGCACCGACCAGGAGTGCGAAGATCCAGCCCGAACAGCGGCTGTTCGGGTATCTGAGCGAGGTGGCGAACGAGGCTTCCGGCAAGCTGTCCCCAGCCGCCCGCACCAGGCTCGTCGAGTCCCTGCGCAACACCATCGAACAGGAACGCGCGCGCCGCGGCCCCGACCTGGCCACGCTCGACGGCATCCTGCGCCGGATCGGCGACCCGGTCACCCTCGTGGACAGCGAGGTCCAGCGCGATCCCGACTACCAGGCCAGGCTCAGCGCCCGGCTGGCCCGGGCCACCGACGGCCCGCAGGTGCCGATCACCGACGACCTGGCCGAGCTGCTCGCCCCGCCGTCCTCGTCCGGTCCCGACGTGCCCTTGGGGACCGGCGGGCGCGCGAGTGTCGACGGTCCGGAGGTGTGCCTCGACCCCGATCCGTTCGCGCCGGACCACTCGGTGGAGACGGTCGGCGGGCTCGCCGCGGTATCCGCGCCCAGTTCCACGCCCGCGACGGCCACGACCATGACCATGGTCCTGCCGGACTTCGGCGAGGCCGGCGACCCGGAGCTGGCCTACTCGCCGGTGCGGGCGCGGGTGCGTTCGGCGTGGCTGCAAGGCCCGAAGGCGCGTCCGTGGGAGGCGCTGGCCATAGCGGTGTTCCTGGTCGGCGCGGTCCTCGGGCAGTGGGTCGTGCTGCTGGTCGCCGCGCTCGTCGCCTGTACGTCGCGGTACTTCACGCCGGTGGAGAAGTGGTTCCTCGTCGTGGGTGTCCCGGTCGCGACCGGGCTGGTCTACGCGTTCGGGTTCTGGCTGCACCAGCACGGCTTCTGGGGCGGAACCGCGGTGAACACCTCGGACCTGTTGTCCGGCGCAGCCTCCTTCTTCGGCACCCTGCCGAGGATCGCCGCGCTGCTGGCCGCGCTGTTCTTGGGCTGGCGGCTGGCCCGGGGCATCACGCGCCAGCTGTGACCATGCGTGCGCCGGCCGGGTCCGCCAACGGCCCGGCGATCCCGAGCAGCCGGTAACCGGTCGGCGTCTCGACGGTACCCGCACTGCACGAAGTCAGTCGCGGACATGTGGCCTCATGGCGCGCCAGCGTAACCGTGTGCGCCCCCAGGCCGGTGACGTCGAACCGCACCCGGTGGACGCGGTACGCCGCGCTGGCTGACTGATCCTCAGCTGCGGTATCTGAGCCATGCGCCTCGCCGTCATCGTCACGCTGGTCGACGTACCGCACGGCGCTTTCTTCCACCGCCCCGAGCGCGCGCCGTAACAGGCACTCTGCCGCCTGCGCCGCCGCAGGAAGCCCGGCGCTGCCCCGGAACCGGTCTAGCGCCACCCGATCGCTCAAGGCGGCCTCGGCGACGCGAACCGCGTCGTCCGGGTCCAACCGGCCGTAGTACGCACCGGTCGGCAGCACAACGAGGTTCGCGGCGAAGCGGTCACCACCCACATGTGTCGTCTCCCACACCACAGGCCCAAAGCGCGCGGCCAGCGCCCGAGCCACCGGCCCGCCGAACTTCGCGCAACACACCTCGCGCCGGCCGTGCGTGCAGACCAGCAGCGCCGTATCGACCGGGGTGCCGAAGCCCGGCGGCGACGATCGGGCGATGCGAGCCGGATCCAGTTCACCCAGCGCCTGAGGGTCCGTCAGAGTGCGCCGTTCAAGCCATCTGTGGCCGGGCGCGCCGCCGCCGACCATCACGGTCGGCGCGCCGATCTGACGTCCCGTCCGATCCGGCCGCCGGATCAGCTGCGTGCGCACGCCGTGTTCGAGGGCGTGGTCGGCGAACCGGGCGATCGGCACGGGCACGTCTTGAGGCAGACCAAAGGCCGGCCACGGCCCCGGATGCTCGATGAGCAGCCATCCGACGGCGGCGGTCGGCGCCGTGCCGATCAGCGGCTCGCCGAGCTGGCGGCAGATCGCGGCGCAGCCGGCGTAGTCGGCCCGTTCGCGTTGCAGCACTGCGTGACCGCCCCGTGATGGATTGTTACTTAGGGTGGCCTTACTCTAGTAGGGGAACGACCGGACGGGCTGTCTCGTTGGTCCGATCGAGAACCGACGAGTTCGGTAACGTGCGTGGGTAACCATGGTGACCGTCGGTTGATCGCCAGCTAGCCTTAACTCATCAGGGTGACGCGAATCGGAACGGCGCCACCCGGTCGACCGCGCCTGGCGCGGGCTCTGCAAGCACTCCAGCGACGACAAGACGGATGAGGTAGTCCCGTGCCAACCGGCAAGGTGAAGTGGTACAACGCCGACAAGGGTTACGGATTCATCACGCGCGATGACGGCGGCGATGTCCACGTCCACTCCTCGGCTCTGCCCGCCGGGACGACCGCGCTCAAGCCGGGCCAGCGGGTGGAGTTCGGAGTAGCCGAGGGCCGCCGCGGCGAGAGCGCGCTGAACCTGCACCTGCTGGACGCCAGGCCGTCCGTCGCCGCCGCGACCCGCAAACCGGCCGATGAGCTCGTCGTCATCGTCGAGGACGTGATCAAGGTGCTCGACCACACCTCGAACACGCTGCGCCGCGGCAAGTACCCGGACCGGGAGGCGGCCCAGAAGGTGGCCAAGCTGCTGCGCGCCGTCGCCGATCAGCTGGACGCCTAGGCCCTGGTTGGAGAGTCTCGCCTGGGACGCGCCGCCGGGGCATCAGGCGAGCTCTAACACCGTGCCCTCAGGCAGCGTGTCGCCGAGCAGCCGGCGCACGGCCGCGTAGCCCTCGGGTCCGAGGTCGCGGGTGAATTCGTTCACGTAGAGCGCGATGTGCGCCTTCGCGACCTCGGGGTCGAGTTCCTGCGCCTGCTCCATCACGTAGTCGCGGGACGCCTCGGGGTTCGCGAAGGCGTAGTCCACGCTCGCCCGCACGACCCGGCTGATCTCGGCGATCCGCTCCGGGCCGAGCGCGCGGCGGGCCACGATCGCGCCGAGCGGGATCGGCGCGCCGGTCACGCTCTCCCACCAGTCGCCGAGGTCCGCGAGGCGGCGCAGGCCGAAGTCCGGATAGGTGAAGCGCGCCTCGTGGATCACGAGCCCCGCGTCTACGAGCCCGTCGCGCACCGCCGGCATGATCTCGTGAAAGGGCAGCACCCGGATCTCGCCGAGGCCGCCGACGCCGCCGGTGACCTGATCCTGCGCCCAACGCTGGAAGAGCAGGTAAGCGGTCGACTTGAGGCTCGGCACCGCCACGGTCTTACCGGCCAGATCGGGGCCGGAAGACTCGTCGTCCGCGCCGCCGGGGCCGGTGAGCACCAGCGGCCCGCAGCCGCGCCCGAGGGCCCCGCCGCACGGGAGCAGCACGTACTCATCGAGCGCCTCGGGCAGCGCAGCATACGAGATCTTCATCACATCAAGGCCACCCTCGCGGACCAGGTTGTTGGTCACGTCGATGTCGGCGTGTGTGACCTCGATGCGCGGCGCACCCTCGATCAGGCCATGCGACCAGGCATGGAAGACGAACGTGTCATTCGGGCACGGCGAGTACGCGATGCTCAGCGTCTCAGTCACCCCAGAAGTCCTTCCACGATCGGCACTGCCGCCGCGGTCAGCGTGCTCAGTGCCTCGCCGATCCGCCAGGCCGAGCGGTCACGCGGACCGACCAGGTTCGAAGCCGCCCGGACCTCGGCGACCGGCAGAGCGAACTGCGCGGCGGCCACCGCCACACCGTAACCCTCCATGGCCTCGCCTACTGCGGCCGGGTAACGCGTACGCAGCCAGGCCGCGCGCTCCGCTGTGCCTGTACCGGTGCTCACTGTCAGCATGTCGCCGCGTACCGCATCGCGTCCGCCAACGGCCTTGAGCCCGTCTAGCGCCAACGAATCGATCACTGTCGTACCGAACCCGAGCTCTTCCACGGACTGGAAGCCCTCGGGACCATCCGCGCCGAGATCCGCCGCGATGATCCGCTCCGCGATCAACAAATCCCCGAGCCCGCCCGACTCCGGGAACACGCCCCCGATCCCCGCGCTGACCACGAGGTCGAACGGCTCGCGCGCTAGCGCCACCGCCGTCGCCGCCGCGGCCACGGCCGCCGTCACGCCGCCAACCAGCAGCGTGACCGACGCGCGACGTTCCTCCGGCAACTCCACCAAGCCCCGCTCGAACGCGTCTCGCTCGGCCTCGACTGCTGTGACGATCAGGCAGCGTTTAGTGCGATTCGGCTTTATCGGTGCAGGCATACCGCGGTCGGGTCTCACCCTCAGGACGCTACCTCAGACACTCCCGGCTGCCACCGCAGGTCGTATAGCGCCTTGGTGGTCAAGAGCGCCATGACGCTCAGCCCGACCGCGCCAAGGCTCAGGCCGAGCACGCCGTTGGAGGGCAGCGCGAGCCCGAGCGCGCCGCCGAGCACCCACGCGAGCTGCAGCAGCGTCTCCGAGCGCGCGAACGCCGACGTACGCACCCGTTCCAGCGTGTCGCGTTGCAGCAACGCGTCCAGCGAGAGCTTCGAAAGCGACGGGGCCATGCCGGTCACCGCGCCCAGGACCAGCACCATCGGCAGGCCGTAGAAGAACGCGGCGATGATCGACGTCACCGACGCGAGCGCCAGTGAGGCGGTGATGATGGTCTCCGGGGCCCCGGACCGCAGCAGCTTGCCGAGCACCGAGCCGAGCGCGCTGCCGACGAACACCGCCGCCGCGAAGATGCCGACCGCGGTCAGATCCTTGAGCCCGCCGAGCGGGTGACGGCGCACCAGGAACGCGATGAAGAGGCTGAGGAAGCCGGAGAAGGCCCGCAGCGTCGCGTTGGCGCGCAGCGCGAGTACCACCGAGGGGCCGACCGAGCGCAGCCGCCGGTCGGGCATCGATTCGGCGAGCGTGGCGTCCGGGCCGCGATCCCGCTTGCGCAGCTGCGCCTTCACCTCGCCCTCATTCGAGTCGACGATCTTGGGCAGCCGGATCGCCAGCCAGGTGCCCAGGAAGAACACCAGCGCGGCGAAGCTCAGCGTCCAGGCCGGGCCGATGGCACCGAGGCCAAGGCCGATCGGGGTGGCGATGATCGTGGCCGCCAGCGCGGTCATGGAGATCCGCGAATTGGCCCGCACCAGCGTCGTTCCCTGCGGCAGCACGCGCGGGATGACCGCCGCCCTGCTAACGCCGTACGCCTTGGACGCGGCCAGGCACCCGAACGCGGCCGGGTAGAGCGCCAGCCCGCCACCGCTGATCGTCTTGGCCATCACGAGGCACAGCAGCGCGCGGATCAGCGCCGTCACCGCCATCGCGAAGCGCCGGCCGCCGCGCAGCCGGTCCAGCAGCGGCCCGATCAGCGGCGCCAGCAGCGTGAACGGAACCATGGTGATCAGCAGATAAAGCGCGACCTTCGAGCGCGCCTCGGTCGGCTGCACCGAGAAGAACAGCGAGTTGGCGAGCGCGAGCGTGACCAGGATGTCGCCGGCGCCGATGACGGCGCCCATCTCCAGCACATGCGCAAGTCCGGACTCGCCAGCACCCTCAGCATGCGTAACGCGCTGGATGCGTCCATAGACCGCGTCGGCAGCGTCCAACCCGCGTCCGGCCGAGCGCCGGAACGCACGCACACCGCGGTGAACCGGATCCTCCGGATCGGGCGCCCCCACGCGCGTGGAATCCAGGCCCGGGGTGACGACCGTCGGATCATCCGGCGTGGCGAAGGAAGCTGTCGGTGCGTCAGGCGATGAGGTCGGCGTGAGTCGTTCGGTCAACTGCGCCGCAAGTGTCGGGTCAACCGGCTGTGTGACGTCGTGAGACCCGGCTGTTCCTGCCGACCCCCTTCTTTCCTCACTCGCCTGCGTGGAAGATTCATTCACCGGCTGCGTGCGCGACCAACGCTCATCGGGTCGACGCGTAATCAGTGGCTTGTTGACCCTTATGCCAACAGACTCAGACGCGGCGGCTCGAATGTTCGGATCTTGTGTACCGGCACCCTGCTCCGGCAGCGTCAGACGCTCGGTCGGTGCCTCAGCGTCCGGCTGCCCCTCCCCATAGCCGCGAGGGTCCCGCCTACCAATGCTCACCTACCTATCCTCGCGCGTCATCGCCTTTGTTGTCTCGTGTCCGCCAGAGGCATCCCGGAACGACTAACATCGACCCCGTGAGCGCGACGACCAGGACCAGGCCGAGCCGTACCCCCGTGCTGGACCAGGCATGCGCCGAGGCGGTCGATCTCGCCTTCGCCGCCGCCGAGGACGTGGCCGGCATCGGCCGGGTCGGTGAACACCAGGGCGTGACCGCCGAGGGCGAGCGCACGGTGACGCACTACTTCGCGGCCCAGGAGCGCGGCTATGCAGGCTGGCGCTGGGCCGTCACCGTGACCCGCGCCGCGCGCTCGAAGCAGGTGACCGTCGACGAGACCGTGCTGCTGCCCGGCGAAGGCGCGATCCTGGCCCCGCGCTGGCTGCCGTGGAGCGAGCGGATCCAGCCTGGCGACATCGGCGTCGGCGATCTGCTGCCGACCGCGGCCGACGACGTGCGCCTCGAGCCCGGCTACACCGGCGCGGACGACACGGAGCCGAAGCCGCTGCGCGACGCGCCGCCGATCCCCGCGGGCGACGCCGACCCGGACTGGCCGCAGCGCGACAGCCTGCCGCTGATCGCCTTCGAGCTCGGCCTCGGCCGCGCGCGGGTGCTGTCCCTGACGGGCCGCCAGATGGCCGCCGACCGGTGGAGCGAGTCCTTCGGCGCGGCCGCCCCGATCGCCCAGGCCGCCCCGGCGAGCTGCGCCAGCTGCGGCTTCCTCACCGCCCTGCGCGGCACGCTGAGCCAGGCCTTCGGCGTCTGCGCGAACGAGTACTCCCCGGCCGACGGCCACGTCGTCGCGCTGGACTTCGGCTGTGGCGGCCACTCGGAGGCCGCCGTCGTGCCCGACGCGGCCGAACTCGGCGAGCCGATCGTGGACGAGTACGCGGTGGACCAGGTCCAGCTGCACCCGACCGGATCGGTGCACGCGGACGGGGCCGGCGAGCAGAGCGAGGACGCGGAGTTCACCGACGAGGAAGCCGAACTCGGCCACTCCTGAGGAGAACGGTCCGCGCTGACGGGAACAGCCCGACTTCACTGATTCACTGACGGGATAGGCCGCCCCGGCCGACGCTGCCTCCTGCGGCCGTCCACCACCCACGACTGGCGTGACCTGCTGCTGCGCGGCCACCAGTCGTGCGCCGCTCTATTCAGCTGCCTATCTGCCGTGGATCGGGTCGTACCAACCCACGCCGTTGCAGACCGCGCATTCGCGCAGGGCCACCGTCTCCAAAACGCGCGTCGACCGTACGCCGGCGCCGCGGAGCAACCCGAAAGTCACAATGGTGCGGCCCTGCCCGTCGCAGTCTGGGCACAGTGCCATCATGGCGCCCGTCCTTGGACTGCTCGCTGCGGAGCGTGGTGATTCCACACCACACAGTATATGGATGTTGGTGCAGTCGGGCGACTACTGTGCGTTGACTTTGGACATCCTTTGCTGACGGCGGCGGCAGTACACCAGGCCGACCAGGCCAAGCAGTGCCCCCGAAAGGGCGATCCACGGCCAGCGTCCGTGTCCTGAACGCTCCAACGAGCTGCGTAGCGCGAGCAGCACGACGAAGGCCACCGCGAACAGTGCGGTACCGATGGCGACGATGAGTACGTCGTTGGTCTCCATCGGCTCAATCTCGACACGCCCCGCGGCAGCGCTGGCGGCGTCTGCGTCTGCGCGTTCCGAATCGGCACGCTGCGTTAATGCATCGCCGATTCCGTCATCCTCGGATTGCCCGTTCCGAGGCGGATCCGATGCCATTTCTTGATCACGGGGAACAGTCACGGTAATCAGCCTATGGAACCCTGGCCCCGGCCGTACACCAACCCGTGCGCGTGCACGCCGACCACCCACAGCTGGACGCCCCAGACTGCTCGACGACACAAAGGGATTGCTGCCGATGTCCACGACGCTCGACGCTCCGCCCGGCTCCTCACCCGGCAACGTGCTGGACCGTTACTTCCGCCTGAGCGAGCGCGGCACCTCGGTGGTGCGCGAAGTGCGCGGCGGGATCGCCACCTTCTTCGCCCTGGCCTACATCGTGGTGCTCAACCCGATCATCCTGGCCAGCGGCAAGGACCTATACGGGCACACCCTCAACCTCGGCCAGCTCACCGCCGCCACGGCGGTCGTCGCCGGGGTGATGACGCTGATCATGGGCATCGGCGGAAACCTGCCGCTGGCCATCGCCGCCGGGCTCGGGCTCAACGGCGTGGTCGCGTTCACCATCGCGCCCACGATGTCCTGGCAGGACGCGATGGGCCTGGTGGTGCTCGAAGGCCTCGGCATCTGCCTGCTCGTCGTCACCGGCCTGCGCAAGCTGATCATGGACGCCATCCCGGTGCCGATGAAGAAGGCGATCGGCGTCGGCATCGGCCTGTTCATCGCGCTGATCGGCCTGGTCGACGCCGGCTTCGTCACCCGCATCCCGGACGCCGCGCAGTCCACGGTGCCCGTCCAGCTCGGCAACAACGGCGAGCTGACCGGCTGGCCGATCCTGGTCTTCTGCGTCGGCGTGCTGGTGACCTTCGTGCTGCTGGTGCGGCGGATGCCCGGAGCGATCCTGATCTCCATCGTCGGCACCACGATCCTCGCGATCATCATCAACTACGCGGCGCACCTCAAGGCGGCGGACTGGGGCCTGATCCAGCCGAAGTGGCCGCACTCCGTGGTCTCCACGCCGGACTTCGGCCTGATCGGCCACGTCTCGCTGTTCGGCGGCTTCGTCCACGCCGGCGTGGTCACCGCGGTCGTGTTCATCTTCACCCTGATCCTCTCCGACTTCTTCGACGCGATGGGCACGATCGTCGGCGTCACCTCCGAGGCGGGCCTGCTCGACGAACAGGGCAACGTGCCCAACATCGGCCGGGTCCTGTTCATCGACGGCCTCGCGGCGGCCGCCGGAGGCCTCGGCTCGGCCAGCTCCAACACGACCTTCGTCGAGTCCGCGGCCGGCGTCGGCGAGGGCGCCCGCACCGGCCTCGCCTCGATCGTGACCGGCATCCTGCTCGGCCTGACCTCGTTCCTCACCCCGCTGGCCACGGTCGTCCCCCAGCAGGCCGCGGCCCCCGCGCTGGTGGTCGTCGGCTTCCTGATGATGACTCAAGTCATAGCTTGTTGGTACCCTAGTATCTATGGGGACGAACTTGCACACCGAGACCATGACCGCAGATCAGCAGCGGCTTTCCGACCGAGCGCGAGCCGTGGCGCGCGCCCACGGTTCACGCTCCGGCAAGCACTCGCGTAGGGACTGGACGGGTGAGCCGGGCGCGATCTATTGCCGGATCTCGCACGTCAACGACGAGGACCAAACGGGGGTGGACCGTCAGGAGCGCATCTGCGCCGAGGTGGCGCAGCGCTTGGGTTTGGTGATCTCTCCGGATCACGTGTTTGTGGACAACAACCGGTCCGCGTGGAAGCGCAACCGCAAACGTCCCGGTTGGGACAAGTTGCTTGAAGCGGCGAAGGCCGGAGAGATCCAGCACATTCTGTGCTACCACCCCGACCGGCTGATGAGGCAGCCGCATGACCTTGAAGAGCTGTTGCAGATTGCCGACGAGCGGGAGATCAATCTTCACGGCCAGGCCAACCAGCGCGATCTGAGCGACCCGGACGACCGGTTTTTCCTGCGGATCGAGGTAGCGCACGCGTGCCGTTCCTCCGACGACACCTCACGGCGCATGCTTGACTTCATGGTGGACAAGGCCGCATCAGGCAAGCCGCACACGGGCAAGCGCCGTTTCGGCTACACCGCAGACGGTATGGAAATCGTCGAGGATGAGGCGAAGATCGTTAAGGAGATCTTCACTCGGTACCTGAACGGTGATCTTCCGAACGACATCGCGAAGGATCTCAACGCGCGGGGGATCACGACTGCTCTCGGGAACAAGTGGCATGAGCAGTCGGTTCGTCAGCAGCTTGACAGCCGTCACGTTGCGGGCATCCGCACCTTCCGGGGACAGGAGATAGGACGCGGAGCCTGGCCCGCAATCATCACTGAGGGCATGTTCAAGGAAGTGCAGGAGCGTCGCGCCTACCGCGCCGCCGCTCACAACGCGGCTTTGGTTGACAAGCGGTTCTACCTGTTGCGCGGCATCGTGGTCTGCAAGCGATGCACCACGCACATGTCTGGTTCCAAGGGCAACAGCCCTCAGTACAAGTGCAGTCGTCACCAGCGCAACGACGAGGCGCAGTGCAAGCGCGCGATTGGCGCAAAGAAGCTTGAAGAGTTCGTCATTGACGCGGCCCTGGACCTGTTGGAAAAGCTCAACCCCGAAGGCCGGTTGATCGAGACCATTCCTAGCGACGCGGACGAGGAAGCGATCAAGAAGGACCGCGCCGAGCTTGCCGAGGCCAAGGAGATGTGGCAGGCCGAAGAAATCACGCTGGCGGAGTACCGGCAGATGAAGAAGACGATCGAGCAGCGGATCAAGAAGCACCAGCCGACCACGGTTGCCCGGCCCACCGCCGAAATCCTCAAGGGGTTGACCGGTGCGAACGCGCGGCCCCGGTGGAAGGAGCTTAGAGAGGCGAAGGACTACGCCCGGATGAACGCGGTTCTCCGGTATCTGTTCGCTGAAATTGTCATTGACGAGACGACCGCCGGGCGCGGCGTGTTCGACTACAGCCGCATCAACATCAAGCAGAACAAGCTGTGATCTGAGCCGACGAGCAGGGGCGGTCCGGTAGGTTCCGGGCCGCCCCGCCGCGTGTCACTGCTCTGCCAACCGTTCCCGATCTTCATCCCGTCCGAGCAGTTCCACCAGGCGCTTCGCTCCCGCCGCACTGATCGTCGTATCGAACGAGGCGCACACGCGCCGCAGGTGATAGTCACGGTCCGTTGGATCATGAGTACCCCTCGTCAGCGGCTTGTCAACCTCCGGGGGATCTTCCGTCACGGTTCCCCACCCGGCCCCCGTGGCGCGCGGGTTTGGTCGCGGTCAGCGCCAGGCCGGCGACCGGATGCCGCGCTTACCCGCCCACCCGCCCAGGCGCGCCGGTCCGCGTGTGTCTGCTTCCGCTTGGCGGCTCGCGCAGCGCGCGTCTCGGACGCGATCGCCCGCGCCAACGCAGCTTCACTCGGCGTGTGCCCGACGTGATCGAGCCGCCACACGCTTTCCGTGACCGTCTGCGCCCCGTCATCCGACCCGGCGCGATGGAAGGTCGCCCGAGCCGCGCGCAGCGCCGTGTACGTGGTCGAATATCGCAGGCTCTTGGTCAGAATGTGGCCGCGAAACCCCAGCTGATGTGCCCACGTACGCAACCTGAGATCTTCGTACGGCTCAAGGCCGCCAAGCTCGAACGCGGTACGCATCAGCTGCCGCGCATGCTCCGTCAGGCCCGGCGTCGCGTCGATCTGCCGTTCGCTGCGCAACCGGTGCGGCAACACCAGGCCCGCGATATCGCCTTTCGTCACGTACTTGGCGACATACGCCGCCACCGCCGCATCCGAGAGCCCGTCGAGCGCCGTTCCGGCCCTGATCTCCTGCACATCGAGCCGAGCGCCAAAGGTCAAGACCCGCTCGCCGATGGTCTGTCCAGTGACCCCCGGTACGAGTTTCGATCCAACCTCCGCCCGAACAGCGCCACGCAAGCCGTCGCCAGTGACCCCGAGTACCGGTTTCGGCAGCACCTTGCGCACCCGCGCCACGGCCGCCGCCACCGCATCCCCGAGCATCACCGCAGACGCCCACGACGGGGCGGGATCATCCGGCCCGCCCGGCCCGTCGATCCGCACCACCGCGTGCAGGTGCACCGAGCCCCGCCGCTGGAACTCCACCACCTTCGCGAAGCTCACCCGCGCATGCTCACGCAGCGCCCGCACCGCGATACCCGCCGACTTGGCCAGCTCCCGCCGGGTGTAGATCACTGCGTCATGCCACAGCCGCCCCAGACTGGCGTTCCACAACACCGCGCCCGCGTAGTCGTAGCACTCCGCGCAAAGCGGCACCCCGACGAGCGGATCAGCATCCGCGTGACGCGCCGAACACGAAAGCGCCGCCCCGTGCGCGCACACCCCACCCCCGCGCCGAGGACGACACCGCGCCCCGTCCGCACCGGCCGCACGATGCACCGCCCCGAAGCTCGGAGCCGTCAGCGTCACGAACACCCGAGGGTGCGACACCACATCGACCGGCACACCCTTGCCCCCGGCCAATCCGGAGACAACGATCTGATACGTGTCCCCGTGGTGCAGGAACGCGCACGACAGGCACACGCTCTCGCGCCGGTTGCGGCACCCCACCGCGAAACGCCCATAGGGCTGAGACGCCGAGGTGAACACGTGCAACACGTCACCGGTAGCCGCGTCCCGCGTGATCGTGTGCCCCACCAGATACACCGGAGCCGCGCAGCCACCCAGCCGTTCCATCTGATGTAGCCACGCCGCGAAATCCGGCCCCAGCAGCGCGGCGAACTCACCCGCGTCAATCATCAGGCCCCACCCCCGAGGCCATGATCGTTTAGGGCGGGAGCGGCCACCTTCGGTGACTCAGCATCCCCACCGGGCCGCCACGCCCGACCCGCCCCGATCTCCCGGCCGAAAGCGCGACCGGTCACCACAACAACAAAGCCCGTAGACACAGCTATCCCCTTGCTTCCCCAAGCGGCCCAAAAGGCCGCGCAACGATCACTGGCGGAGCGCGAATCGCCATGGCACCTCCGTATCCGTGGGTTGTCTCTCGTCGATCTAGTCCGGCCGCCGGCCTCGGGGGCACGGCATCCGCCGTGGTCAGTTCAGGCAGACCCCGACGCCGGCCGCCTACGTACCAGCGCCGTTGCGTGAAGGGTGGTCCGGTCCGGCCACCGGAGCCGCGGCCCCAATAGCGGGGGCAGCGGCGCCGGTAACCTCGCGGGAAGACTGCGGCCCCGACCGCGACGCGTTACGTCAAGACCGGGACCGCCCTTACGTCATCCGGAAACGGTCGGCCTAACTCGCGCTGCCGGTGTCCTGAGCGCAGTACGAGTCGCCCGGACTGGCGTACGCCTCCGTAGCGACCCAGTGGCCCACGGCCTTGTCAAAGACCAGCCCGAAGACCAGCAGCTCAGGCTGACCCAGCGGATACGGGTCGATATACGTCGAGCCGCCCCGGAACGCCGTCAGTGCGCTGTCATCAACACACACCCCCGCCTCCCCGGACTGGTCATTGCCCTTGGCCAGACCACCGGCCAGGTTGAAGAACCGCAGCGTCCCCGCCGGAACGATGTTCGCGTTCTTCCACAGCGTCACGGCCGGATCCAGCACCGTGCGGCACTGGTCCGCGCACAGGGTGTCGTAACGCGGGTCAGCGGTGTTGCCTGCCGCCCACGCTTCAGCCCACGCCTTGAGCATCAGCGTGAACGCATCTGCCATCGCCTGACCCTTGGCGTCCTTCGCCTGCACCGAGGGCACTTGCAGCGTCAGGAACGGCGGCAGCGTGACCGCATCCAGCGCGGCCGACCCGCTGTAACCCGGCACGTCGCCGGGAACACTGGTCGGGGGAGCGAACGCCTTCTCAGCCGCCTGAGCCGACGCCATCGCCTGAGCCTGACTCAGGGTCGGCGGAGCCGCAGGCACGCTCAGCGTCGCCGTCGGCGAACCCGAAGGCACCGCGCCCGCCGCGCCGGACGAGGGCGGATCGATCGCCACGTTCGGCCGACCCGCCGCCGTGTTCCCGCTCGCTCCGTGCGAGCTGTGACCGCTGGTGAGCACGAATCCGAGCACCACCGCGCCCACCGTGGCGACGAGCGCCGCGATCGTCACCGCGACCCGCGTACGGTTGCGGTGCTCCTCCGGCTCCGGGGGAGGGGGAGACGGCCGGTCCGGCGGAAGCGAACCGCCGCCGCCCCAGCCACCCGCCACCGTCTCCGGCGGCGACCACGCCGCACCCTGCGGCAGTTGGTAATCCTGGTCCTGTTCGGACATGAGTTGCTACCTCGCATCTTCGTGTGTGGCCCGTTTCGAGCCGTGGAAAGGTCCGAGTTCGGCGCGATGCTGGATGCTGCGTGCGCGCCGGACCCGTCGTTGATCGTTGGGATTGCGCCTTACCTTCGGAGAGAGCCCGCGCCCTGGCATGCGCCGCATTGGGCGACGTACGCGGTGCTCTTCGATAAGCCCCGACCCTGACAGTCGGGACACCTTTGAAGCGGCCGACGCTTGATGCGCCTGTGGCGACGGTCCGGCATGTCAGCCTCCGAGCATTCCCCGGCCGTGGCACACACGACACGTCTTGAAGCCGCGCCACCAAAGCGCCTTGCGCCGCTCGCCCCAGCCCCGGCAGGAGCGGCACACCCGCGCCCGCCGGAAATCGAGCTGCCGACGCTGCTCCGCGAGGACGAGGTGAGCGACCGCCCAGAGATGATCACTCACTAGTGCCCCCCGACCGCGTGGAACACCGAGTCGATCAGGACCCAGATACTCGCCCCGATCCCTGAGGCCCAGAACAGCACCCCGGCCAGGAACAGAATCCACGCCTCCACGGCGGTCACCCGCCGCCCGCGCTCGACCATGAACGCGAGAACCATGAAGATCAGCGCCAGCGTCACGACCATGAGAGATCACCCCTCGTGTAGTCGGGCCGGGTGATGCCCGGCAGATTCGGCGTGAGCGCCGTGTACCGGGCCGCAGCCGCCGACGCCTCTTCCGCCGTGGTGAGCACCGAGCGCACCCGCGACCAGCCGCCCGCGTCATCGGTCGCCACCGCGAACCCCTGATGTCCGGCGGTGAGCTGAAGCGCCACAGTGACCGCTTCGGGCGCGATGTCCCCTAGGGTCATCTCCGCCGTCTCCGCATCCGCGACCCGATGACACACCCGCCCGCCGAGCTGAGCGCGCAGCGCCGTGACACCCGGACCCAGGTCCGAGCCGATGCGCTGACCCGACACGACCAGGTGCACCCCGAGCGAGGCCCCGATCTGCGCCAGCCGCAGCAACGCACTCGCGCACCGGTCCCGCAACGGCTTGTCATCCCGGCTCGACTGGAGATACAGCTCCGCCACCTCGTCGACGAACACGAACACCGGGACCGGTACCACCGGCAGAGACCAGACGTTCTGCACTCTGGCCGCGCGGCAGTCCGCCATCCGCTCCTGCGTCACAGTCAGCAGATCCTCAAGCAGGTCCGCCGCCTCCTTCTTGTCCGTGGCGAGACCCGACAAGCGCGGTCCATAGACCGAGAGCTCAAGCCCGCCCTTCAAATCGATGCCGACCAGCGCGACCGGCAGCGGCGCGAGCGCCACCACCACCGCGTGCAAGAAGGTGGATTTTCCCGAGAGGGTGATCCCGACCACCATCAGGTGCGGCGAGCGCCGGAAGTCCAGCACCCACGCCACGCCGGTTTCCCGGATGCCGACCACCGGGGCCAGCCGCATCTCCTTGGTAGGGCGCTGCGACGGGTCCGGCCGAGGTGGCGGAACGCTGTCATCCCGCACCACCACCCCCGGAATCGGGTCGGAGTGGTACAGCCGCAACTGCACCCAGCGCCGTTGCGGTTTGCTCACCCGCACCGTGTGCACGCGCCAGATCTGTTCCATCGCACCCGCGCAGGCCGCGAACTCCTTCGGCTCCTGACCCGCCAGCATCAGCACCCGAGCCGTCAGGCCGTCGCGCGTGGCCCGCCCGACGATCAACCGGGGGATCGGCGGACGCACCGCCTGAGCCTGCACGCTGTACCCGCCGAACAGCAGCCGGTTCGCCCCAGCCGGGCCGGTCAAGCCCCGCTGCATACACAGCGCCCGCCAATGCCAGTACATCCGCACGACCGTGACCGGGTAGCCGACCGCCAGCCAGTACCACGTAGGGTTGCGCTCCCGCAGGAACGAACCCGCCGCGACCCAGGCCGCCAGCAGCGCCAGCAGCCCCAGCAGGACGTTGCCGATCACTCCAGCACCCCCCGCGCGATCCCGTCCTCATCGGCCGCCAGCTCCAGCGCCTCATACGCATCCGACGTGCGGTCGCGCAGTTCCAAGGCACAGCCGGTCAGCGTGTTGAGCTCCGACCGCCGGTCGCGATCACTGGTCGCCGCCTGAAGGTGCGCGAAGTGCTCGACCACGAGCACGAACTGTGTCCGCACCCGCTCCAACGCTTCCTCGCGCCCCAGGGGTGCGCCCCTGCCGCCGGTCATGAGGCCGCCGCCTTACCCCCGCCCCGACCCGCAGCGGAGGAGTCGGCAGGTGCCGTCGCCGCAGGAGCGGGGGAGGGAGCCGGATCGGCCGCCGTGATCGCCGAGACCGTGTAGTTCTCGCCCGAGCGCCCGTCCACCTCCCATTTACGCTCGTACAGGTCGAACAGCCGCACCGGCTTGCCGATCTCCAGGCCCACCGGCTCACCCGGCACCCGCACGTTGATCACGGACGGTTCGCGCTCGTCCACGAAGCTGACCAGCACGAACACCTCGTACTGCGGCAGACCGCTCGTGCGGTCAGTTCGGATCTCGCCCGTCAGGCGGTCCGCGCGCACCTGCGGCACGGATGCGCAGATGGCGGTAGTGAGCTTGTGCTCACAGATTGGAAGATTTCGGGGACTCATCAGGACATGCCTCCATCACTCGCTATTGCAGCATGCTCTGCAATAGGTAGGTTCTGAAGGTAGCACGCTTTCGCCGATTGCAGCGAGCCTTTATGCTGACCTCATCAACCGGAACCTTTTGTTCCGGTACTAGGAGTACCGGCAACGTGTTGACAAGCTGTCCGGCCGACCACCGGACCCAGACTCACCCGCCCGTCCCCGGCGGGTTAGAGGGAGGCTGAAGGATGGCCTTTGACCCCGCGACCCGCACCGAGCGCCCTTTGCCCGAGCGGATCGCCCGGCAGCTACGCGCCGAGATCGACCGGGGCACCTACCCCGCAGGCGTCTACCTGCCCAGTGAGAAGACCCTCGCCGAAACCTTCGGCGTGGCCGTCAACATGCTGCGCCAAGGACTTTCCATCCTCGGCGCGGAAGGATGGGTCACCCCC
>NZ_DASRBQ010000106.1:0-24597 GCF_035653575.1 Actinocrinis sp.
ATGCGCCTGTTCGGTCGCGATACCGAGTGGCGGGACCTGACGGAGTTCGCTTCGTCCGCCCGGCCCGGCGCGACGCTCGGCCTGGTCTACGGGCGCCGCCGACAGGGGAAGACCCTCCTGCTCGAGCTGCTCGCCCGGCAAACCGGCGGATTCCTGTTCGCGGCCACGCAGCAGACCGAGCTGCAGAATCTCGTGGACCTCGGCGCCGCCTACGCCGCCTTCCGCGGTCTTCGCCAGCCGGTCCTGTTCACCTCGTGGCGCGAGGCGCTGGACGAGCTCATGCGCTTCGGCACCGAGTTTCCGGCACCCGTGATCATCGACGAGTTCCCGTACCTTTCGGCCGTAACACCGACCCTACCTTCTTACCTTCAGCACGCGCTGAGCCCGCTGAGCTTCGCGAAGGAGAACACCCGCACCCGGCTCATCCTCTGCGGAAGCGCCCTGACCACCATGTCCCAACTTCTCAGCGGCAGCGCACCGCTGCGCGGCCGGGCGACCCTCGAACTCGTGGTGCGTCCCTTCGGATTCAGAGAAGCCGCCGGATTCTGGGGACTCGAGCATGATCCGGACTTGGCGTTCCAGGTCAACGCGCTGGTCGGTGGAACGCCCGCGTATCTGGAGATGTGCGGAGGCGAAGGACCGGCCGGCGTCGAGGGTCTCGCCGCCTGGGTGGCTCGCCGCCTGCTGAACCCGGCCTCCGCGATGTTCCGCGAGGGAAGCCTGCTCCTGCGCGAAGAGCCCTCGATCGCGGATCCGACCTCCTACGCCGCCACCCTCGCCGCCATCGCCGCCGGCCACCACAGACGCTCGGAGATCGCAGCTACTCTCGGCCGGCAAAGCGGTGCGCTCGCGCACCTCCTGTCCGGCCTCCAGGACATCGGACTCGTCACCCAGATCGACGACGCCCTGCGCGACAAGCGCAGCGTGTTCCAGATCACCGAACCCGTGATCCGCCTCTACCAGCTACTGATCGCCCGCCACGAACCTGAACTCGTGGCGGGCCGAGCTGAACGCGTCTGGGCCGCGAACGCCGACACCGTAGACAGCCGGGTCCTCGGGCCTCACTTCGAAGACCTCGCCCGCGCCTGGTGTCTCGAGCACGCCTCCGAAACCACACTAGGCGGATACGCAACGCACGTCCGACCCACCGAGATCGCCTGCCGCGAGCACAAACAAGGCCACGAACTCGACGTCGTGGTCACCGAGTCGACCTCCCACGCCGCCGACAGGATCACCGCCATCGGCGAAGCGAAAGCCACCAGCACCCCAATGGACGTGCCGCATCTTGAGCGACTCGAGCATCTTCGCGGCCTCCTGCCCAGCGCAAGGATCAACGGCCTGCCGAAACTGCTGCTCCTCGCTCGCAGCGGCTTCACTCCAGCGCTGGTCGATCTCGCCGCGAGACGCGCAGACATCGAACTGATCGACCTGCACCGGCTCTATCACGGCGAGTAGCTCGCGCGAGGCTGCACGCGCCTGTTGGATCGCGGGGTCGCGAACGTCCGTGGATATGGCCCGCCACGGCGCGGCGCTGTTCATGTGGCGGCGGAGTCGGGCTCGGAGTCGCTCTCAACGTGACAGTGTCCCGTGCCGTGGTGTTGGGGTGGTGGGACGTCCAGGGATGGGTTGCGGTCGAAGAAGCCGGCCGGTTTGAGGCTGAAGCCGACGTATTCGCACGGCATGATGGGCCAGTCCTCGGGGCGCGGTAGGTGGGAGGTGCCGAAGGTGTGCCAGAGGACGACGTCGGTGTTGACCAGGTCGCGCTCCTGGGTGACCCAGGCGCCGATTCCGTCGCCGGGGTGCTGGTTCGGGTAGTCGCCGGCCGCGTGCATCTCGTGGGGGTCGTAGCGGGTGACCCAGAGGTGGTGGCGGGCGAACTCGGCGCGCTTGGCCAGGTCGCTTTCCGGGGCGGCGAGGAGGGTCGGGCCGGTGAACGGGACGAGCTTGTAGCCGACCGGCTCGCCGAAGCGGTTGGTGACGTTCGGGTTGACGACCTTCCAGGTGCGAGCGGTCGCCGGGTTGCACGCTCGGCGTGCGTCGCGCTCGTTGGCGATCGCGGTCTTGCGGGCGACGATGGCGTTGCCGTGCTCGTTGCCGGGGCCGATCGGCAGGCCGACGGCGTCGATTTCCAGGACCGTGTTGTCCGGGCCGTCGATCTCCGGGTCGATGCGCATGTTGAACAGGTGCTGGTGGTTGGGCGCGTCGAGTTGGGGCGCGACGAGCGTGCCGTACTTGGGCGCCGTTCCGGGCGCGACGGCGCGGGTTTGCACGATGCCGGTCAGCTTGGCTTCGAACTGTATGGTGCCGTCGAGGTAGAAGTACCAGAAGAAGCCGTACTCGTAGTTGCCGATCGTGTGGATGGCGGAGACGACGAAGCGGCGGGAGCGGCGGACTTCGGGCTGCTCGGTGTAGCGGAAGTTCCAGTGCTTCCAGAGGATGCCGTAGTCCTCCTCGTGCATGCAGATGGCGTTGGCGATGGTCTGCGGGGTGCCGGCCTCGTCGGCGAGCACGGCGTCGAGGTAGCGGATCTCGCCGAGGCAGTCGCAGCCGAGGGTCAGCGAGCCGACGGTCTTGCCGAGGTTGTACTCCCCGGCGTCGAACACGTTGCGGAAGTAGAAGTCGTTGCCGGTGTCGCCGTAGGGCACGACCATTTCGCTGATCGCGGCGCGGTGCAGGATGGAGCGGCGCCGTTCGCCGTCGAGGTAGGACACGTCGCTGATGACCAGGCCCTCGACGGCGTCGATGTGCGCGTGCAGCCGCCAGCGCTGCCATTCGATGACGTGGCCGGTGACGGTGAACGACGGTCCGTGCGGCTGGGTGATCTCCAGCGGCCGCAGGTCGGTGCGCAGCGGGCCGACGCTGGCGACGTCGTAGTTGCCGCTTTCCGGCGGCAGCGGGATCGGGTCGCCTTCCTCGATCGCGGCGACCGTCTTCTCGTTGCAGTCGATGACGAAGACGAGGTTGCCCACCGGGCGCGCGTAACCGTTGTCCTCGGGGAACTCGCGCACGTAGGCGCTGGCGCGGATGATCCTGCGCAGTGGACTGACGCCGTCTACCGGCAGTGTTCCGGTGGACCACGGGTCGATCTGCAGGAGTTCGAGGTCGTGGACGCCGTGGCGGGCGAGGGCGGCCACGGCGGCCGGGTCCTTCTTGACGATGTCCTCGAGTTCCATGATCTCTTCGATCATGATGGCGGGCTGCACGCCGGGGATGTGCGACCAGTCGGTGATGACGCCGGTGGTCAAATCGACGCGGGCCTCGTAGGTGGCTGCGTCGGCGCGGTCGTAGACGACGAGGAACGCGGCGCGAGCCGGCAGGGCGCAAGCGGCGCTGTTCCACTGGCGCACGGCCTGCTTGTCCGGCAGTGCCGTGCGCACGAGCGGGAACCTGGGGTCGGTCAGTTCCGGCCGGCCGGACCGGATCGCGGCCACGGCGGCGGTGATCTCGTCCGCGCTGAGCGGGTCGTAAGGGTGGCGATGGGAGACTACGGCGCTCACGGACGTCCTTCGGGATGGAGAGGCGGGGCCGACTCGGGATGCGGGGAGCTACGCGGGGCGCAGTTCGTCGCCGATGGCGTCGTCGAGGACGGTCGGCGGCTCGGCGGTGGCGGTGGCCGTTGTGCGCTGCCGCCGGGTCACGGCGAGCGTCCAGATCACGCCGGCCGCCAGCCAGATGGCCAGGGACCACGACACGGTGTCCAGCGGGCTTGGGGCCTGGTAGAAGGCTCCGAAGACCGCGCCGGCCGAGACCAGCGTGCCCGCGGTCGCCGCTGTTATC
This sequence comes from Actinocrinis sp., assembly GCF_035653575.1. Classification (GTDB taxonomy): domain Bacteria; phylum Actinomycetota; class Actinomycetes; order Streptomycetales; family Catenulisporaceae; genus Actinocrinis. The sequence goes on from NZ_DASRBQ010000106.1 coordinate 3,778, forward strand.
AGCTTGACCCGGTTCACCTGGTGCCACAATCCGCGGGCGCCGGCCACACTCACGGCGAGGTACATCACCGCTAGGCCGGTGCCGCCGAATCCGGCCATCCAGCCGAACATCGGGGACCACTGCGGCTGGAGCACGCCGGGCTGGCCGGTGGCGAGGGAGAAGACGCCGTTTCGCGCCACGACGAGGATGACGCTCGCGGCGGAGACCCCACCCACCAGAGCCGCACCGACGACCGGAGTGCGGAAGCGCGGGTTGACCCTCGCCAGGGCGGAGGGCAGTCGGCCCGCCCTGGCCATGCCGAGCATGCCCCGGGTCGCGGCGACGCTGACGCCGATGGCGACGGCGGTGATGTCGACGATGATCAGGACGGTGATGATGTTGCCGAAGTCGACGGAGCCGAACGGCGCGGCGGAGGCGAGGGCCTGGAGCGGGAAGACGCTGTTCTTCCAGGCGGTGGCATTCAGCCCGAAGCCGATGTCCTGCGCGTAGGCGGTGAGCAGGAAGTACGCGCCGACGATGGTCAGCGACCAGAGCACGGCGCGCGGGACGTGCTTCTTCGGGTTGTCGGTCTCCTCGGCGAGATTCGCGGCGGTCTCGAAGCCAATGAACATGTTGATTCCGTACAGCACGCCGTAGAGCAGGTCGAGCCGGTGGACCGCGAACGGGTTGAACGGCTGGGCGGACAGGCTGTGCCCGCCGAGCCCGCCCTTGGCGATGATGTAGATCGAGAAGCCAGCGACGACGGCCGAGGAGATCAGCACTAGGGCCAGCTGCGCTCGCACGGACACCTGGACGCCGATGACGACGATGGCCGTGACGACGGCGATGAAGGCGAGGGCGAGCGGCCACCAGGGGACGTTGACGTTGAAGGCGATCTGCAGCAGGTTCTGGGTGAGGCCGCCGAGTACGAGGAACGTGGCCGCCGCGAGGATGAGCATCGCGCCGAAGTAGACCCAGCCGGCGACGGTTCCGGCTGAGGGCCCGAAGGTGTCGCTGACGTATTCGTAGAGCGAGCCGCACAGGTGGATGCGCTTGGCGTATTGGGCGATCACCCAGCCGGCGCCGAAGATGCCGATGCCGGCGATGATGATCGCGACCGGTGTGGCCACGCCGGCACCGCGGCCGGTCGCGGAGAGCCCGACGATGAGCGGCAGCAGGCTGGCGACGGAGAACACCGGGCCCATGAACCCGACCGACTGGGCGAGCACGCCCGTCATCGAGACTTTCGCCCGCCCGAGGGACGCTTTCGGAATATCGCTCATCTCAACTCCTGATGATGGCGGGGCGTCGACACCGACGCCAGCGTGTACGATTTTCGAACTTGGTGTACGAATATTGCGTAGATGTTGGCGTCGGGTTAAGCGGCTGTCAACCAGTTGCCCGCAGGCTGCTACGCGCCGGGCGCGGGGCCGAAAGCAATGGGTGCGGGCGTGAAGGGAAGCAGAATGCGGTTGGACTGCTGGACCAGCAGCCCGCGGACCTCGGCGCGGAACGCGGCGAAGTCGGCGTCGGCGGCGAGCTGCTGCCGTCGGTGCGCGCGGTCGGCGAAGTCGGCGTAGCGCCAGTGGTAGACGAGCGTGTTCAGCTCGCCCATCTCGACGGTGTAGACGCCGACGGGCTCGCCCAGATGCCGCACCTGAGGTTCGCGGCCCGCGCGGTGCCAGGCCGCCAGGTAGCGGGCGGCGCCTCCCGGCACGAGCCGGTAGTTGCGTTCTTCCAGGATCAAGGCACGCCGCTCCTTTCGGCGGGCTGGTCGGCCTCGCCCGGCAGGCGGTGTGCGCCGGCCCGCTCGGCGAGGTGAGCGATTGCGGGCCCGACGCCGTCCAGGTCGGTCATCGCGGCGACGATGCGGTCGGGGCGCACGAAGACGACGTTGCGTCCTTGGGTGTGGAACCAGGGGCGCAGGTGGTTGTCGAGGTCTTCGATGACCACGGTGTCGTCGGACACGCACGGCTGATTGCGGTGGCGGGCGCCTGAGTGCGAGGGGAGAACCTTCACGATGCGCGGCTGGAAGCGGCGGACGGCGGCGAGTTCGGCCTCGGTGAGCCGCGCGAGCGGGTCGCAGCCGAAGCCCAGCACGGCGAACCACGGACCGAGCGCGTCGTCGAGCCGGACGTGCGCGCCGTCTGAGGTCTCGACCATCGGCTGGGGAAGCATGCGGCCGATGCCTGGCGGGCCGCCGGCGTCACCGTCAAGCGCCACGAAGCCGTTGCGGTAGTCGGGGAGGGGTTTGAAGCGCATCTCCAGGATCCATGCGCGGATCGCGGGCGCGAGGGATGCGGCGCGCAGGACCAGATCACGCACCCGCGCGACGGATCGCCGCTTGGGTGCGAGGACGCGGCCGAGCGTGGTGGACAACTCGATCATGGCCTTCGCGTGCGGTCGACGCTCTTCGTCATAGGTGGCCAGCAGGGATTCGTCGCTCTGTCCGCGCACGATCGCGGCCAGCTTCCAGCACAGGTTGGCGACGTCTCGGATGCCTGTGTTCACGCCTTGTCCGGCCCACGGCGGCATCAGGTGCGCGGCGTCGCCGGCGAGCGCGATGCGTCCCTGGACGAAGCGCGCTGCGATACGGGAGTGGTGCGTGTAGACGCGGGCGCGCAACACGTCATCGGCTGCGCCGGCGCCGGAATGTCGGCGCAGCAGATCCTCGACCCGGTCGGGGGCGAGCAGTTCGTCGGCGTCTTCGCCGGGGAACAGCATGAACTCCCAGCGCCGGTGGTCGTCGGGTAGGTGCGCGGACACGTACGGGCGGCGCGGGTCGCAGTGCAAAGCGGTGTACGGGGCGTCGAACGGGTCCTTCGCGCAGTCGATCACGACCCACCTGTGCGGGTGAGTCGATCCTTCGAGCGGGATGCCGAGCCGGCTGCGTACGAAGCTGCGGCCGCCATCGGCGGCGATCACGTAGTCGGCGCGGACCTCGTGGTTCTCGTCGAACGGATCGGTCATCAGCAGGCTGACGCCACCCTCGTCCTGCTCGAGCTCGCGCAGCCGGGTGCCGAGTTCCATGCGGACGTGAGGGAAGCGCCGCAGACCCTCGCGCAGGACGGCTTCTGCCTTCGGCTGCATGAAGATGTTGCGCTTGTGCCAGCCGTAGTCGCGAGTCGTGGGACGGATGTCGGCCAGGCAGTGGCCCGAGGCGTCGAAGAACTTCAGCGGCACGTTCTGGATCGTCGAACGCAGTACCTCGTCGGCCAGGCCGGCGGTTTGGAACGTGCGCAGACTCTCGTCGTCGATGCCGATGGCGCGTGGGTAGTCGACGACGTCTGATTCGCGCTCGACGATCAGTGTGTCGATGCCGTAGGTGCCGAGCAGGTTCGCCGCCGTTGCTCCGACAGGTCCGGCGCCGATGACGGCGACGGACACACTCTGCGTCCCGGTCATGGCGCACCGCCCGCGAGAAATTCGGAGATTAGCCGGATGAACTCGGCGGGATTGTCGTCGTGCACGTAGTGCCCGGCGTCCGGAACCTGCGCCCAACGCAACGACGGCTGCCGGTGCGCCATCTGCTCGCAGGTCTCGCGCGGTAGGAAGTCCGAGCGATCGCCGCGAATGACAAGAGTGCGGCATCGCAGAGCTTCGACACAGGCCCACAGGTCGATCGGCCCGGCGGGGTCGCCAGTGAGACGCGCTGCGGCGATGCCCTCCATGTCGAGGCTCCATTCGTAGCGCCCCGCGTCGGTGCGCCTCACGGTGTTCTCGATTCGGGAGGCCAGCGCGGCGTCAGTGATGTCAGGACGCAGCCGACGCCAGTACGCGCGCACGGCGTCGAGCGAGTCGAAACCGGGCGGCGTCTCGCGCATCTCGCGCAGGATCCGGTTGGCGCCGTCGGTGCTCGTCGACGAGCCGGGGCCGATGTCCTCGACCACGAGCGCGGTGACCTGATCGGGGTGGCGCGCGGCGTAGGCATAGCTGACGGATCCACCCAAGGAGTGCCCGACGAGGGCGAAGCTGGGCAGTTCGAGGAGTTCGGTGAGTTCTTCCAGATCGCTGACGTAGGCGTTGACGTAGTAGTCGCGCTCGGGGTCCCAGGAGCTCTCACCGCGGCCGCGCAGGTCGGGTGCGATCACCCGGTGCGTCTGGCCGAGGACGCGGGCGACCGGATCCCAGGTGCGTGCGTAGCTGCGCAGCCCGTGGACCAGGATGACCGCGGGCGCGTCGGCCTCGCCCCACTCCAGATACCGACACGTCAGGCCATTGATGATCGCATGGCGGCTTGACCGCATGGTCGTGATCACAGCGCCCGTCCTTGCCCGCGCCTACCGCAGCCCGTCCTCGCCGCGCACCTCGTCGGCTGTGAGCCCGCCCAGCCGGGCGTGCAGCCGACCGCGCGAGGCGAAGGCGAAGGCGACGACGACCTCGTCGGGGCGCGGGGCGTCGCCGAAGGCGATGGAGATCGTGTCGTAGTTGGACCGCACGTACAGCGCGTCCTTGTGGGCCAGCGGAATGTCGATCACGGTGCCCGCGGCGGCGACCTTGCCGGTTGACGGCACCCATGACTTGCCCCCGCCGACTGCCTCGCGCACCGGATCGGCGAACAGTTGGGTGAGGAACGCGTTGCCGTGTTCGTACTCGCCGGACACCCCGACGACGGCGGCCTTGCCATAGCTCTGCATCGGCGTTCCGGCTGCCGCCTCGATGATCCGGCGGCCGAACTCGCGGCCCAGTTCGTCGGACTTGGCGACGATGTCGCTCAGATCCTCGCTGAAGCGGCCGGCATAGGGGTTGTGGACCGCGGCGGCGATGACGATGCGGCGGATCGGCGCTCCGTCGGGAAGCTGTCCGGTCTCGTTGGCGAGCACCTCCTCGACGTGTGTGAACCACTTGCGGACGTGGTAAGGGCCGAAGTTGGCGTCTGGCATGTTTCGTAGGCTCCTGATTCACTGGGCGCGATGACTGGTCGGTGGTCGGTCGAGCCGGGCAGGGTACGGCTGGGCGGGGTCGGACCGTGTCAGGCCGGGTCAGGTGAAGAGGGGGTCGAGCACGATGGGCTCGCTCGGCGCGTTGTGCTCGCCCAGGACGCGGCGGCCCTCGGCGTCGTCGGTGACGGTCTCGGCGAAGAACTCGAACCGGTTGCCGTCGGGGTCCTCGAAGTAGAGACCGAAGCCGACCTTGTGGTCCGTGGTCTTGACGACCTTCACGTCCTTGGACAGCAACATCCCGTAGAGGCGGCGCAGCTCGTCCACGTCGCCCTCGATCTCCAGCCCGTAGTGCTGAAGGCCGATGCCGCCCTGCTGCGCCCCGTCCGCCGCTTTGATCAGCGCGAGGTCGTGGTGCTTGCGGCCGAAGGAGAGGAACACCCACTGCGGCCCGCGCGCGGTGATCTGCATGTCGAGGATGTCCGCGAACCAGAGCGCGGACGCCTCGGGGTCGCGCACGAACAGCGATAGGTGCGTGCGGTTGATCACGGGCTTGACGGCGCTGTGCGCGACGGGGGTGAGCTCGGTGTCGATGTCGGTGTCGGTCATTGGCTTGCTCCAGGTCTGATCAGTGCTGAGCGGTCGAGACCGCGGCGGCCACGGCGGGAGTCCACGCGACGTCGGTGATCTCGGGGAACTCGCGCCACTCCTTGGTGAAGCTGCGGCCGGCGTCGGTGGAGCGCAGCAGGTGGCCGTACTTGGTGCCGGCGAACACCAGTTCCGGGTCGGCCGCGTGTGTGCCGAACGCCCACACGGTTGAGTTGGCCGGGACGTCGAGGGCTGATTCGGTCCAGCTGCGGCCGAGGTCGTCGGAGCGGAAGATGCGCGTCGTCGTCCCGGGCGTGCCGTCGCCGATTCCAAGCAGCATCGAGCTCGTACCGGGCAGACGGGCGACCAGCCGGGTGTAGTAGATGCCCCAGGTCTCTTTCGTGCCGGTGCGCGTCCAGGTCTCGCCGTCGTCCTGACTGACGAACAGCGCGTTGACGACGGCGCACACCAGCGTCTTCGGCGGCCCGTCGAGCACCAGAATGCAGTGCACGTCGGAGACCGTGACGCCGTCCGGAAGTTCGCGCGCGGCGCCGTCGACACGTTCCCACGTGTCGCCGCGGTCGCGGCTGCGCCACAGGCCGCCCTCCTCGACGCCGAACCACACGGACTTGGCGTCTACGTGGTCGTAGGCGGCGGTGAGGATGCGCGGTTTGCTGACACCGGCGCAGCGCTCTGGCAGTTGCGGAGGCAACCGGTCCCAGGTCGCGCCGCCGTCGCCGGTGCGGTAGACGGCCGCGCGCGACGGTGCTCCGGTGCCGATGAGCATGCCGTCCGGATCGTTCGGATCGATCGCGATCGACCAGACCTGCATGTCGTTGAACGGTGTCTCGACGCGCGTCCAGTGCGTGCCGGCGTCGTCACTGCGCGCCAGGCCGACGTCCGCGCCCGCGAAGACCACTTCCGGTTGCCCGGGGTGGACGGCCAGCGCGCGCACCACGGCGTCGAACTCAAGTCCCTGATCGAGCGGGATGCGGTGCCAGGTGGCGCCGTCGTCGTTACTGCGCAGCACCCCCTGCCCGGCGGTGGCGACCAGTATCGTGCCCTGCATCAGTGCGCTCCTTCTCGGATGTCGGCGGGCCGCGTTCACAGGAAGACGCCGCGGGTCAGGCCGCCGTCGATGCCGAGCGATTCGCCGGTGATGCCGCCCGCGCCCGGCCCGGCGAAGAAGCAGACGGCGGCGGCCACCTCGTCGGCGGTCAGGACTCTGCGAATCGGGGTGCGGGCGATGAAGTTGCGCTCGACCTGGTCCGGAGTGATTCCTTCGGCGGCGGCGTTCTTGGCGTAGAGCTCGTGGATGTGCTCGGTCTCCACGACGCCGGGGTGCAGCGTGTTGACGGTGATGCCGTCCGGACCGAGCTGGTCCGAGAGCACCTTCGTCATGTGCACGATCGCGAGGTTGCGCATGCCCGACAGCGCGTGGCTGGAGCGGCCGGTCAGCCCGCCGATGTTGACGATCCGGCCGTATCCGTTCGCGCGCATCAGCGGGGCGACCGCCTTGATGCAGCGGAAGTAGCCGACGACCTTCGTGTTCAGGTCCGCGAGCAGCGCGTCCGGATCGGCCTGCGCGATGTCGTTGCGCACCAGGCCGGCGGGCGCGGCGGCCCCGTTGACCAGGATGCCGACCTGCCCGATGTCCGCGGCCGCCGCGGCCAGCCCGGTCACCGAGTCGGTGTCGGTGGTGTCGGCCGCGACCGGGAACACCTCGCCGCCGAGTTCGGCGGTGATCTCCTCGGCCGCCGCCTCTAGGAGGGCCAGCCGGCGTGCCGCGATGACGACCTGCGCGCCGCGGCGCACCAGGGCGCGGGTGACGGCCTTGCCGATGCCCAGGCCACCACCGGTCACGATGGCGACCTGACCGGAGAGCTCCTTCGGGTCGGTGCCGATGCCGGTGCCGGTGACAGTGCTCATGTCAGGGCTCATGTCAGGTTCACCCACACGCTCTTGGTCTCGGTGTACTGGTCAAGCACGGCGCGGCCCATCTCCCGGCCCCAGCCGGACTGCTTGTAGCCGCCGAACGGCGAGGCCGGATCGGTGAGGTTGTAGCAGTTGATCCACACGGTTCCGGCCTTGATCGCGGCGGCGATCCGGTGTGCCTTGGTCAGATCGTTCGTCCACAGCCCGGCGGAAAGCCCGTAGGGGCTGTCGTTGGCCTTGTCGATCAGGTCGTCCACGTCGGTCCAGCGCATGGCGACCAGCACCGGCCCGAAGATCTCCTCGCGCACGACGCGCATCGCGTGCGTGGTCTCGGTGAGCACGGTCGGTTCGAGGAAGTAGCCGTCCGCGTACTCGGCGCCGAGCCCGGCCGGCCGCGAGCCGCCGCAGGCCAGTTCCGCGCCGTCGGCGAGCCCCGATTCGATGTAGGAGCCGACGGTGTCCAGCTGCGACGCGGAGACCAGTGGTCCCATCTGTGTCGCCGGGTCGTGACCCGGTCCGACGACGATGCGGCGGGCCTCGTCTATGAGGGCTGACATGACCTCGTCGTAAATATCCGCGTGCACGTACAGGCGGGAGCCCGCGGTGCAGGTCTGGCCCTGGTTGAAGAAGATGCCGTCGCAGGCGGCCCGCGCCACGGCGGCCGGATCGGCGTCGGGCAGCACGATGTGCGGCGACTTGCCGCCGAGTTCCAGCGAGACCTTCTTCATGTTGCCCAGCGCCGCCGCCGTCACCAGCCGGCCGACCGCGGTCGAGCCGGTGAACGCGACCTTGTCCACGCCGCCGTGGCCGGCGATCGCGGCGCCGACGACGCTGCCGAGTCCGGTCACCACGTTGACCACGCCGGACGGAAAGCCGGCCTGCCCGATCAGCTCGGCCAGCCGCAGCGTGGACAGCGAAGTCTGTTCGGCGGGCTTGAGAACCACCGCGTTGCCCATCGCCAGCGCGGGCGCGAGCTTCCACGCGGCCATCGACATCGGGAAGTTCCATGGCACGATCGCGCCGACCACGCCGATCGGCTCGTGCACGGTGTAGTTGAGCACGCGCAGCCCGCCGCGCGGCGAGATCGGGATGGTCGAGCCCTCGAACTTGCTCGGCCAGCCGGCGAAGTAGCGAAACAGCTTCGCCGTGGTGCCGACGTCCACCGCGCGGGCGACTGAGACGGGTTTGCCGTTGTCCAGGGACTCGATGAGCGCGAGTTCGTCGGCGTGCGCCTCGACGAGGTCGGCCAAGGCGTGCAGCAACTCGCCGCGCTGCAAGGGACTGATATCGCGCCAGCCCGGATCGGCAAGCGCGGCGCGGGCCGCGGCCACCGCGTCGTCCACGTCGGCCCGCTCTCCGGCGGCGAGCGTGGCCAGTGGCTGTCCGGTGGCCGGATTGACGGAGACGACGGTCCGGCCGCCGCTGCTCGGCCGCCATTGCCCCGCAATCAGCAGGCCATGGTCGCGCGCGATGAATCCGGCGACTTCGGAGGGCGTGGTCGCGGGGATGGAGGGGCCTTCCAGCACGGTCATAGCGCCATCTCGATCAGGTGCGGGCCGCCGGAGGCGACGGCATCGGTCAGGGCGGTGCGCAGTTGCGCGACGGTGCTCACGCGTTCGGCGCCTACGCCGAATCCGGTCGCGAGCGCGACCCAGTCGATCCGCGGCTCGGCCAGACTGGTCAGCGCCGCGGCCTGCGGGCCGAAGTCGGTGGCGCCGTGCCGCGCGAGTTCGGTGCGCAGCACGTTGTAGGTGTGGTTCGCCGCGATCAGCACCGTGACATTGGCGCGCTCTCGGCTCATCGACCACAGCGCCTGTGCGGTGTACAAGCCGCTGCCGTCCGACTGCAACGCGATGACTGGCCGGTCTGGCGCCGCGATCGCTCCTCCCAGCGCGCAGGGCAGTCCCTGCCCGATCGCGCCGCCGGTATTGGTGAGCACGGTGTGCGCGGGCGCCGCTGCCGAGGCGCTGTAGAACGGATAGCCGCACGTGCCGCCCTCGACGGACACGATCGCTCCCTCGGGCAAGCAGGCCGCGACCAGTCGGCCGACGCCTGGCCCGGTCAGCGGACCGTCCTGCTTGGGGGCCTGCGCCTTCGCGGCGGGAGTCGGCGTTCGTGTCGAGCCGGCGCCGAGCAGGTCGGCCAGTTCGAGCAGCGCTTCCTCAGCGTCCTCATGCGGGCGGGCGAGGCGGATGACGGAGCTCGGTTGCGCGAGCAGGCTCGGCAGGCCGGTGTACCCGAAGTACGCCACCGGATCCTCGGCCCCGGCGACGACGACCTCGCCCTTCCCGAACGCCGCAATGGCCTGCTCGGGAAAGTAGGGCAGCCGATCGATGCTCGGCAGGCCGCCGCCACGTTCGGCCCGCGCCGGGAAGGTCTCGCTGTAGAGAGCCACGCCGAGACTCGCGGCGATACGGCCGGCGGCCTGCTGCCCCGCGCGCGTCAAACCGTTGCCGCCGAGCAGCAGCGTCGCGCGCGATCCCGCATCACGCAGCCGTGCCGCGACCTCCTTGATCCGGTCGCTTCCCACGCGGGCGCGCCCGTATCGATCAGCCGTTTCAGGGTGCTGCTCACGCGCCGGCAGCTGCGCTGCCCGCTCCTGCTGGTAGTCGGCGGGCACGATCAGCGTCGAGACGCCGAGCGCGCGGTGCGCGTCGTCGATCGCGCCGCGCGTCGCCGCGTCGATTTCGGCGCGGTCGCGCACCGTGCGCACGGAGCCGACAGTGGCCGCCAGCGCCGTGATGTCTGAAGTCAGCGGCGCGTCGAACGGCAGGTGCCAGCTCGCGTGATCGCCGATCACGTTGACCAGCGGCGTGTTCGCGCGGCGAGCGTTGTGCAGGTTCGCCAGCCCGTTGGCCAGGCCGGGCCCGAGGTGCAGGACGGTCATCGCGGCCCGGCCCGCGACGCGCGCGTAACCGTCGGCAGCGCCGGTGCACACGTTCTCGTGCAGGCCGAGCACGGCCCGCACACCCGGCACCCGGTCGAGCGCCGCCACCAGCGGCATCTCCGTCGTACCGGGATTGGCGAAGCACACCTGCACGCCGCGCCGCGTGGCGGCGAGCACGAGCGCCTCGGCGCCGCTGACAGCTTCGTCGATCAAGACCGCTCCGTGAGTGCGATTATCGTACATGAAGTACGCTTAGCGGTAAGAGTAAACGGACTCACGGAGTTGGGGAAGACCCCGACGACAATCGGTTGCGAAAAGGCGTCCGGACGCGAAACGGGTGCACCGCCAGGTCCAGCGGTGCACCCGTGCTTCGGCCTTTGCTTCGGCCTTGAGACGCCTTGTCAGCTCATTGCGGCAGTGCGCCTGTCGCGGCTCATGCTTGTACGGCGGACTCCGTACTGTGCTCGCCGGACAGCCGCCGAGCGGCTTCAGCCGCCGCGGCCATGACCAGTTCGGGGACCGCCGGGTCCGCGAGTGCGACGCCGAGCTGCACCACGCCGATGCTCGCCGTCGCCCAGTCGGACGCCGCGATCGGCGCGGCGACTCCGATCGCGCCGGTCTGCAGCGCGCCGACACTGAGTGCGTAGCCTGCGCGGCGGGCCGCTTTCACGTCCTGCGGATCGGCGTCAGCGGCCGGGCGCCCGGCGAGGATGGCGAGTCCGTCGGCGCCGACGTCGAGCGGGTGCCGGGCGCCTTGGCGCAGCGCCAGGTGGAAGGTGCTCTGCGGAGGTTCCTCGGTCAGCAGGACCAGGGCCTGGTCGCCGTCGGCGACGCTGAGCAGTGCCGTGCTGTTGGTCTGCTCGCTCAGCTGCCGCAGGATCGGCAGCACGGTCGCCTGCAGCCTGGGGCGCAGATGGCTGGCCAGTTCGGCGATGCCGAACCCCAGCACGTACCGAGTGCCGGCCCGCCCGATCAGGCGGTGCGATTCGAGTGTGCGCAACAACCGGTAGACGACCGCGCGCGCGGTGGAGAGCCGCTCGGCCAACTCCCCGGCCGTCAGTCCGTCGCTGTGCGCGGCAAGCAGCCAAAGGACGGCGAGCCCCCGGTCAAGAGTCTGGGACGTCTCCCCATTTGTCGCGCTCATCGCGTGGTGCCCTTCGTGGCCGAGCGGTTGGGCGTACGCCGCAGTCCTGGTTTTAGCACACACGCGACACGCCATTCGCACGGACCGCGTGTGCCGATTGACCGCGATGCAAGTCAAGACGTAGTGTACGTCTATCGTCCAGAAGGAACGGTAATCGAACATGCCGCAGCGTTCAGTCGCAGAGGATCTGGCACGAGACCTCCCCGCCACGCCGTTCGTGGCCGGGCGGTTCGAGTCCGGCCCCGCGTCCCAGAGCTTCGATGTCGTCGACCCGGTCACCGAGAAGGTTCTCACCACCGTGGCGGAGGCCGACGGCGACACGGTGGACCGCGCCGTCGCGTCCGCGCACCGGGCTCTCGACGAAGGCGAGTGGGGCCGGATGGACGGCGCCGCCCGGGGAGAGTTGCTCCATGCCTTCGCGCAACTGCTCCAGGACCGCGCGGAATCGTTCGCCGATCTGGAATCGCTCGACGTGGGCAAGCCCGCCATCGAGCCGCGCGTGATCGACCTGCCGCAGGCGATCGCCACCTTCCGGCACTACGCCGGCTGGGCCGATAAGCTGACCGGTCACTCCATCCCCACCTCCGGCTATCAAGGGCGCGCGACGCTGAGTTACACGGTGCGCCAGCCGATCGGCGTCGTGGCCGCGATCACCCCCTGGAATTCGCCCACGATGATCGGCTCCTGGAAGATCGCGCCCGCTCTGGCCGCCGGCTGTCCGGTGATCCTCAAGCCGCCGGAGGACGCCCCGCTCACCTCGCTCCTGCTCGCGCAACTGGCCGCGCAGGCCGGGTTCCCGGCCGGCGCGCTCAGCGTCCTGCCCGGACGCGGTCCCACGACCGGCCGCCTTCTTGTCGAACATCCCGGCGTCGACAAGGTCTCCTTCACCGGCAGTCCGCAGACCGGATACCAGGTCGCGATCGCGGCGGCGAAGGGCTTTCGCCCGACGACTCTGGAACTCGGCGGCAAGAGCCCGCAGATCGTCTTCGCCGACGCCGACCTGGCCGCCGCCGCGCAGGGGGTCGCGCTCGGGATCTTCGCGAACCAGGGCGAGGTGTGCGCGGCGGGCAGCCGGATTCTGGTGGCCCGCGCCGTGTACGACGAGTTCGTGGACCGGCTCGTGCAACTCGCCGCCGCCGTGGTCCCCGGCGACCCGTTCGACCCGGAAACCACGATGGGCGCGCTCATCAACCCGCGGCAGCTTGAGCGGGTCCTGCGTTACATCCGCCTCGGCCATGATGAGGGCGCGCGACTCGTCGCCGGAGGAGGGCGCCCGGACCGTCCCGGGTACTTCGTGCAGCCCACGCTGTTCGCCGACGCCGCCAACTCGATGACCATCGCCCGCGAGGAAGTCTTCGGTCCGGTCGGCACCATCATCGCCTTCGACGATGACGAGCAGGCGGTCACACTCGCCAACGACAGCGATTACGCGCTCGCCGCGACGCTATGGACGACGGACCTGTCGCGCGCGCACGCCATGGCCCGCCGCGTGCGCGCCGGCGCGGTCGCCGTCAACGGCTGGTCCCCGCTCGACCCGCGCCTGCCGTGGGGCGGATCGAAGCTCAGCGGCCACGGGCGCGAGCTGGGTCTGGCAGGCATCGAAGCGAACACCGAGCTCAAGACCGTGACCATCGTGCTCTGAGCCGCACTCCGCGTACAACACAGCAATCGAAACCCGCCAGGAACTGGGAGTCCCGCATGCCTGTCCGCATTCTCGTCACCTACTACAGCTCTACCGGATCAGTTCACCGCCTCGCCGCGGCGGTCCGCGACGGCGCCGAGTCCGCGGGCGCGCAGGTCCGGCTGCGCCGGGTGGCCGAACTCGCCCCGCCCGAAGCACTCGCCTCGAACCCGGCCTGGGCGCAGCACCACAGCGAGACCGAGAGCCGGATACCGGTGGCAAGCCTGGACGACCTCGAGTGGGCCGACGGCTACGCGTTCGGCACTCCTACCCGCTACGGTGCCCCCGCGGCGCAGCTCAAGCAGTTCATCGACTCGGCCAGCAGCCTCTGGCAAGCCGGGAAGCTCGCGGACAAGCCGGTGACCGCTTTCGTCTCCTCCGCGGAACAGCACGGCGGGCAGGAGGCCACGATCCTCTCGCTCAACAACGTCTTCTACCACTGGGGCGCGGTCATCGTCCCGCTCGGCTACACCGACGACATCGTCTACGCCGCAGGCGGAAACCCCTACGGCACCTCATGGCCGGCCGGCTACCCCTCCACGATGCCCGACGAGACCGTCCTCGAGTGCGCCCGCTACCAGGGCCGACGCCTGGCCCGATTCGCCGAGATGCTAGCCCCGGCGCGAAACGAGTCAACCGCCGTCCCAGCCTAGGCCCGACATTTGCCCGACCACGGCTGGCCCGGCACCGTGCTAGCCGCCACCGTGCTGGCCGCCGCGGCCTACAGCGTCGGCCGCATCGTGGTCGGACCACTGCGCGGCCGACGTGTGCATTACGACGTTGACCTCACGCACGCCCTCATGGGCACCAGCATGGCCGGAATGTTCGTCGCGAACCTCAGCTTCCTCAGCCCCGCGATATGGCAGGCGGCATTCGCCGTGATCATCGCCTGGTACGCGACACGCGCCATCCTCGGCGCCCAGATCAGCTACAGCAGCTCACAGCGTGGCCTACTCGACCAGACCGGACACCTGTTGTCCGTCGCGGCAATGCTGTACACGCTCCACGCCACGCCGTCAGCGACCACCGAAGCAACCGAGCACGCGACCACGGCTTCGAGCACACCCATGGATATGGCCATGCCCTCAGCCGGAACGGTGCACGCAAACGCACACGTACCCGCGCTCGCGCTACTGTTCGCGGCGCTCCTACTCGGATATATCGTCCTGGTCGCCAACCGCGCCCGACAAGCCATCCGAGCGCATGTCCCGCCCGCCATCCGCCATCCGCCGCTTGCTCCGCGGACCGGCGTCGCCTGCGAAGTAGTGATGTGTGCCGCGATGACCATCATGCTGACCACCGCACTCTGAGCCCCTGTCAGAACACGCGGCGAACCGGATCGCGACGAGGCGTCCGTGCGCCGTGTATCAGGAAACGTTCAGCGCGTAGAGGGTCATCCGGCCGCCGTCCGTGGCCGAGGCGGCGCTGGTGGCCTGTTGGTAGTCGCCTACCTGGAAGCGCTGGTCGGTGCCTATGAATACGGACATGACTCGCGCGGTGTGAGTGCCTGTCAACCTGTTGTAGGTAGCAGACAGTCCGAGCGTTCCGTCGCCGTCGTCGGTGATCGTGTAGCTGAACACGCCGCCCAGCGGGATCCCAGTGAGCAGGCTGATGCTCTGCGAGGCGGTGCCCTGCAACTCCTGCTTGACGACGACCACGAGGCTGCCGTCGCGGTAGTGCAGCATCACGAACGGGATCGACTTGATCGAGCCGCCGCCATGCACCTGCCCGACGCAGATGTCCGGGTCCTCCTGCGGGACCTGGCTGACCGCGAGCGTCGCGGTGAGCCTATGCACGCCATCCGTACCGAACATCCAGTCGCGGGTGGAGACCAGTTCGGTGCGCGCGTGCTCAGAGCTCGCGGTCGTCGCCCCCTGCGCCGGCGCCCAGAAAGTCACGCTTCCGTCGCGATTGCGGATCAGCCACGGCGCCGTGACCGCGGCGGTGTCGAGCTGTGTGGCCGTGCCGCTCAGGGCGCCCCGAGCGTTGACCGGCAGCGTGAGCCTCCAGCCGTCCAGCTGGATCGGCACCGTCCTCGGCGGCGTGGTGCTCGTGCTCTGCGCCGGCTCGCTTCTGCCCGCGCCGGAGCCGCCGGGGGACCGCGCGACGGGCGGGGACACACTCGCAGACCCGGTCGCGGGCGCACCATTGGCGCCCGCGGCGGCCGACCTGCTTCCGCCGCAGCCGGACAGGATTGCCGCACCCGTCAGCGGCACGGCCAACCAGAACGCTACGCCTGCCAGCAATCCGGACCGCCCGCGCAGCCACCCGATGAATGGATCGTGCCCAAGCATCAGCCCGCAGCTCCTTTCAAGACACGTTGTGCACATGCCGGGGCGCCACTTCCCTGGTTGGGCGGCGCTTGGGTTGCCTCGTTGCGTGGAGCGCCTCGAGGAGGAAGCCGAGCAGGATCGCGGCGATCGCCGCCGCGCCGAGCCACGGGAACGGCGGCGGCGCCACCACGTTGTGGCCGGCGAAGCTCACGTCGCCCGTGACGCCGATCGGGGCGAGGACCGTGGAGTCTTCCAGGGCGAGCAGGCTGCGCGGGTTGACGCCGGCGCCGATCTTCTCGGCCAGCACGTTGATCCTGTGCGCCGCCAGGGTGGCTCCGGAACCGACGTGCAGGCCCTCGGTCACCTGGTCGATTCGGGTTCCGGTCAACGACATCGAGGCCTGCGTGTGGATCCCGGTCCCGCCGCCGCGCAGCATGCCGCCCTCCACGACGAGGCCGGGCGAGGAGTTGGCTATGGCGTTGTCTGCGAAGCCGCTGAGCGAGGGGTTGAGGATGCGCACCCCGGCCGCGCCCTTGGCGACGGTGATCGCGTTGTGCGCGCCGTTGACCGTGACGGTGTCGAGTAGGACGGTGTGCGGTTTCAGGTAGATCTGGATGCCCTCGCCGCCGCCCTGCACGGTGGTGTGGGAGATCGTCACACCGTTGCCGGAGATCGCGATGCCCGCTCGTGCGCCGCCGTGGACGGTGGTGCCTGTGACCGAGATTCGGGCCGCGGTCGGGCCGATCCGTATGCCGGTGCCTCGTGAATCGATCGATCCGCCGGCGATTGTGACGTCGTGGCCGCCGATATCCACCCCATAGGCGCCGGATCCGCTCACGGTGACCCCGGCCAGCGCGACCGTGTCGGCCTGTGAGCCGACGAGGATGCCGTATGTGACTGCGTCGAATACGCCGCGGGTCACAGTGACGTGGCTGCACTTCCGGCTGATTTTGAGGCCGACCGGATAGCCCTTGGTCACCGCGTCCGCGACGGTGCAGCCCGTGCAGTTGCTCAGCTCGATCCCCCCGGCCACGTCGCCGGTACTGGTCAGGTGGTCGACTGTCAGACCGCTGATGTTGGCCGCGGCGAGGCCGAAGCCGGTGTTGCCGGAGGTGGTCAGGCCGGAGAGGGTGCGGTTCGCTGACCCATGCCCGACGCGCACGCCATGGCCGCCGTTCTGCTGGCTGGCCACCGCATCGACGGTGGTACCGGTGTCGTTCTCCAGGACCAGACCGTCCTTGGCCGACCCGGTCACGGTGACCTGCTTCAGCGCGACGCCGCTACTGCCGGCCAGCCGCAGCCCCGCATAGCCCCCGGCCACCTTGACTGCGACCGCGTGGCCTGTGGCGCCCCGGCCCCAGACCAGCCCCGAGTCGTCCGGTGCGGAGGCATTGCCGAGCCCGGTGACGCTCGCGCCGTCCAGGCTCAGCGTGGCGCCGAGCCCGGCACGCAGGTACGGCCGGGCCGGGTCGGTCGGCGGCAGCGGCCCGTTGGTGCCGGGGTCGAATGAGGTGAGCGCTGTCCCGGTGACTGCGAAGGAGCCGCGCGTGACCCGGATCCAGGTGCCGTCAGCCAGTTGCAGCGTGGACAGCTCGCCGGTATCAGTGGACACACTCGCACCGCCGGTGATCGCCAGCGCTGAGTTCAGCCGCGCCACGCCGGGCGCCGGCCAGGAGACCCACTGGTCCGGCAGGTTCCGGGCGAGCCAGAGGACTGATAGTTGCCCGGTCGGGTGGGGCAAGGCCAGTTGCAGCACGCCGTCTCGCAGGATGTACACCTTGTGAAGAGTGACGACCGTGAGCAGCGGGGGCTGGCCGTCCTTGGACCACAGCGTCTTGGTGATCCGGGCGGCGCGGGCAAACTGCGCGGCGGCCTTCGCGGCGGAGGCGGGTTTGCGTGCGCTGCGCTGCTGCTGGAGGCTCTGCTGGTGGGCGAGGTCCTTCGCGGTCTTCGCCGGGGGCGGGTAGGCCGCGGCTGAGGCCGGGGCGGGGGCCGTCCACCAGGCCGACGCCAGCAGGGCCGCGGTGAACACCGTCGCTCGCCATCGCGGCATGCCGCGGCCCGATATTCGCCGCGGGGCGCTTGCCTGCGGATCCGGTGCCGCCATATCACCCACCTCCTTGCATCGAGGCCGCAGCGGTCCGCACGACTTGGCCGTTCTCGACCTGGACCTGCCGGGTGAGCCAGCGCTGCTTGCGGATGGTCAGCAGCGCGTTGAGCTTGATCGCGCCCATCACGAAAGTGGCCAGGATGTAGCCGGGCATGATGAAGAAGTCCTGCGGGCGCCTGCGCAGATGTGGCAGCACCTTGATGCAGCGGCTGACCCACCACCAGCCCAGCAGCGTCCACACGAAGAACCAGTTGCGGTGGAGCAGGGCCAGAGTCATGAACGTCGGTGCGAAGAACAAGGTGAAGCCGCCCATCGCCTTGTCCAGCATGGTGAAGGCGAGGAAGGGCCGCTTCCACACCCAGCGGCTCGACAGGGCTCGCAGGTCTGAGCGCCAGGTGTTGCGCGCCCAACGCAGCCGCTGCTTATAAAACACCTTCCAGGTCTTCGGGAACGTGGACCATACACGCGCCGTGCGCTGAAGATAGGTGTCGTACCCGCTCTCCAGCAGCAGCGAGGTCAGCCGCTTGTCGTCCCCGGACATGCACGGGACGCCCCAGAACGTCTCGCTCATGAACTCCTCCGCGATGTCCAGCAGGATCTCTCGCCGGTAGATCGCGGTCCGTCCGGACAGGCAGGAGACGGCCCGGCCCATCACCGTCTGCGCCGCGTTCTCGTCGAAATACCGGTAGTCGAGGAAAATGTCGTTGATCCGCGGCAGGAAACCCTTGGGGTTGTACACGTTCTGCCGGGTGCCGACCCCGCCGATCCTCGGGTCGGCAAACGGCTTGCACACCTCCGCAGCCACATCGGAGGCCCAGATGGTGTCCGAGTCCACCAAGGCCACCAGGGGTGTGGTGCAGTACTCCCAGCCGGTGCGCAGCGCGTGCCGCTTGCCCGGCACGTCGGTGACGACGATCGTGACCGGATACCGGCAGCCGATCGCAATGCAGGCCTCGTCCGTGGCGTCGATCACCAGCACGATCTCCTCGACGCCATTCGCGAGCCAGGACTCGATCGCCCGCGCGAAGATGACCGGGTCCTCCTGGTACACGGGCACCACGACGGACATCGGTAACCAGAAGTCGTTCTCAACCGGCTTGTAGAGCGCCGCCGGGATACGCCGGATCAGCCACATTGCCCAGCGGAACAAGCCCAGCGCACCCAACGGGAAGAAGGCGACGTAGTAGCGGAACAGGAAATTCATCTCGATGAGGCCGGTATCCCGTCAACGTCGGCCTTCCAGTCGTCCGCCTCGCTGGAGACGATCTTGGAGAGGCGGTCGTTGACCTCTACCGTGGCGCGCAGCAGCGGCAGGTCGATGCCGACGGTGTCCGCGAAGCCGAGGAAACCCTGAGTGTCTTTGGGCAGGCAGACCCCGCCGTAGGGAGCGCCGCCGCGGATTCCGTAGTTCGGGTTGAACGAACCCTCGGCGGACTTGGCGACGACCGCGGCGATCGGATCGAGGTCCACGCCGAGTTCCCTCGCCACCAGCCACATCTCGTTCCAGAAGCTGATCTTCGTGGCGTTGAAGAGGTTGTGCGCGCACTTGAGCAGCTCGGCCGAGACCGGTTCGCCGAAGGTGCGAAGCTCCCCGCCGAATGGCGCGAGCAGCGCGCTGAGCCGCTCGACGGTGCGGACGGACCGGGAGGCGACGACGGTCATCCAGGGCCAGCGGAAGTCCTCGGCCGCGGACGCCGCGCGCAGGAACTCAGGGTTCGAGGCCAGGGTGAAGCCCGAGTAGAGGTTCTTGCCCGAACCGCTCTCCAGCGACTTGCGCACCAGGCCGTCGGTGGTGCCGGGCGGGACGGTGGAACGCACCACGACCGTGTGGTCGGCCTCGGCGTCGGCGAGCGCGCGGGCCACCTCGGCGGTGCCGGCCGCAAAGGCGGACAGGTCGTAGCTGTGGCCGATGTTCGGTGTCGGCAGGGTGAGGAAGACGAACGAGGACCGCTCGCCGGCCAGCACCAGTTCGTCGCGCGCGTCGAGGCCGAGGCCGCGCAGGTACTCCAGACGGGCCGGGCTGACGTCGATGAACGTGACCTCATGGCCTGCGGCGAGAAAGCCCTCGCCGGTGGCCTTGCCGACCACACCGGAGCCGACGATGAATATGCGGGCAGGAGACATTACATCCCTTTCACACGTCAATGCTTTGCGTTAAGCGCTACTCGTCCGCAGAATCCGGCACAGCCCCCCGAAGACCTCCGTGTCGAACGGGGGCGGCCGCCGAAAGGCCGAGGTATCAACGGCCTGTGGTTCGGGTTCTCCTACGGACGGAACGAGCCTGGCAACGTGACGATGAAGCGATGATGAAGATCCACGCGGCCCCGGCGCCTCACTTCGCCAGTGGCAGCCAAACGCGGACCTGCGCGCCGCCCTCCGGGGCGTTCGCGGCCTCTGCCCGGCCGCCGTGTAGCTGGGCGACCGAGTGGACCAGCGCCAGGCCGATGCCGTGGCCGCGGCTGTCGCCGCGGGCGAAGCGGCTGAAGACATGCGGCAGCAGCGCCGCAGCGAATCCGGGTCCGTCGTCGGCGACGCAGATCTCGGCCTCACCGCGGGTGGCGGCCGTCGTGACCGTCACGTTCTCGGCGTGGGCGGCCGCATTGCGCACGAGGTTGTCCAGCAGTTGCCTGAGAAGCGACTCGTCGGCGTTCACGACGATCGGCGGGCACGGCTGCATCTGCACCCGCACGCCGCCGGCCGCTGCTACTTCGACGACCTCCTCGGCTAGCAGGTCTAGGCGCAGCGGGGTGCGGTTGAGCGCGACCGTTCCGCCTTCGAGGCGGGCCATGTCCAGCAGGCGGGAGACCGCGCGCCCGGCGCGCTCGGTGGCGGCTCTGGTCTCGCTAAGCGCCTCCGCGTACTCCTCGGCCGTGCGCGGCCGTGACAGCGCCTGGCTGACCGCGGCCTGGATGACCGCGAGAGGAGTACGCAGTTCGTGGGCGGCGTCGGCAAGGAAGTCGCGCTGGAAGCGCTGCGCCCGCCGAGCCGGGGCCTGCGCGACGCCGGCGATCAACCAGGCGCCGACGGCGGTCAGCCCGATCAGCCCCGCCGACCCGACAGCGAGCCACCACGCCATGCGGTCCAGAGCGGCGTGGTAGTCGTCCAGCGTCTGCATCGCCACGGCGATGTTCCCGTCCTCGCGCTCGGCGGCGGCCAGCACGTAGGTGCCCTGGCCATCGGGATAGAGGTCCTGGAACACCAGTCCGTCCGCATCCCGGCCGCGCACGGCATCGCGGATCCACACCAGGCCCGGTTCCTCATCGAAGTCCGCCGGCGCGGTGACCGTGTTGTTCGGGGCGATCCACCAGATGTCGAACGGCTCCCGGGTCCCCGGCTTGTGCGA
>NZ_DASRBQ010000107.1:0-22608 GCF_035653575.1 Actinocrinis sp.
TCGACCGGAGTTGCCTGGGGCGGCGCCGTCTGCGAGCCAAGCGTCTACGAGCCATGCGATTCCTCCCGGCAGGCGCGAGATCGGACCAGCTGGATCAGCACTGGATCAGAGCTCTGAGCTGCTGGACCCCGCGCTAGGGCGTGATGCCGAAGGTGATGCGGTAGTTGCAGCCGCCTTTGCAGGCCATGGTCGCCGAGTCGTCGTAGGCGTACGAGTATGCGTATGGCTCGGCGTCCTTGAACACCAGCTTGGCGTAGTCCACCGGCCATTTCGCCGGGTCGCAGTTCTGCCGCCCGGCCCAGGCGCCTCGACAGCAGTAGTCGTCGGTGCCGAAGGCGGCGCAGGCGGTTTCGCACGCGACGACCTGTCCACCTGCCTTGACCTGCATGGCGGCCGGGCAGTTGACCGCGGTCGTGCACGCGCCCTTATAACAGCCCGTCTGGCTGATCGGATCGGCGTCCGCACGGTGGGTCGTGTTGATGTACATCGGCAGGTTGGAGCCGTCGACGAGGCTGACGTCGTAGAAATCCAGGCCGTCGAAGGAATCGAAGGTCAGCTCGGCGAGGGTCGCGGGTGTGGCGCCGCTGCCCTGACACTGCAGGACGCCGCCGCAATCGCCGGTCTGGCAGTGGCCGTTGCCCGCGGCGTTGAAGGAGCAGCCGGTGCGGCCCCACACCCGTCCGCCCCAGCCCGGCGGGACGGTGAAGGTCACGCTCTGGCCGGGTGCGAGCCTCCAGCCGGTGACCGGGATGGGGTGCTGCGCGTTCTGGTTGGTGGCAGCCCAGATCGTCTGGTTGACCGCGTTCACCAGGGTGATCTGCCGGTAGCCGGCCGGGACGGCGGCTTGCGCGGCGGCTGGAGCGCTCGCTGCAGCAGTGTGTGACGCGCTGGGTGAGGGTGTCGCCGAGGCGCTGGGGGTGGCAGTCGGCGATGCGGAGGTGATGACGGGCACGGCCGAGGATGGAGTGCCAGTCGAAGCCGCAGCGATAGGCGCGCTCGCACCGGTGCGCGCGCGCTCGGAGCCGGGGATGGTCAGCCAGAGCACGGTGGTTCCCACGATGACCAGCGCGACGAGCGCGATCGTCCCTCTGCCCTTCGGCCACGGCCTGCGCCGCGGTCTTTGCCTTCTGCGTTCCATGAGCGCGTCCCATGCTGTTCTGTCGACGCCGCCTGAGCCGGGCGGCCCGATCGGGTCGGTACGCACCGGAGACGCTTCGGCGGCGGGCGGACTACAGAAATCGCCGGAATCGTTGCGGAGATTTGTGTAGTCGCGAGAGGGTCGCCACGTCTCCTGTATGTCAGCAGCGGAGATTCGGCTTATGTAGACATGTGGGTGAGTCCTGTGGGCGGCGACGAGGGAGCCTGGAGAAACATACGCATCCGGATGCGGAGGAACCCGGACCCGGCACTGGTCTCGGCCGCTCGCGATGGCGACGCCGGCGCGCTCGATGCGCTGCTCGCCGATGCCCTCCCGCTGGTCTACAACATCGTCGGGCGGGCGCTCGACGGCCATGCCGATGTGGACGACGTCGTTCAGGAGACGCTGCTGCGCGTCGTGCGGGGGTTGAGCAACCTGCGCGAGCCGGAGGCCTTCCGCTCCTGGTTGGTGGCCATCGCCGTACGGCAAGTGCGCGATCGCGAGCAGGCGCGACGTAAGCAGTACGTGCACAACTCGGCCCTCGACACGGTCGCCGAAGTGGCCGACCCCGACTCGGACTTCGTCGCCGCGGGACTCCACAACCTGGGTCTGGCGGAGCGGCGCAAGGTCGTCGCGGCCGCCGCCCGGTGGCTCGATCCGGACCATCGTGCGCTGTTCGCGTTGTGGTGGCTTGAGCAGCTCGGCGAGTTGGAGCGCAACGACCTGGCCTCGACTCTCGGGCTCTCCCTCAAGCACACCGCGGTGCGGATTCTGCGTATGCAGCAACAGATGCAGACCGCGTGCATGGTGGTTAAGGCGCTGCAGGCGTACCCAGGCTGTATGCGACTGCGCTCATTGGTCCACGGCTGGGACGGCGAGCCGGATCCGCTCTGGCGCAAGCGCGTCGCCCGACATATACGCGACTGCGACGCCTGCTACGAGGTCATCGGCGACCTGTACCCGGTGCAAGACCTTGTGCGTGCACTGCCATTGCTGCCTGTTCCTCTCGCCCTTACGCAGCGCTGGGACGCCTCGGTAACCCGCAGCATGGCTGGCGCGCATCACTCCGTGGCAGCGGCGCACGCGGCAAGTGTGCGCGGTGCGCGCAGAGTCGTGGCCAGACGCCTGCGGTCGCTACTGCCGCATGTCCATTCCAGCGGCCTGCTGACAACCACCGTTGTCACGGTCACCGTCGGAGCCGCGGTGGGCACGTTCCTTGCCCTTCAACCGAGCGCCCCTGCGGTCCGACCCGTCCACGCGGCCGCGGGTATCTCGGAATCGCCCAAAGCCGCGGCCTCCACGCCCTCCCCCACCCCAAGCACGGCGCGGCCGACTCCGTCCGCGTCAGCCACACCGTCTGCGGTCGCGGCCGGGGCGCCGCCGGTGACGACTCCAGCGGGCAAGAAGGGTGTCAGCGTGTGGACCTTCAACGGAGTCGATTCGGCCTTGGCGCAGTCGACCGCGGACTGGTACTACACCTGGTCGACCGGGCATTCCGGGATCAGCGCACCTGCGCGCGTCGGGTTCGTGCCGATGATCTGGGGACCCGGCTCGGTCACCGCCGCGAACCTGGCACAAGCCAAAGCCGCGGGTCCATACCTGCTCGGTTTCAACGAGCCGGACATGTCGGCCCAGTCGAACATGACGGTCGATCAGGCCTTGTCGCTCTGGCCGCAACTCGAGTCGGCGGGCCGGATCCTCGGCAGTCCGGCGGTCGCGACCGGCGCGGCGACACCGGGCGGCTGGCTGGACCGGTTCATGACCGGTGCCAACGCCCGCGGCTACCGGGTCGACTTCATCACCCTCCATTGGTACGGATCTGACTTCAACGCGCCCGACGCCGTGAGCCAGCTCAAGGCCTATATACAGGCGGTCTATGAGCGCTACCACAAGCCGATCTGGCTGACCGAGTACGCGCTCATCGACTTCTCTCACGGCACGACCTTCCCCACTGATCAGCAGCAGTCCGCGTTCATCACCGCCTCGGCGCAGATGCTGACCTCGCTGCCCTACCTTCAGCGATACGCCTGGTTCGCCTTACCCGCCTCCGACACCGCCGCGAGTTCCGGGCTGTTTCGCAGCGGACCGGCGGTCACGGCGGAGGGGCGCGCCTTCGAGGCGGCCGCCGGAGGGTGAGCGCATCTATGCACAAGGCGGCGCGAGGTCGGGCACGGCGGACACCCAGAAGGCGGACTGGGATTTGACGGCCGCGGCGCTGCCCCTGGCAGACTGAGATCCGTTCTTGGACTTGAAAACCATTTCTGGAAACCTCAGGCTCGGAGCGCGCCATGCGGATCGCCTTCGTCGGCAAGGGCGGCAGCGGTAAGACCACCCTCTCCTCGCTGTTCATCCGGCACCTTGCGGCCGCCTCCGCTCCGGTGCTCGCCATCGACGCGGACATCAATCAGCACCTTGGCACCGCACTGGGACTCGACGAGCGCACCGCGGCCGGCGTCCCGCCGCTGAGCCGCTTCACCGACGAAATCAAGGACTACCTGCGCGGCGACAACCCGCGCATCCCCTCCGCCGCCGAAATGGTGAAGACGACGACGCCCGGCAGTGGCTCGCGCCTGCTGCGCTTCGGCTCCGCCTCGCCGCTGGACGACTGGTGCACGTACGACTTCTCCCGCACCATCGACGAACACTCCATCGCCGACCTCGCGGGCGTCCGGCTCATGGTGACCGGTGTCTTCGACGAGTCAGACCTCGGCGTCGCGTGCTACCACTCGAAGGTCGGGGCGGCCGAGCTGTATCTCAATCATCTGATCGACGGGCCGGGCGAGTACGTGGTCATGGACATGACGGCCGGCGCGGACGCGTTCGCCTCCGGCCTGTTCACCCGCTTCGACGCTACGTTCCTCGTCGTCGAGCCGACCCGCAAGAGCGTGTCCGTCTATCGCCAGTACCGCGAGTACGCCGACGAGTACGGCATCGTGGTCCACGCGGTCGGCAACAAGATCACCGAGCCGGGCGACCTCGCCTTCCTCCGCGGTGAGATCGGCGACGCGCTGATCGGCGGGCTGACCTTCTCTCGGGCCGTGCGGGCACAGGAGCGCGGCGAGCGGATCTCGCTGGAGCAGTTGGAGCCCGAGAACCGGACGCTTCTGGCGGACCTTCAGCGGCGCGTCGACGAGGTACCGAAGGATTGGGCGCGGTACACCGAGCTCGCGCATCACTTCCACGTGAAGAACGCGCACCGCTGGGCCAATAGCGCGGTCGGTAAGGACGTCACGACGCAGATCGACCCGGATTTCTCGTTGGTGGGTCACGTGGCGGTCGTTAGCGGAGCGTGACGCCGTGCGCTGCGAGCACTCGCACGACAAAGGCGCGCTTGTCGGCGGTGTACGCCTTCACGTCGTCGCCGTGGGCGCCGGCAAGCCGCAGCTTGAGCGCTTGGTATTCGTCGCGCAGCGCGGTGTCGGCGCGTAGGGCGTCGCGGAAGGTCAGCCGTTCACGCCAGAGGGCGCTGCCTCGTTCGGTCAGGTGCAGGTGGTGGGTGCGCTCGGCATGAGCCTCGCTCTGCGGCTTGTGGAACCAAAGCGCTTCCGGGCGGTGCGGGGCGTGGCGGTATCCGTGCTCTTCGAGCACAGGAATCGCGGCCTCGGCCGCTGAAAGGTCCCGAATGCCGGCCATCATGTCGATGATCGGCTTAGCTGACAGGCCGGGAATCGCGGTCGAACCGATGTGGTGCACGCCGTCGACCAGCCAGGGCGCGAGCAGGGGCTCAAGCAGTGCGCGCTCGGCTTCGAAGCGGCGCGGCCAGTCGGGGTCGTAAGGGGCGACGGTAATCGGCACGACTGAAGGATCTCACGGCTGGAACTTCGGGGGTCGGCCGGTCAGACGTCGGACGCCGAGCCCTGCGCCTGCGTGGCCGGCCGGTCCAGCGTGCGGATCGCGGTCCATGCCGACAGGAACAGCAGCACCTGGAACGTGATGTCGAGCCACAGCAGCACCGCGACCGGGACGCCGAACGCGCCGTACAGCGTCTTGCCTGCGACCCGGTCAAGGTACGCGCCCACCAGGCGCTTGGTGACTTCGAACAGGATCGCCGCCACCAGCGAGGTGTGCAGCAGCAAGGCCCGCGGGATGCGCAGGCGCGGGATCCCGGCGAGTAAGTAGGCGAACATGAGCGTGGACGCGATCAGGCCGACTGCTGTGCCGAGCAGCCACAGGAAGACGCGCGCCGGTGGCGTGTCCGCGATGCCGAGGTGGCGCAGCACGCTGCTGGCGAGTGCGGAGGTCGCGGCCGACGCGGCGAGCGAGACCACCACCGTGAGCCCGAGGCCGATCAGCGACCCGAGGTCGGCCAGCTTCCGGCCGGCGAACCCGCCGGGCATGTCCTCGACCTCCCAGATCGTGCGCAGGCAGCCGCGGGCCGCGTTCACCCAGGACAGGCCGGTCCACACCAGCAGCAGGCCGCCGACCACGCCGATGGTGGCCGCGTTGCTGACGACGCCGTCCAGCGGCAGCTTGTCGGCGAGCCCGGGGACGTTGTTCTCGATGCGGTCGCGCAGATGCTCGATGCCTGAGTTGCCGAGCAGCGCGGCCGTGATCGCGACGCTGACCGCGAGCAGCGGGAAGAGGGAGAGGAAGGCCGAGTAGGTGATCGCCGCGGCCAGGCGGCTACCGCGCTGGGTGCGGTAGCGGGTGAAGGCTCGTCCGGCGGTGGTGCGCTCGGCGCGGTCGATCCATGGGCTGACACGCGCCTTGACGCGTGAGCCGACGTGCAACGTTCCGAACAGCGCCCTGATTCGCGTGTTGATGCCGCCGACCGCCACGCGCCAAGGTTAGCGGGGCGCGGCGGGATGTCCGGCAGTGGCGCGCTCAGGCAGTGGCACGCTCAGGCGGCGGCGCGCACCACGGAAGGAAAGGGAAAGGTGCGCACGGCGCGCCACATCCCTTCCGGCTCCAGCTGGTAGAGGCCGAAGCCGGATATCTCGAACTCGGCTTCGTAGTCGGCCAGGTCGGCCTGCGCCGCGTCCAGGGCGGCGTCGCCCAGGTCGTGCGCGACGGTCACGTGCGGGTGGTACGGGAACTGCAGCGCCCGCTCCAGCACCCCGGCGCGCACCTGGGCCTCCAGCTCGATGCACTCCAGCAGGCCGCGTTCGACCCGCAGGAAGACGACCTGGGAGACCGGACGGAAGGTGCCGGTGCCACGCAGCCGCATGGTGAACGGCCGGCCGCGCGCGGCGATCGCGGCCAGGTGCTCCTCGACCTGCTCCGCCACCCGCGGGTCCACCTCGGTCGGCGGCAGCAGGGTCACGTGCATCGGCACTATCTCGGCCTGCGGATCCCCGTAGGCGCGGCGGCGCGCGCGCAGCTCGCCGTCGTACGGTTCGGGGATCGCCAGGAGTATGCCGATCGTACTCATCGAGTCAGCACGTTAGCCGATCGCGAGGCGGCTGGGGTGGCGGGCAGGAAACCCATGCGGTCATAAGTAGCAGCCAGGGTCGGAGCCGCCAGAGCGCGCGCCCGTTCTGCGCCCTCGGCGAAGATCGCGTCCAGCTTGTCCGGCTCGGCCAGGATCGCCTCGGTGCGCTCCTTGAACGCGCCGAAGGTGCTGACGACCAGCTCGGCCAGGTCCTTCTTCAGGTCGCCGTAGCCGTGGCCCACATAGGCGCGCTCCAGTTCCTCGATGCTGCGGCCGTCCAGCGCGCTGAAGATGGTCAGCAGGTTCGAGATGCCGGGCTTCTTCTCCTCGTCGAAGCGGATCTCCCGCTCGGCGTCGGTGACCGCGGACTTGATCTTCTTCGCGTTGACCTTCGGGTCGGCCAGCAGCTCGATCAGGCCGGCATCGGACTCGGCGGACTTCGACATCTTCGACGTCGGGTCCTGCAGGTCGAGGATCTTCGCGGTGCCCTTGATGATGTGCGGCTTCGGGACGACGAAGGTCTGGCCGTAACGGCTGTTGAAGCGCTGCGCCAGGTCGCGGCTCAGCTCCAGGTGCTGGCGCTGGTCCTCGCCGACCGGGACGTAATCTGCCTGGTAGAGCAGGATGTCGGCGGCCATCAGCATCGGGTAGGTGAACAGGCCGACGGTGGCCGCGCCGACGCCGTGCCTGGCCGACTTGTCCTTGAACTGGGTCATCCGGGAGGCCTCGCCGAACCCGGTGATGCAGTTCATCACCCAGGCCAGCTGCGAGTGTTCCGGCACGTGGCTCTGTACGAACAGAGTGCAGCGCTGCGGGTCGAGACCGGCGGCAAGCAGCTGCGCCGCGGCGACCTGGCTGCTTCGGCGCAGCGCCGCGGGGTCCTGCTCGACCGTGATCGCGTGCAGGTCGACGACGCAGTACAGCGCGTCGTAGTCGTCCTGCATGGCCACCCAGTTGCGGACCGCGCCCAGATAGTTGCCGAGGTGGAACGAGCCGGACGTGGGCTGGATGCCGCTGAACACCCGGGGTCGGGCGGCCGGCGCGGCGGTCTGCGACTGAGGCGACTGATCGGACGACATGCGCTCCATTGTCGCAGACGCCGACACGGCGCTTCACCCCTCTTTACGCGCCCCCTGGGCGGCCTCGGCGGCGCGCTCGGGGGCTGATTCGGGGGCCCGTTCCGGCAGCGGTTCGGATGCCGGCTCGGTACGGGTGAGCCGGACTCGGGCGATGCGGCGGCCGTCCATCGCGTGCACGGTCAGCCGCAGGCCGTCGAAGGCCACCTGGTCGCCGACCGCGGGCAGCCGGCCGAGGCGGGCCACGATGTATCCCGCCAGAGTCTCGTAGGGTCCGTCGGTGAGCTCGACGCCGGTCTCGTCGTGGAAGTCGTCGAGGTTGATCAGGCCGTCGAGTTCGAGATCGCCGTTGCGCAGCCTGGTCACGCGGGCGCGGGCCACGTCGTACTCGTCGCGGATGTCGCCGATGACCTCCTCGACGAGGTCTTCCAGCGTCACGATGCCGGCGGTGCCGCCGTACTCGTCGAGCACGATCGCCAGGTGGAAGGAGTCGCGGCGCATCTCGGAGAGCGCCGAGAGCACGTGCTTGGTCTCCGGCAGGAATATCACCGGGCGGGTCAGGTCGGCCACGCGCCGGGCGCGGTCGCGGGCGTCCAGGGCGAGCAGGTCGCGCACGTGAACGAAGCCGACGATGTTGTCCGACGATCCGTCAGTCACCGGATAGCGGGAGTGCGGTCGGCGGCCGATCTGCGCGGCGGCCTCCTCCAGCGGTATCGCACCGTCGAGGAAGACCACCTCGGTGCGCGGGACCAGCACCTCGCGCAGCTGCCGGTCGCCGGCCCCGAAGACCTCGTCGATCAGCCGCCGCTCGTCCGTGCTGAGGGTGTCGGCCGAGGCGACGAGCTGACGCAGCTCCGCCTCGCTGACCTGCTCGCGGCCGACATTCGGGTCGCCGCCGAAGAGCCGCACGACGCCGTCGGTGCACACGGAGAGCAGCCAGATCACCGGCCGGCAGATCCGCGCCATGCCCTGCAGGAAGGGCGCGACGGCTTTCGCGGTGGACTCGGCGCGTTGCAGGGCGAGTCGCTTGGGCGCGAGCTCGCCGATCACCAGCGTGATGAACGAGATGATCATCGTCACGCCGACCAGGCCGACGAAGCCGGCCAGGCCGGAGCCGAGCCCGGCCCGCATAAGCGCGCGCTTGGCGCTCTCGGACAGGGTCGTCGCGCCGTACGCGGAGGAGAGCAGCGCGGTGAGCGTGACGCCGATCTGCACGGTGGCCAGGAACCGGTTGGGGTCGCGGACCAGGCGCGCGACGATGCCGCCGCGCCTGCCGGAGGCGGCGAGCGTCTGGAGTTGCCCCTCACGCAGCGAGACGAGTGCGATCTCGGAGGCCACGAACAGGGCCTCGATCAGGATCAGCGCGAGGACGACGAGACAGGAGACTACGGTCGGGTTCACGGCGTGCGCTGCACCTGCCTGCTTCGCTCCGGGGCGCGGTCGCGCCGGAGCCTGCGCGGTGGCGCGCACGCCGGTCTATGCGCGCCCGGGTCCAGGTCGCCCGGTGGGTGGGTGCTTGTGCCCATGGGAAAAGTCTAGCGATCCGGCAGCGTGCGGGCCGTACCGGGATTTCCTGGTGCGATCCCGGAAACGGCAATGAATTCTCCATGGGCCTTAAAATCCCCGAATGCGAACGGACGAGACGGACGAGCAGATCATCGGCTGCCTGCTGCGTGACGCCCGCTCCGCTTACGCCGACATCGGCACGCAGGTGGGGCTGTCCGCGCCGGCCGTGAAGCGGCGGGTGGACCGGCTGCGCGCCGAGGGCCTGATCACCGGGTTCACCGCGCTGGTCGATCCGGCCGCGCTGGGCTGGACCACGGAGGCGTTCGTCGAGCTGTACTGCACCGGTCGCACCTCGCCGGAGACCATCCGCGCGGCCATGTCCGACAATCCGGAGATCATCGCGGCCTACACGGTGACCGGCGAGGCGGACGCGCTGCTGCACCTGCGCACCCGGGACACCGCGCATTTGGAGACGGTGCTCGAGCGGGTGCGCATGGCGCCCTTCGTGCAGCAGACCAAGTCGGTGCTGGTGCTCTCCCGACTCATCGACCGGCGGTAGTTCGGACCCGCCCTAGCGCTAAAGAACGACGCCCGGTGTGCAGGTGATGTTTGTGAAGCCGCCTTCGGGGACGCCTTGGGCGATGCCGCCGAAGGCCAGGACCGAGCTGCCAGGCGCGATGTTGTAGCCGGGCCCTCCGCCGCGGACGATCACGTGTTGTCCGGTCTGGGTCTCCTGCCCGTTCCAGACAGAATCGACGACGTAGCCGGGCGGCATGTCGAAGGTGACGACCCAGGTGTTGAAGGACTCGGTCCCGGTGTTGGTGACCAGCACCTCGAACACGAAGCCGTTGTTCCAGGCGGCCGAATAGGTCGCGGTCGCGGTGCAGGAAAGAGTCGCGGCGGCGCTCGTCGCCGCGGTCATCGGCACCAGTCCAAGGCCGAGTAGAAGTGATCCGGCAGCGAGCGCAGCGCCCCGTTTGCGCATCAGAGTTCTCCGTTGTCCGGCGGCAGATCGCTTGGTAGCCGCGCGGGCCCGCGCGGCTGGTCGCAAGGTACGTCCGGAGTATGCGCACGGCAACGCCGCGCCTGACATCGAGCTCTGATTCGCTGCTGATGCCGGGCGCGGCGCGTGAAAACCGTGAAAGACGCGAGTACGCGCGGGCGGCGCCTGCCGCGTGACTACAGCCGGGCCAGCGCCGCCTGGAGCGGGTCGAGGCCGAGGCTGCCGAGCGCGAGCGCCTGGCTGTGGAACTCCTTGAGGTCGAACGCCGCGCCCTTGCGCGCCTTCGCGTCCTCCCGGGCCTGAAGCCAGATCCGCTCGCCCAGCTTGTAGGAGGGCGCCTGGCCGGGCCAGCCGAGGTAGCGGTTGAGCTCGAAGCGCAGCATCTCGTCGCCGACGCGGACGTGGGCGCGCAGGAACTCCCAGGCCAGCTCGGCGTTCCAGGTCTCGCCCTCGTGCCAGCCGGTGCCCGCCGGAATCGGCAGTTGCAGGTGGACGCCGAGATCGACGACGACCCGCGCGGCGCGCAGCATCTGCCCGTCGAGCATGCCGAGCAGGTTGCCCGGGTCCTCCAGGTATCCGAGTTCTTCCATCAGCCGCTCGGAGTACAGCGCCCAGCCCTCGCCGTGCCCGGACACCCAGCACATCACCCGGCGCCAGCGGTTGAGCTTCTCGCGCTGGTAGACGGCCTGCGCGACCTGGAGGTGATGGCCGGGGACGCCCTCGTGGTAGACCGTGGTGACCTCGCGCCAGGTCGAGAACTCCTCGACGCCGTCGGCCACCGCCCACCACATCCGGCCCGGCCGGGTGAAGTCCTCGCTAGGCGCGGTGTAGTAGATCCCGCCTTCGCTGGTCGGGGCGATCATGCACTCGATGCGCCGGGCCGGCTCCGGGATGTCGAAGTGCCGGCCATGCAGGTCGGCGATGGTGCGGTCGGCCAACTCCTGCATCCAGTCGCGGAAGGCCGCCTTTCCGGCGATCTTGCGGCCGGGTTCGGCGTCCAGGGCGGCCACGGCGTCATCCACGCTGCCGCCCGGCACGATGAGCCCGGCGACGCGGTTCATCTCCGCTTCCAGCCGCTTGACCTCGGACCAGCCCCAGGCGTACGCGTCGTCCAGGTCCACGGCCGCGCCGAGGAAGTAGCGGGAGGCGAGCGCGTAGCGGTCATGGCCGACCGCGTCCTGCTCGGGGGCGAAGGGCAGCAGCTCGGTTTCGAGGAAGGTCCCGAACTCGGCGGTCGCGGCCCGCGCCGCCTGCGCCGCCCGGTCCAGCTCGGCGCGCAGCGCGCCCTCGGCTCCGGTGCGTGCGACGAGGCCGGCGTAGAAACCGGCGCCCGCGGACTCGTCGTCCTGCGCGGCCGCGGCGGAGGACTGACCGGACCACTCAGCACACTGCTTTGCGCACTCGATGACCTGGCGCCGCGCCGCGACGTGCCCGATCTTCGCCGACTCCAGCAGCGTGCGGCGCAGCCCCGCGTACGCGTCCGGCACGGCCGCCATCCGTCGCGCGAGGTTGCGCTGCGCCTCTTCGCCCTCGATCGGCATGAGGTCGAAGACCTGGCGCACCGCCTGCAGCGGGCTTGCCAGCACATTGAGATCGCTGGTGGCCTCGCCGGCGTCGTAGAACTCGACGGCCAGGCCGAGGCGTTCCAGCATCGCGTCCTTGGCAACCTGCTCGTTCTCGTCGTCCGCGGTTTCGGCGCGCAGCGCGGCGATGGTGGCGCGATCCAGCTCGACCCGGGCGCGGAAGCCGTCGGGGCTCAGGTCGGACATGCGGTCGTCGTACCCGGGGATGCCGGCGTAGGTGGCCTCCAGCGGGTTGAGCGCCGCGGCGCGCTCGACGTACCCGTCCGCGATCTCATCGATGTTGCTCATGTGACCGCACGCTAGCGCCGACTGCCCGGGAGCGGCTGCTCAATTTCCCGGACAGTCGGCGACGGCGAGGGAAAACCCTACGGTCAGATCAGGCCGAGCTCGCGGACCGCGTCGCGCTCGTCGGCCAGCTCCTTGACGGAGGCGTCGATGCGGGCGCGGGAGAACTCGTTGATCTCCAGGCCCTGGACGATCTCGAATTCACCGTTCCGGGTGGTCACCGGGAAGGAGGAGACCAGGCCCTCGGGCACGCCGTAGGAGCCGTCGGAGACCACGCCCATCGAGGTCCAGTCGCCCTCGGCGGTGCCGTTGAACCAGGTGAAGACGTGGTCGAGGGCGGCCGAGGCGGCGGAGGCCGCGGAGGAGGAGCCGCGCGCCTCGATGATCGCGGCGCCGCGCTTGGCCACGGTCGGGATGAAGGAGCTCTCCAGCCACTGCTGGTCGCTGATGTACTCGGCGGCGTTCTTGCCGGAGATCTTGGCGTTGAACAGGTCCGGGTACTGCGTGGCCGAGTGGTTGCCCCAGATCGTCACGTTGCTGATCTCGGTGACCGGCACGCCGGCCTTCTTCGCGATCTGCGCGATGGCGCGGTTGTGATCGAGCCGGGTCATCGCGGTGAACCGGGACTTGGGCACGTCGGGCGCGTGGCTGGCGGCGATCAGCGCGTTGGTGTTGGCCGGGTTGCCGACGACCAGGACCCTGATGTCGTCGGCGGCGCCGGCGTTGATCGCCTCGCCCTGCGGCTTGAAGATGCCGCCGTTGGCCGAAAGCAGGTCGCCGCGCTCCATCCCGGCGGTGCGCGGCCGCGCGCCGACCAGCAGTGCGACGTTCGCCCCGGCGAAGCCCTCGGTGGGGTTGTCGAAGATGTCGATCCCGGCCAGCAGCGGGAAGGCGCTGTCGTCCAGTTCCATGGCGACGCCCTCGGCCGCCTTGACGGCCTGCGGGATCTCCAGCAGCCGCAGCTTGACCGGGACGTCCGGCCCGAGCAGGTCGCCGGCGGCGATCCGGAACAGCAGCGAGTAGCCGATCTGCCCGGCGGCGCCGGTGACCGTGACGTTGACGGGGGTGCGGGTCATTGCGTTCTCCTGCGCCTGCGGTGCCGACAGGCGCCGACACCGAAGACGACGTTGTCTGGGCCGATAGGAAGGGTCTAACGGTTCTGGATACCTGCGAGAAACGCTACTCCTGCGGCCGGGCCGACCCGCGCGGCGGCGGGCCGACCCGGCTGTGAGAAGCACGACAAGCGTCTGGTCGCGCTTCGAGTCGGCAGGGGCTTTAGGCGGCTGTAGGCTTCGCGCCGCTCGGCGCGGCCGCCTCTCGTCGCGAACCCTGCGCCGCCGCCCCTGCCGACTCGAAGCGCGGAACAAAACACCATTAGGCGGCGAGGGCCTTCTTCAGGTTCTCGTCCAGCGTGCCGAGGAAGTCCTGCGTGGTCAGCCACGGGGCGTCCGGGGCGATCAGCAGCGCGAGGTCCTTGGTCATCTGGCCGCTCTCGACGGTGCTGACGCACACCCGCTCGAGCGCCTCGGCGAACGCGGTGACCTCGGGGGTGTTGTCCAGCTTGCCGCGGTGCGCGAGGCCCCGGGTCCAGGCGTAGATCGAGGCGATCGGGTTGGTGGAGGTCGCCTTGCCCTGCTGGTGCTGGCGGAAGTGACGGGTCACCGTGCCGTGCGCGGCCTCGGCCTCCACCGTGCGGCCGTCCGGGGTCATCAGCACGCTGGTCATCAGGCCGAGCGAGCCGAAGCCCTGGGCCACCGTGTCGGACTGCACGTCGCCGTCGTAGTTCTTGCACGCCCAGACGTAGCCGCCCTCCCACTTGAGCGCGCTGGCGACCATGTCGTCGATCAGCCGGTGCTCGTAGGTGATCCCGGCGGCCTCGAAGTCGGCCTTGAACTCGGTCTCGAACACCTCCTGGAAGATGTCCTTGAAGCGGCCGTCGTAGCCCTTGAGGATCGTGTTCTTCGTCGAGAGGTACACCGGGTAGTT
Organism: Actinocrinis sp.; assembly: GCF_035653575.1. Classification (GTDB taxonomy): domain Bacteria; phylum Actinomycetota; class Actinomycetes; order Streptomycetales; family Catenulisporaceae; genus Actinocrinis. The sequence goes on from NZ_DASRBQ010000107.1 coordinate 13,949, forward strand.
GCGGTCCAGGCCGTAGCGCATCGAGGCGCGGGCGAAGTCCCGGATGGACTCGTCGAGGTTGTACATGGCCAGCGCCACGCCGGAGCCGGGGAAGTCGAAGACGTTCAGCTCGATCGGCTCGGAGCCGTCCTGCGGGGTGAAGGTCAGGGTCAGCGTGCCCGCGCCGGGGACCTTGAGGTCGGTGGCCCGGTACTGGTCGCCGAAGGCGTGACGGCCGATCACGATCGGCTTGGTCCAGCTGGGCACCAGGCGCGGCACGTTGCTCATGATGATCGGCTCGCGGAAGATGACGCCGCCGAGGATGTTGCGGATGGTGCCGTTCGGCGACTTCCACATCTTCTTCAGGCCGAACTCCTCCACCCGCGCCTCGTCCGGGGTGATGGTGGCGCACTTGACGCCCACGCCGTACTGCTTGATCGCGTTCGCGGCGTCGATGGTGACCTGGTCGTCGGTGGCGTCGCGGTGCTCGATGCCGAGGTCGTAGTACTTCAGGTCGACGTCGAGGTAGGGCAGGATCAGCGAGTCCTTGATGAACTGCCAGATGATCCGGGTCATCTCGTCGCCGTCGAGTTCGACGACCGGGTTGGCTACCTTGATCTTGGGCATGGTGACGGTCCTTCTCGCACGACGGTGATTATCTTGGCGTCAAGATAGTTTGTCGGGGCTGAGCCTACCCCGGTCGTGCGGTGTGGGCGAAACCAGGTCGTAACCGGGGCCGCGGGGATCGCGCGGGCGCCGCGGCGGCCCAGCTCAGACGGTGTCCGCGAACAGCGCGGCCACCAGCAGCAGCACCCCGAGCAGCGCCATCGTCACCACGTCCACGCCGCGGCGGCGCACCGCGAGCAGGCCGGCGCGGGCCGGGGAGAGCACGAAGCGCAGCGCGGAGCCGAGCAGCAGCGCCACGGCGAGCAGGGTCAGCCCGTGCTTGAGCGCGCCGAGCGAGACCACGATGACCGCGATCGCCGCGGTGGTGAAGACGACGGCGAACGGCCACTCGACCGCGACGGCGCGCAACGTGCGGCCGATCGAGGCGCCGTCGCGACGGGAGGCGACTTCCATGCAGACCACTAAACCATGGCGAGCCGCTCCACACAGCCGCCGACCGACAAGCGTGCGGGGCGTGACAGGGCTCGGCGACGCTCACCGGAGCGCGGCGCGGCGGGCGGCGCGCGGCCGAAGCAGGCGCGGCGCACCGGGCCGGATCACCCCCGGCGTGGTGAAGGAGCAGCGGCGGAGCGCGCGGAAGCAGCGGAATGATCGAAAACACCCCGATTGGCCCGTAGCTGTGGGGTTGTCCAGACTTTAGGCTCCAAACTGGCCACGGATCGCTGTTCCCCTAGCCCGATTCCCCGTTCATACAGCGCGAGGCGATGATGATCGAACCGACTGCTTCCCCGGCTACGCCCTCCGTCCCCTCCTCCCCCGTTCTGGAGTCCGTGGCCATCTTCTGCGGCAACTGCAGCTGCGGCTGCCCCGAGCTCTTCCTCGACCACGGCGCCGACGAAGAACGTCGGGTCGTGCTTGCCGACGACTTCGGTCAGCGGGTACAGATGTCGCTAGCGCAGCTGTCCGCCTTGGTCGCGGACGTGAAGAGCGGCGTGCTGGACCACCTGGTCGCCTGACGCACCGCCAGCGCCCACGGCACAGCGAGTCGCCCGTCACCCGACTGCCGCGCATGGCATCGTGGAAAACGGAGAAACGGGCCTTCGAGGGACCGCTCGAACGAGACAGGGACGTGGGCGCTTTGACCGTGCGGGACGACAAGCGGATCGCAGGCCGGGCAGGCGACAACGGCGGCGGGGGCCGCTCCTACGAGAACGACGGAACCGACGCGGCTTCTCCCGCCGCCGACACCGCGCCTGCCCGCGGTGCCACGCCTGCGGCGCCGATCGCGGACGAAGAACGCAGGGCTCTGCTTGACGGGGCCGTGCACGATCCGCACCGGCTGCTCGGCGCGCATCCGCTCTCCAAGGACACACAGTCTGAAGGCACGCTGGTACGCGTGCTGCGACCGTTCGCCGAGACCGTGACCGTGCTGACCGCCGGGGGCGAGCGATACGAACTGATCGCCGAGGGCGAGGGGCTGTTCGCCGCGGTGCTGCCGCTCGCCCTGGGCGACTACCGGCTCGAAGTCGGGTACGGCGACGCGACCGTCACGCTCGACGATCCGTACCGCTTCCTTCCCACGCTCGGCGAGATCGACCTGCACCTGATCGGCGAGGGCCGGCACGAGCAGCTGTGGGAGGTGCTCGGTTCGCGGGTGCGCCGGTTCGAGTCGCCGGCGGACTCGCCGTTCGACCCGCCGACCGGAACCTCGTTCGCCGTGTGGGCGCCGAACGCGCGCGGCGTGCGCGTGGTGGGCGACTTCAACTACTGGAACGGCACGAGCCACCCGATGCGCTCGATGGGTTCGAGCGGAGTGTGGGAGCTGTTCGTGCCCGGCGTGGAAGTGGGCGCCAGGTACAAGTACGAGATCCTCGGCCGCGACGGGGTGTGGCGGCAGAAGGCCGATCCGCTGGCCCGCCGATGCGAGATGCCGCCGGCGAACGCCTCGATCGTGGACGAGTCGCACTTCGAGTGGACCGACGGCGAGTGGCTCGAGCAGCGCGCGAAGTGGGATCCGTACCGCTCCCCCATGTCGGTCTACGAGCTGCACCTGGCCTCGTGGCGGCCGGGTCTTGACTACCGCGGCCTCGCGGAGCAGCTGCCCGACTATCTCAACGAGCTCGGATTCACCCATGTCGAGTTCCTTCCGCCGACCGAGCACCCCTTCGGCGGCTCGTGGGGCTACCAGGTCTCCTCGTACTTCGCGCCGACCGCGCGGCTCGGCAGCCCGGACGAGTTCAGGTTCCTGATCGACGCGCTGCACCGGGCCGGGATCGGCGTCATCATCGACTGGGTTCCGGCGCACTTCCCGAAGGACGCCTGGGCGCTGGCCGAGTTCGACGGCACCCCGCTCTACGAGCACCCGGACCCCTGGCGCGGCGAGCACCCGGACTGGGGCACCCTGGTCTTCGACTTCGGCCGCCGCGAGGTGCGCAACTTCCTGGTCGCCTCGGCGCTGTTCTGGTGCGAGGAGATGCATGTCGACGGGCTGCGCGTGGACGCGGTCGCGTCGATGCTCTACCTCGACTACTCCCGCGAAGAGGGGCAGTGGCACCCGAACGCCTACGGCGGCCGCGAGAACCTGGAGGCGGTCTCCTTCCTGCAGGAGCTGACCGCGACCGTGTACAAGCGGGTGCCCGGCGTGACGGTGAGCGCCGAGGAGTCCACCGCCTGGCCCGGGGTGACCCGGCCGACCGATCAGGACGGCCTCGGCTTCGGCTTCAAGTGGAACATGGGCTGGATGCACGACTCGCTCGGCTACATGGCCGAGGCGCCGATCAACCGCAGCTGGCACCACAACCGGATGACCTTCTCGCTGGTGTACGCGTTCACCGAGAACTTCATCCTGCCGATCAGCCACGACGAGGTGGTGCACGGGAAGGGCTCGCTGCTGCGCAAGATGCCGGGTGACCGCTGGCAGCAGCTGGCGAACGTGCGCGCCTACCTGGCATTCATGTGGTCGCATCCGGGCAAGCAGCTGATCTTCTCCGGCTGCGAGTTCGCCCAGGACGCGGAGTGGTCCGAGCAGGCCGGGCTGGACTGGTGGCTGCTGGACAACCCGGCGCACCGCGGCGTCTTCCGGCTGGTCCAGGACCTCAACGCGGCCTATCGGGCGCGTCCGGCGCTGTGGGAGCAGGATACCTCGGGCAACGGCTTCTCCTGGCTGGCCGCGAACGACAGCGACCACAACGTGTTCGCGTTCGTGCGGTGGGCCTACGACGGGCGCCCGCTGGTGTGTGTGGTGAACTTCGCGGGCGTGCCCTGGGAGGGCTACTCGCTGCCGCTGCCGCTGAGCACCGATCGGGCGCAGGTCTGGTCCGAAGTGCTCAACACCGACGCCGAGCAGTACGGCGGCTCGGGCGTGGGCAACTTCGGCCAGGTCTACGCGATCGACGAGGGCCAGGACGGCTGGCCGGCGCGCGCGGTGCTGCGGGTTCCGCCCCTCGGCGCGCTGTGGCTGGAGCCGCGGCCGATCGAGGAGCCGGCGGCGCTCGAAGAGGCGGAGCAGGCCGAGACCGAGGTGGTCGCCGAGGCCGAGGCCATCGCGGGGGCCAGTGCGGAAGCGGTCGCCGAGACCGAGCTGGTCGGCGACGCGATCCCGGGTATGCGCGAGGAGCCGGTCGCCTCGGAGCCGGGGCTGCGCGCCGAGCCGATCACCACCGAGGCCGCGGCGGTCGAGGTACCGGAAGTCGTCGAGCCGAAGCGCAGCACCAAGCAGTAGATAGCCAGACCACCGCAGCGACGCTCAACAGTATGGCTACCCGCGGCAGCACAGACTGCCGCGGGTAGCCGTACCAGCGGTTCTTTCTACAGCAGCGTGCGCTCGGCGGCCTCGACGACGTTCGTGAGCAGCTGCGCGCGGGTCATCGGGCCGACGCCGCCGGGGTTCGGTGAGACGAAGCCGGCGACCTGCTCGACGCCGGGGGCGACGTCGCCGGTGAGCTTGCCGTCGACGTGCGAGACACCGACATCGAGGACCGCGGCGCCCGGCTTGACCATGTCCGGCTTGATGATGCCGGGCACCCCGGCGGCGGCGACGATGATGTCGGCGCGGCGGGTGTGCGCGGCCAGGTCGCGGGTGCCGGTGTGGCACAGCGTGACGGTCGAGTTCTCCGACTTGCGGGTCAGGATCAGGCCGAGCGGCCGGCCGACCGTGATGCCGCGGCCGACCACCACGACCTCCGCGCCGTTGAGCTCCACCCCGAAGCGGCGGAGCAGCACCACGATCCCGTAGGGCGTGCAGGGCAGCGGAGTCGGCTCGCCGAGCACCAGCTTGCCGAGGCTGAGCGGATGCAGGCCGTCCGCGTCCTTGGCCTGATCGACCCGCTCCAGCACGCGGAACTCGTCGAGCCCCTTGGGCAGCGGCAGCTGCACGAGGTAGGCGTGGCAGGCCGGGTCGGCGTTGAGCTCGGCGACGGCCGCCTCGACGTCCTGCTGCGTGGCGTTCGCCGGAAGGCGCCGGTCGATCGAGTGGATGCCGACCTTGGCGCAGTCGCGGTGCTTCATGTTCACGTAGGCGTGCGATCCGGGGTCGTCGCCGACCAGGAGCGTGCCGAGGCCGGGCACGATGCCGCGCTCGGCCAGCGCCTGCACCCGCTTGGCCAGGTCCTGGCGGATCTCCTCCGCGGTCAGCCAGCCGTCCAGAATCGTCGCCGTCATGATGACCATTCTCGCAGATGCGACGGGTAGACTCGCGCGCCGAGTACGCGTCCGTACTACCAGCCGCAGCCAGCAGGGGGAACCGTGTCAGAGTCGTCCGAATCGATACCCCCGCCGCCCTTCGCGGCGCCGCCGTCGATGGACGCGCCCTACCAGACCGGTCCGGGCTATCCGCCACCGAATGCCGGGTTCGCACCGTACGGGTATCCATATCCGTACCCGATGATGCCCATGGCCGCCGAGCTGCCCACCGGCCTGGCGATCACCGGCATGGTGCTCGGCATCGTGGGTCTGTGCACGTCGATCTTCTACATCGGCGGCGTCATCGGGATCGTCGGCCTGGTTTTCTCGATCATCGCGCTGCGCAAGGTCAAGCGGGGTATCGGCGGCGGCAAGGGCATGGCGATCGCCGGGCTGGTCACCTCGATCGTGGGCATCGTCGTCAACGTCGTCGAGGTTGTTTTCCTGGTGTGGTTGTTCACCACAGCGGCGCACTGCTCACAGCAGGACTCGACGCCCGATCCCAACACCGGCGTCTCGCAGGTGGACAGGTGTATGAACAACAGCTTCTTCAACTGACTCGCGATCCGCTGACGCGACCGCGGCGGCGAGCCGGAAAGCTCGCCGCCGCGGTTTCGTTCGGTCCCTTTGTCAGTGTGCGAAGTGGCGGGTACCGGTCAGGTACATAGTCACTCCGGCCGCCTCGGCGACCGCGAGCGATTCGGCGTCACGCACCGATCCGCCGGGCTGCACCACGGCCTTGACTCCGGCCTGGATCAGGATCTCCAGACCGTCTGAGAACGGGAAGAAAGCGTCCGACGCCGCCACCGAACCGGCCGCGCGCTCCCCGGCCCTTGAGACCGCGAGCCTGGCCGAGTCGACCCGGTTGACCTGGCCCATGCCCACGCCGACCGCCGCGCCGCCGGTGGCGAGCAGGATCGCGTTCGACTTGACCGAGCGCACCGCGCGCCAGGCGAAGGCCAGGTCGGCCAGCGTCTCGGGGTCGGCGGCCGGACCGGCCGCCAGCTTCCAGCTCGCCGGGTCGTCGCCGGGCGCCTGGAAGTTGTCCCCGGCCTGCAGCAGCATGCCGCCGCAGATCTGGCGGAAGTCGGTGGCCCGCCGGGCGCTGGCCGAGGTGCGCAGCAGCCTGATGTTCTTCTTCGCGGACAGGATCTCCACCGCGCCGTCCTCGTAGTCCGGGGCGACGATGACCTCGGTGAACACCTCGGCCACCTGGCGGGCCATCTCGGCGGAGACCGGCCGGTTGGCCGCGATCACGCCGCCGAACGCGGAGACCGGGTCGCAGGCGTGCGCCTTGCGGTGTGCTTCGGCGATGTCGCCTGACACGGATACCGCGATGCCGCAGGGGTTGGCATGCTTGATGATCGCGACACAGGGCTCTGCGAAGTCGTAGGCCGCGCGCAGGGCCGCGTCGGTGTCCACGTAGTTGTTGAAGGACATCTCCTTGCCATGCAACTGCTCCGCGTTGGCGAGGCTGTCGCTGTCCGCCGCGCCGCCGCCGGTGTAGAGCGCCGCGGCCTGGTGCGGGTTCTCGCCGTAGCGCAGCAGCGCGGAGCGCTTGTAGGTCGCGGCGACGAAGTCAGGGAACGGAGACTCGTCGGCCGGCGCGTACGAGGAGGCGAACCAGGACGCGACGGCGGCGTCGTACGCGGCGGTGTGCGCGAAGGCCTCGGCGGCCAGCCGCTTGCGCTGCTCGAGGGTGAAGCCGCCGCCCTCGACCGCGGCCAGCACGTCCGGGTAACGCGCCGGGTCCACCACGATCGCGACGCTCGGGTGGTTCTTCGCGGCGGCGCGCACCATCGACGGTCCGCCGATGTCGATCTGCTCGACGCACTCGTCCGGCTGCGCGCCCGAGGCCACGGTCTGGGTGAACGGGTAGAGGTTCGACACGACCAGGTCGAAGGGCTCGATGCCGAGCTCGTCGAGCTGCCGCACGTGCTCGGGCAGGCGGCGGTCGGCCAGGATGCCGGCGTGCACCTTCGGGTGCAGGGTCTTGACCCGGCCGTCGAGGCACTCGGGGAAGCCGGTCAGCTCGGCGACCTCGGTCACCGGGACGCCGGCGGCGGCGATCCGCGCCGCCGTGCTGCCTGTGGAGACGAGGGAGACCCCGGCGGCGTGCAGCCCCCGCGCGAGCTCCTCGAGTCCGGTCTTGTCGTACACGCTGACCAGCGCGCGACGGATGGGGAGCTGGGTGCTCACGGGATCGTCACCTTCCGATTGCCGAGAGGGGTGCTGCCAGGGGTGGTGGGGGAGGAAGAGGGGGCGGAAGCCGGGGCCGGCGCGGCGGCCGGGGCGGGCAGGATGGTCCAGCCCTCGCGCGCCATCCGGCCGACCTGCTCGACGAGCAGCCGCCGCTCGGCGACCTTGATCCGCTCGTGCAGGCTCTCTTCGTCATCGCCGTCCTCGACCGGGACCGCGGCCTGGGCGATGATCGGCCCGTCGTCGACGCCCGCGGCGACGACGAAGAGCGTGCAGCCGGTGACCTTGACGCCGTAGGCGAGGGCGTCGCGAGCGCCGTGCATGCCCGGGAACGAGGGCAGCAGGGCGGGATGGGTGTTGACGATCCGGCCGTCGAACTCGGCCAGGAAGTCCGGGCCGACCAGCTTCATGAAGCCAGCCAAGACGACCAGGTCGGGGGCGTGCCGTCGGATCTCGTCACGCAAAGCGCGGTCCCAGGCCGCCCGGTCCGGGTGGTCCTTCACCCGGCACACGAACGTGGGCACGCCCGCGTCCTCGGCGCGCTTGAGGGCCAGGATGCCGTCCCGGTCCGCGCCGACCGCGACGACCGTCGCGCCGTACGCCGGATCCGCCGCGGCGTCGAGCAGGGCTTGAAGGTTGGTGCCGCTGCCGGAAACCAGCACGACGAGGCGCGCCGCGCGCGAGCGCGGGGGCGGATAATGGGAGGGAGCGATTGACTGCTGAGTTGGGGAAGCCACGACCGCGGCGTCCTTTCAGGTCAGTGTGGAGTTGAGTCGCCCGGCGGCCGGGCCGTGGGCCGGACCAGCGGGATGTGGCCAACGATAGCTAGCGGTACGGTGAGGAGACCAATTCAAGCCATGCGCTACCTCGGCCAGCGATACGGTAGCGGCGCACCGCACATTCTCCCGTCACTACGGAGCCGAACACTGTGACCGACGCCCCTGCCCGTCAGGACAAGCCCGACAACGAGAGCGGCGGACCGTCGTCGGACAGCGGCCGCGACGCCGCGCGGGCGGCACAAGGGACACAGGTCCAAGCGGGTCAGCAGGCGCAACCCGAGGGATCGCCCGAGCGGCAGGAGCACGCTGCTCAGCAAGGCGGTGCCCGACAAGGCAGTGCCCAACAAGAGCAGGGCGGCGCCCAGCAAGAAGAGCGTGGGCAGAACCTCCCGGTGC
>NZ_DASRBQ010000108.1:0-8151 GCF_035653575.1 Actinocrinis sp.
CATGCCACACATGCCACACAACGACACCACTGAAGCCGCCGCGCCCGCAGAGGCGAACGCCGCTCAGGCGGAGGCATGGAACGGGGACGCCGGGCAGCACTGGGTGCAGTACCGGGACCGCCGCGAGGCGCAACTGAGCCGCTTCTCGCCGCACCTCTTCGCGGCGGCGCAAATCGCAGCCGACGCGCAGGTGCTCGACGTCGGCTGCGGTTGCGGCGGCACGACGCTGCAAGCCGCGCGCCAGGCCGCCAATGGGCAGGCGCTCGGCGTGGACCTGTCCGCGCCGATGCTGGCCGAGGCGCGGCGGCGGGCCCTTGCCGAGGAGGTCGCGAACGTCGCGTTTCAGCAGGCCGACGCCCAGGTGCACCCCTTCGCTCCGGACAGCTTCGACGTGATGCTCAGCCGGTTCGGCGTGATGTTCTTCGCCGATCCGCAGGCCGCTTTCAGCAACCTCGAACGGGCCGTGCGCTCCGGCGGTAGTCTGCACTTCCTGTGCTGGCAGTCGGCGGAGGTCAACGACTTCTTCACCGTTCCGCTGCGCGCGATCTCCGCTCACCTCGATGTGCCGCAGCGCGACACGCCGGGCGAGCCGGGCCCGTTCTCGCTCGCCGACCCGGATGACGTGCGCGGCCTGCTGACCGCTGCCGGCTTTGACTCGGTCGAGATCAACGCGGTGGACGAGCGGATGTGGATCGGTGCCGACCTTGAGGACGCCGTCGCGTACCAGATGACCACGCCGTCGAATCAGGCAGCGCTGGCCGAGGCCGGCCCGGAGGCAAGAGGCCGCGTGATGGACGCATTGCGTGAGGCGCTGAGCCCCTACGCGACGGCCGAAGGGATGAAGCTGGAGGCGCACGCCTGGCTGGTCACGGCCCGCAAACGCTGAGTCGCAGACTTCGCCGCTATCCAAGGATACTGATCCGCAAAGCCGGGCGCGTGTCCCTCGCGGGCAACGACTCGCCGAGTCAGCGATGTCGGTGTCAGCGCTGTCCGTGTTAGCGGTGTCAGTGCGTGCTGTAACACTGACCGGATGCTGACCGAGCAGTACGTCGCCGTGTGCGACGACCCGCCGGTGCGCCTTTTCGTCGCGTGCAGCAACGGCCCGATCGACCGGACCCTGCTTGTGATCCACGGCGGGCCGGATTGGGATCACAGCTACTTGCGCGAACCGCTTGTTCGCCTGGCCGAAGAACGGCACTTGGTCTTCGCGGACCTCCGCGGCTGCGGGCGTTCCAGTACCGGACTGCCGGACTCGGCGTACTCGCCCCACGCCGCGGTCGCCGACCTCCTCGCTCTGCTCGATGCCCTGGGCGTTGCGCAAGCTGACGTATTGGGCTTCTCCTACGGCGGACTACTCGCCCAACGGCTCGCGTTGGCTGCACCAGAGCGCATTCGGGCCCTGATCATCGCCTCGAGCAGCGTCATGCCAGTGCCCGATGATGCCTATGACGACTGGCCCGAAGCCGCGCGACTGCAAGCAGCAGGCGAAGCGCTATGGGCCGACGATCCCGAACCGAGCCCACAGCTGACGCGGGCCGACGCGCTCGCAGGCATCCCGGCCAACGTCTGGCGTCCGGAGGCTCGCGCCGAGTATCGCAGCCGCTTGGAGGGAGTGCGGTTCACCGCTGAATGGGCGCGCCCCTACCTGGCCGGCACGCTGCCGCCCGCGCGCCCCGAACACGCCGCCGACCGACTCGCCGCACTCAACCTGCCGATTCTGTTGCTGCACGGGCGCCAGGACATGACCTTCCCCGCCGCGCTGGCCGAACAAGCCGCGTCAGCCATCCCACATGCCCGCGCCGTCGTCATCGACCAGGCCGGCCACATGGCGCACATCGACCAGCCCGGCCAATGGCTTGCCGCCGTCACCGCATTTCTAGACGGAAGGACCGAACAGTGAATCAGGGCCCGCAGTCAGCTCCGGCGAGTATCGAGCTCGTTGATGCCTTTCACGCTGCTGCCTCGGGGCGCGGCCTTTCGAGCCGGCTCTACGCGGAAGCGTTCGGCAAGGAGTACCCCGTCGAGGTCGATCCCTCCAGCAGCTGCACCTGGTCCGTGCTCGGCGAGATGGTCAAGCGCCTGCGGCTGCGCCCGGACGACTTGTTGGTCGACCTCGGCTGCGGACGGGGCGGGACCGGTTTGTGGCTCGCGCGGGCCTTCTCGGCGCGGCTGGTCGGTGTTGACGTCTCCCCGAAGGCCGTCGAGCTGGCCACCGAGCGCATATCAGAGTTCTTTCCTGGTGCCCCAGATGTCGATGTACGGGATCGGATTCGCTTCCAGGTCGGGACCTTTGCCGAGACCGGGCTGCCCGATCAGTGCGCAGCCGGCGTGGTGAGCATGGACGCGCTGCCCTTCGCCCCGGACCGGGACGCGGCGCTCCGCGAACTGCGGCGGATCCTGCGGCCGGGTGCGCGTGCCGTGTTCACCGGCGGGCGCAACTTGCCCGGCCATCCGAAGTACGTGCCCGGACGCCGGTCGTGGGAGGAGTACATCAGCGCCGCAGGGCTCGAACTTGAAGCGAAGGTGGACCGGCCGGAGGAACGCGGCCTGTGGGATCGCCTCAACGACCTGTGGGAGTCGCACGAGGAGGAGTTGCGGCGCGAGTACGGCGACGTGGACACCGACGCGAAGCTGGCCGAGGCGCGCAATCATCGGCCGGGGCGACCGTACCGGATCACCTCGATATTCACGGTTCGGGCGTAGGCAGTCGTCCGTGCGGCGCGCTGTGAGCGCCGAATTCTTCGCCGTGGCGCCGCTGGGGGCTGTGGGCTAAGAATCGATCGAGGAAAGGCGAGAGGAGTGAGTGGTCGGTGAGTGCACAGCGTGCGGTGGGCGCGGTCGCGGTGGTGACGGGCGCGGCGCAAGGGATCGGGCGGCGGGTGGCCGAGGCGCTGGCGGAGCGCGGATACGCGATGGCGCTGGCCGATCTGCGGGAGCTGGCCGAGACCGTTGCCGCCGTACGCGCGTATGGCGTGGCGGCTTTCGCGCTGACTGGGGACGTCGCCTCCGAGCAGTATGCGGCCGACCTGACGAAGCGCGTGCTTGCCGAGTACGGCCGGGTCGACGTGCTGGTCAACAACGCCGGAGTCTCGCTGCTGCGCCCCGCCGAGGAGACGACGGTCGAGCAATGGCGGCGCGTGCTGGAGGTGAACCTGACCGGCCCGTTCCTGCTCTCGCGGGCGCTGGGCGCGGCGATGCTCGCGGCCGGCGGCGGCTCCATCGTCAACATCGCGTCGATCGCGGGCTTGCACGGCATCGCGGACCGCGCGGCCTACAACGCCAGCAAGCACGGCCTGATCGGCCTGACCCGCACGCTCGCCGCCGAGTGGGGCGGGCGCGGCGTGCGGGTGAACGCCGTGTGCCCCGGCTGGGTCAAGACCGAGATGGACGAGGCGGACCAGGCCTCCGGCGGATACACCGACGCGGACATCACCGAGCGCGTGCCGATGGGCCGCTTCGCCGCTCCGGGCGACATCGCGGCCGCGGTGGCGTTCCTCGCCGATCCGGCGATGAGCGGGTTCATCAACGGCGTCGCGCTCCCGGTGGACGGCGGTTGGACGGCGGATGCGAGCTGGAACAGCCTGCGCTTGCGCAAGCGCTGACCAGGGGCGCATCGCAGGCACGCGGCGGACAAGGCGGACGAAGGGGACATGAGCGAGCCCGCCGTTCGGGTGAGCGAACCACTAGACTGCATCCGTGATCGATGCGGAGCCGCCGTCCGGCGCCGAATCCGAGGTGATCGCCAGTTCCGCCGGGGGAGCAGCGGACGGGGATGAGTGGCACACGGTCGCGCGGGGCAGACTCGCGCTCGCCAGCCGTATACGGCTCCTGTGGCTCGTCGCGTTGCTCGCAGTGATCGCCGGACTTACCGGCGGCTCCGTGCGGCTCGGGTTCGCCGCGGCCGCGGCCGGACTGCTGGTACTGGCCTGGTTTCCGCTCGGGCGCTCGGCGCGCACCTGGCGCTACCGCGAGCGCGGCGAGGACCTGCTGATCGACCACGGGTTGCTGGTGCGCAAGCAGGTCGTGGTGCCGTACGGCCGGATGCAGTTCGTCGACATCGTCGCCGGCCCCGTCGAGCGGGCCCTGGGTATCTGCACCCTGCGACTGCACACCGCCTCGGCCGCCTCCGACGCGCGCATACCAGGGCTCGAACCACGGCTCGCCGAGCAGCTGCGCGACCGCCTCGCCGCACTCGGCGAGGCCCGGATGGCCGGGCTGTGAACCAGGCCGCGGGCGTGGACTGGAGCGTGCCGCGCCGAACCCATCCCTGGTCGATCCTCGTCAACGCGGTACATGAGGCGCGCCGGGTTCTCTCAGGGCTCGTCGTCGCGGTGGTCAGCGGGCGGGCGTTGGGCGGCGGCGAGCTGGTGGAGGTGCTGATCCCGGTCGCGGCGGCGCTGCTCGGCGTGCTCGCCTGGCTGCGCACCAGCTTCCGGGTCGCGCCTGAGGAGTTCCGGCTGGACTCCGGCGTGCTCTTCCGGCAGAGCCGCACCGCGCGCTTCGACCGGATTCAAGCCGTCGACGTGGACCAGCCGGTGCTGGCGCGGCTCTTCGGCCTGGCCGAGCTGCATCTGCAACTCGGCGGCGGAAGACACGGACACTTCCGGCTGGCCTGCGTACGGCAGGAGGAGGCCGCACGGCTGCGGGCCTTCCTGCTCAGCCGGGTCGAGCAGATCGCGGCGGTCGAGGGCGCGGCCGGTCATGGTCAGCAGACTGATGTCGCGGCGGGCAGTGAGGCACGCCAGCAGGCGGGCGGCAGCGCATCGCAGGGCGCTGCGATATCCGGGGCAGCCGGAACGGTGATCGCTCCCGTGTACGGCGCAGGAGTGCCGTATCGACTCCAAATTGACGAGGCCCCTCTCGCCGTGGTTCCGCACGGCCGCTTCATCGCCTCGTGGGCCCTGTCGCCGGCGGTCTGGTTCGCGGCCCTGGCCGCGGCGGCCAGCATCACCGTCGTGGCGCTCGGTTCCGCTCAGGTGCTGAGCGGGACGCTCCCCTCGACGATCGCAGCGGTCGGATTGGCCTGGGAGCGCTTGCAGCGCTACTACGGCTTCACGCTTTCGCTTTCCGGCGACGGCATTCGGCTGCGGCACGGGCTGCTCAACCGCTACGCGCAGACGGTGCCGGTCGGCCGTCTTCAGGCTGTTGAGATAAGCCTGCCGTTGTTCTGGCGAGCGGCGGGGTGGGCGCGCGTGCGCATGAACGTCGCCGGTTACGCGCACGGGGGAGGGCGCGGCGAGTCGGGTCGTCGCACGACCGCGGTGCTGTTGCCGGTGGCGCCGATCGACGAGGCGTTCGCGGTAGTCGGTCATCTGCTCGGCGCGCCACTGAGCGAGATTCCGCTGCATCCTGCGCCAAGCCGCGCCCGGTGGCGCGCCCTCATCTGGTGGCGCGCCTACGCGTACGGGGTCGATGAAACCGTCGTCATCACGCGGCGTGGCCTGCTGCACCGACGGTACGCCGTGATACCGCATGTCAAGGTGCAGTCACTGCATTTGGTACAGGGGCCGTGGCAGCGCTCGCTTTCGCTGGCCACGGTGGCGCTTCACACTGCGCGCGGCCCAGTCAGGATCCTGCTGAAGCACCGCGACATCGCCGAAGCCCAGGAGTTCCTGACGCAGCAGAGCCGGCGCAGCGCCACCGCGCGCCGTGGCGTCAGAGAAGGCGTCAGAGAAGCGGTGTCAGAGAACCCGTGACCAGACCGGGTGCGCGCCAGCCGGATCCCCACAGAAGTCGTAGCGCGCACCGGTGTGAGTGAGCGCGACCAGGCTCAGGCTGGAGGTGCCCCACGCCTTCTCGTCGATGTTCCGGCGCAGCACGAGCGCGCGCGTGTCGTCGAGACCCAGGCCAGCGCCGCTCACGATGGGCAGCCATTCGCCCCACGCGGCCGCGACCGACCCTTCGCGAGGCTCGGGGCGCTGGGCCTTCTCCAGCAGCGGCCTGAAGTGGTCGATGCGCGTCTGCATCTGTGCGCCGCCGGGTCCGTCGGGGTCGTCGGCGCCCTCAAGGCCGCTGTTGACGATGATGTGCAACCCCGCGCGCAGCGGCCGCTCGTCCAGCGTTCGTCCGTTCCAGCTCCACATGCGCACCGAGTTTGGAGTCGCCCACACCAGATGGAACGGCTCATACCGCTCGAGGTCCAGATCGCCGGGCTCGCCATCGGCCGCGAGGCGCAGCGGCAGCTCGCCACGGGTCAGCCGCCGGGCTTCGGCAGGAGCCTCGCCGTGCGCGTTGAGCACGCAAGCCACCCGAGGCACCCGCGGATGTACGGCCAACCAGGTGCCCAGAGCTTGCAGGTCTTGGCCGCCGACCAACTCCGGGTGATCGGGCCAGTGTCGACCGGGGGCACGCCACGGCCGGTCGAGGAACTCGTCACGCACCCCGACGAGCAGCACGGGCACGGACGAATCCGGATCGACACTGACCACGGTGGTGCACATCTCGCCGCCGCTTCTCTGGAGTGAACGGGCATGGACAGAAGAACGACGTTACCGGTTCGCGCTGACTCGTCGTATCGCTCGCGTCCTGAGACAGTGGAATCGACGGTGAGCGTCCTGAGACGGCGGTATAGGTGGTGAGTGCATATGGCGGCCCAACCGAATCCGAGTTCTCACGTGGGTGTCACACGCCAAGCTGCGTGGCCTCCTCCACGCAGGTCGCGCAAGGTCGCGACCTGCGTATTCATAGCGCTGACCGGCCCCGGAATATGCCTGGGCACCGCGGCCTGCTCACACGGCTCCGCCAAGCCGACGCCCACAGCCTCGTCCGCGGTCAGCACTCCGGCGGTGAGCCCGCTGACCGGCACGGGCACGGCGGGCCGGGTCCTCGCCGTCAAGATCGACAACGTGGGCTTCGCCCAGCGCGAGCAGACCGGCCTGAACTCCGCCGACCTGGTCTACGTCATCCAGGTCGAGGGCGGGCTGAGCCGCTACCTCGCGATCTTCGACAGCGCGCACGCCCCGGCCCGGGTCGGCCCGGTGCGCAGCGCCCGGCAAACCGACATCCCGCTGCTGGCCGCGTACGGCAAGGTCGGCCTGGCCTACTCCGGAGCCATCTCCGGGCTGCTGCCCGACCTGGCCGCGGCGAATCTGCAGAACATCACTCCCGCCAGCGCGTCGAGGCTGTTCAGCAACGGCGGAAGCGACCCGACCTACATCAAGCTGGCCGACGTCTTCGTCGCCTACCCGGACCTAGCCGAGGCAAAGGACGTGGGCCTGCGCTTCGGCGCCGCGCCGAGCGGAGGACAACCCGCCGTGTCTGTGTCCGCCAGGATGCCCTCGGCCTCGTTCACCTTCACCGCCTCGGGTACCCAGTGGCTCGTCTCGGTCGACGGCCATGCGGCGATGACCACCGACCAGGGCCGCACAAGCGCCGACAACGTCATCATCCAGCACGTGCACGTCGTGCCCGGCAAATACACCGACCACAACGCCGGGCATCCCGACAACGAGGTCTTCTCGGAGACCACCGGACAGGGACCGGCCGACTTCTACCGGGACGGCAAGGTCTGGCACGGCCAGTGGTCCAGGCCGGCGACACCTCGCCGACCGACTACACCGTCAACGGCGCGCCGATGCCGCTGGCTCCCGGCCGCACCTGGATCGTCTTGGAAGGGCAGGGGCTGATCTGATCCCGAAATCTTTCGGGATGGATGCGCCGTAAACTGCGGGCAGACTGAAACTTGCACCGATCTTGTCGTGCGCCCTGCTCTAGGCCATCCCGATAGCCAGCGGAAATGCGAACTGTGCAACCGCTTTCCGGCTCCGGTATTTCGCAAGCCCTCCGAAAGTTGTTGCCAAGCCCTCGGCGCCGTGCCAATACTTCCGCCCATCAGGCCTCACCCACCGTCGATCAGGGTCGGCCTTCACGAGGAGGAAGCACACACGTGAACGATGCCCCCGCCCCACCGACGGGCCGCAGACGCGGCCGCTCAAGGCTGTTCGTCGGCGGCTCCGTGGCCGCGGCGCTCGCGGCCGTGTTCGCCCTTGTCATGACGGTCCTTCCGGGCACCGCCAGTGCCGCCACGCAGATCTGCTCGAGCCAGACCGGCAACAACGGCGGCATGTACTACCAGATGTGGACCAACGGCCAAGGCTCGGCCTGCATCACGCTGAACTCCAGCAACAGCTACTCCACCTCGTGGAGCGGCGT
>NZ_DASRBQ010000109.1:0-40000 GCF_035653575.1 Actinocrinis sp.
CGCCGGGACGCTGTTGCGCCAGGCACCCACTGCGTTCCTGATGATCGAGCGCGCGCTGGGCGACGACGGGATCGGTGACGAACTGGAGGTCTTGCGGTCCCTCGCCCGCCTGCGGGACCGGATGCGCGCCACGGGCGAGACCCTGGACGTGCTCAACCTCTCGCTCGGCGGTTACACCTTCGACGACGAGCCCTCGCCGCTGGTCGCGGAGGCGCTCAACCGCTTCGGTAAGCAGACCGTGATCGTAGTCGCCGCGGGCAACAGCGGCTCGAACCGCCCGTTCTGGCCCGCCACGCTCAAGAGCTGCGTCGCGGTCGGCGCGCTTGAGCCGGACGGCACCCGCCGCGCCGAGTTCTCCAACCACGGCTGGTGGGTGGACGCCTGCACCGTCGGCGCGAACGTCTGCGGGCCGTTCATCAACGACGGGCATGAGTTCTTCGGGTTCGCCGAATGGTCGGGTACCTCGTTCGCCGCGCCGCGGGTCGCCGGG
This sequence comes from Actinocrinis sp., assembly GCF_035653575.1. Lineage (GTDB taxonomy): Bacteria > Actinomycetota > Actinomycetes > Streptomycetales > Catenulisporaceae > Actinocrinis. The sequence goes on from NZ_DASRBQ010000109.1 coordinate 491, forward strand.
GCGATCGCCGGGTTCGCCGCGTCCAAGCACCTGAGCGCGATCGAGGCGGCCGAGGCGCTGCTCGACCCGGCCAGCCGGCAGTGCCACCCGGACTTCGGCGTGGTGGTCGAGTGACCTCTTGGATCGATACCCTTTCCCGCGCTGTCGCTCAGGTGGGCGCGGGAAAGGGTGTGGCCGTGGACGAGGACTCCAGCACGCAGGAACTGCTCGCGGGGGCGGCGGGCGGGGACCAGAAGGCGTGGGATCTGCTGGTGAGCAGGTTCGCCCGATTGGTCTGGTCGGTCGCGCGCAGTTTCCGGCTCTCCGATGCCGACGCCGCGGACGTGTGCCAGACCACCTGGCTGCGGCTGGTCGAACACCTCGACGCGATCAACGATCCGACCCGGCTGGCCGGCTGGCTGGCCACCACGGCCCGGCGCGAGTCCATCGGCGTGCTGCGCCGCAGGGACCGAGAGGTGCCGATGTACGAAGGTCCTGGCGAAGAGGACGAAGACGACGATCAGGACCCTGAGCAACGCACCATTGAGCAGGACGAGCACCGCGAGTTATGGGACGCCTTCGCCGCTCTTTCCGAGCGTTGCCGCAGCCTGTTGCGGGTGCTCGCGGTCTCGCCACTGGACAGTTACGCGGAGGTCGCCGCCGCGTTGAGCATTCCGGTGGGCTCGATCGGGCCGACGAGGGCGCGCTGCCTCGATCGGTTACGCGCCCGATTGGCGACGTAACGCGCACGGTTACGCCGACCAGCACAACGCCACGCAATGTCCATCCGCACCGGGGGAAGTAGGGAATCATGGAAAGCAACCGATCAGTAGGCGAGAGCGTCGAGGACGCGAAGCTGCTGAGACGCGTCGGTGCCATGTTCGACCACCTCGATCCGGTACCGGACGCCGTCGTCTCGGCCGCGCGATCCGCCTTCGCCTGGCGTGACATGGACGCCCAGCTGGCGCAACTCATCGACGAGGAACAGCTGGTCGGCTCGGCGACGCGCGCGCACGGCGAACACCGGCTGCTTACGTTCGAGGCCCCCGGGATGACGGTGGCGATCGAGGCGACCGAGGTGGGCGGAGCGCGCAAGCTCATCGGTCAGCTGGTCCCGTCCGGCCCGCACCACATCGCCCTGGAGTCGGCCGCACAAGCAGGGCAGTCCCTGACCGCACCCGTCGATCATCTCGGTCGCTTCTCGCTCAGCGCGGTTCCTGCCGGGCTGCTGCGGCTTCGCTGCACCATGCCGGATGGCACTCAGGTAGTGACCGAATGGGTCGACGCCTGAGAAGCTGGGTCAGTGCGCACCGCTGCCGGGACTCCACGCGATGACGAGCGTCGCCTCGCCGAGGCGCTTGTCCTTGTAGAAGATGCGCAACGCGATCCCAGGAGCGCCTGCGAGCGAGCCGCCGAGCTGCTCGCGGTCAACCGCCGGGACGAGGCGGCATGCGCGGCGCTCAGGGCACTCGGCCTCGCCCGCAAGCAGCTTGGCGAGCTACCCGCCGCCAGGGCCGCGCTGCGCGCCGCTGTCAAGCTCGGGGACCGCGAAGGTTTTCCGCTGCGGGCCGCTCAGGCTCGTACGTCGCTGCTCGTCATCCTCGCGGACTCGGGGAACACACAGGCCGCGCTCGCCGAGGCGGCGCTAGCGGAAGCCACTCTCGCCAACGTTCCCGGTGGTGCGCCAGAGCTCGCTCGACTGCGAGTGAATCTGGGCCTGGTGCTTTATCGGACAGGACGGCGCGAAGAGGCGCTTTCCTGTTATCGGGCGGCGGAGCGTCCATTGCGGGAACACGGCGACGCGCGTTGGCAGACGGTGATGTTCCTGCTGCGCGGCACGTTGCTCGCCTACGAGGGTGATCATCGAGCCGCCGACGCGGACTTGACGATCGCCGTGGAAATGGCCCGCGACAACGGCTTTCACGTACTGCAGCAGGGCGCACGGCACAATCTCGGGTTCGCCGCGCTGCGGGCCGGAGACCTGCCCAAGGCCCTGCAAATGCTCGACGAGGCGCGCGAGCTGGCCGCGCAGCTCGGCTTGCCGATCAACCCGAACCTGGCTGACCGTGCGGACGCGTTGCTTGAGGCCGGTCTCGTCGAAGAGGCGCGACATTGCGCTGAGCAGGCGGCCGAGGGCCACGAGCAGTCCGGATTCGCGTTCAGCGCGGCCGAGGCGCGGCTGACCGCCGCGAAGGCGGCGCTGGCGGCCGATGACGCCGCGGCCGCGACGATGTACGCGCACGCGGCGCGCGTGGCCTTCACCAAGCAGCGGCGGCCGAACTGGGCGACGTGGGCTTCGCATATCGAGCTCGCGGCACGAGTCGCCGCAGGAGAGTGCAGCGTACGCATCCTGCGTGACCTCGTGCGCAACTCGGAGCAGCTGGAACAGGCCGGGTGGTTGATCACGCCGCAGGAGAGCAAGCTGCTCGCCGCGCAGACGGCCTTGGCGCTGGGCCGCGACGCCGAGGCGGTGGAGCTGTTCACCAAGATCGCCGCCGTGCGCCGCCGCGGTTCGGCGCGCCTGCGGGTCGTCGGCTGGGAGGCCGAGTCCGCGTTGCGCGAGATGCGCGGTGACATCAAGGGCGCGGGCCGCGCGGTAGACCAGGGGTTGCGCGCCGCCGCGGACTACGCGGGCAACCTCGGCGCCACCGACCTGCGTGCAGGTGCCGCAATGATGGGCGCGGACCTGGCCAAGACCGGATTGCGGCTGGCGCTGGCCGGCGGTTCCGCGCGGCAGGTGCTGCTGAGGGCGGAGCAGTGGCGGGCTGCCACGCTGCGGCGTCGGCCGGTGCGGCCTCCCGACGACGCGGCGTTCGCGGCGCGACTCGCCCGGCTGCGCGCGGTGGTCGCGCAGATCGCCGAGGACGGTCTCGCCGGAAAGAACGTGCATGGGTTGCAGACCGAGCGGCTGCGCCTGGAACAGGAAGTCAAAGAGCTGGCTCGGCACGCACCGGGCGGCGAATACGCACCGGAGCCGCGGCTCAACGTCGCCGCGCTCGGTGCCAGGCTCGGTGAGCGTGCGCTGGTGGAGTACCTGCGCGTTGACGACGCGCTGCACGCGGTGAGCCTGGTGGACGGAACGGCCCGGCACCACGCGCTCGGCTCGTACAAGGCGGTGCTCTCCGAGGTCGACTCGCTGCGCTTCTCGCTTGAGCGGATGGCGCGGCGGCACGGCTCCAAGGCGCTGCAGCAGGCCGCGGTGGCCGCCTACGAGTACGCCCGCGGCGAGCTGGACAACGCGCTGGTGCGGCCGCTGGCCAAGCGGATCGGGGATCGGCCGCTGGTGCTGGTGCCGACCGGTTCACTGCACGCGTTGGCCTGGTCGGCGCTGCCGTCGCTGACAGATCGCCAGGTGACCGTGTCGCCGTCGGCGCGTTCGTGGCTGACCGCGGTCAACGCTCAGGCGCAAGACGTGCTGGCGAAGCCCGCCACGCCGGGGCAGGCGGGTGAGGATGCGGCGCGACGCGGCCCCGGGCACGTCCTGGGGGCACACCACGCGATCGCGAGCGCGCCGGCGTCCGCCGCGGCTGAACACGATCGCGTCAGCGGCCAGGTGGTGCTCGCCTACGGCCCGGGTCTGCCGCACGCCGAGGCCGAGATCGGCGATCTGGCCCGCCGTTACCCGCTGGCCAAGCCGTTGGTCGGCGCGGACGCCACGGCTCAGGCGGTGGCCGAGGCGCTGGACGGCGCGCAACTGGCCCACATCGCGGCGCACGGGCGGTTCCGGTCGGACAACCCGCTGTTCTCCAGCCTGGAGCTGGCAGACGGACCGTTGACCGTCTACGACCTGGAAGGCATCGAGCAGGCTCCGGCCACGCTGGTGCTCTCGGCCTGTGATGCGGCGCTGTCCGGCATCCGGCCCGGTGACGAGCTGATGGGCGTGGCCAGCGCGGTGTTCGCGCTCGGCACGCGCACGCTGATCGCGTCGGTGGCGCCGGTCGGCGACGCCGAGACCCGCGAGCTGATGAATGTGTTCCACGGGGCGCTTGATCGGGGGCTCAGCCCGGCACTCGCCCTGGTCGAGGCCCAGCGGGCGGTTCCTGACGCGCGCGGCTTCGTCTGCTTCGGCGCGGGCTGACGCACGGGGAACGCTGTCGCCGTCGTTCTGCGCGCGTGAATGCTTGGCGCGATCCTGGGCACCCGACTGTATCGACTGAAACCGAACAGAAGGGATGACCGGACATGACCGCCGAGGATGCGGCGCGCAAGGCCGACCACCAGGCGCAGAAGGTCAAGGGCAAGGTCAAGGAGAAGGTCGGCGCGGCCACCGGGGACCGCAGCACGGAGGCCGAGGGCAAGGCCGACAAGACCGCTGGTTCGCTGAAGAAGGCCGGCGACAACATCAAGGACGCGGCGAAGGGTCGCTGAGTCCGCTAGACGGGCGCGAGCGACGCGTGTGTACCCGATCGCCGCGGGTACAGGCGGTCCGGCGCCCGTCGGGCCTAGATCGATAGACCAAGCAGGGCGCGTATCGCGGTGAGAGCCGCCGATGCGCGCCCGCCTTGCTTTTCCCTGAGCTCAGTCTTCGACTTCAGCGTCGTCCGAGTTCTTCGCGTCGTCGTCCTGGTCGCGGTCGGCCGATCCGTCGGAGCGTGCGTAGCCCTCAAGGTAGCCGCGCGCGCGTTCGGTACGCGGATAGGACTCCAACAGCGCCCAGAACTTGGGGCCGTGGTTGGGCACGAGCAGGTGTGCCAGCTCGTGCAGCAATACGTAGTCCAGGACGTATTCGGGCAGACCGCGGACCCGGTCGGAGATCCGGATGGTCCCGTCAACCGGAGTGCACGAGCCCCAGCGCGCGGCCTGATTGCCGACCCAGCGCACCGAGACCGGCCGGGCCCGGCCGCCCAGATACTGCGCCGAAAGCGCCAGCGCGCGGCGGGCCAGCTCCGGTTCGTTCAAGGCGCTGCGCCGCTCCCGGCGTTCAAGCCGGTCGAGCATCGCCCGCACCCAGCGCTCCTCCTCCCCGGCGGACATCTGCGCCGGGATGAGCACGACCGTTCGGTCACCTTCGCGGTACGCGGAGACGGTCCGGCGGCGGCGCGGCGAACGGCGCACTTCGACGGCCGGGTCGGCGGCGCCGGTCCCGGCGGCCGGCCGGTCGGTGCGGTCCGCTGCCATGTCAACCAAATTAGCGGCTGAGCGCCCTTTCGGCCCGCCCCGGCGGGCCCGCTGCGCCGAAAACTTGTCCACAGCCGCCCAGCGGACGGCTTTTCGGCGATTGTCCAAGATTCTTTGGCGCCGCTGGTCAGCAGGGGCGCCGCGGCTGGATTCACAGGTTTGTCCACAGGGTAGCGGTGGATGTCCACAAAGGCGCGCCGATGTTTCCCCAGGTTATCCCCAGGGTTATCCACAGCCGTCCGTGGGATCCAATTGACGGTCGGCCCCGGCAGCCCGTAGCGTCGCTCTCTGGATGCGGGGCTCTCGGAAAACGGCTCCCGCCCCGGCGGCTTCGCGCCCCGGTCGGCGGAGTGCGCGCCTGGGGGCCCCGCGGCGTGTATTTCGAAGGGGAACGCCCCCTATTCCGAAGGACGCCCTCCGCTCAGCGCCCCTCTGCGGCGCCGGAGGAATCACCGGGCCGGTTGCCCGGCGCCATGATCGCACCCCCTCCCCGAACCCGGCCGGATCAGTGATCCGTCACAGCTGCGGTGTGACTAATCACCCTTAAGTGGGTACCGCATAACGCTCAGGCCGCACGCATGGGCCACGATGCGTGTGCGGTGTGTGCTCTCGCGTAGGGTGGCCTATCGCCCGACCGCCGAGCCCGGCGGACGGGGCGCACGATCGCGTTCCATCGCGAAGAGTCAGGAACAACAGGAGGGCCGACCATGGCCGAGACGTACACGGGCGAGGCTTACTGCGTGAAGTGCAAGGAGAAGCGGCACTTCACCGGCGAGATCAAGATCAGCGACTCGGGGCGCAGGATGGCGCAGGGCACCTGTCCGACCTGCGGCACGAAGGTGAACCGGATTCTCGGCAAGGCGTGACCGAGCGGCTGCCGATGCCGGGGGCGTCGGGCGCTCGAGCGTCCGGCGCTGCCGCGGCGCAGCCGAAGGACACGCAGCGGAATCGGGCATTACGTGGCGAACAGGACACACTGCAGCCGGAGCGGGCGCCGCGTCGTGAGGTGCCTGACTGCGCACAGATCTTCTGATCTTCGTGTTCGTCACAACTCTTCGATCATCGCTCCGGCTGAGCACGACCCGTTCTCAATCCAGCTTCTCCGGAGGGCCAGCAGCGCGATGCGACCGGTGCTCAAGCCGGCGCTGAGCCGCATCTGGCACGACGAGCGCACGCTCCAACTCGGCCGGGGCCCGGCTACCAGCCACCGCTATCGGATGACCGGGGCGGCGCGCGCCGTGATCGACGCGCTGGACGGCACCCGCGACATCGAGGCCCTGCTCAGCTACGCCGAACGAATCGGCGTGGCGCGCGGCGACACCCTTGATCTGCTCGACCGGCTGGCCGCGGACGGCTGCCTCGACGACGCCGCCCTCGACACTTCCGCGCTGACCGCCCTCGCCCCCGGCGAACGGGCCCGGCTGGACCCCGACCTCAGCGGCCTCGGGCTGCGTCACCGGCTGCCCGGCGGGGCCGTGCGCGCACTGGAACGGCGGCGCGGCTTCTCGGTATCGGTGCACGGACTCGGCCGGGTCGGAACCCAGACGGCGCTGCGGTTGGCGGCGGCCGGAATCGGCACGATCGTTCCGGTCGACGGCGCGACCGTCCGGCACGAGGACACCGGGCCGGGCGCATATCGCGAAGAGGACGTCGGGATGCGCCGACAGGATGCCGTGGCCCGCGCGATCCGCCTGTTGGCGCCCTCCGCGAACACCGTGCTCGCGCCCCGGCGCACCGCCGCCGACCTGACGATCATCGCGCCCGGCGAGCGGCCGCCTACCGAGCTGCTGGTCGATCTGACCCGACGGCTGGTACCGCATCTGCTGGTAGAGGTGTGTGAAGACCGTGCGGTACTGGGGCCACTCGTCGTACCGCGGCGTACGCCGTGTACCCGTTGCCGCGATCTCGCCCTGACCGACCGCGATCCGCTGTGGCCGCGTGCCCAGGCCGGTCTCGCAGCGGACGGGGCTACGACGCGGCCCGCCTGTGACACCACGCTGGCCGCCCTCGCCGCCAACTTCGCGGTCCTGCATGCGCTCGCCTACCTCGACGGACAGACGCCGCCGAGCGTGGGAGCGGTGTGGTCGTTCGCGCTGCCATATGCGCTTCCGGAGCGGTTCCCGGTTCCGGAGCATCCGGCGTGTAGCTGCGTGGAGCGCGACCGCGGCGACGACGATCTGCGTCTGTTCGAGGCGGCCGCCCCGCCTTTGTCCACGATCGGACTGGCAGAATGGACCATGTGAGTGACCTGCCGCGCAATGCCGTAGCCCGTACCGCCAAGCTGGCGACGCTGCCGCTCGGCCTGGCCGGCCGGGCCACCATGGGTCTCGGCAAGCGGCTCGGCGGCGCTCCCGCGGCCGCCGTGCTGACCGAGGTCCAGCAGCGCACCGCCGAGCAGCTCTTCCGGGTTCTGGGCGAGCTCAAGGGCGGGGCGATGAAGTTCGGCCAGGCACTCTCGGTCTTCGAGGCCGCGCTACCGGACGAGTTGGCGCGGCCTTACCGCGCCGCGTTGACCGGGCTTCAGGAGAACGCGCCGGCATTGCCCGCGGCCTCGGTGCACAAATCGCTCGCCGCCGCCTTCGGGCCGAACTGGCGCGAGAAGTTCAGCTCTTTTGACGACAGGCCGGCCGCCGCCGCGTCGATCGGGCAGGTTCACCGCGCGGTGTGGCACGACGGCCGCGACGTCGCGGTGAAGATCCAGTACCCGGGCGCGGGCAAGGCACTGCTCGGCGACCTCAACCAGCTGGCCCGGGTCGCCCGGCTGTTCAGCCTGCTGGTGCCCGGCATCGAGGTGAAGCCGCTGATCGCCGAGCTGCGCACGCGGATCGCCGAGGAGCTGGACTACGCGGCCGAGGCGGCGGCCCAGTCGAGCTACGCGAAGGGCTACGCCGACGACGCCGACATCACCGTCCCGGACGTGGTCGAGCAGGCCGGCACGGTGCTGGTGACCGAATGGCTGCCCGGCATCCCGCTGGCGTCAGTGATCGCCAACGGCACCCAGGCGCAACGCGATCGCGCGGGCACGTTGCTGGTCAGGTTCCTCTACTCCGGTCCGGAACGCGTGGGGATGCTGCATGCCGACCCGCATCCCGGCAACTTCCGGCTGCTGCCCGCCGAGCCGGGCGCGGCCATCGCGGACGTGGACCCGGATGACCCGACGGCATGGCGGTTCGGCGTGCTGGACTTCGGCGCGGTCAACCGGCTGCCGAACGGGATGCCCGAGGCGATCGGCGTGGCGCTGCGTGGCGCGCTGGCCGGGAACGCCGTAGAGGTGGCGCAGACGCTGCGCGAGGAGGGTTTCCTCAAGCCCGGCACCGAACTGGACCCGGAGGCCGTGCTCGACTACCTCGCCCCGCTGATCGATCCCCTGCGCGGTCCGCAGTTCTCCTTCAGCCGCGAGTGGCTGCGCGAGCAGGCCGCGCACCTGGCCAACGGCAAGAATCCGGCCGCCTCGCTCGGGCGCAGGCTGAACCTGCCTCCGTCATACCTGCTCATCCACCGCGTCACCATGGGCGGCCTGGGCATCCTGTGCCAGCTCGGCGCGACGGTCCCGGTGCGTGGCGAGCTGGGCGACTGGCTGCCCGGTTTCGCCGAGGAGGGCTTGGACCGCGGCGACGAGGCGGACGAGGACGCGGTGGCGCAGTAATGCGGTAACGCCCAGCTGGCCTAGGGCTTGAAGACCTGATCCAGGAACTGCTCCAGGTTCAGCCTCGTGCGGGCCACCTGCTCCTCCAGAGTCATCGACTCCTCGAAGCGCGAACCGAGGTCGGAGATCTTCTTGCCGCGCACGTACAGCGGGCAGGCCAGGTCGGCGCAGATATACGTGCCGACCGTGTTGCCCTGGCGCCCGCTGGGCCCGGCCTTCGGGGCGGCGAACAGCGAGACACCGGTGCCGGGATGCGCGGTCACGCAGATGGAGCAGACCGTCGTCTTCACCAGGGCCCGGCGCACGCCCGTCGGCACCCGCATGGTCACTCCGACCAGCCGGTCCTGGTATTCGGCCACCAGATAGCCGCGGTCCGGGGCCTTGGGATCGCGCCAGCCGAGGAAGTCGAGGTCCTCCCACGGCAGCCGGGCCAGACCGGCCGGCAGATTTATCCTGGCCGCCTCGCCCTTCGAACAGTTCACGAAGGACTCGCGCAGTTCCTTCTCGGTGACCGGGATCATGGTCCGACGCTAGCATCCGGCGCCGCGCGCGTCGTCGGAATTTGCCTGGCCCTGGCCCGCGGCCAGCAGCCTTCTGTGATAAAGGTACGATCCTCCGACCCCTGTGGCCGCAAAATCCCGTCGTTTTGAGGGTTTCCACCGATGACATTGCGGCCCTTCTGCGCTTAGGTCGTATCTGGCCGCGCCGCGGCCGCCTCGTACGTCAGGATGCTGAACGTCTCGACCTTGGGAGAGGGAATCGGATGGAAAGCACGGGAAGGCGGGGTCGCGCGCGCGGCCTCGTGCCGCTGCTCGCGGTGGCCCTGGTGGCCGGCGCCTCGGCCGCGGCCGCGCGGGCGGGGACCGCGCCGGGCGCGCGTGATTCGGGCAAGTCCGTCGCCAGCGCCGATCCGGGCTGCCTGCTCAGCCAGCCGGGCAGCTCGATCAAGCACGTGATCTACCTTCAGTTCGACAACGTGCACCTGACCCGGGACAACCCGAACGTGCCCAGCGACCTGGAGCAGATGCCGAACCTGCTGAACTTCATCACCGGCAACGGCACCATGGACGCCAACCACCACACGCCGCTGATCGCGCACACCGGCAACGACATCCTCACCTCGATCACCGGCATGTACGGCTCGAACCACGGCCAGCCGATCTCCAACTCGTTCCGCTACTACACCCCGACCGGGGTCACGAACTCGGCCGCCTCCTTCGCCTACTGGACCGACGGGGTCGCGGACTCCTCCACCCCGACGCCGACCGACACGGCGCCTGAGATGGTCACTCGGGCCGGGAAGAACACCCCGGCGCCGTGGGTCGCCTACACCCGGGCCGGCTGCGATTTCGGGGCGGTGTCGACGGCGAACACGATCCTGGAGAACACCAAGATCGACATTCCGAAGGTGTTCGGCCCGAACTCGGCCGAGGCGGCGGAACTGGCCGCCAACCCGAACCTGGCCTTCACCGACTTCGTCGGCATCGGCGTGCACTGCGCCAAGGACTCGAAGCTGTGCGCCGGCTCGCCGAACGCCAAGCCTGACCTGCTGCCCGACGAGCCGGGCAGCTACACCGGCTACCAGGGGCTGTTCGGAGCGAAGTACACCAACCCGGCGATCTCGCCGAGCGGCCCGGTGACCCAGGTCGACGGCACCACTCCGATCGTCGACTCGGCCGGCAACCCCGGCTTCCCCGGCTTCGACGGCATGACCGCGGCCAACAGCCTGGGCTACGTCGCGCAGATGCAGGAGGCGGGCGTCCCGGTCACGTACGCGTACATCTCCGACGCGCACGACAACCACAGCACCGTCAGCGCCTACGGGCCCGGAGAGGCCGGGTACGTCGCGGCGCTCAAGTCGTACGACACCGCGTTCGGCCAGTTCTTCGCCCGTCTGGCCAAGGACGGGATCAACAAGAGCAACACCATGTTCGTGGTGACCTCCGACGAGAACGACCACTTCGTCGGCGGCAAGCCGAGCCCGGCGAACTGCGACGGCGTCACCATCCCGTGTACGTACTCGCAGATCGGCGAGGTCAACGCGAACATCAAGGGCCTGCTCGCCACGCAGCAGAACAACACGACGCCGTTCGGTGTGCACGCGGACTCGGCGCCGAACTACTACATCAACGGCAACCCGGCGCAGGACGACCCGACCACCAGGTCCTTCGAGAAGGCCGTGGCCGCGGTCACCGCGACCAATCCGTACACCGGCACCACCGGTCCGATCGTCAACTACCTGGCGGACCAGACCGAGATGAACATCCTGCACATGGTCACCGGGGACCCGCTGCGCACGCCGACGGTGACCGAGTTCGCCGATCCGGACTACTTCGTCTTCAGCGGCGCGGCGAACTGCAACTCGCCGTGTGTGCAGGCGCAGGCGGCGTTCGCGTGGAACCACGGCGACTTCTCCCCCGACATCAACACCACCTGGCTCGGCCTGGTCGGGCCGGGCATCAAGCACCTCGGCGTGACCAAGGCGGTGTGGTCGGACCACACGGACATCCGGCCGACGATGATGGCGCTGCTCGGGCTCAGCGACGACTACGCGTACGACGGTGTGCCGCTGATCGGGTTCTTGAACCCGCGGGCGCTGCCGCAGTCGGTGCGCACCGCGCTGCCGCTGTATGAAGCGCTGGCCGCCGCGTACAAGCAGCTGAACGCCTCGGTCGGGCAGTTCGCCGCCGCGACGCTGAAGCGGGCGACCGCGGCGATCGAGTCCACCTCGCCGGGTGACGCGACCTATCTGCAGACCGATGCGGCGCTCGCGGCGCTCGGCCAGGAGCGCGACGCGATCGCGGCGCAGATGAACCAGCTGATCAACGGCCAGTTCTTCGATGACGGCGGGTTCTCGGCTTACTCACACGCCGCGCTCGCCCCGCACGGGATCCAGGGCACCGGGCACAACAGCATTCCGGCCCTGATCTCCTCGGCGACGACGCTGATCGGAAAGGCGTGAGCGCCTGACTGACGCGGCGAGGATCTGAAGCCGGTCGAGCTGAGGATCCGCAGCACGAAGACGGCTGGCCCGCCCCGGAGTTCGTTCCGGGGCGGGCCAGCCGTTTCAGTTCTCTGCTACTGCTACTGCTACTGCTTCTTGCTCCGCGTTATCGCATGAGCTGCTGGGCGAGCGCGCGGCGCGCCCGCAGCATGGTGCGGCGGAGGCGGTGCTCTTCCGCTTGTCGTAAGCGTTCACGGTGCAGTTCTTGTGCGAGCTGATAGTGCGTGTGCAGCATGACGTTGCTCCTGACGCGCAGGTCGGACGGGTTGGCGTGGCCGGGAACCGGGGGAACGAACAAGTCAGTGGTGGACATCGGGGTTGTCACTTTCTGGATTCGGTGGGTGTTGCCTGTTTGCTTGCTGGTTGCGGGTCGTCGCGCGGTCAAGCCGCGACGGCGACGACGTCGGTCTTGCGCGGCCGTCCACGCGGCCGCTTGCGGGCCACGATCACGCCCTGGACGAACAACTCGCCGCCCCAGACGCCCCACGGCTCCTTGCGCTCGAGCGCTCCGGAGAGGCAGGCCTCGCGGATCGGGCAGGCGGTGCAGATGCTCTTCGCGAGCTCGACGTCGGCCGGCGACTCCGCGAAGAACAGCTCCGGGTCGGTGGAGCGGCAGGGCAGGTCGTCGGCGAGCGCGACCGGCTCGAACACGGTCAACTGCATCGTTGATTCCTTCCTCTCGGTCTCGGCGCCGCCGGCTGCGGGGCCTGGGGTCACTGCGGTGGTGCTGGGGATCTGGCTGCGGGTTTCGACCTTCGCTGTCTCGGTCAACTCGCCGTCTTCCTCGGTCGTGATCTGAATGCGGTTCAGGTCCCGCCGCCCCTCGCACCACCGGTTTCTCGCCGGAGGAACAAGAAGGCCGCGGATCCCGGATAATCGGGTTCCGCGGCCTGGAGGTCGCTCGTCTGACTGGTTGTCAGACCGGTGGTCTCCAGGGTCGTGGGTCCCGACGGGACATCAGGTGAAGCTGGTCCTGCTGCTTGGTGGTGCCGGTGGTACCGTTCGCGATCACGCGCTTGCCGTTGGCCGTCGTGCTGCCGTCGACGTCACGATCGACTCCGCGTCGCTTCGCGGCGACGGCCGGGGTGGCGGCATAGCCGACACCAGTGGCCTCGACGCGGCCCTGCGGTCGCACCAGCGCACCGGCCCAGACCTGGGCGGCGGCGGAGCTGAGGGAAAGGGCGGCGGGAGCGAACGTAGCGGTGACGTCCGACAGCGATGGGCAGGCCGGCAGGACCGCGGCGGACGGAATCGTCGTCACCATGGATTCGTTCCTCACGGGTCTCGCCTCCTGCCTATTTCTCGGCCGACACCGGGGGCGAGCCGGTGGCGGCGGGTTCCACTATTCGGTGGTTCTGCCGGGTGGATCGGCCGGAAAATCCGGCCAAGTCCGTGTGCTGGAGAGGCTAGGGTAGCTACTCCGGCCGCGCAAACTATTTTTGAGCTGCGCATTTGTCGCTACGAAGAGCAAGGGATGCCGAGTGCTGAGAACCGACGCCGCAGCGTCCCCCGTGTTCGCCCCACTATCCTGTCATGGTTGATCGGCGGTGTCACCCCTTGCGGGCGAACTTCTCGGGGAAAAGTGGCAGGGCACGACTCGATAAAGACGGGAACACCGATGCCGCGCCTCGCGTCATCTAGGACTGTGTCGACCAGCACCGAATCCTCCGCGTCCGCGGCGCGGGCGCCCGTCGGCGACGGCGAAGGCGCGGACGTGACCGCGACCGGCGGCCGGTCCGCGGCGCGCTCCGGCCCGGCCGCGGCGTTCGCGGCGGTCCTGGGCGCGGTGTCGCGGCCGGTGTCGCGCTACTTCGCGGCGCCGGGCTGGCGCCGGACGAAGCGGGCGGCGGACCGGGTGCTGCTGATCGTGGTGGTCGGCGCGGTCGGCTGGACGTTGTGCAGCTCGGTGTTCCTGGGGACGCGGGCCGTGGCCAACCGCGGAGTAGCGGTGGTGCATCTCGGCGGGCAGCCGGAGGTGCAGATCACGTGGGCCGACGGCGAGACGCCGAAGTATCCGGTGCTGCCGAGTGAGGTGCTCACCGGAAGTCAGACCGCGCGCGTCTCCATCTCGATCGCGAACGACAGCCCGGACGGCGTCGTGATACAGCCCGCAACGCTGACCGGGCCGTACCTGGCCGGCCCAGTCGTGCTGCGGCCGGACAACGGGAACGGCTACATCCTGGGCAATGGGACGATCCATCTGGTCGGCACGGTGACGGTGAACTGTGACGCGGCGGGCAGCGTGGCGCGCACGCTGGTGCAGGGCGGGCAGACGGCGGCGCAGCAGCCCACGACGATCGCCTTCGACCTGCGGGACACGAACAAGAAGAAGCACACGGCGTTTCTGGTCATCGACACCACGGCGGCCGCGCTCCAGGGAAGGGTGTGCACGCGGTGAGCGACAAGCGCGAGCCGGACTTGGCGCCGTCGGAGGCAGCGCAGCCGGAGGCTGTGCCGGGGGAAGCCGTGCCGTCTGAAACGGCACCGCCCGAGGTGGCGGAGTCAGGCGCGGCTGGTACCGGAGTCCCTTCCGCCAGCGCCGCTACTTCCGTCAGCGCCGACTCTGTCAGTGTTGGCGCTGTCAGTACCGACTCTGTCAGTACCGGCACTGCTAGCTCCGTGAACCGGCGGCGCCGCATCGGCATCGCCGTGCTCATGGCGGTGGCCGCGATCGCCGGGGCGGTCGGCAGTTGGGTGTACAACCACGGGTACAAGGTCAGGGCCGCGAACAACTCGGCGATCATCCGGTCGGGCGCGGAGCTCTCGACGTACGTATCGCCGGGTGACTACACCGCCGTCACGGTTCCGATTCGCAACGACAGCCCGTACCAGGTGACCGTCATCGGACTGACCGTGCCCAACGCGCCGAAGCTGGTCTGGGATCACCACCAGGTCGTCATTCCGCCGAACGCCACGACCAACCTGCGGCTGTACACACGCGGCGAGTGCGCGGCCTCCCCGCACCCGATCACCCACCGCCAGCCGGTGACCGTCGTGGTACGGGTGCTGACGATCAACGGCAAGATGCACGGTTCGCTGCAGGAGCTGATCAGCGGCGCAATCCAGTACGCCGACGACCTGTGCGCGATTCCCTCAGCGAGCGAGACCTTCTAACTTCGGCGCGCGGGTCAGAAGAGTTCGCCTCCGTCTTCGGTGTCCGCGCTGTCCTCGTCCGCGTCGCCGTCCCCGTCCGCCGCGCCGCCTGCCGCGCCGAGCAATGCGAGTACGTCATCCGCGTAGCGCTCCAGCTTGGTCGCGCCGACGCCCGGGATGCCGGCCAGCGCCGCACGGTCGGCGGGGCGCGATTCGGCGATCGCGGTCAGCGTCGCGTCGGTGAAGACGCAGTACGCCGGAAGCGATTGCTCCTTCGCCCGCGCGGAACGCCACTCGCGCAACCGCTCGAACAACGCCTCGTCGAGATCCGACGGACAGTCGACGCACCGGCCGAGCTTGCGCTCCACCGCCTCGATCAGCGCGCGTCCGCACACCCGGCAACGCACCGGCCCGGCGCGGCGCGACCGCTTGGCCTCGTCGCCGCCTGCGCGTCCCGCTCCCCCTCGGCCGCGCACGACTGAGCCGCCAGGTCCGCCGGATCGAGCCTCCTGCGCTTCGCGCAACGCGTCGAGGAACCGGGATGGCCGGCGCGTGGCCCGTCCGCCGGGTGACCGGGCCAGCGCCCAGGAGAGCCGCAGCCGTTCCCGGGCCCTGGTCACCCCGACGTACAGCAGCCGCCGCTCCTCCTCCACCTGATCCGGGGTCTCCGCATAGCTGATCGGCAGCAGGCCTTCGGTAAGCCCGACCAGCAGCACCGCGTCCCACTCCAGGCCCTTTGCGGAGTGCAGCGAGGCCAGCGTCACGCCGTCGACCACCGGGGCGTGCTGCACGGCGGCGCGGGCGTCCAGTTCGCGCACGAACTCGGCGAGACCGGCTTCGGGATGCGCGGACGCGTATTCCTCGGACAGCGCGGCGAGCGCGGCCAGCGACTCCCACGCCTCACGCTGCCGACCGGAGCCCGCCGGGGGCGTCGGGCTCCAGGTGCCGTTGCTGGAGAGCACCGCGCGCACCGCACTCGGCAGCGGTTCGGGATCCGCGCCCACGGCGGCGACCGCGGCGCCTTGCAGCAGCGTCTTGGCCTGACGCACTTCGGGCCGGTCGAAGAAGCGCTCGACGCCGCGCACGACGTAAGGCACGCCGAGGTCTGCGAACGCCTGCTCGTAGGCCTCGGACTGCGCGTTGATCCGAAACAGCACGGCGATCTCGGCGGGCCGGGTACCCGCGTCGATCAGCTGCTTGATCCAGCGTGCGACGCCTTCCGCCTCGGCGGTCTCGTCGGCGTACTCCTCGTACTCGACGGCCGGGCCCGGCGGCCGCTGGGCGACCAGCTCGACCCTCGCCCGCGCGGTGCGTCGCTGCGCGAGCGTGTCCGTGGGCGCCTCGCTCAGCAGCGCGTTAGCCAGCGCCACGACCTGGGGCGTGGACCGGTAGTCGCGTACGAGCCGCACCAGCGTCGCGTCCGGGTAGCGGTCCGGGAAGCCGAGCAGGTACTCGGGCGTGGCGCCGGTGAACGAGTAAATGGTCTGGCTCGCGTCGCCGACCACGCACACCGAGTCGCGCTTCCCGAGCCAGCAGTCGAGCAGCCGCTGTTGCAGCGGGTTGACGTCCTGGTATTCGTCCACGACGAAGTGCCGGTACTGGTCCCGCACCCGGTCCGCGATGTCCGGGCGGGTCTCCAGCACCCCGATGGTCAGCAGCAGCACGTCTTCGAAGTCGATCATGCCGCGATCGCGCTTGACCGCTTCGTAGGCCGCGTACACCCGGCCGGTCTCCGCGGGGTCGCGCGGCGGCATGCGGCCGGCCTTCGCCGCGGCCACCGGATAGTCGTCCGGAGTGGTCTGGGTGGCCTTGGCCCACTCGATCTCGCTGGCCAGGTCGCGCAGTTCGGTGCGGTCCGCGCGCATCCGGCAGGCCGCGACCGCCTCCGCTATCAGCGGGAGCTTGGTGTCTATCAGCTGCGGCGGCGGCCCGCCGACCGTGTGCGGCCAGAAGTACTGCAACTGACGCAGCGCGGCCGCGTGGAAGGTCCGCGCCTGCACCATCCCCGCGCCCAGCATGCGCAGCCGGCCGCGCATCTCCCCCGCCGCGCGCGCGGTGAAGGTGACCGCGAGCACCTGGTTCGCCGGGAAGACCCCGCACGCCACCGCGTACGCGATGCGGTGCGTGATCGCCCTAGTCTTGCCCGTCCCGGCGCCGGCGAGCACGCACACCGGGCCGTGCAACGCGGTGGCGACCGCGCGCTGTTCGGGGTCGAGTCCGGCGAGCAGGGCCTCCCCGCTGTCGGCCGCGGTCGGGTTGGTCATGGGAGCAATACTCTCAGGCGGCACCGACAGCGCGCTGAGGCTCCGCGGGATCCGGGAAGACTCTGGCCGCCGAGGTGGTTAACGAAATGACCGGCGACGCGACCGGACAAGCGGAATTGGAGCAGTGATGGCAGCGCAGATCACGATGTACTCGACGCCCTGGTGCGGGTACTGCCGCCGGCTCAAGGGCCAGCTTGAGCGGGCCGGGATCGAGTACGCCGAGGTCGACATCGAGCGGAACCCGGAAGCGGCTGATTATGTGATGTCTGTGAACAACGGTAATCAGACGGTGCCTACTGTGACGTTCCCGGACGGATCGGCGCTGACAAACCCGAGTCTTGCTCAGGTCCAGGCGAAACTCGCCTGACGACCATGTAACACCCTCGCCAAACAGCGTTCACCCGGAGTAGGTTGCGCCTACTGCCGTGTCGTGTGCTCTTGCGCGCGCCGCGGCAGTGGCACCAGCGCACACCGCACCAAAGGTACGACAGCACACGTACAGCAGGCACACGTACAACAGTGTTCGGTACTGGTCCGGGTGGAGTTCATGGCTACCGTCGAGTTCGTCGATGCGTCCCACACGTATCTGGGGACGAAGAGTCCGGCCGTCGACTGTTTGAACCTCACGGTCGAGTCCGGTGAGTTCATGGTGTTGCTCGGAGCCAGCGGCTGCGGAAAGACCACCGCGCTGCGGATGCTTGCCGGGCTGGAGACGGTGGACACCGGCGCGGTGTTCATCGACGGCGTCGACGTCACCGAGACGCAACCTGGTGATCGCGACATCGCGATGGTGTTCCAGAACTACGCGCTGTACCCGCAGATGACGGTCGCCGAGAATCTCGGTTTCCGGCTGTCGCTGACCGGCGCGCCGCACTCGGCGGTCGCGCGAAGGGTGCGCCGGATGGCCGCCCAGCTCGACCTGACCCCGACGCTGGACCGGATGCCGCGCACGCTTTCCGGCGGTGAGCAGCAACGGGTCGCGATGGGCCGCGCCATGATGCGTGAACCCAAAGTCTTCCTGATGGACGAGCCGCTCGGCGCCCTTGACGCAAAGCTGCGCACGGACGTGCGTACCCAGATCGTGAACATGCAGCGGCGGCTTGAAGCTACGACGATCTACGTGACGCACGATCAGATCGAAGCCATGACGATGGGCGACCGCATCGCGGTGATGAAGGACGGCGTGCTCCTGCAGTGCGATACGCCGCGCGCCCTGTACGAGAACCCGCTCAACGCGTACGTCGGTGCGTTCGTTGGTTCGCCGCCGATGAACCTGATCAAGGCGCGGGTCGAGTACGACTGGGCGGTGCTCGGCGACGTGAACGTGATCGAGCTGCCGCTGGACCGCAAGACCACCGCTGAGCTGCAGGTGCCTGAGGTGACCGTCGGGTTCCGCCCGGACACGGTCCAGATCACCTCACCGGGCAGCGGCCTGTACGCGCATGTCGAGGCTGTCGAGAACCTCGGCTACGTCGCGTACGCGCACTGCTCTACCGGTGTCGGAGAGGGCCGCAAGACGATCGTCGTGCGCTGCGAACCGCATGCCACGCCGCGCCCGGGCTCCGCAGTCGGCCTGGAACTTTCACTGGACTCGGTGCACTTCTTCGAGACGCGCACCGGTCGCCGGCTGACCCCTCAGCGCTGAGCCCTGTTTCGGCTCAGGCCTGCCCGAGGAGCCTCGCTCAGCGCGCCGCCTCGGCGATCGGACCGCCGTACCAGTGCTCGATCAGCGAGCGCGCGATGGAGATCTGACCGGAGAGCACGACCTGCCCGGACGCCGCGGCCTCGGCAAGCTCCGCGCGGGTGAACCAGCGCACTTCCAGCACTTCCTCGCCGTCCGCGCGCACCCGCTCCGGGTCGTCCACGGTCGCCGTGAAGCCCAGCATCAGGCTGCACGGGAACGGCCACGGCTGGCTGCCCAGGTAGGTCACCGAGGTGACGGTCAGCCCGGCCTCCTCGGCCACCTCGCGGGCGACCGCCTGTTCCAGCGACTCCCCCGGCTCGACGAAGCCGGCCAACACCGAGAAGCGCCGCTGGTCCCAGGCCGAGCCGCGGCCGAGCAGCAGCCGCTCGTCGGGGTCGGTGACCGCCATGATCACGGCCGGGTCCGTGCGCGGATAATGCTCTGTACCGCAGTTCGCACAGCGGCGGATGTGCCCGGCTGCGGCGACCTCGGTCGGGTGGCCGCAGCGCGAGCAGTAGCGGTGGCTGCGGTGCCAGTGCTCAAGCGCGACCGCGTGGGTGAGCAGGCCGGCGTCGCGATCCGAAAGCTGCACGCCGACCTCGCGCAGCGACGCGGGGCGCGCGTCACCGTCCATGCGGCCGGGCAGCGTCTCGGCCGGGACGGCGAAGTAGGTGTAGCCGCTCTCGTCCCGGCCGAGCAGGTAACGGTCGCCTTCCGGCGCGTCGTATGAGGGCAGCGTCACCAGCCGCGGCTTGGTCGCGCCGGGCTGGACCGGGTCCGGCTCGTCGAGCACGAACGCCCGGCCCTCGCTGACCACCAGGACCCGGGTGTCCGGGTTCGACCAGGCGGCGGCGAGGGCCAGCTCATCGAGGCGAAGTTCAGCGGTGCGGTCCACGGCGCCGCGCGCCAGGGCCAGCCGTCCGAGCGGTCCGGTCGCCGCGTCGCGGTGGTCGGCCATCGCTCGTTTCCCTCCCTTGGGCGGCACCCCATAGTGCCCGACGTCTGCAACGACGCAGCGTGATCACTTGTTCCTTGCGAGATCTTCCCACAGGTAGGCCGCGGCCTCCGCGCCCTTGAGCAGGTTGGCGACGTCCACGCGCTCGTTCGGGGCGTGCCAGCCGTCTTCGGGCAGTGAGACGCCGAGGAAGACCACCGGCGCGCCGAGCACGTCCTGAAGGTCCGCCTCAGGGCCGGAACCGCCCTCGCGGGTGTAGAGGATCTCGCGCGGCTCGCCGTCCGGATCCGCGGCGAACGCCCGTCCGAGCGCGCGAGTGATGGATTGGAGCGCGGGGTGGTCGAGCGGGGTCAGGCAGGGGCGCACGCCCTCGCCCTCGTACGAGACCTCGTACTGGATCCACTCCGGCACGCGCTCGGCGAGCCAGGACTCCAGCGCCTTGCGCACCTGCGCCGGGTCCTGACCCGCGACCAGCCGGAAGGAGAGCTTGGCGTGGGCCTCGGACGGCACAATGGTCTTCGAGCCGTGGCCGGTGTGCCCGCCCCAGATGCCGTTGATCTCGGCGGTCGGCCGCGCCCAGATCCGCTCCAGGGTGCTGAATCCGGCCTCGCCGACCGCGGCCGGCGACTTGGCGGTGCGCAGCCAGGCAGCCTCGTCGAACGGCAGCTTCGCGAACAGGTGCCGCTCGTGCTCGGTCAGCTCGACGATGCCGTCGTAGAAGCCGGGCAGCGTCACGTGCCGGTTCTCGTCATGCAGCCCGGCGAGCAGCCGGACCAGCTCGGTGACCGGGTTCGGGATGGCGCCGCCGAAGGAGCCGGAGTGCACGTCGCCGCTCGGGCCGCGCACGTCGATCTGAGCGGCGATCAGACCGCGCATGCCGGTGACGGTGGACGGAGTCTGCCGGTCCCACATGCCGGTGTCCGAGACGACCACGACGTCGCAGGCCAGCCGGTCGGCGTGCTCGCGCAACAGGGCGGCGAAGTTCGGCGAGCCGGACTCCTCCTCACCCTCGACGATCAGCTTGAGGTTGACGGCGGGCGCGCTGCGGCCGGTCGCGGCGAGGTGCGCGCGCACGCCGAGCAGATGGAAGAAGAGCTGGCCCTTGTCGTCGGAGGCGCCGCGGGCGAACAGCTTGCCGTCACGCACGGTCGGCTCGAAGGGCGCGGTCTCCCACAGCTCAAGCGGGGTGGCCGGCTGCACGTCGTGGTGACCGTATACGGCCACGGTCGGTGCGTCGGAGTCGCCGGAAGGCCACTCGGCGAACACGGAGGGCAGGGCGGCCCCGTCCGCGGTCTCCCAGACTTCCACGGTCGGGAAGCCGATGGCGCGCAGCTTTGCGGCGAGCCATTCGGCCGAGGCCCGCACGTCGCCGACCCGGTCGGGGTCGCCGGAGACGGAGGGGATCCGCAGCCAGTCCTTGAGGTCTTCGACGAACCCGGCCGAGTTCTGCTCGACGAAGGTGCGAACGGAAATGGTGCTGTCGGTGGACATGATCCGACCCTACCGGTCGACGCGATCGCTCATTGCTGGTAGGTCGCCAAGAACCGGGCCAGGCCGGCGATGGCGTCCTCCAGGTCCCGCACCCGCGGCAGCGTGACGATGCGGAAGTGGTCTGGGTACGGCCAGTTGAACGCGGTGCCGTGCATGACCAGCATCTTCTCCGCGTTGAGCAGGTCCATCACGAAACGCTCGTCGTCGGTGATCTTGTAGACGCTCGGGTCGAGCCGCGGGAAGGCGTAGATCGCGCCCTGTGCCTTGGTGCAGGAGACGCCCGGGATCTGGTTCAGCAGCTCGTAGGTGCGGTTGCGCTGCTCCCAGAGGCGGCCGCCGGGTTCGGTCAGCCGGTCGATGGACTGGAAGCCGCCGAGCGCGGCCTGTACCGCGTGCTGCACCGGGACGTTCGGGCCGAGCCGCAGGTTGGCCAGGATGTCGAGGCCCTGGATGTAGTCCCCGGCGTGCTCCTTCGGGCCGCTGATCACCATCCAGCCCATGCGGTAGCCGGCCGCGCGGTAGGTCTTGGACAGGCCGTTGAAGGTGATCGCCAGCAGGTCGGGGCAGGAGAGCGCGGTCGGCCTGTGCACGGCGTCGTCGTAGAGGATCTTGTCGTAGATCTCGTCGGAGAGCACCATCAGCTGGTGCCGCCGGGCCACCTCGACCAGGTCGTCGATGACCTGCTGCGGATAGACCGCGCCGGTCGGGTTGTTCGGATTGATGACCACGATCGCCTTGGTGCGCGGGGTGACCTTCGACTCGATGTCGGCGATGTCCGGGATCCAGTCGGACTGTTCGTCGCACAGGTAGTGCACCGGCCGGCCCCCGGCTAGCGCGGTCGCGCCCGTCCACAGCGGGTAGTCGGGCGCCGGGATCAGCACCTCGTCGCCGTTGTCGAGCAGCGCGTTGAGCACCATGCCGATCAGCTCGGACACGCCGTTGCCGATGTATACGTCCTCGATGTCGATGCCGATGAGGCCGCGGGTCTGGTACGACTGCACGATCGCGCGCCGGGCCGAGGGCAGTCCCTTGGAGTCGCCGTAGCCGTTGGAGTCGGGCAGGCCGAGGATCACGTCCTGCACCAGCTCGTCCGGGGCCTCGAAGCCGAACGGGGCCGGGTTGCCGATGTTGAGCTTGAGGATGGAGTGCCCCTCGGCCTCCAGCTGCTTGGCCCGGGTGAGGACGGGTCCGCGCAGGTCGTATTGGACCTCGGACAGCTTCCGGGATTGCTTGAACTCCACGTGACTCAACTCCAGGGCGCGGGCGCTCTCGCGGCGGACCGGCGGCTTCGGCGGCGTCAGCGGCTTGTGCGCTGCCTTTCGCCGTTTGTATCAGGCGTTCCGGTGATCCGCATGGGTGTTTCGCGATGCGACCCGTCGCGTGGACGGTGCGGGCTGGGTTTTCAGCCCTCGCGGCGCAGCACCAGCAGCGCCGCGTCATCGTTCAGTTCGCCCTGCATATGACCGAGCAGCCGGCCGCGCAGGAAGCCGGCGATCATGTTCGGCGGCAGGTCGCAGACCCCGCGCAGCAGCGGTTCGAGCGGGAAGAAGGCGCCACAGCGAGCGCGCGCGTCCGAGACCCCGTCGGTGTAGAGCAGGAGCGAGTCGCCGGGCCCGAACGGCACGGTGATCGCGCTGGCGGCATAGGGTTCGTTGACGAGCGAGCCGAGGCCGAGCGGGAGGCTGCACGACGCGGACTCGATCAGCCGCGTGTCGGTGCCGTGCACCAGCAGGGGCGCGGGATGCCCGCACAGCACGAGAGTCGCCTCGGCGGCGCCCGGATCGTGCCGGGTCTGCTGCCCGTCGCCTTCCGGGACGCTCTTGGGATCGGCAGCGCCCCCCGGATTCACTGCGCCCCCAGAACCAAGGGCGTTCTTCGTCTTGTTAGCACTCGTCGCCCTGGTAGCGCTCTTTGCGCGAGAACCGAGGGCCTTCTGCGCGCCGACAGTAGGAATCTCGACAAGGACCGCGGTCGCGAAGTCCTCGGCCCAGGTCTCGGCATGCGCGTCGCGGAGCGCGTCAGTCCTCGCCTTGCCCTGCCCGCCGGACTCGGGCTGCTGTTGCGCCTGCCGGACGAGTTCCGCGTGCCGTATCTCCGAAGCGCGGCGCGCCAAGGCCGCGTCGAGCCGAACCGCCACTGCCTCCAGCGCGGGTTCCACCGCGCCGGCCTCACGGAAGGCGCCGAGCAACGCGGCGGCGCCGCTGACCGCGTCCAGCCCATTGCCGCGCATGTCGCCGAGGATCGCCCGCACGCCGTACGGGGTCTCGATGATCTCGTAGAAGTCGCCGCCGATCTGCGCACCGCTGGCCGCCGACAGGTACTCGACGGCTGTGACGACCGACCCGATCCGCGCGGGCACCGGCCGCAGCAGCACCCGCTGGGTCACCTCGGCGATCTGGCGCACCTCGTCGTACGCGCGCTGGGTGCGCAGTCGCCGCTGAGCGACCAGGTAGGTGGCGAAGGTGACGATGAGGATGGTCGGCGCGATGCCGAGCCGCTCGCCGAACTCCTCGGATCCGGGCCGGAAGGGCAGGAGGGCGAGCAGCGCGCACGCGCAGCCGAGCGCGATGCACTGGCGGCGTCCCGTTCCGGCGCAGGCGATGGCCGGCGCGGCGGCGAGCAGCGGCGTCAGTTGGGCGCCGAGTTGCAACGCCAGGCTCAAGGCCACGATGCACGCCACCCAAAGCGCGGGCGCCGCGTAGACCGCGATCCGCCAGGCCCGGCGCGGGATACGCCGAACCGGCGCCCTGCGCACGGTGCGGTGGTGCGCGTGAAGCGCTTCCTCTGTGCGCTCGGGACGCCTGGGGTCCAGGTGTGTTGCGGTGGTCACGGTGAAGACAGGGTACGTCGTTTCAGCGACCCGAGGTGACTAATTCGATACTGTTCGCATCTCTTTCGCCATGGGATGATCCACGATCACTGTCCGTGTTCGAATTCGCTCCACACGATCCGACCTCCGGCCTCGTAGCGTCACGACGATGTGACGCTACGTCAGATCCGCTCAGATCGGCTCGGCTCAGATCGGCTCGGCTCAGATCGGCTCGGCTCGAGAGGCGAGCAGCCGTTCCAGCGCCGAGCGGTCGGGAAGATCGTCAGGTCGCTGAATCAGCCCGGTGCGCACATACAGGAACGCGGCGCGCACCTGCTCGACCGGCACCCCGGCCAGCTCGGCCCAGGCGAGCCGATAGATGGCGAGCTGAAGCGGATCGGCGGTCGCCGCGCGGTTCGTCTTCCAGTCGACGACCTCGTATGTGCCGTCCGGTTCGCGGTATACCGCGTCGATCCGGCCACGCACTATGTGTCCGCCCAGCAGCACTTGGAAGGGTGCCTCGACGCGGTGGGGTTCGCGGTCCGCGT
This sequence comes from Actinocrinis sp., assembly GCF_035653575.1. Classification (GTDB taxonomy): domain Bacteria; phylum Actinomycetota; class Actinomycetes; order Streptomycetales; family Catenulisporaceae; genus Actinocrinis. The sequence continues at coordinate 25,082 of NZ_DASRBQ010000109.1, forward strand.
ACGGCGTGCGAAGGAAGGCCGCTTTCAGGTCGGCCAGGTCTTCGTGCCCGTCGACCTCTTCGTCCTCGGCGAGCAGGTCGAGTTCGTCCTCGTCGAAGAGGGCCTGCTGCCCGAAGCGGCGCTCGACCCAGGCGTGGAATTCGGTGCCGCGACGAGCCTGCGGCGCGGGCGGGCGCGGCATGGGGCGGAACAGTTCCTCGGCGAAGGCGTCAGGGTCGGCGGCGTAGGAGACGAGACGGGTCGCGGACAACGTGCGCGGCATCGGGACTTCGAAGCGCACTTGGTGTGCCCGCTCCAGTTCGCTGAGCAGGGCCTCGATGTCGGCGTCCCAACTGGTGATGGTGGCCCGCAGATCAGGCGGAAGTTCGCGATCCGATTGCGCCGTCGCAGGGCCGTCCGCGGCCCCCGCCCCGTGGTGCGTCCCGCCCTGCGATTGCGCCACCGCCGGACCATCCGCCGCCCCCGCCCCTTGGGGCACCCCGCCCTGCGTCTGCCGTGCTACGTCAGTTCCCAAATTGTCGGCCGATCGGGGCGGCTGGGAGCCCGTCGCAGCCGCGAACTCTGATCCTTCCCCAGCGTTCGCACCCATCGCCGCCTGCGATTGCGCCGTCGCGCCAGCCCCGGCCTCCGCCTCGGCTTGACCGTCTGCTTCCTGATTCATCGCGCGCAGCTCGGCGAGTACCGCCTCGGCCGCCTGTCGGCGCCGGTCCCTCGTCTCGGCGTTCACGTCCGGCGGCCAGGCCAGCTCGCGCGCCGCGGCCAAAGCCGGATTACTCTCCTCCTCGCTCGGCGGCGGCGCCCACTGCGCCACCTCTCCGTTCGCCGGGTCGGCGAGGCAGTGCTCGGACAGCGCGGTCAGCATCGCGTTCGGCTCGCGCGGCTTGAGCTGCGTCGGCCCCCATCGGTGGCTGGAGACGATCAGCCTCGACTTGGCCCGGGTCAGCGTCACGTAGTTGAGCCGCTGGCTTTCCAGCTCGGCGTGCTCGCGCATCTCCGCGTCGAAGTCATCGAAGTCGACCTTGTCGCGTTCCGGGCCGAGCAGCGGCATCGGGTCGCCGCGCAGCTCGTGCGGCAGCTTCGAAATCCTCGATGTCCACTTGTCGATCTTGGCCGGCTCCTGGTACTGGTGCGGGACGACTACGACCTCCCACTCCAGCCCCTTGGCCTTGTGCATCGTCAGGATCTTGACGGTTTGCGCAGCGGTCGGCGGAAGGTCGATGTCCAGGCCGCGTTCGTGCTCGGCGCTGGCGCGCAGGAAGGCACGGAAGGCGGTGGCGGACTGTTCCCCCTCCAGGCCGGCGAAGGCCCCTGCGACGTGGAGGAATGCACCTATCGTCTCCGCGCAGCGCTGCCGGAAGGCGGCCGGTGAGGCGGCGATCTCCACCTCGAGCCCGGTCTCCTGCAAGATCCGGTGCAGCACGTCGAGCACCGGCTCGGACAGGCTGCGGCGCAGTCTGCGGATCTCGGCGGCGAAACGGGCGAAGCGCTGCCGGGCCTCGGCCGAGTAGGGCAGTTCGCCGGGGTCGGCGAGGGCGTCGCTGAGCGAGACGACGTCGGTCGGGTCGCTGTTCGCGGCCGCCTGGTCCAGCGCGCTCGCGCCGGGCTGCGCGGGCGTGCGCACCAGTTCTCTGGCGCGCTTGCCCAGTAGCGCCAGGTCGCGGGGGCCGATCCGCCAGCGCGGCCCGGCCAGCAGCCGGACCAGGGAGGAGTTGGCGATCGGATCGTCGAGCACATCGAGCATCGCGACCAGGTCCGAGACCTCCGGCAGGTCGAGCAGGCCGGAGAGGCCCACGACCTCGACGGGAACGCCACGGCCGTGCAGTTCGGCATAGAGCTCGGGGATCTGGTCGCCCTTTCGGACCAGGACCGCGATTTGCGACCACGGCACTCGGCCGTCGAGCTCCTGGATCTGATCGGCCAGCCAGCGCACCTCGTCGGCATAGGTCGGCAGCAGCGCCGCCACTGCGTATCCGAGGTCTGCCTTCTCCGCTGCGGGTTCGAGCCGCTGCACCGACTCGTGGTGCTCACGCAGCGACACCGACTGGTCGTTGGCGAAGGCGAGCAGCCTGCCGCCGCTGCGGCGGTTCTCGGTCAGCGGGTAGACGCGCGCCGGGCTGCCATCCGCGCGCCGGAAGTGCTCGGGGAACTGGTCGATGTTCGCCGCGGAGGCACCGCGCCAGCCGTAAATCGACTGGCACGGGTCACCGACCGCGGTGACGGCGTGGCCGAGGCCGTGCTCCGGATCGGGGCCGCTGAACAGCGCGCTGAGCATGCGGCGCTGCGCGACCGAGGTGTCCTGATACTCGTCAAGCAGGACCACCCGGTATTTACCGCGCTCGATCGCACCGACCTCGGGGGCCTCCTCGGCCAGCCTGGTGCCGATGGCCATCTGATCGCCGAAGTCCATCAGGTCGCGGCTCGCCTTGAGCTTTCGGTACTCCTCGACCAGGGTGAGCAGCTCTCCGCGTTCCCTGGCCTTTCCCGCCGCCTCCAGATAGCGCTCATAGATCGCGCCGCGCTTGTTGGTGCGCCGGTTGACCGCCCTGATCGACTTGCGGGTGACCGGGTCGCGGTACAGCTCGGCCGCGTCAGCGAACGCGCGGTCGAACTCGGCCAGTCGCGCCGGACTCACCACGTGCTCGGACAACTCCGCGTCGAGGTCGATCAGGTCGCGCGTGATGTTGCTGATGCTGCCGCGCAGCGCGTCGAACGGTCCGGTGGCGTTGCGCACGACGCGAGCCGCGAGGGTGTACCGGCTGGCGTCGGCGAGCAGCCGAATCGACGGTTCGAGGCCGAGCCGCAGACCGTGTTCTTTGATGAGCCGATCCGCATAAGCGTGGTACGTGGAGATGGCAGGCTCGCCGAGTTCGTCGGGTGCGGCTTCGGGGCTCGGATCATCGAGATCGGATTCCTGCGGTCCGGCGAAGCCCGCGGCGGCCAGGGCGACCCGCACCCGCTCGCGCAGTTCGGCGGCCGCCTTGTTGGTGAAGGTCAGGCCGAGCACCTCGCCGGGTTCGACCCAACCGGTGGCGACCAGCCAGACCACGCGGGCAGCCATGACCGTCGTCTTGCCCGAGCCCGCGCCGGCCACGATCACGCCGGGTTCGAGGGGCGCGGTGATCGCCGCCAGCTGTTCCTCGGTGTACGGCACGCCAAGGACGCGCGCGAGATCGCGCGGGGTCTCAACGCGCTGGTTCGTCGGACGCTGCTCCTGCCCGTGCCACGCCTCGCCCTCGTACGGGTCGTGTTGGTCGTACGGGAATGGGTCGTACGGTTCGTCGTCCGGCGACGGTGTCCACTCTCCGCTCATGTCGGAAGCTCCCGGCCCTGCGGCTGCTTCGGGCATGCCTTCTTCAACCGGCAGATGCTGCATGCGCTGGTGTCGCCGTAGGCGTGGAAGCGCTCGTCGAGGACGCGCTGGGCGACTTCGGCCACCAATCTGGCCGCCCACTCGGGGTCGGCTTGTGCGCTGCGGCCGGCCTGAACCAGCACCGTCGGGCCCGGAGCATCGCTGCGATCCCTGGGATAGACCAGCTCGGCCTGCGCGACGGTCACGGTCTCGGAGCCGGCACTGGCATCGGCATCGGCATCGGCATCGGCGGATTCAGCTTGCTGCGACTCTGGTTCGTCGGAGCGCGGAGTCAACGCGAAGGCACCGGCCTCGACGACGAGCTGGTACACGCCGAGCTGCGGGTCCTTTGCCGCCTCGGCCCTCGTCTTCGGGTTGACCGAGGTCTTGAAGTCGACGAGGTAGACCCGGTTTTCCGCGTCCGTCTCAATTCGGTCGATCGCCCCGCGCAGGCGCACGGGCACGCCTCCGACCGTGAGCAACTCGTCGAACTTGTGCTCCACGGCGGCTACGACTCGGCCGTCGGAACGGCCGTCGTGCCAGACGAGGAAGCGCTCCAGGGCTCGGCGTGCGGCGCGCTTCTCCTGCTCGGATTTCCACGGAGCGTCAAAGGGCAGCGTGTCCCAGACCCGGTCGAGCCGGTCCATCAGGACGTCGATGTCGGCCTTCGTCTTTCCGACCGCCACCTCCTCCGCCAGGGCGTGGAAGAGGACGCCGATGCCCTGTGCGTCGGTGGACGGTTCCTTCGCCGAGGCCTCGTGCTCCAGGAACCAGCGCAGACCGCAGGCGTCGAGTGCGCCGACCGCACTCGCCGAGAGCGGTACCGCGGCCGCCGGGTCGGCAATCGGCGAGTCGTTCTCGGTGTAGTCGTAGAGGCCCCACCACTGGCGCGGATGCGCGTTCGGCACCAACCGCGCCCCGTCGGGTGCGGTCGCTGCGGCCAGCCGCGCCAGGCGGCGGATCGCCTCGGCGCGCAGCCGGGGATGAGCTGCCGGATCGGTGGCGGAGCGACGCAACTCGGCGATGAGGGCGGAGAGGTTGAGTGGACGGCGTCGGCGGATGCCGGCGGACTGGCGCACCTCGACGCCGAGTTCGCGCAAGAACCGCGAGGGCGTCTCGCCGTCCTCGTCCTCGCCTTCCACGGCGGTGACGACCAGGCGCTCGCGTGCGCGCGTGATGGCGACATAGAAGAGGCGGCGTTCCTCCGCGAGTATGGCGGCCGGCGAGAGCGGCTCGGTCAGCCCGGTGCGGCCGATGCGATCCGGTTCCAGCAGCGATCCGCGTCGCCGCAGGTCTGGCCACAGCCCTTCCTGCACACCAGCGAGCACGACGACGCGCCACTCCAGGCCCTTCGAGCGGTGCGCGGTGAGCACCTGCACCGCACCGCCGCGCGATGCCTTCTCGGCCAGCGTGGTCGCCGCTATCGCCTGCGCCTGAAGGCCACTGATGAAGTCGGTGACGCCCACGTACCCGGTCCGCTCCTGCGCGCGTGCGGCGAGCGAGAACAGCGCGATGACCGCGTCGAGGTCGCGATCCGCGAGCCGGCCCGCAGGTCCGCCGCGTTCGACGGCGCGACGCAGCCGCTCCGGCCAGCCGGTGCGCACTGCTGGCCGGGCCTGCGTATCGCCGTTCCACAGCAGCCACAGGACGTCTTCGACGACGCCGCCTTCGGCGAGCAGGTCCCGTGCGCCCTGCAACAGCCGTGCGACCACGAGGGCGGAGCCGGCGACCTTTGGATCGAGCGTGGCGAGCAGGCGAGGATCGGCGACGGCTTCCCGGATCAGGTGCTCGGCCGGGCGCGCGGCTGGCACGGAATCTGCGAGGTCTGCGGGATCGAGCGAAGGCGGGGCGGCCATGTCGGATTCCGTGGCGCTCGCGGCGGCGTGGTCGGAGGCGGCGAACTCGGAATCCGGGGAGTCGCCGGAAGTGGCGAAGCCGGCGGAGACCGCAGGATCAGCGGCGGCGGCTGCGGAACCCGGGAAGTCGTCGGAAGTGGCGAAGCCGGCGGAGACCGCACGGTCGGAGGCGGCGGCGGCGCCGGAATCCGGAAGGTCGTCGGGAGCAGCGGAGTCGTCAGAGCCCGCGGGGTCGGAGGCGGCGGCCTCGGAAGCCGGAAAACCATCGGACGCAGCAGAGCCGTCGGCGTCCGCCTCTGCGGCGCGGCTGCGTCGTCTGCGTGCGGCAGCGAGCGCGGCCTGTTCCTCCGCGCGCAAGGCGCGGCCGAGGCGGCGCAGGTCGCCGCTGTCCATGCCGCCGAGCGGACCCATCAGCAGCTCGCGCGCGCTGTCCGGGGTGAGCGCGGCGGGTTCGGCCGCGCAGCGCAGTGCGGTGAGCAGCGTGGCGACCGCGGGTTCCTGAGCCAGCGGCAGATCGTCGCCCAGCACCTCGGCCGGAACGTTCGCCCCGAGCAGCGCGCGGCGCACCGGAGCGAGCTGCTGGCCGTCGCGCACCAGCACCGCCATGTCCTCCCATGGCACGCCGTGCTCCAAGTGTGCGCGCCGCAGCAGGTCCGCGATCGCGGCGAGTTCGGCGGCCTCGTCGGGGAAGATGATCGCCTCGACCCGGCCGACGCCGTAGGGATTGTTGCGCAGCGCCGTCGACTGCGCGGGTTCCAACGCCGAGTCGGGCTCCACCGCGACCAGTTCCCGGTGCTCCCGCACGTGTTCCGCCGGCAACCGCGTGATCGGTATGCGCTTGGCGACCTGCCGCGAGGCCTTCAGCAGCGTCGGCGCGGCACGGCGACTGTTCTGCAGGACGACTATGTCGGCGGGCTCGCCGTCGCGGCGGCGGAACTGCTCCGGGAAGTCCAGGATGCCGCTGAGGTCCGCGCCGCGGAACGCGTAGATCGACTGGTCCGGGTCGCCGACCGCGACCAGGTCGCGCCCGTCCCCGGCGAGCGCCTGAAGCAGCCGGACCTGCGCCGAATCGGTGTCCTGGTACTCGTCCACGAAGACCGCGCGATACCGGTGACGCAGCAGTGCGCGGACCTCTTCCGTCTCGCTGAGCAGCACGGCCCGGTGCACCAGCTCGGTGTAGTCGAGCACGCCCCGGGCGTCGGCGACATCGAGGTACTCCGCGTAGAACCGGGCGGCGGCCCGCCAGTCGGACCGATCCGCCCGCGCGGCGAACTCGGCCAGGTCCTCGGGATCGAGCCCCAGGTCGCGGGCGCGCAGTAGGACCGCGCGCAGTTCCTCCGCGAAGCCGCGGGTGCCCAGTGCCGCGCGCAGTGCCTGCGGCCAGCCGCCGGGCTCGCGACCCCAGCCGCCGGGCTCGATCGTGCCGCGCACCAGTTCCCGGATCACCACGTCCTGCTCCGGGCCGGACAGCAGCCGCAGCGGATCCCCGAAAAGCTCCGGTTCCTGATACTGGCCGACCAGGCCGAAGCAGAACGAGTGGAAGGTCGTCGCGGTCGGCGCGCCCGCCCCCGGGGTCAGCCGCGCGCCGATCCGGTCGCGCAGCTCGGCGGCCGCCGCCCGGCTGAAGGTGAGCACGAGGATCTCGTCGGCGCTGAGCGCGTCCGGTCCCCTGGTGCGGTCAAGCACCGCCTCGACCAGCGTCGTGGTCTTGCCGGTGCCGGGCCCGGCGAGTACCAGCAACGGTCCGCCGCGGTGCTCGACCACGCTGCGTTGCCGATTGTCCAGCCGCAGGCCGCCGACCGGATAGGCCAGAGGAGGGGGAAGCAGGCGAAACGGCGCGGCCGATCGCTGTGCCGATCGCGGCGCCGCGGGAGTACTCATCGCCGACCCACCTCCTTCCGTCTTCCGTTCCGGCAAGCCCGGGCCGATCCGTTCTTCGCTAGGGACCGACATTGGCCATGACAGCACAAACCGCCGACAACAGAGGCAAACTCGGAAAGTGGCTGTGGATAACTAGCGGACCGGCTGCGCAGATTTCAGCGTCCATCCCAGCGGGCTGTCCGCAAATTCACCCGTTCGCGAGACTTGTCATACGGCGTGCCCTCCTCGGCGTAGTGCAGCGCCGCCTCGCCGCGCAGCTGCGGCGGCAGAACACCCGAGGCGTTGACCACCCGCCACCACGGCACGCCGCCGCCGTGCCGGGACATCACCGCGCCGACCTGGCGCGGACCGCCGTCCTCCAGATACTCGGCGACATCGCCGTAAGTCATCACCTTGCCACGCGGGATGGACTCCACCACCGCGAGCACCCTACGGACGTACGCCCGCGCGTCGGGGTCAGCCGTCGGGACGAGACCTGGTTGCGTCACAATCAACCCTCGGATGGATTTCCGCCGTCACCGAAGCCGACAGGATATCGGCGGTAAACGCGGGACGCTGCTCACCCGGGCTGCGTGCAAGCATCCGGATAGGTAACGATAGGGACGAGCATGCGTGCGCAGATCGGGACTGCGGTAAATCGTGAACGCGAAGACAGGGACCCAGTGAGCTTGCACAGGGGCGGCAATGCCACCCGTGACTCGGACAAGCCTGTCTCCGGCGTGCCCAAACCCATGCAGTCGGTGATGTTACCCGCTCAGATCACCATCGACGAACCGCCTGAACCTCGCCGGATAAGACGGCCGCCCGACCTGATGCGGTTGCTCTTCGAGACCGGTCTCATCGCGGTCGTGCTGCTGCTCGCGGTGCCCGGCGCGAGTACCACGACCGGCTTAGAGACGGACATCCACAACAGCATCACCCTGGCGCCGCAGCTGTTCCTGTCCACCATCACGCTGCTCACCAACATCGCCACGGCGGTCATTCCGGTCGGGCTCGCCGTGGAGCGCCTCTACCGGCACGAGGGGCGCCGGGTCGCGGACGGCGTCATCGCGGCGGCGATCGCCTACCTGGGCGCAAGCCTGCTCAATCTGTGGATCGACTCGAGCGCCTCACCCGACTGGCTCTCCGAGGTGTTGACCCGTCACCTGGCCAGCAGCACGACGACGCCGCTGCACGTCTATATCGCCACGGTCATCGCCTTCCTCACCATCATCGGCTTCGGCGACCGGCCCGCGCTCCAGACGTTTACGTGGTCATGCGTACTCACCTACGCGGTCGCCACCCTGATCAACGGGAACAGCGCCCTGGTCGGCCTGATGGTGACCTTCCTGTTCGGCCGTACCGTGGCGTTCGGCTGGCGTTACGCACGCGGGGTCGTGAACGCCAGGCCGACCGGTTACGACGTGGTCACCTCGCTGTTCGACGCCGGGCTCCAGCCGGTGGCCTGCCGGTGGATCGGCGAGACCGAGGACACCAGGCGCTACGAGGCCGACACCCATGACGGCCGCCTGCTCGACGTGACTGTGCTCGACCGGGACAGGCAAGCGGTGGGTCTGGTTTACCGGCTGTACCGGCGGATTAGGCTCCGCGGCCCTGCCCAACGCCGCAACCTGCTCTCGCTTAGGCGCGCGGTGGATCAGGAAGCGTTGATGTCCTATGCCCTGCGCGACGCGGGCATCCGGACGCCGCGTCTCGTCGCGGTGCGCGAGCTGAGCGCTGACGCCGCCTTGCTCGCGTACGAGCGCGTCGAGGGCCGCACGCTGGAAAAGCTGTCGCCAGACGAGTTGACCGACGAGCTGTTGACTCGCATCTGGCAGCTTCAGCAGCAGATGCAACTGCACCAGGTCGCACACCGCCGCTTCGCCCTCGACTCGCTCCTGGTGGACCGCGACGGGCAGGTGTGGCTGCTCGATCTGCGCAACGGCGAGATCGCGGCGAGCGCGTTGCAGACTCGGCTGGACACCGCGGAGCTGATGGCCACTCTGGCGCTGCGGTACGGACCGGAGCGCACGGTACGCGTCGGCGCGCAGGTGCTAGGCGCGGATGCGATAGGTGCAGCGCTGCCGATGTTGCAGCCGGTCGTGCTCACGCGCACCACGCGTACAGCGGTTCGCAAGTCCAAGGACCTCCTACAGCGCATCCGCGAGCAGATCCTGGCCTACCAACCGCAGGCGACGCGGGTGGCCGAGCCGGTCAAGCTCGAGCGGCTGCGGCCGCGCACACTGCTGACCGTCGCGGCCGGCCTCGTCGCCGCGTATCTGGTGCTCTATCAGCTGGCCAGTTCGAAGCTGAGCCTCACCAAGATCCTGGCCGCCGCCTCACCGTGGTGGGCCATCGTCGCGGTGATCGCCTCGGTGATGACCTACGTCGCGGCCGGGATGGTGCTCACCGGGTTCATTCCCGAGCGGCTGCCGGTCGTGCGCAACTTCCTGGTCCAGATCGCGGCCGGCTTCGTCTCGATCGTGGCGCCCGCGGCGGTCGGCGGCGTCGCGCTCAACACGCGCTATCTGCAGAAGCAAGGCATCGGCACCGGCCCGGCGGTCAGCGCGGTCGGCGCGTCGCAGGCGGTCGGCTTCATCATGCACATCGCGTTGATCGCCGCGTTCAGCTTCCTCGCGAACACCGGGACCGGCGCACACAGCTGGGCGCCCTCCACGGTGGTCATCGCGATCCTGTTGGCGATCGGCGTCGTCGCCATGGTGACCATCGGCGTCAAGCCGCTGCGCCAGTTCGCGGTGGCCCGGCTCAAGCCGTTCTTCGAGGGGACGCTGCCCCGGCTGCTGGATGTGGCGCAGAACCCGCGCAAGCTGTCGATCGGCCTCGGCGGCACGGTCCTGCTCTCGCTGATGAACGCGTTGTGCCTCTGGGCGTCGGTGCTGACGATCTCGCCGCACGCCAACATCTCCTACGCGACGACTGCGGTGGTCTTCCTCACCGCGCAGGCGATCGGATCGGTGATTCCGGTGCCGAGCGGCATCGGCACCGTCGAGCTGGCGATGGCCGGCGCGCTCACCAGCATCGGCGGCCTTCCCGCCACGGTCGGGACGCCGGCGGTGTTCATCTTCCGCCTGTTGCGCACCTATCTGCCGGTGATCCCGGGGTACTTCGCGTTTACGCATCTACAGCGCAAGGGCGCGCTGTAGATGCGTATAGGTCGTACGCGCTGCTCCGACTAACGCGCCGTCAGCGGACCAGCAGTAGTTGGTAGAAGAGTTAGTAGATCGGCTTCTCCGGCTCGATCTGGTTGACCCAGCCGACGATGCCCGACCCGACGTGCACGGCGTCGGAGAATCCGGCCGCCTTCACGAGCGCGAGCACCTCGGCCGAGCGCACGCCCGACTTGCAGTGCAGCACGATGCGCTTGTCCTGCGGCAGCTTGGACAGCGCGTCACCCATGATGAACTCGTTCTTCGGGATCAGCGTCGAACCCGGGATCGAGACGATCTCGTACTCGGCGGGCTCGCGCACGTCGATGATCTGGATGTTCTCGCCGTCGTCGATCCACTGCTTGAGAGTGCGCGGGGTGATCGTCGACTCCCGGGCCGCCTCGATGGCCTCCTCGGAGACCGCGCCGCAGAACGCCTCGTAGTCGATCAGCTCGGTCACGGTCGGGTTCTTACCGCAGACGGCGCACTCCGGGTCCTTGCGTACCTTGACCGTGCGGTACGTCATCTCCAGGGCGTCGTAAATCATCAGCCGGCCGACCAGCGGCTCGCCGACACCCGTGAGCACCTTGATGGCCTCGGTGACCTGGATGGCCCCGATCGAGCCGCACAGCACACCGAGCACGCCGCCCTCGGCGCAGGAGGGGACCATGCCGGGGGGCGGGGGCTCCGGGTAGAGGCAGCGGTAGCAGGGGCCGTACTCGGACCAGAACACGGCGGCCTGGCCGTCGAAGCGGTAGATCGAACCCCACACGTACGGCTTGTTCAGCAGCACGCAGGCGTCGTTGACCAGGTAGCGGGTGGCGAAGTTGTCCGTGCCGTCCACGATCAGGTCGTACTGCGCGAAGATCTCCATCACGTTCTCGGAGTCCAGCCGCTCTTCGTGCAGGACCACGTTCACGTACGGGTTGATCTCGCGCACCGAGTCACGCGCGGACTCGGCCTTGGACCGCCCGATGTCCGACTGGCCGTGGATGATCTGGCGCTGCAGGTTGGACTCGTCCACCGTGTCGAACTCGACGATGCCGAGGGTGCCGACACCGGCCGCGGCCAGGTACATCAGCGCCGGTGAGCCGAGCCCGCCGGCACCGACACAGAGCACCCTCGCGTTCTTGAGGCGCTTCTGGCCGTCCATGGCGACGTCCGGGATGATCAGGTGGCGCGAATAGCGGCGCACCTCGTCAACGGTCAGTTCCGTGGCCGGCTCGACCAGCGGAGGCAGCTTCACAGGCGCGGACACAGCCGTCCCCTCACTCGTGTTTGAAGAACTCTTTTCAGGCAACCGTCCCACTTCCGCGGCCATTCCCGTCAATGGGGACCGCAGCGTGAGATCGGCGTAAAGTCGACGATTAAGGGTGGGAACCCACCGGATGAGGGGCTCGACCATGACTGAGCAGCAGTTCACCGACGAGTACGAGGCCCCGGAGGCCGACGCCGCCGAGCAGTCGCTGCCGGTGGTCGAGGATGCGGAGGAGATGGGTCAGGAGCGCGCGCCCGCGCATCCGGAACCCGAGGTGCCGATGGAAGCCGACCCGGCGGACGCCGCCGAGCAGGCCGTTCCCGTGCCCGTGGACGAGGACGAGTACCGGTAGGCCGCAGCCGGGCGGGCCGACAGCCTGGCTTGAATAGGTTACTGCCGCGTAGGATGCGTGTGACCTGCTTCACCCGCGAACCCATGACAGAGGCACCGTGAGTACAGCCGAAACGCTTTACAGCGCCGACGACCGTCCCCGGTCGGCCCGGCTTCCGCGGCTGGCCCGGCGCACCCAACTGCTCGGCGCGGCGCAGGAGGTCTTCGTCGCCCAGGGCTATCACGCCGCCGCGATGGACGACATCGCGGATCGCGCGGGTGTGTCGAAGCCTGTGCTCTATCAGCACTTCCCCGGAAAGCTCGAGCTGTACCTCGCGCTGCTCGACCAGCACTGCGAGACGCTGGTCGAGGCGGTGCGCAGCGCGCTGGAGTCGACCACCGACAACAAGCAGCGGGTCGCCGCGACGATGAATGCCTACTTCCAGTTCGTCGAGCACGAGAGCGGCGCGTTCCGCCTGGTGTTCGAGTCGGACCTGGTGAACGAGCAGGCCGTGCGAGACCGGGTGAGCAAGGCGGAGCTCGACTGCGCGAAGCTCATTAGCGCGGTCATCGCCGAGGACACCGGGCTCGGCCAGGAGGAGGCGATGGTGCTCGCGGTCGGCCTGACCGGGATCTCGCAGGTCACCGCGCGCTATTGGCTGTCGGCCGGGATGCCGGTGCCGCGTGACACCGCCGCGCAGCTGATCTCGCAGCTCGCCTGGCGCGGGATTGCTGGCTTCCCGCACCTCTGAGCTCGCGAAGAGGGTGCGGGCATCAACACCGTCCGCACCTCTGAGCTCGCGAAGAGGGTGCGCGCATCAACACCGTCCGCACCTCTGAGCGTTGGTGTTCGCCGAGAGCTGACCGGTCTGGGCGCCGATCGACGCAGTACCGCTCCGTCGAACACGTAGGCTTCGTCCTAGCGTCTTCTGTTCCTCGAAGACCGGCGGCTTGTCTACGTGGAAGGAACCAACCACCGTGGAGATCAAGATCGGTGTGCAGCACGCGGCCCGCGAGCTCTCGCTGGAGTCCGAGCTGAGCGCCGAAGAGGTGGAGAAGGCGGTCTCCGCCGCGCTCACCGGGAAGACCGGCCTGCTCGTGCTCAACGACGACAAGGGCCGCAAGGTGATCGTCCCCGCCGATCGGCTGGCTTACGTCGAGATCGGCGAGCCGGCCGCCCGCCGGGTCGGCTTCGGAGCGCTGTGACCTGCTGAAGTCCGATTTCGACCGCGCCGACCGCGTGGCTTGGCGGCCGCGAGGACGAGAGGCGGCAAGGGCGGATCTGACGTAGCGTCGGTTCGTGCTCTCCTCTGAACTACTGAGACTGATCGCGCTGGGACTGGTGATCGGCGGGCTCGGCGGGCTCGCCGTTCCCGGTCGCTTTGCTCCTGGACGTCGCGGGATCGCGTGGCTCTCCGCGCTCGCCATCGGAGTCGGCGGGGCCTTCGGCGGCGCGGTGCTCGGGTTCACGCTGCTGGGCAACGCGTTCCACGGCACCCGACTCGTGCTCGCCGCCGTCGTCTCACTGCTCTTGGTCTGCGGTTGGGCGCTCTACTTACGCGAACGCAGCTTGCCGCGATAAGCCGTTCGAGCCCTGACGCAGCGCGGCAGGTTCGGCCCGCTCGGACCGCTCAGCCCGCCAGGCCGAAGTCCTCCAGCCTGCGCGCGTGACTGGCGGCCAGCCGGTCGGCGAGCTCCGGATAGCGCTCGCCACCGAATTCGCGCGCCAGCACGATCGCCTCGCCGACCAGGCGGCGGCCCCACATCGCGATCCGCGCCGCCAGCACGGGATCCTCGGCCAGCGCCGCGCGCAGCCGCTGCGCCGCCCACGCGTCCGCGGCTTTCGCCTCGACGCCGGCGGACGCCGCCCCGTCCTGCTCCGGCTCGGCCGCTCCCGCCTGGTCGCCGAGCATGATCTCGAACAGCTCTTCGGTAAGCGCGCCGCCGAAGACCGCGGCCGCCAGCGCCTGCCACCAGTCCTCGGACTCGACCCGGCGCAGCGCGTCCTCGATCGCGGGCGCCGCCGCCGCCATGGCGGGCTGCGGATCACCCGCCGCACCGGCGCGTTCCAGCAGCTCGCGATAGCGTGCGTACCGCTGCGCGATCACCTCGGCGACGGCCATCCGGTCCGCCAAACCCGGGGCGAGCGGCAGGAGCGCGGTCAGGCGCTCGAATTCGGCGAGCGCCGCGTATGCAGCCGCGCCCGCGCGTGATTCTGTGAGGTCAGGCAGCACATAACGCAGCGTACTCGATCGTTGGCGAACCGCCTGGTAATATGGTGACTTGACTGCATCGGCGGAGGCTCGGGATCGTCCCGGGACCCGCCGATCCGTACAGGATGCCCGGTCGGCCGAACGCACCCCGATCGGCTCCGACCGCACGGCCCGCCCCTGACGACGACGGCAGCGGCCCTGCGATTGGTCGGGTGAAGACCCGGCGGCACCGGCCCGAGCCCGCACACCCGCTCGGCGCGGTCCTCGCCGACGCCCGGCCGAACCCCGGTCGAGCAGCCCACGGCCCAAGCGCCGCGACCTGGCTGGACTCTCCGGGACGCCCGCCGTCACGAGGACGAAAAGGTCAAGACCATCAGCATCCGCACCCAGAACTCAACCAACCCGACCAACTCAGAGACCTCCGCGACAGACGCGTTCGAGGACGGCGCGGCGGCCCCGGCCACCGACGCCGAGACGGTCGCCCCCGCCCACAGCTTCGCCGAACTCGGCGTGCTCCCGGAGACCGTCGAGGCGCTGGACGCCCTCGGCATCACCGCCCCGTTCCCGATCCAGTCCGCCACCATCCCGGTCGCGCTGACCGGCGCGGACGTGATCGGCCAGGCCAAGACCGGCACCGGCAAGACCCTCGCCTTCGGCATCCCGGTGCTCCAGCGGGTCAGCGGGCCCGGCTCCGACCCGGCCACCGCGGCCGCCGCGAGCACCGGCGCCGTCGCGGCGAGCACCGCCGCGGCCGCGCCCTCCGGCAACTCCCGCCGCAGGCGCCGCACCCGCTCCTCCTCCCCCGCCGGCCTCGCGCCCGCGCACGGCGCCCCGCAGGCCCTGGTGGTCGTGCCGACCCGTGAGCTGGCCATCCAGGTCACCAACG
>NZ_DASRBQ010000110.1:0-24721 GCF_035653575.1 Actinocrinis sp.
ACGCCGCTCCACGAGGTGGAGTAGCTGTTGCTGGAGTTCAGCGTGATGCAGGCCGAGCCTTGGCCGTTGGTCCACATCTGGTAGTACATGCCGCCGTTGTTGCCGGTCTGGCTCGAGCAGATCTGCGTGGCGGCACTGGCGCTGCCGGGCGTCAAGGCCGTGGCCGTGGCCAGAGCCACGACGGAGCCGAAACCGACGAGCAGCCTGGAAAGGCTGCGTCTGCCGCGGCGTGGCTGATCGCCATGCTGACGACTAGCGAACATCTAAGCGTGTTCCTTCCTCGTTGAAGGCTCGCGGGCGCAGCGCATTGCGACCCGGCGCGGCGGTAGGCGATCGGCGATGGCTACCGCGCGTCGGAGTCGTGCAACGCGGTTAGTTAGCGGTCGCCTTGATCAAGGCGACCGGGAAAGCCGGGCTTTGGTGGGTGACCCGGATCGGCGTCCTTCGAGGGCTGCCGATGGCGAGAGTATCGATCAGGTTTCCGTGGTGAGTCAATAACTTTCGGACACATTTCGGAAATCCCACCGGTAGAGGATCCGAAATATTTCGATCATTCAGCGACCTTGCAGCTGACGCAGCGTCCAGCCGCGGCCAGCGGGATCGAGGCTCTTTGTCGCCCCGGTGAAGATTTCAGCCGCGCGCCGATACGACAACCGCGCGCGCCCGGTGTGCGGGCAGCGATCGGCCGCGGGCGTGTCGGCGGGCGCCCGCCGGTCGGTGAGAAACACCGGACCAGCCGCGCGTCCTGCCAGCAGCAGCGTCATCAGTTGGGCGGTGGTGCCGCGCCACTGCAGGTGCCCGGCGCGCCGCCGGCTGCGATCCACGTCGCCGACGTTCAAGGCCAGGATGCGCTCGATGGTGGCTTCGCTCTCGTGCACGATGTGCCACAGGGTCTGGTCCCGTAATGGCGCGCGCAGCGCGAAAACCCGGCGCACGTCCTCGATTTCCAGGCGTCGCTCAACGGCTGAGGTATCAGCTTTTCGGCGCGCGATACCTTCCGTCGGGTCCGTTGCGATCCAGCCCTGCGCCAGCCACCAGGCGATCGCACTGCGCAGGATCGAAAGTTCGCGGTTGGCGGTGCGCACGCCATGCGAATCGGAATCCTGCGATGCGATGGCGGACGCCGCGAAGTACCTGCGTAGCCGCTCGCCGGCTTCGTCGAGCACTGCCAAGGGCACGATCGGAGGCTCGGCTCCGCGTCGTGCGCGGCCCTCGGGAGTGGCGCGGTCGACCAACGTCCATGCCCAGGTGTTCAGCGCGATGCGATAGATCCGCCGCGACGCAGCGCTGAGCCCGGCGGCGTCGAGGTACTTGTCGACCGCCACCGCATATTCAACCGGCTGCGCCATGCCACTCCTCAGTTTCCGCAGTAAACTGCGTTGCCTCCTTCGCTTCGCATTCTCGCATTCCTCCACGCCACACGCCAGAAGACATCCGTTTACTGCGGTAACTCCGATCATCTCAAAGTTTATGCAAAAAGACTCAACTTCAGCGCAGTAAAACCTTGTCCCGCGCCAAGCCGAAGCCGCAGCCTCGCCCTATGCACCGTCGTCACCGCTTCACCGACGTCCTCGCGCAGCGAGACCTGCGCTGGTTCGCCGCGGGCTACGCCACTTCCCGGCTCGGCTCGGCGATGGCGCCGGTCGCCATTGCGTTCGCCGCGCTGTCCGTGGGCGGAGCACAGACCCTCGGCTGGCTGATGGCAGCCCGGGTCCTGCCGGTCGTGGTGTTCCTGCTGCTCGGTGGCGTCTTGGCCGACCGGCTCGGCAGCCGGCTTGTGATGATCACGGCCGATGTGGTGCGTTGCGCGGGACAGGCGGCCTTCGGAGCGTTGTTGCTCGTCGGCCATCCGTCGCTCGCCGCATTGCTGGTCATCGCGACGGCCGTCGGGATCGGCGAGGGTGCGTTCACCCCGTCCCTGCCGGCCTTGATCCCGCAGATCGCCGGGCGTGAACGATTGACCGAGGCGAACGCGCTACTCAGCGTTCTGGCATCCTCCGCACAGATCACAGGGCCCGTACTGGGAGGCGTGCTGGCCGGCACGACGAGTCCGGCCGTGGTGTTGCTTGCTGACGCCGCGAGCTATGCCGTCAGCGTGGTCGTCCTGATCAAACTCAGTGGCCTGCGACCGCCCGCCTCCGCACACAGCTCGCTGTTGCGCGACTTGCGCGACGGTTGGACGCAGTTCTCCTCGCGCGCTTGGCTGTGGGTCCCAACGTTGCAATTCTGCCTGTTCAACGCGCTGGTATGGGCTCCGTATCTCGTCCTCGGGCCGCTGGTGGCGCAAACCCGGCTCGGCGGCGCGAGCGCCTGGGGCTTCGTCATGGCGGCCAACGGAGCCGGGGCAGTGTCCGGCGGGATATTCATCGCCAACCACAAGCCGAGCCGGCCGCTGCTCGTCGCCACCGCAACGACATTCGGCTACGCTGCGCCGCTCGCCGCTCTGGCAAGCCCTCTCCCGCTCGCCTACGTGTGCGTGGGTGCGTTCATCGCAGGCTTCGGTGGCTCTATCGGTCAGGCGCTCTCGGCATCCACAACCCAGCGGCTCATCCCAGTCGAAACGCTCGGCCGTATCAGCGCGTGGGAGACGCTCGGGGCTTTCGCCCTCGGACCGCTCGCACTTGCGGCCGCAGGCCCTGTCGGATCATCAGTCGGCGTCACGCATCTGTTGACCTTCAGCGCGATCTGGCAAGTCACCTCCGTCGCGCTGATGCTTCTGGTCCCGTCGATCCGCCAGATTCGTTCGGTGCCTGAACCGGATGAGGAGCCCATCGGGAATTCGGCTCCAACATCCGCGCCTGGCCGGTCCGCATCCGTCCGCTGATTCGCATGCGTCACGGACGGCGTAGTGCGACCGCCGCGGCGATGCCGACGGCAGCGATCCCTGCGCACGGTCCGCTGTAAACAGGCATGCCGAACACGAGCGTGGCAATAGCGGCACCGAGCGCGGCGACCGCCAGCATCGCGGCGCACCAGCAGGCCGCGGTGCGCAGGATCAGGCGGCGGCGCTCGTGAGCGAGGCAGCGCGCGCACGGACAGCCTGCTCCTGGCGCCGGACCAGCTCCGGGGATGGGCTGGACGGATGCGGTGGACATGGGTCAGTTCCTTCTACTTCTACTCGTGACCGTCGCATCTGGCGCGGCATCACCGGGGGCCGGCAGCGCGGCCCGGGGGAAAGGAGCGAAAAGCATCGCGCACGTCTGCCGGCTCCGTGCCTGCCCATGGCTGCGGGGCAGCTCTACGGCCCCGCGCCATCTGAGTCACGCGGTCCTGGGCTTCGCCCGCCGACACCTGCTGCGCGTCTTTGCCGTCTTCCAGCTCTGCGCAGCGGCGCTGCCAATGGAGCGCTTTGTCTCTTTCCTCTAAGTACTTCTGATTGGCGAGCCGGTAGTTGTCGAGCAGCATGTCGACCTTGGCCTGGAGCTCCGAGATCTGGACGTCCTTGGCTTCGAGCTCGACGTCCTTCGCGTCGAGTCGCGACCGCAACCACTCAGTCAACTCAGCCGGATAGGGCGGCGGCGCGGTTTGAGCCAGGCTTGACGGCGCTTCCCCGGCGGACGAGGTGACGACGGGGATCTCGACGGTCGGCTCGTTCTGGGCCGTGGCAAGGTCGCCGGCTGCGCCGGCCGGGTTCCCCGCGGCGGCGAGCATGTCCCTGATCAGCCGCTCGAAGCGATAGCAGTCCTGCTCGGCCTTCTCTTTCAACTCGCGTTCCCGGCCGAGCTGCGCCCTGAGGTCCGCGATGACCGTCTCCGCGGAGGCGCGTTCGTCCCGCAAACGCGTTTCCACTTCCCGGAGCGCGACTTCGGTGCTCGGACTTGGCAAAGCGCTTACCTGCCCGCTTTCCAGCGCCAATACCTGGGACTTGAGATTAGCGATATGAGCCTTCGCAGCGAGTAACTGATCGCTTATTCTGCGTTCTTGTCGCGCGTGCTCGTCCGCCTCCTTTCTGGCCTTCGCGAGTTCGGCTCTTAGTTTGTCGAAGGAGTCTTTTTCCCGCGCCTTCTCGGCATTCTTGAGCAAGGTCCACAGGTAGACGATCATCGCCCGCGAGGGCCGCTCGAGGCCGTGGGCTCGAGCGGCGTCCTCGGCCAGCGCCTTGATGAACGTCCAGGGCGGCAGCCCCTTCTTGCAGCTCAGGTAGCACGAGACGGTCGAGTAGTGCAGGTTGTGCGTCGCCGCGTACTCGCGCACACTCACGTTGAGCTTGTTGAACTCCTCGCGCAGGGCCAGAGCGAGGGCGTAGTCGCGGGGGTCCATCGTTCTGGCGTCGAGCAGGGTGGGTCCAGTGGCGGCCACGTACGTCGTCCTCCTTGACGGACTGCAAAGCTCCGGCAGTTCCAAGACTGGACCACTCGGAAGTGTGAAGTCGCCGCCAAGAGGGATTTAAGTGTTGGCGATTGAGGATTCAACACCTCGGCGTATAGCATCAAAGCATTCAGTGTCGCGGCAGGTACGCGCAGTAAGCGCTACTGACGGGTAGTCAGGAAGCTAAAGAACCTAACCGCCAATCAGGGCCCTTGCTGCAATTAATGCGACTCTGCGCGCCGTTTCCGTCGTGTGGCTGAAATACCGACATACCACGCAAAATTCGAGTTCCGTCCCGGCCTCGCCTACCTGCCGAGCACGTTGACGGTCCACGTAGCCGGGTCGCTCTGGAAGAACGTGATGGTGTGGTAATAGCCGACGATTCCACCGGCTTCGTTGATGAGGGACAGCGCTTGGGCGCCGCCTACGCCAAGCCGGACATCGAATCCGTTCACATCGTGCACGACGAGAACCTGGAAGCCCGCCTTGGTCACGATCCGTGCGGAGTGCCCATCGACCGTTGTGGTTCGTATGTCGGCGGCACTCGGCTGCTGTCCGGCGACCTGCGTCTCATACACGTCGGGGAAGGCCGCATCCGAGTCCGCCTTCTGTACGGTCAACGCGAGGCCGGGCGAGTCGCCTGTCGTGGCGTCAATTTCGCCGTACTCCAGTCCGGCGGCCACTCCCGGCGCAGGGCCCGCGCCGAGCGGATCACCGTTGGCCGCCTCGCCTGGAGGCACTCCGTCGGCTCCCTCGGACGTGTAGGCATAAGCCAAGGGAAGGCCCGTGGGCGGCTTGGCGAGATGGAAAGGCATGGGCAAGGCCCGATGCGCGCCGAGGCTGACATATTCGGCGACCCGAACCATGATCGTGGTGAGCTGATCGGCACTCTCGCCTCCGGTGCTGGCGAAGAGCGCGGCCTGTCTGTCGTCCGCCGTCCGCCAATCCAGCTGCGCGTAATGCTGCGCGATGGCCTGGCTGCTGCCAGGGGCCGCGACCCACTTCGCGGATTTCAGCCCCGGTACCGCCGTGCTCGTGTCGCAGGAGTGGACGGGACCGGCCGTCTGCCAGCCGCTCTGATATTCAAGTGTGCAGTCGGGATTGGAATCCGTTCCGGGCGGTGCCACGGTGACGAACAAAGCCGTCCTGCCGTCGCCGGCGTTCAGGTCGTCATGGAGCGTGCCTTGAGCACCTCCGCCTGTGATGTGGAAGCCGTTGGGTAGCCAGCCGAAGCTCACGCCGGTGGTTATCGGGTCATTCGCCGACTCCGTACCCGACGGCGCGGTAGGCGAGGCCGGCGGGACCGCGGCGCCGTCGTCGCCGCCGGACAGCGGACCGGTGATCAGCACCACCGCAAGCGCCGTGACGGCCATCACCGCTCCGGCCTGCAATCCCTGGCGGCGTCGGCGCAGTCGCCGGCCCTGGGCCCGCGCCAGGTCCAGGTCCAGCGCGCACGGCGGTTCCTGCAGGTCGACCGCGCGCCTGAGCGCGGCGGAGAGTTCGGCGTTGAGTTCGCTCATGATTCCACTCCTCCAGGGCAGTCCTGGGCGACGATCATGCGGTCGAGGGCGGCGTGTGGAGAGCGCCGGGGCGAACGGGAAGCCTGGTCGGCTAAGTCCGAGTTCGAAGCCTGATCGGCCGAGTCCGCGGCGCCGAGCCGTTTGCGCAACGCCGCAAGGGCGACCGAGGTCTGCTTCTTCACGTTCCCGGTCGAGCAGTGCAGTGCGTCGGCCGTCTCGGCGACGGACAACTCGTCGTAGTAGCGCAGGACCAGCACGGTGCGCTGCTTAGCGGTGAGCGTCAGCAGCGCGGAGCGCAGGTCCAGCACCGCGTCCACGTCTGGTTGCACGACCGGCGTGTCTGCGCTCTCGCCGTGCGTCAGCACTCGTTTCCACCAGTGCGAGCGCTGCTCGGCGAGGAAGGAGTTGATCAGGATCCGCCTGGTGTAGCCGTCAAGGTTCTCCAACCGCCTGACCCGCGGCCACGCGGCGTAGAGCTTGGCGGCCGTGGTCTGCAGCAGGTCGTCGGCGCGGTGCCAGTCCTGACAGAGCAGGAACGCGACCCACCGCAGCCAAGGCGTCTTGGCGGTCACGTACTCGCAATAGTCGGCATCGTGATCAAGCTCGGCGGCGGCCATCGGGCTTCCTTCCCGCCGGCGTCCATATCGGTGACGTCATGCCACATCAATGCAATCGCCCAGCGATCGGTTGCCACCACCCGGATTTCTCCCAGAAAGCGACCAGAGACGCTCAGAGGCCCTTCACGTCGTCACGTGAAGGGCCTCTAGCTGCATCTCTACCGTCGGGGTGGCGGGATTTGAACCCACGACCTCTTCGTCCCGAACGAAGCGCGCTGCCAAGCTGCGCTACACCCCGGTAGTGCTCGGTCAGTCTAGCTGAGCGAAGGTGGATCGCGGAAATCCTTTGGTAGGCGGGTCACCCGGTACGCCAACGCGTGTTAGCTGGCGCGCGGGAGCAGGGTAATCAGCGAGGCTTCCGGCGGGCAGGCGAAGCGGACCGGCGCGTAGCGGGACGCGCCACAGCCGGCGGATACGTGCAGGTGGGCGGTGTGGCCTCCAGCCGTGTGGGTGTGCAGGCCCTTCGCTCGCGCGCGATCCAGGTCGCAGTTCGTCACCAGGGCCCCGTAGAAGGGCACGCAGAGCTGGCCGCCGTGCGTGTGACCCGCGAGGATCAGGGGGACGCCGTCGGCCGCCATCGCATCGAGAACGCGTAGGTAGGGGGCGTGCGTTACGCCGATCGTCAATGCGTCGGAGGCTTCAGTCGCTGGGCTGTCGTCGCGCGGTCGCTCGTCACCGCCGTAGGCGTGCCCGTGGCTTTCGCCGTTCTCGTCCTCGCTTTGAGCCGGGGCCGGGTACCGGTCGCGGCGGACATGTGCGTCGTCGACGCCGACGAACTTGAGTGTGCCGTGGCCGGGTACGTCGAGGGTCGCCCGCGTGTTGGTCAGATCCAGCCAGCCCGCCTTCGTGAACGCGGCTTGCATGGCTGGCCAGTCGTTCTCGGCGCGCTTGCGGCGCGGGGCATGGGAACGGTCGCCGGGGCGCAGGTACTTGGCCGGGTTGAGGCGGCTCGCCTGGAAGTAGTCGTTCGATCCGAACACGAACACCCCGGGCAACTGCATGAGCGGTTCCAAGGTGCTGATGACCTCGGGGACCGCGTCGGGGTGCGAGAGGTTGTCGCCCGTGTTGACCACCAGGTCGGGGCGCAGCTCGGCCAGCGAGCTCAGCCACGCCTTCTTGCGGCGCTGGCCGGGGACCATGTGGATGTCCGAGAGCTGCAGGATCCGGAACGGCTGCGCCTGCGGGGCGAGCAGCGGGATGCTGAAGCGGCGCAGCCGGTAGAGATTGACCTCGACCCCCGCCGCGTAGGCGAGTCCGGCGGTACCGGCGGCCATGATGCCCAGCGGGATGGAGATCGATCGGCGCATCGGCCAAGTCTATCGGCGTCGCGGTCTTAGCACGCGGCGCCCGGAACCGCCGTGCGGTTCGGCTCCGCTTCGTGACACGCTAGGCACATGACCACGACGACGCTCAAGGACCGACTGCGCGCAGACCTCACCGCCGCGATCAAGGGCCGCGACGAGCTGCAGGCCGCCGCGCTGCGGATGGCGCTCACCGCGATCACCAACGAGGAGGTCGCCGGTGCCGCCGCGCGCACGCTCTCTGAGGCCGAGACGGTCACGGTGCTCACCCGCGAGGTGAAGAAGCGGCGTGAGGCCGCCGAGGCGTTCGCGGGCGCCGGACGGGACGAGCAGGCCGCGCGCGAGCGGGCCGAGGGCGAGGTGCTGTCCCGGTACCTGCCGGCCCAGCTGACCGACGACGAGCTGAAGGCGCTGGTCGCGGACGCCATCGCGGAGACCGGGGCGGTCGGGCCGAAGTCGATGGGCGTCGTGATGAAGGCGCTGAACCCGAAGATCGCGGGCCGCGCTGAGGGCGGGCGCGTGGCCGCGGCGGTGAAGTCGGCGCTCGGGTAGGGCCCGGATAAAGCTAGAGCGAGGGCGAGGAAGAAGTAGGAACGAGCGGAAACGGTGCGGGTCCCGACTCATCTCGAGTCGGGACCCGCAGCCGTCGAATCGCCTGACGGGACGTCAGTCAGCGGTCAGTGACCCTTGCCGCCGTTTCCATTCCCGTTCCCGTTACCGCCGTTGCCTCCGCCGAGTATCCCGCCGAGGAACCCTCCGCCGAGCAGGCCGCCGTTGCCGTTCGCGTTGCCACCGCCGTTGCCGCCCTGCGTCGGGGCGTTGAAGCCGGTCGGCGCGGTGAATCCCTCCACCGGCAGGCCGGCCAGCGCGCCGGTCATCGCGTCGTTGAAGGTCGGCGCGGAGATCGAGGCACCGAACACCTGACCCGAGTAGTACGTCGGGCCGATCTTCAGGTTCTCCAGCTTCGTCTTGCTGTCCCAGTTGATGAAGCCGGTCCAGGTCGCCGCGGCCAGCTGCGGGGTGTAGCCGTCGAACCAGGTCGCGATGCTGGAGTCCGTCGTACCGGTCTTGCCGGCGACCGGGCGGGTGTCGCTCAGCGGGACCGCGCCGGCCGCCGTGCCGTACTGCACGACGCCCTGCAGCATCGAGGTCAGCTCGTTGGCGATGTTCGGGTCGAGAACCTGACGGCAGTTCTTGTTCTGGCCGCCGTAGTTCTTACCCGACACGTCGGTCACCTGCGTGATGACGTAAGGCACGCAATAGGTGCCCTGCGCCGCGATCGTGGCGTACGCACTTGCCATTTCCACCGGCGTGATCGGGTTCGTGCCGAGCGTGAACGACGGGATCTGCATCAGCGACTTGCCGGTGTCGTTGTCGTTGTCCTGCGTGACGCCCATCTGCTCGGCGATCTGCGCCGGCTTGCACAGGCCGGTCTGCTCCTCCAGCCGCAGGAAGTACGTGTTGATGGAGTTCGCGAACGCGTTGGGCATCGCCGTCTGGTGGTCGGCCATGTCGTCGTTGCCCGGCGTGTACTTGCCACTGGCTGGCACGTCCGGCGGCCACACCACCGTCGTCTGGTTACCCGCGCACGCCGCGAACTGGGTGCCGGCGTCGTCGATCGTCGCGGGGGCGTCCATCACCTGGTTCGGGTTGATGCCCTGCTCCAGCGCGGCGAGGCCGACGAAGATCTTGAACGAGGATCCCGCCTGGAAACCGTTGGTCCCGTTGTGGGCCTTGTCCGCCGACAAGTTGATGAACGTCTGGCCCTGTCCGTTGCCCATCGGCACCGACTGGGCCATCGCCTTGATCTGGCCCGATCCCGGTTCCACCATCACCAGTGCGGACGCGATGTCCCGCTTCGTGAAGTCCGATGGGTATACGCGCTTGGCGATCGCGGCGTCCGCCGACTTCTCATCCTTGACGCTCATCGTCGTCTGGATGGTCAGCCCGCCGCGCTGCCACAGCGCGATGCGGTCCGCCTGGGTCTTGCCGTACGCGGAGTCCTGGATGAACGTGTTGTACACGTAGTTGCAGAAGAACTTGGCCGAGCCGTCCGCAGTGATGCAACCGTCCTTCAGCGAGGTCGGGTTCAAACCGAGCGGGGCCTTCTCGTACTGCGCGGCCTGGGCCGGAGTGATGTAGTTCAGCGACGGGTTCGCCATGTCCGCGAGCGCGATGTTGCGGCGCTTGAGCGCGTCAGCCGGGTGCGCGAACGGGTCGAACTCGGTCGGGCTGTTCACGACCGCGGCCAGCAGCGCGGCCTGCGGGACGGTCAGCTTCGCCGCGCTCGTCGAGAAGTAACGCTCCGCGGCCGCCTCGACGCCGTACGCACCGTTGCCGAAGTAGACCAGGTTGAGGTAACGCTCCAGGATCTGGTCCTTGCTGAGCGTCTTCTCGACGGCGATGGCGTACTTGAGCTCGGTGAGCTTGCGGGAGAACGTGTCCGCGATCGCGGCCTGCTGCTTGGTCTTATCCGTTCCGGCTTCCAGCAGCAGTTCGTTCTTCACGAGCTGCTGTGCGATGGAGGAACCACCCTGCGTGTTACCGCCGGAGGAGTTGTTGACTAGGGCACGCAGCGTGCCCTTAAGGTCAATGCCGCCGTGCTGGTAGTAACGGATGTCCTCGATGGCCACGATCGCGTGCGGCATGTTCGGGCTGATCTGCGACATCGGGACCACGACCCGGTTGCCGAAGTCGCCCCAGGTGTACGCGATCACGGAGCCGTCGTCCGCGAGGATTTTCGTGCGCTGCGGCAGCGTTGGCGTCTCGAAGTCGTTCGGCAGGTCCTCGAAATGGTCTGACGCGGCCTTCGCGGTGAGTCCGAAGCTGCCGACGAACGGCAGGCTAAGGCCGGCGATGAGGACCCCGGCCAGGGCGCTGACCATGACGAACGTGCCGAGGTGCGATATCAGCCGCCCGACGCCGCTCGCTCCGGAGTAACCAGTACGTCCCTTAACCATGCGGACCAGGGTACGTTCCGGGCCCGACCGCCGGGGAGGGCAGGGCGGCTGCCGGCGAATCTGTGGCCCAGTTGCTACAAGCGAGGTAGTCCGGACGGGCCATACCAGATTGACCAGTTCGGGGACTGTCGAGGGCTGATGGTTATCCGTAATGTCGTGCTAGCTGAAGAGATCTATCCGCGGACGGTGCCCATGCGGGGACACTCCGGGGAGCTTCGGCAGCAGGGCGGCCGATGAGTCTGGGTCATCGGACGGAATTGGTAAGGCTAGTGCGACAAGTGCGGATGTCGTGCCGGTCATTCCGGTCGATGCGTGGTTGGTGCTGGTGCGGTCGCGAATGGGTTGCGCGCCGTGGCGGTGTCCACGAATCGAGCGGTGTGCCGGCCGCCGTTGGGGGAGCCTCGATGCTGAGAGGACGGCACCGGAGATGATGGCAGGTTCGGAGAGTGAAGTGCCGGTGAAGGTGATGGTCGCCGCGGCGAGCGCGGTCAGGAACTGGGTGGAGGACTGGACGATAGCGGCGGCGTGCCGGGGCATGGACCCCGACGAGCTGTTCGTCCAGGGGGCCGCGCAGAACCGGGCCAAGACGGTGTGCGCGGCGTGCCCGGTGCGCACCGAATGCCTCGCGGACGCGCTCGACAACAGGGTCGAGTTCGGCGTGTGGGGCGGCATGACCGAGCGTGAGCGGCGGGCGCTGTTGCGGCGTCGGCCGGACGTGCGCTCATGGCGCAAGGTGCTTGAGGGCAAGCGGGAGGCATACCTGTCGCGCCAGCGCGCGACGGTGTTCACCGCCGGCGGCTGAGCCGCCGCCCGTCACGACCGACACGTTGCTCAAGGGTGTGCTGTTCGTAACCGCCCTACGAGAACCGGCAGCGTGAGTACCAGGATGCACGGACTGAGCCCGCGCCGTTGGATGAGACGGTGCCAGGCAAGACGCCCTCGACGGACCACGGACTGACGGCGAACGACGATCCACGATCGTCCGCGAGCCTTCCCGACCGGCTCTCCACCCTCCAGCCGGATCACGGGCGGCCTACCGCCGCCCCGCCGTCAGGCCGAACGCGCGATGATCTCGCGCAGGCCGTCAAGGTCGTGGATGTCCTCCGCCTGCGCGGGCAGTTCGAGCATCGCGATCCCGGGATGACTGGCCAGGAAACGGCCGGTCAGCCGGCGTTCCCGACGCGACTGCACGACGCGTTCCGCGTGCAGTCGCAGCAGCGCGGCCGCCAACTGCGCGGCCTGAGCCTCCTCCTGCGCCGACAGCGGCGGCTCGGCTCCGTTTCCCGCAGCCCGGCCGTTCCCGGCCCCGTTCCCGTTCTTGCGTGCCGCGCGCTTCGCGGCCTTGCCGTTGGTCAGTTCCTCGGCCGCGGCCAGCGCCCGCTCCGCGGTGATGTCCGCCTGCGGCCGGTGCACCCGGTTGAGCACCAGCCCGGCCAGCGGCATCTCGTCCGTGGCCAGCCGCCGCGTGAAGTAAGAGGCCTCACGTAATGCGTCCGGCTCCGGGGCCGCGACCACGACGAACGCGGTCCCCTCGGTCTGCAACAGCCGATAGGTGCGCTCGGCCCGTTCGCGAAAGCCCCCGAACATGGTGTCCAGCGCGGCGACGAAGGACTGCACCTCGCCGAGCAGGTTCGAGCCGAGGATCTTGCCCAGCGCGCCGGTCACCAGCCCGACCCCGCCGGTCAGCAGCTTGAAGGCGCCCATGCCGCCCACCTTCGCCGGCGCGGACAGGATCCGGATCAGCCGGCCGTCGAGGAAGGAGCCGAGGCGCTCCGGGGCGTCCAGGAAGTCCAGCGCGGACCGGCTCGGCGGCGTGTCCACCACGATCAGGTCCCACTCGCCGCGCGAGCGCAACTGCCCGAGCTTCTCCATCGCCATGTACTCCTGCGTGCCGGCGAAGCTCGCGGACAGCGACTGGTAGAAGGGGTTCGCCAGGATCTGCTCGGCCCGCTGCGGATCGGCGTGATCGAGCACGATCTCGTCGAAGGTCCGCTTCATGTCGAGCATCATCGCGTGCAGCCGGCCGCCCTTGGACCGGTCGATCCCGGCCACCTCGCGCGGGGTGTTGTCCAGCTCGGTCAGCCCCAGGGACTGCGCCAGCCGGCGCGCCGGGTCGATGGTGAGCACCACCACGTCGCGGCCGCGCTCCGCCGCGCGCAACGCGAACGCCGCGGCCGTGGTTGTCTTGCCGACTCCGCCCGATCCGCAGCACACCACGATCCTGGTCTCCGGGGAGTCGAGCAGCCCGTCCAGATCCAGGTGCTTGACCGTGTCTTCGGCGCCGGCCGCGTCGGCGCTGCCCCGGTTCAGGCTGCCCCGATTCAAGCTGTCCCGGTTCACTCTGGCCTCGCTCACGCCGCCCCCTGCCGGCGCAACTGCCCGGCCAACAGGTCGAGCCCGACCCGGTCGACCCCGTCCGTCAGCAGCGGCAGCTCATAGATCGGCGCCTCCGTGGCGCTCAGCTCCTCACGCTGTCCGGCCTCGAGCAGCACCCGCTGCGCGTGCTCGGTGGCCAACTCGGACAGGGCCGCGACCACCTCCGGATCCGCCAGACCAACCGGCGCGAGCCCGGCCTCCAGCTCCGCGGGGTCGAGCCCGCCCGGCTGCGCGGCCTTCTTCAGCCGCTCCTCCGGCAGCACCACCGGCCGGGCCTGATTGACTATCACCCCGCCGGCGGGCAGTCCGGCCTCGCGCAGCTCGGCGAAGCCGTCCAGCGTCTCCTGCACCGGCATCTCCTCCAGCAGCGTGACGAAGTGCACCGCGGTCTGCGCACTGGTCAGCACACGCATCACCGCGTCCGCCTGGTTGCGGATCGGGCCGACCCGCGCAAGCCCGGAGACCTCCGAATTCACGTTCAGGAACCGGGTGATCCGCCCGGTCGGCGGCGCGTCCATCACCACCGCGTCGTAGTCGAAGACCCGATCGCCAGCCTGCTGGCTGCGCTCGTGCCCATGCGAGCCGTGCCCGTGACCGCCATGCGTATGGCTGGCCCGACGCCGTACCGCCTCGCACGTCTTACCGGTCAACAACACGTCACGGATACCCGGCGCGATGGTCGTCGCGAAGTCAATCGCACCGAACCGGCGCAGCGCGCGAGCCGCCGGCCCGAGCTTGTAGAACATGTCGAGGTACTCGAGCAACGCCTGCTCGGCGTCGAGGGACTGCGCCCAAACCTCGCCCCCGTCCGGCGTGACCGCGACCCGGCGCTCCTCATACGCGACCGGCTCGGCATCGAAGAGCTGGGCCAGCCCCTGCCGGCCCTCCACCTCGACCAGCAGAACCCGTCGATCGCCCGGCCGCTTCCCACCCGCCGCCAACGCCAGCGCCAGGGCGCCCGCGACGGTCGTCTTGCCCGTGCCCCCCTTGCCGGTGACCACGTGCAGGCGGACGGCGGGCCAGTCCGGCTTCGCGCGGCGCGCCTCGGCTGCATTCGTCACAGGCACGAGCCTAACCTCCCGTCGCGTATCGGGGCGCTGCGCCACCTGCCTACCCGTTAGGCTCTGGCCATGGCGAAACAGTGGGAGTACGTGACCGTTCCGTTGTTGGTGCACGCGACGAAGCAGATCCTGGACAACTGGGGCCAGGACGGCTGGGAGCTGGTGCAGGTGGTCCCGGGGCCGAACCCTGAGCAGCTGGTGGCGTACATGAAGCGGGAGAAGCAGTAGTGACCGCGGTCGGTGAGGCCGCGGCCGGCACGCCCGAGCAACGCCTGGCCGAGCTGGGGCTCGAGGTCCCCGCGGTGGCCAAGCCGGTGGCCGCGTACGTCCCGGCCCTGCGCTCCGGCTCGCTGGTGTTCACCTCCGGTCAGCTGCCCACGATCGACGGCAAGCTGCCCACGACCGGAAAGGTTGGCGCCGAGGTCAGCGCGGAGGAGGCCAAGCAGCTCGCCGAGCGCTGCGCGCTCAACGCGCTGGCCGCGGTCAAGGCGGAGATCGGGGAGCTGTCCCGGGTCCGCCGGGTGGTCAAGGTCGTCGGTTTCGTCGCCTCCGCCCCGGACTTCACCGGCCAGCCCGCCGTCATCAACGGCGCGAGCGAGCTGCTCGGCAAGGTCTTCGGCGAGGCCGGGGCGCACGCGCGTTCCGCGGTCGGCGTCGCGGTGCTGCCGCTGGACGCCCCGGTCGAGGTCGAGCTGACCGTCGAGATCGACAGCTTCGAAGTCGACAGCGCCCCCGACAGCCGCGCGCCGGACGGGGTGGCCTGATTACCGGGGCCGGTACCGGCCCTGCCCGTTCAGGTCCGTCCAGCTCGGGTTCAACCGGTGCGAGTTCAGCCGGTGCGGGTTCGCGGGTCGTCTCCGGGCCGGTGACGCCGCGCGCCACGCTGGTGCTGGCCCCGAACCCGTCGCCGATGACGCTCGACGGGACCAATACCTGGGTGCTCATCGAACCCGGGTCGACCGAGGCACTCGTCGTCGACCCGGGGCCGATGCATGTGGGCCATCTCACCGCGATCCTTGACTGCGTTAAGGAAGCCGGCGCGCGCGTTACGTCCATCGCTTTGACGCACGGTCACCCCGACCACGCCGAGGCCGCGCGAGAGTTCAGCGCCTTCACCAAAGCTCCGGTCCACGCGCTCGACCCGGCGAACCGGCTCGGCTCGGAAGGGCTCGGCGACGGCGACGTGCTCAAGGCCGGCGGGCTGGAGCTGCATGTCGTCGCGACACCGGGTCATACCGGCGACTCGCTCTCGTTCCTCATCCCGGCTGACCGCGCGCTCTTGACCGGTGACACCGTCCTCGGGCGCGGTACGACGGTCGTGGCGCACCCTGACGGGCGCCTCGCCGACTACTTCGACTCGCTCGCTCGCATCCGCCGCATGACCGAATCCGAAGACGTCGGGACGATCCTTCCTGGGCACGGACCGGTAGTCGCCACCCCGCGCACGGTCGTCGAGTTCTACCTCACGCACCGAGCCGCACGCCTGGCGCAAGTCGAGGCAGCGCGTTCGGCGGGAGACCGCACGGCCGCACAGATCGTCCGGCGCGTCTACGCCGACGTCGACCGGAGCCTGTGGCCTGCTGCCGAGCTCTCGGTGCTTGCGCAGCTCGAATACCTAGACGCGAAGAAGGACGCGTAAGCGCGTAAGGCGGGACGCGTTACTGCTTACCGCGCGCGGCGCGCCAGACGCACCGTATCGAGCAGCACGACCGCACGTGCTTCCAGCTTGATCCAGCCACGCTGCGCGAAGTCCGCCAAGGCCTTGTTCACGGTCTCCCGGGACGCGCCGACCAGCTGCGCCAGCTCCTCCTGGGTCAGGTCGTGCGAGACCTTGATTCCTTCCTGGTCGTCCCCGGCCGGCTGCCCGAACCGGGTCGACAGGTCCAGCAGCGCCTTCGCGACGCGGCCGGGCACGTCAGAGAAGACCAGGTCGGCCAGCGTCTCGTTGGTCCGCCGCAGCCGGCGCGCCATCGCCCGCAGCAGCGCGCGGGCCACCTCGGGCCGGGTCGAGAGCCACGGCTGCAGCTCGGTGTGGCCGAGCGCGAGCAGCCGGGTCGAGGTCAGCGCGGTCGCGGTCGAGGTACGCGGCCCCGGGTCGAACAGCGACAGCTCGCCGAACATGTCGCCCGGGCCGAGCACCGCGGTCAGGTTCTCCCGGCCGTCCCCGGAGGAGCGGCCCAGCTTGATCTTGCCCTCGACCACCACGTACAGCGCGTCACCCGGGTCGCCTTCGTGGAAGAGCGCGTCGCCGCGGCTCAGCGCGATCTCCGTCATCGACTTGAGCAGCGAGTTGGACGCCTCTTCATCCAGCGCGGCGAACAACGGGCTCCGGCGCAGCACGTCCTCCACTGTCGAACCCTCCATCGGCCTCACGGCCGTTCTCCTGCGGTCCTGGTCGCCGGTCGCGCGTTGTGACTCGACGCCGGCCCGCAATCTGTTATGCCTCTGCATCGAACAGTGTGGCGTACCACACGCTATTTCACATACTCGGGAACGGCACACCCCAATCCTGCCGGATGCCGTAACGTGCCCCCAGGCCGCCCCGACCATCTACGCTTGCCGAATGAGCATGGCCGGTGAGACGACTGAGAACGCGCCCGAGACCCACGAGACCCCGTTGGCACTCACCCGCCGGGCACGGCGGATCAACCGGGCGCTCGCCGAGATTTATCCCGATGCTCACTGCGAGCTCGATTTCGAATCGGCCTTCCAGCTCCTCTGCTCAGTCGTGCTCTCCGCGCAGACCACCGACGTCCGCGTCAACCTGACCACGCCGGCCCTGTTCGCGCGCTACCCCACCGCCGATGACATGGCCGCGGCCGATCCGGCGGAGCTGGAGAAGCTGATCAAGCCCACCGGCTTCTACCGCAACAAGGCCAAGTCGCTGCTCGGGCTGGCCGTGGCCATCCGTGACCGGTTCGACGGCGAGGTACCGCACACCCTGGAGGAATTGATCACGCTGCCTGGTGTCGGCCGCAAGACGGCGAACGTCGTGCTCGGTAACGCGTTCGGCGTCCCAGGCATCACCGTGGACACGCACTTCGGCAGACTCGCGCGCCGCTTCGGCTGGACCCGCGAGGAGGACCCGGTCAAGGTCGAGTTCGAGGTCGGCGCGCTGTTCCCGAAGGCGGAGTGGACCATGCTCTCGCACCGGATGATCTTCCACGGCCGCCGGGTGTGCCACTCCCGCAGACCGGCCTGCGGCGCCTGTCCGATCGCCGCCCTGTGCCCATCGCGCGGAATCGGCGAGCAGGACCCGGTCAAGGCGGAGGCGCTGCTGCGTCCCGCGTCGGCTCGTGAGGCGGCGCTGATCGCCGCGGCCCGGAAGGTGGCTTCGTGAACGACGCGGGCGAGATCATGGCCGCGCCTGAAGACCTGCCGACCTGGCTGCGCCCCCTTGCCGGGGCACTGCGCGAGCTCGCTCCGAACTGGCTCGGCTTCCGGCCCAGGACGCGCACGCTGCCCGGAGAGCCGCGCCGTTCGGCCGTGCTGATCCTCTTCGGTGAGAGCGGGTCGCCGGGGGCTCCGGTACCGGACGTGCTGATCACCGAGCGGGCCGCAACCCTGCGCGCCCATGCCGGGCAACCCGCCTTCCCCGGCGGCCGAATCGACCCTGAGGACCATGGTCCGGTGCACGCCGCGCTGCGTGAAGCGCAGGAGGAGACCGGCGTCGACCCCGAGTCAGTGGCCGTGTTCGGCCGCTTGCCGGAGATCTACCTGCAACCGAGTGATTTCATGGTCGCGTCCGTTCTGGGGTGGTGGCACACTCCGTCGCCGCCACGCGTCGTCAGTCCTCTGGAGGTGGCCGCAGTGCACCGAGTGCCTGTGGCCGAGCTTGCCGACCCTGCGAACCGGCTGCGCGTGCGTCATCCGGCCGGTTACATCGGTCCGGCCTTCCACGTCGACGGCATGCTCGTCTGGGGATTCACGGCCGGACTGCTCGACGCGGTACTGAGACTCGGCGGCTGGGAGCAGCCGTGGGACCACAACCGGCTGGAAGACTTGCCGGAAGAGGTCACCGCTCTGAGCGTTCAGTCAAGCTCGATCCGTCCCGCCGACCAGCGGCCGTTCGCCACGGGCACAGACGGCTTGGAAAACCCGACGGGGCTGAACGGTTCAGCGGCGAACGGTTCCACAGCTCACGATTCGAACGCGAACAATACGGACAGCACGGGCGGCTTGGCCGGCACCGGCGGCGAGTGAAGGTGAGCCCGTGGACCTGCTCGATCTGATTCTGATCATCGTCGCCATCGCGTTCGCGGTGTCGGGATACCGTCAGGGCTTCGTGGTCGGCGTGCTGTCGTTCGTCGGCTTCGTCGGCGGACTGCTGCTCGGATTGTGGCTCGTGCCCGTGGTGATACAGCGCTTCACCTCGAACACCTCGCTGGTCGTCTCGACCATCTCGCTGTGCGCGGTGCTCGTGCTCGCGGTGCTCGGGCAGGTGTTCGCCACTTCGGTCGGCGGGCGGGTGCGGCGCGAGATCACCTGGCGGCCGGTTCAGGCCGTGGACCAGAGCGCGGGCGCGGCGGTGTCCGTGATCTCGGTCATGCTGGTCGCCTGGTTCCTCGGGCTCGCCCTGGTGAACTCGACCATGCCGGTCGTCGCTCAGCAGGTCCGCAACTCGGCGCTGCTCAACGGGATGCGGACGGTGCTGCCTGCCAACGCGCAGAACTGGTTCAGCTCGTTCGCCAACGTCCTTGACCGCAGCGGCTTCCCGCAGGTGTTCGCGCCGTTCACGCACGAGCAGATCGCCAACGTGCCGCCGCCGGATCCGGCAGTGCTCAACCAAGCGGGCGTCGTCAAGGCACAGAACTCGATCGTCAAGATCGTCGGTAACGCACCGAGCTGTGGAAAGCAGATCGAAGGATCCGGGTTCGTCTACTCGCCGCAGCACGTGATGACGAACGCTCACGTCGTCGGCGGCGTAACGCATCCCACGGTGCAGGTGGGCGGTGAGGGGCACTTGTACCGCGCGACGGTGGTGCTGTTCGACCCGACCAGCGACGTGGCAGTGCTCTACGTCCCCGGGCTGCGGTCGGCTCCGCTCTCCTTCGACACCTCGGGCGCGAGCGGCGACAACGCCGTCGTGGCCGGCTTCCCGGAGGACGGCCCGTTCACGCCGGTCGCCGCGCGCATCCGGCAGGAGATCCAGGCTCAGGGTCAGGACATCTACCAGCACGGATCGGCGACGCGTGAGATCTTCTCGCTGTTCGCGCAGGTGCTCCAGGGCAACTCCGGCGGCCCGCTGCTCACGTCGACCGGCGAGGTATACGGCGTCGTGTTCGCGAAGTCGCTCGAGGACGCCTCTACCGGATACGCGCTGACTGCCGCTCAGGTATCGCAGGACGCGCATCAGGGCGCGGATGCCACGGGTGCGGTAGACACCGAGGGTTGCGCCATCTGACGCCCCAGCGCGCCGCGGATTATCCCGAGTCCGGCAGCATTTATCCGAGTCCGACGGCATCGTCCGAGTCCGACAAGCCCCCCGAGTGTCACAGCGTCCTGTTCCGCAGGAGTGATCTAGAAAGTTGCTACTGTCTGATCGGCGGTTCGCCAGGATCGGCCTGTGACTCGCGACTTGGGGGGCGTTTCCGTGCTCGGACATTCGCATTCGACCAGCGGCGCGCTCGCCTGGGCCGCCGCCGCGGCCTGGGTGCCGGCGGCGGTGTGGCCGGCCCGGCTGGACACCAAGGACATCATGCTCGGCACGTTCATCACGGCCGGCTCCGCGCTTTTGCCGGACTTCGACCACCCGGACGGCACGATCGCGCACTTCCTCGGCCCGATCTCGCACGCGTTCTGCCGCTTCGTCGAGTGGATCTCAGGCGGCCACCGGCACGCGACGCACTCGCTGCTGTTCGTGGCCGGGGTAACCGGCGGCACCTGGGCCGGAGCGCACTACCTGGGACGCCCCTTCACCCTCGGCCTGGTCTACATCCTGCTCTCGCTCGCCATACGGGCACTGCATCTGTGCCCTCCCGGTAAGGGCATCCACTCCTGGGGAGTGGTGCTCCTGCTCGCGGTCGGCGGAACGTTCCTGATGGACCGTTGGATCAGCTCGGATCCCACCTGGCTGCCCATTGCCGTCGGCCTCGGAGCGCTTACCCACCTTGCCGGGGACTGCCTCACCGATCGCGGCTGCCCGCTGCTGTGGCCGATTTCCACCCGCTTCGGCATACCGCTGATCAAGCACACCGGCGAGAAGCTGGAAACCGCCTTCCTCACCCCGCTGATGGCGGTCGGCGCGTTCGTGTCCCTCTACTTCGCGACGACGCCGCTCACGCACAAGTAGAGAGCAGACGTCCCGCGAAGCTCGTACCCGCCGAGCCAAGCCGCGCCGCTCGTCGACTCACCGGAACCCGCCGGCTTACCGGTCCGGCTCGTCGTCCGCGAGCCAGTTCAGCACCTCGGTGTTGAACAGCTTCGGCGCCTCCTCCTGCGGGAAGTGGCCGACGCCTTCGAGCAACCGCCAGCGATAGGGCGCGTTCACGTGCCGCCCCGAGCCGCGCGCCGTGCTCGTGAGCACCGTACGGTCCAGCGCTCCGTGCAGGTGCAGCGTCGGCACCTCGGTCGGTGTACGCATGCGCTGCTGGTACTGAAGTCCGTCGGGGCGCGGCAGGGACCGCACCCACCACCGGAAGTACTCAAGCGAGCAGTGCGCGACACCCGGAATCATGATCGCTTGTTCGTATCGAGCGATCACATCGTCGGGCGGCCATTCCGGGCCGCTCCACTCACGCAGCATCCGGCCCACCGCCGCGCCGCCGTCGCGCAGCAGCGACTTCTCGGCGGCCAGCGGGCGTTGCGCCGCGAACACGTGCTTGCTCGCGCCGATCTGCGCGGGGTCGGTCAGCAGCGCGGCACGCTGCCGCCGCGGGTGCCCCGCGCCGACGACGACGAGCCGCCGCACGGTTTTCGCCCGCACGGTCGCGGCGGTCCAGCCGAGCGTGGCGCCCCAGCCGTGGCCGATGACCGCGGCGTTCGCCTCGCCGAGCGCGCGGATGACCCCCGTGACGTCCATGGTGAGTGTTATCGGATCGTAGCCTCGCGGCGTCTTGTCGCTGCCGCCGAACCCCCGAAGATCCATCGCCGCCGCCCGGTAACCGGCCTCGGCGAAGGCGATCAACTGCTCCCGCCAGGTCCACCAGAACTGCGGGAATCCGTGCAGGAACAGCACGAGCGGGCCCTCGCCGAGCTCGACGACGTGGAAGCGGGCGCCGTTCGCGGAGACCTCACGATGGGTCCAGGCGCCCTCCACGTACACCGGTGACAGGTCTGAAGGCATGGGCGCCAGCATGGCACAACTGACTGTCCATAGGGTGTCGCAAGGGCGTGCGTTGGGCGACTTGAGGCGCCGATTGACGGCTGACGGGCTAGCGCACGGACCGCTTGAAGACGGCGATGGACTCGTTCGTGGTCCGCTTCGTGGCGTCCACGCCGCGGATCGCCTTGAGCCGCAGCATCCCTATTCCGCCGAGCAGCCCGCCCAGCAGGATGTAGCCGCCGCCGACGATGAGCCAGGCCCAGGCCAGGCCGATCCCGGCCGCGTTGATGCCGTACGCGATCGCGAACGAGAACATGATCAGGGCGAACAGGGAGAGCAGCCCGGCGACGGCGAACAGCGCGCCGCCCATTGCGGCCTGCTTCACGTCCCGGCGCAGCTCCGCCTTGGCCAGCGCGATCTCGTCGCGCACCAGGCTGGAGAGGTCCTTGGTCGCGGACGTGACCAGCGCGGAGAGCTTGTGGTCAGAGTCGAGGCGGTCGGACTGGGAACCGACGGTCGTGGCCACGGCTACCTCCAGGAGTGCGTACGGCGATACGTAGGCCTTAGGTGGGCAATCGCGGCCCAAGTACCCCTGGTTTTGTCAGACTATGCGGTCATTGGGCTGACCGCGTGGCCTGCGGGCGCACCTTGTCCGGATCAATCCCAGCGGAGCCGGGCAGGCCTCGCACGGCCCTGAATAGCTACAAGTTTACCTATCGATTTATCGACAAATATACTTCTCGACAATGAGTCCGCGGCTGACCTGGGCCGTCCCGGAAAGCCGGCCGAATAATCCGGTCGCGTCAGCTCCACTCGCCGTGTTACCCATGAGCCATGCCGACCGAGCTGTCCGCCCCGCGCCCCCTCGCCGAGAGCGAGTTCGACCAATTCCTCTACCTCGACGAGCTGGCGTTCGGCTCCGAACCGCCGAGCGCCGCCGCGCTGGAGATCGACAAGGCGCTGTTGGAATGCGACCGCACGATCGGCGTGTTCGACGGTCCGCAGCTCGTCGGCGGCGCCTCGATCTTCAGCTTCGAGATGACCGTGCCCGGCGGCCGGATCCCGATGGCCGGCGTCAGCTGGGTGAGCGTGATGCCGACGCACAGGCGCCGCGGCATTCTCAGCTCGATGATGCGGCATCAGCTGCACGACCTGCACGAGTCAAGCGGCGAAGCCGTCGCGGGACTGACCGCGAGCGAGCCGCCGATCTACGGGCGCTTCGGCTACGGCCTCGCCTCACGTATCGCCCGACTGACGATTCCCCGGCTGCACAGCGGCCTGCGCATGCCGGCCGGCTCGGACGCGGTCTCCCTCAGGGTTGTCCCGACTGAGGAGTCGTTAGAGGCCAGCGAAGAGGTCTATGCGCGACAGGTGCCAAAGCGCGCGGGAATGCTCGTACGCACGCCCGCCTGGGCCACCGCGTGCGCCTCAGACCCCGAGGACTGGCGCGACGATCGGTCAAGGCTGCGTACCGTCCTTGCTGAGCGAGACGGCCAGGCGGTCGGTTACACGCGTTACCGCGTCAAGCAGGAGTTCTCGAACGGTGCTCCGGCGGGCCGGGTAAGCGTGAACGAGCTCTACGCAGATGACGCTGCGGCCTACGCCGTACTGCTGCGGTATCTCGTGAGCGTTGACCTGATGACGACTACCGAACTGCCCGGTGTACCGCTTGATGCTCCGCCGCTGCGTCTCCTGGAAAACCCGCGCGCGGCGAACGCCTTCGTCAAGGACGCCCTGTACATCCGCCTCGTCGACGTAGACCGGGCACTCGCGTCACGGACCTACTCCGCGCAAATCGACACCGTCATCGACGTGACCGACACGTTCTGCCCGTGGAACGCCGGACGCTGGCGGCTTACCGGAGACGAGAAGGGCGCCACCTGCGAACGCACGACCGCGGCCCCTGACCTCGCGCTCGGCGTGCGCGAACTCGGATCGGTCTTCCTCGGCGGAGCCTCCCTCGCCTCACTCGGCGCGGCTGGCCTGGTCGAGGAGCTGCGCAACGGCGCGCTGGCAGAAGCCTCACGCGCGTTCATAACCGACCTCGAGCCCTGGATGTCGTTCGGCTTCTGATTCAGCTGCCGGGACGCGAAATGCGGCGCGGCGTGTGCCCGATCATCAGCTGATCGGGCACACGCCGCGACATAACGGTTTGTGCTGGCGCTCAGTCCTCGGTCGCGTGCGGAAGCTTCGCCGCGATCAGGTCCATGACAGAAGCGTCGGTGAGCGTCGTGGTGTCACCCAGCGCCCGGTCCTCCGCGACATCCTTGAGCAGCCGCCGCATGATCTTGCCGGAACGGGTCTTGGGCAGCTCGGCCACGAACTGGATCTGCTTCGGTTTGGCGATCGGGCCGATCTCCTTGGAGACGTGCGCCTTGAGCTCGGCGTCCAGCTCCTCGCCCTCCGCCTTACCGCCGCGCAGGATCACGAAGGCCACGATGCGCTGACCGGTCGTCTCGTCCTTCGCGCCGACCACGGCGGCCTCAGCCACCGAGGGGTGCGAGACGAGTGCGGACTCGACCTCGGTGGTGGAGATGTTGTGCCCCGACACCAGCATGATGTCGTCCACCCGGCCAAGTAGCCACAGGTCGCCGTCGTTGTCCTTCTTAGCGCCGTCGCCGGCGAAGTAGTAACCCTGCTCGGCGAACCGCGACCAGTACGTCTCGCGGTAGCGCTCGGGGTCGCCCCAGATGCCGCGCAGCATCGACGGCCACGGCTGGTCCAGCACCAGGAAGCCGCCGCCGCCGTTCGGGACGACATTGCCCTCCTTGTCCACCACGTTCGCCGAGATGCCCGGCAGCGGCCGCATCGCCGAACCCGGCTTGGTCGCGGTCACGCCCGGCAGCGGCGAGATCATGATGCCGCCGGTCTCGGTCTGCCACCAGGTGTCTACGATCGGGCAGCGTTCGCCGCCGATCACCTTGTGGTACCAGAGCCACGCCTTGGGATTGATCGGCTCGCCGACGGAGCCGAGCATGCGCAGTGTTTTCAGATCGTGCTTGCCGGGCCACTGCGCGCCCCACTTGATGCAGGCGCGGATCGCGGTCGGCGCGCAGTACAGGATCGTGACGCCGTAGCGCTCGACGATGTCCCACCAGACGCCCCTGTCGGGGTAGTCGGGCGCGCCCTCCCACATCACCGAGGTGGCGCCGTTGCAGAGCGGGCCGTAGACGATGTAGGAGTGGCCGGTGACCCAGCCGACATCGGCGGCGCACCAGTACACGTCCTGCTCGGGCTTGAGGTCGAACACGTAGCGGTGCGTGGCGGACACGCCTGTGAGGTAGCCGCCGGTGGTGTGCAGGATGCCCTTCGGC
>NZ_DASRBQ010000111.1:0-129683 GCF_035653575.1 Actinocrinis sp.
GGGATCGCCCGAGCGGCAGGAGCACGCTGCTCAGCAAGGCGGTGCCCAACAAGGCAGTGCCCAACAAGGCGGTGTCCAACAAGAGCAGGGCGGCGCCCAGCAAGAAGAGCGTGGGCAGAACCTCCCGGTGCCGCAGTGGTCGGCGCAGCAGCCCGCGCCCGCGCCGTGGTTCCTCGGCCAACCCGGGCCGGTGCCGCCGAACTTCCCGCCGCCGTTCCCGCCGGCCGCCATGCCGCCGCTGCCGCCCCCCACGCCGGATCAGGCGAACTGGCCGAACCACGCTCCCGGGATGCGGCCGCCGCAGCAGCAGC
Organism: Actinocrinis sp.; assembly: GCF_035653575.1. Classification (GTDB taxonomy): domain Bacteria; phylum Actinomycetota; class Actinomycetes; order Streptomycetales; family Catenulisporaceae; genus Actinocrinis. The sequence goes on from NZ_DASRBQ010000111.1 coordinate 312, forward strand.
CGGGCCAGCCGGGGCAGCCTGCGCAGGACGGGCAACCCGGTCAGCCGGGCGATCAGGGCCAGGCCGACGCCGGCCAAGCGCCCGGCGCCCCGCAGCAGCCCGGCAACGTGCCCGCGAACGGTCCGGCGCGCAAGCCCGGCCAGAGCCCCGGTCCCGCGCTCGGCCCGTACGGCAGCCCGCAGCAGCCGGCCCCGTGGCTCGACCCCGACCGGTACAACCAGCCAGGTCAGCGCCCTCCACAGTACGATCCGCGCTCGCCCTATCGGCCCCCGCAGCCGCCGCGCCAGCCGCAGCAGCCGCGCGGGGAGGAACCTGCCAAGCGCCCGCCGCTGAGCCTGCGCACCCGCTGGGCTCGCGGCCTCGCCGTCGGCGGCGCGGTATGCACGCTGATCACCCTGCTCAACGGCTACCGCAACTTCCCGGACTGGCTGATCGGCGCGTGCGCGGGCCTGGCGATGTCACTCGGCGGCCTGTGGTTCGGGACGTTCGCGCAGCGCGACGCCCTGCGCAAGTCGCAGCGCGCGCCGGAGGCCGTCGCCTCAGTGGTGTGGAGCAGCATCTCCTCGCTGATAGCGCTGGCCATCGTGTCCTATTCGCTGATCTTCTTCCCGCAGCTGCGGCAGTACTCGGACTGCATGCGCGCGGCGAACACGATCGCGGGGCAGAGCGTCTGCCAGGAGCAGTTCAAGAACTCGCTGGCCGCGTTGCCGTGAGCGGCGTGGCCGGTCCCGAACCCGCCGTCGGCGTCGGCCGGGGCGGGGCGGCGGCGAGCGCGTTCGCGCCGCTGCGGCGCAGTCCGCGGACCTTCGCGCTGCGGTTCGGAGCCGTCGCGGTGGCGTCGGTCGCGGCGGCCTGGGTGCATCAGAACCACGATCCGGGAGCGCTTTGCCCGTTGCGGCGCGTGACCGGCGTGCCGTGTCCGTTCTGCGGCTCCACGACCGTGTTCATGGAGGCGGGCGCGGGGCATTGGGGCGCGGCTCTCGCGGCGAACCCGGTGACCGTCGTCGCCGCGCTGCTGTTCCTCGCCGCGCCGCTGCTGGCCTTCGATCCGTTCGGGGCGCTGAACCGGCTGCCCGCCCGGCTGCGGTGGTTCGGCGGCGCGGCGCTCGTGGCCGGATCCTGGCTGTGGCAGCTGCACCGCTTCGGCTTTCTGGGTTAATACCCGTTCAGAGCACTGGAGAATGTGGCAGATCCGGCAAAGCCTGACGATGGAGACAGAGAACCCGTCAGGAGGAACGGATGAGCAGCACACCGGATCAGCCGCAGCAGCCCGAGCGTAAGCCGGAGCCGTCCGAGCAGGAGGCCACCGCGGCCCGTGACGCCCTGCGCGACCTGCCGAACCAGCCGCGGAGCGACGAGGTCGGCGCGACCGCGTACTCGGCGGTTCCTCCCCCGCTGCCGCCGATCGAGGACCCGGCGCAGGGCCCGGTGCAGGATCAGATCCCTGGCATGGCCGAGCAGCCGCAGACCGGTTTCGCGGCGCCGACCGCGCCGGAGGCCGCGCAGCAGAGCCCTTATCAGCACCAGCCGCCGCCGCAGCAGGCCTCTCAGGAGCCGCAGGATCAGCCCGGCTACGGTCAACAGCCGTATGGCCAGCCCCAGTACGGCCAACCGCAATACGGCCAGCAGCAGCCTTCGTACGGTGACACGCAATACGGTGGCACTCAGTACGGTGGCACTCAGTACGGAAGCGGCACCTACGGCGCCTATCAGGCCGCTCCTCCCCCGCCGGTCTACCAGCAGGGATACGGCTATCCCGGCAGCGGCCTACCCGTCGGAATGCCCCCGCTCGCCGACTGGGGGCAACGCGCCGGCGCCTTCGCCCTCGACAACGGGCCCACCATCGTCGCCGGCTGGATCGCCGGCGCCACCCGCAGCGTCACCCTCGACGTCATCTTCGGCGTCCTCAGCTTCCTCGGGCTGATCTGGGCCATCGTCAACGCCGTGCGGGCCGGGCGCAGCGGCCAGTCCTACGGCAAGCGGGTCCTCGGCATCCGGCTCGCCCGCCTCGCCGACGGGCAGCCGGTCGGAGCCGGCTTCGGCTTCCTGCGCCTCTTCCTCAACTGGCTGTTCTGGATCGCCTGCCTCCTGCCCGGCGTCCTCAACCTGCTCTGGCCGCTCTGGGACGGCAAGCGGCAGACCTGGTCCGACAAGATCGCCCGCTCCGTCGTCGTGCGCACCCAGTAGCGGCGGCCGCCGCCTGGCCCGGAAGTAGTCGAGCACGTACCAGAACCCGAATCCGACGATCGCCACGGAGCCGAGCTCTGCCACCACAGCGAGCCCAACCTCCCACGGCGTCGGGCCGACGACCGCCATGGCGCCCGCGGCGACTGGTCCACCGGAGAGCACCGCAGCTGCCGCGGCCAGGGCGCCGACCGGGGGCAGCGCCGCGCCGAGCGCCGCGGCGCGGTCCGTGAACCCGCGCAGCGAGCGGCCGATGATCAGCACCGCGGCGGCTCCGGCCAGCAGCGGGACGGCGAAGACCAGGTAGAGCCACGGCGAGGCGGCACCGGGATGCGGCACGGCCTGCAGCAGCGGCAGCCCCGGCAGCGCCCCGTGCGTTGATCCGCGCACTGAGACCGAACTGCCGGCGCCCACCGCGAACCCCGGTCCGGCGAGGTAGCTCAACGCCCAGACCACTAGGTTCGGCACGAGCGCGAGGTCGATCAGGAACAGGCCGAAGTCTCCCGCGGTGCCCTGTCCGATCGTCGTACCGAGCTGCGCCACCTCGGTGAAACGCAGGCCGACCGCGAGCGCGGCGAGCAACGCGGCACCGCAAGCGAACACCGCCAACGCCGCCGCGCCGGCGCGCACGGCCGTGGCGGCCCATCGCTCAAGGCCCGGGGTGTGGACGCTGAGCAAGCCCGCGCCGAACGCACAGCAGGCGATGATGCTGGAATAGCCGGCGGCCGCGCCCACCGCGGCGTGCAGCGGACCCGAGGCGGCGCTCCAGGCGATGGCGAGCGCGGCGAGCGGGTAGCAGGCGGCGACGGCGACCAGCGCCCAGAGGCCCGCGCCGAAGCGGTGCGCCGCGTACCGTCCCGCGAGCAGCAGCGAGGCGGCGGGCAGGATGGTGAAACCGAGCGGGGAAAGCCCGAAGGGGCCGTCAGGAGTCTGCAACAGCACGTGGTGCGCGGCCAGCCAAAGCTGCCCGGCGACGTGCAGCGGCTCCGCGTACGACCCGCCCGTCGGCGCCGCCATCGCCCACACGCCGAGCGTCAGCGCGGCCGCGACCAGCCAGCCGCCGGCCGCGATGACCACGGCGGTCGCGGCGCCGACCGCGAGTTCGGAGGCGTGCTCGACCACGGCGGTCGCGGCGTGCTCCAGCAGGTGCCCGGCCTCGGTCCGGAGCGCGGCGACGCGACCGGACAGCCCGCCGGGCGGGAAGTCGTCGTAGCCGGGATCAAGGTCCAGCCATACGCAGTCTTCCGGCTCTGATCCGGGTTCCAATCCGGACTCGGGCACCGTCTCGGGCGGCGCCGGGGAGTCGACTGGCGGCTGCGGGCTGTCGGCCATGACACCCATGCTGGGCGCCGGGACTTGCGCGAACAGCGCAGGCGCGCCCGTTCTTCACCCGAGTGAAGGACGAGCGCGCCCGCGATCGCTACGGCGTCAAGGCGTTACCGCGTCCGGCGACACGCTGAGCGTGCCGTCGTGCTGCTCAGAGCGCTTCGACGATCTCGCGCATCAGCCGCGCGGTCTCGGACGGCGTCTTGCCGACCTTCACGCCCGCGGCCTCCAGCGCCTCCTTCTTGGCTTGCGCGGTGCCGGACGAACCGGACACGATCGCGCCGGCGTGGCCCATCGTCTTGCCCTCGGGCGCGGTGAAGCCCGCGACGTAGCCGACGACCGGCTTGGTGATGTGCTCCTTGATGTACGCCGCGGCCCGCTCCTCGGCGTCGCCGCCGATCTCGCCGATCATCACGATCGCGGCGGTCTCCGGGTCGTCCTGGAACGCCTGGAGCGCGTCGATGTGCGTGGTGCCGATGACCGGGTCGCCGCCGATGCCGACGGCGCTGGAGAAGCCCAGGTCACGCAGCTCGTACATCATCTGGTAGGTCAGCGTGCCGGACTTCGAGACCAGGCCGATCTTGCCGGCCTTGGTGATGTCGGCCGGGATGATGCCCGCGTTCGACTTCCCGGGGCTGATCAGGCCGGGGCAGTTCGGGCCGATGATGCGGGTTCCCTTGCCCTGCGCGTAGGCCCAGAACTCGGTGGAGTCGTGCACCGGGATGCCCTCGGTGATGACCACGGCCAGCGGGATGCCGGCGTCGATGGCCTCGATGACCGCGCCCTTGGCGAAGGCCGGCGGCACGAAGATGACCGAGACGTCGGCGCCGGTCTCCTTCATCGCCTCGGCGACGGTGCCGAACACGGGGATCTGGGTGCCGTCGATCTCGACCTTCTCGCCGGCCTTGCGCGGGTTGACCCCGCCGACGATCTTCGAGCCGGAGGCGAGCATGCGCCGGGTGTGCTTCATGCCCTCGGAGCCGGTCATGCCCTGGACGATGATCTTCGAGTTCTCGTCGAGGAAGATAGCCATTCTCGTCACTCCCCTACTTCGCCGCGGCGAGCTCGGCCGCGCGGGCAGCGGCGCCGTCCATGGTGTCCACCTGCTCGAGTCCGGGCAGCCCGGCCTCGGTCAGGATCTTGCGGCCGAGCTCGGCGTTGTTGCCGTCGAGCCGGACCACCAGCGGCTTGTCCACGGCCTCGCCGCGCGAGCCGAGCAGCGCGAAGGCCTGCACGATGCCGTTGGCCACCGCGTCGCAGGCGGTGATGCCGCCGAAGACGTTGACGAACACGGACTTGACCGCCGGGTCGCCCAGGATGATCTCCAGGCCGTTGGCCATCACCTCGGCCGAGGCGCCGCCGCCGATGTCCAGGAAGTTCGCCGGCTTGACGCCGCCGTGCGCCTCCCCGGCGTAGGCGACCACGTCGAGGGTGGACATGACCAGGCCGGCGCCGTTGCCGATGATGCCGACCTCGCCGTCGAGCTTGACGTAGTTGAGGTGCTTCTCCTTGGCCTTGGCCTCCAGCGGGTCGGCCGCGGCCTTGTCCTCGAGCTCGGCGTGGTGCGGCTGGCGGAACCCGGCGTTGGCGTCGAGGCTGACCTTGCCGTCCAGCGCGGTGATCTTGCCGTCCGGGGTCTTGACCAGCGGGTTGACCTCGACCAGGAGCGCGTCCTCCGCGACGAAGACCTTCCACAGGCTCTGCAGGACGTCGGCGACCTGGTCGGCGACCTCAGCGGGGAAGTTCGCCGCCGCGACGATCTCGCGGGCCTTCTCGGGGGTCACGCCCACGGTCGCGTCGACCGGGACCTTGGCCAGCGCCTCGGGCTTGGTGACCGCGATCTCCTCGATCTCCATGCCGCCCTCGACCGAGGCCATCGCCAGGAAGGTGCGGTTGGCGCGGTCCAGCAGGAAGGAGACGTAGTACTCGGCCTCGATGTCCGCGGTCACCGCGAGCATCACCTTGTGGACGGTGTGGCCCTTGATGTCCATGCCGAGGATCTGCTCGGCCTTCGCCCGCGCGTCGGCGGGGTCGGCGGCCAGCTTCACGCCGCCGGCCTTGCCGCGGCCGCCGGTCTTGACCTGGGCCTTGACGACCGCCTTGCCGCCGAGCCTGGCCGCGGCCGCCTCGGCCTCGTCCGGCGTCTCGGCCACTTCGGCCGGCAGGACCGGCACACCGTGCTTGGCGAAGAGTTCCCTCGCCTGGTATTCGAAAAGATCCACGCGCGTCCGTCCTCAGTGACTGACGGCTCGGGGCGGCTGCTCGTCCCCGGCCTACCTAGGAAGCTGCTATGAGGTTATCCCGGTTCGGTGAATGGCCCGTAACCGGCCGCCTGTGATGTGCGTCTACAGCACGCGTGTCCGGTAGCCGGACGGGAGCGGGGCGAGGTGCTTGCTCGCGGCCCCGGAGTGCGGGCACAAGCTCGCGGGGCCGGCTGAGTGCCGTTCCTGCGGTCAGGCGGTGCCGGCGGGGGCGAAGTTCTGCCCCGAGTGCGGTACCGCGACCTGACGGCGTTTCAGGCGCGAATGGCCTGACTGCTACGCCGAGGGCGCGCCGTGATGCGCGCCCTCGGCGGTACGGCTAACCCTGCACGACGATCGTGCTGCACATCTTGTCGGCGAAGGTCTGGTTCTTGGCGTCCCAGAGCGGCCACAGGAAGCCGATGTAGCAGAACCCGTCGGCAATGTGCGCCAGCCTGCGCACGATGGCCATGCCGAAGCCGGTGTACCGGCCGTCGGCTTCGCGAATGACACGGATGCCGACGACCTTCTTGCCGATGGTCTGGCCCGTGGTGCCCTGCCGGTAGAGCTGCCACAGCTCGAAGGCGAGGGCGCCGAGGTAGAGAAGCACGATGAGCAGGATGCCGAGCGCGGAGATCCCGCCGCCGGTGTAAGTTTCCGTGTTCGGGTCGTAGGTCGAACTCGTGCTCGTCGCGGCGAGGAAGACGAAGAAGAGGATCAAGACCGGAACGCCGACGATCACTGCGTCGAGGAGAGTCGCACCGACGCGGGCGCCCCATGTCGCCAGCTGCGCAGGGGGCGCACCGTAGTAACCCGGCGCTCCGCCGTAGGGCGCGTACTGGTTGTAGGGGCCGCCCTGCGGCGGGTATCCCGGTTGCGGATAACCCTGCTGGGGATAGCCAGGCTGCGGGTAACCCGGCTGCTGCCCGTATCCCTGCTGCGGGTAACCGCCGGTCGGCTGGCCGAACTGCGGCGCGCCGGGCGGCGCGTCCTGCGGCGTGCCTTGTGGTTGAGACCAGCCGCCCGATGCGCCGGTACTCGGGTCTTGAGGTGACGTTGACATAGACCGGGACAGTACCGATGCATCCGACGTCCGCGAAAGGGGGTTCGCCCGGTCAGCCGGAGGCGGCGTATGGCGCGAGGTCACGGCGCTCGATGGCGGCGGCCATCAGCGGGCCGAAGCGGTCCGGCGTGCACGCGAACGCGGGGACGCCCAGCTCGGCGAGTGCGGCGGCGTTGCGCTGGTCGAAGGCGGGAGCGCCCTCGTCGGAGAGCGCCAGCAGGGTGATGCACTGCACCCCGGTCGCGGTCATCTCGGCCATCCGGCGCAGCATCTCGTCGCGGATGCCGCCTTCGTAGAGGTCTGAGATGAGGATGAAGATCGAGTCGGTGGGCCGGGTGATCAGCGACTGGCAGTAGGCGATCGCCTTGTTGATGTCGGTGCCGCCGCCGAGCTGTGTGCCGAACAGCACGTCGACCGGGTCGGTGAGCACCGGCGTCAGGTCGACCACCTCGGTGTCGAAGGCGACCAGGGAGGTCTTGAGGGTCTTCATCGAGGCGAGGACCGCGCCGAAGAGCGAGGCGTAGACGACCGACGCGGCCATCGAACCGGACTGGTCGATGGCGAGGATCACGTCGCGCTTCACGGTCTTGGCCGCGCGGGCGTAACCGACGAGCCGCTCGGGGACGATGGTGCGGTATGTGGGCTGGTAGTGCTTGAGGTTGGCGCGGATCGTCCGGTTCCAGTCGATATCGCGCGGCTGCGGGCGGTTGGTGCGCGCGGCCCGGTTGAGCGCTCCGGTGACGGCGGCCCGGAAACCTTGGGCGAGCTGGCGTTCGAGCTCCTCGACGACGGTGCGCACGATCTGCCGTGCGGTCTGCTTGGTCTCCTCGGGCATCAGCCGGTTGAGGGAGAGCAGGGTGCCGACAAGGTGCACGTCCGGTTCCACGGCACTCAGCAGTTCGGGTTCGAGCAGCAGCTGACGCAGGTTCAGCCGGTCGACCGCGTCGCGCTGCATGACCTGGACGACGGAGCTGGGGAAGAACTCGCGGATATCGCCGAGCCAGCGCGCGACGTTCGGGGCGGAGGCTTGCAGCCCGGCGCTGCGCTGCCCGCGGGTGTCGGGGCGGCCACGCGGCGCGGTCTTGCCGTTGGCGGCGGCGTAGAGCGCGTCGAGGGCATTGTCCATGCGCTGGTCGCGGCCCCCGAGCTCGCCGCAGGAGCCCTCGGCCTCGCCGCCGAGCACGAGCCGCCAGCGGCGCAGCCGCTCGGTCTCGGCGGCGTTCGAATCGGCAGCGGTGGTCACGGCGCGGGCTCCAAGCTCTTGTCGGGCGACGGCGGGGTGGCGGGCGCGGAGGCTTCGGTGTCGGGGTTCTGCCCGGTCAGCAGCAGTCGGACGGTCGGCAGCGCCGCCGCGAACCAGTCCGCGGCGATACCGGTCGGCAGCGTGGCGGCCGGCGCGTCCGGCGTGCTGCGGTCCGCGCGGCCGAGCTGGGCGGCGCGTTCGCCGATGGTGCGCTGCTCGGGCGTGCTGAAGGTGGAGAAGGTGCGGCGCAGCAGCGGGAGCACCTGTTCGAAGCGGTCCGGGTCGAGTTCGGCGAGCCAGTCGTCGATCAGCCGGAGCAGCGTCTTGTCGTGCGCGAGTACGAGGCCTGACCCGGCCAGGAAGCCCTCGAGCCAGCCGGCCGCGTCCGCGGGTTCGGTGCCGCGGGAGAGCGCCTTGGCCATGCGGGCGGCCACGTCCTCGGCGTGGAAGAGCCCTGCGTCGCTCAGCAGCCGGGTGGCGCGGCCGACCAGCAGGCCGTGCGCGCCGGAACCGCCGAGGTCGGCCACCTGACGCAGCGCCTGCACCCAGGGCTCGCGGATCGCGTCCTCGTCAAGGGTCTGAATCGCGGCGTGTACCTTGCCGAGGGCGGGGGCGAGGGCGCGCGCCGCGTCGTCGTCCACGTTGACGCAGGCCGGCGGCAGGCCGATCGCGATGCGTACCGCGATACCGCGCACGACCGTGTGCAGTCCGTCCGCGCGGGTGCCGCGCACGTCGCCGTATCGCAGGATGTTGGCAAGCGGCGGCAGCGCCGTGGCCAGGTCGCCGATGTCGGTGTCGAGCGCGGCGCGGTTCTGTACCTGGGCGATCAGCGGATCAACTGCGTCGGGCAGATCGGCGGTCAGCGCGCGCTGCACCAGGACCGTGAGCGAACCGAGCGCCTCGGTCTGCGCCGCGGTGTCGAGCACCTTCGCGGTCGCGGCGGCCAGCACCGTGGTGCCCCAGACCGCGGCCTCGACCAGACGCACCTCGAACAGCGGCTCCCAGGTGACGTCCCAGGACTCGCGGAAGGTGCCGGAACCGCGCGAGCCGACGGCGACGGCCCAGTCGATGCCGAGCAGCCCGAGGCGGTGGAAGAGCTTCGAGCGGTCAAGGTCGGTGGCGTTGCGCAGGTCGAGGTTGTACTGCTTCTGCGCGGCGGTCCTGGGCACCCGCAGCCGCTTGGCCTCGCGGGTCAGGTCGGCGGCCAGCGGCACCGTCGGCACGCCGCTCGGGACGCTGCCGAGCGTTTCGCCGACGACCAGTTCCCGGCCGATCAGCGCCAGCGGCTCCTCCCGGCCCTCGCACAGCACCGCGACCGTGGCCTCGGTCAGCTCGGCCAGGCCCGGCATGGGCCGGCCGCGCAGCGCGGCCAGGGACTCGGCGAGCCGCACCCCCTCGATCAGGTGCGCGGAGGAGACCGGATACCGCTCGGCGCGCAGCAGTTCCGCGACGGACGCGAGCCAGCGTTCCGCGATGTGGTCGTCGGTGTCGAACAGGTGCTGATACCAGCCCGGGGAGCCGATGCCGGCGCCATAGCCGGAGTGGTAGGACAGCCGGCTGTGCGTCCACGGCACCCAGGTCAGCTTGGTCACGGTGGCTTTGCTCTGCTTGGGCAGGCTCGCGAGCAGCCGCTTGTCCGCGGCGGCGGTCGGCGGCGTGGTCTCGCACCCGTCGCAGATGCCTGACAGCGCCGGCACGTGATAGGCGCCGCAGACCACTGCGACACGCTGCGCGCCGTCGGCGAGCGCCGCGCGAAGCACCATGCGCATGTGGGCTTCGCGCAGCGCGTCGCGCCGCGGAGTCGGTGCGTGCTCCCGCACCGCGGCCATGGCCTCGGCGACGGCGTCGAAGGCCGCGAGCGGCTCCCCTCCGGTCGCCCGCCGCCCCGTCTCGTCCTCGCCGTACTGGCCGCCGCGATGTTCGACGACGTCCTCCCACCACGCCTCCGGATCGGCGTATCCGGCGGCCTCGGCCAGCTGCGCGATCGGGTCGGGGCCGTCCGCGCCTTCCGCGTCCGCCTCCGGCTCGCCGGACAGCGAGACCGCGGCGGGCAGATCGCAGAACCCGGCCTCGATCCCGCGGGTGGCGGCGTACTGCAGCGCCGTCCACTCCGGAGAGAACGCGGCGAACGGCCAGAACGCCGAGACCTTCGGGTCCTGCTCCCGGTAGGCGAGCAGGGCGACCGGAGGTTCCATGCCGTCCGCGCCGACCAGCGGGATGAGCGGATCGGCGTCGCCGGGCCCCTCGATCAGGATCCTGTCGGGTTCGAAGGCTGACAGGGCCGCGGCGACGGCTCGCGCCGAGCCCGGACCGTGGTGCCTTACTCCCAGCAGAACGACTTGCGCCGCGCCGTGGTTCACGCCGAAAGCTCCCGGCAGGCCTCGTAGAAGGAGGACCATCCGTCGCGCGGCCTGACCACGGTCTCCAGGTACTCGCGCCAGACCACCGGGTCGGCCGACGGGTCCTTGACCACGGCGCCGAGGATGCCGGCGGCCACGTCGTGCGGGCGCAGCGTGCCGTCGCCGAAGTGCGCGGCCAGCGCGATGCCGCCGGTGAGCACGGAGATCGCCTCGGCCGGGGAGAGGGTGCCCGAGGGCGACTTGAGCTTGGTGCGGCCGTCCTCGGTCACCCCGGAGCGCAGCTCGCGGAACACGGTGACCACCCGGCGGATCTCCTCCGCGGCGGCCGGGATCTCGGGCAGCTCGAGGCCGCGGCCGAGTTCCGCCACGCGCCGCGCGACGATTCGCACCTCGTCCTCGGCGCTGGCCGGCAGCGGCAGAACGACGGTGTTGAAGCGGCGGCGCAGCGCGGAGGACAGGTCGTTGACGCCGCGGTCGCGGTCGTTGGCGGTGGCGATGACGGTGAAGCCCTTGACCGCCTGCACTTCGTCGCCGAGTTCCGGGATCGGCAGCGTCTTCTCGGACAGGATGGTGATCAGCGTGTCCTGGACGTCGGCCGGGATGCGGGTCAGCTCCTCGATGCGCGCGATCTTCCCGCCGGACATCGCGGCCATCAGCGGCGAAGCGGTCAACGCGTCGCGGGAGGGGCCGTGCGCGAGCAGCTGCGCGTAGTTCCAGCCGTAGCGCATCGACTCCTCCGCGGTGCCCGCGGTGCCCTGGACCAGCAGGGTCGAGTCGCCGCAGACCGCGGCGGACAGGTGCTCGGAGACCCAGCTCTTCGCGGTGCCTGGCACGCCGAGCAGCAGCAGCGCGCGGTCGGTGGCGAGGGTGGCCACAGCCACCTCGATCAGCCGGCGCGGGCCGATGTACTTGGGCGTGATCTCGGTGCCGTCCGCCGCCCTGCCGCCGAGCAGGTAGGTCGTCACGGCGCGAGGTGAGAGGTTCCAGCGCGGCGGGCGCGGCAGGGTGTCGCCCTTGGCCAGCGCCTCGAGTTCGTGTGCGTAGGCGTCCTCGGCGTGCGGCCGCAGGACGGCTGGTTCGGACAGCGGGTTGGTCATCGTCGGCGATTCCTGCCTGTCTCAGAAGATGGGAGGAGCGAGTTCGGCGAGCATGTCGTGGCGGAAGTCCAGCAGGGCAAGCATCGAGACCAGGTCGATGCGGGAGGCCTGGTTCACGCCCGGGCCGCCCGGCGCCGTCGCCACAGCCTGCTCGGCCACCAGCGCGGCCACCCGGTCGCGCAGCGCGACTGGGGCGTTGTCCGCGAGCGCGACCTGCAGCTGCTCGGCGATCCAGCCGGTCCACGCGGGCTGATCGGCCCGGCGGCCGTGCTCGACGAGCGCGTCGAGCAGCAGTTGCGCCCCGTCCAGCGGCCAGGGCTCGCCGGTGCGGGTCATCACGAAGTTGTGCAGGTCCCGGCCGATGCCCCGGGCGCCGGCCAGCAGCCGGGCCACCTCGGCGGTGAAGTCCGGCGGCTGCGGCTTGTCGCGTTTGCGTTCCAGGCTGCCGGCTAGCAGCGTGGCCTCGTCGCGCACCTGCTTGGAGGCGTCCCGGATGAGGGTCTGCACGAACGGCAGGTCCTCTTGGTCCGGGTAGCGGGAGAGCAGCGCGAGCAGGCCGAGTTTGACCGGCACGCGCTCGCCGGCCCAGGTCTCCCGGATCAGCCGGCGGGCCGCGTCGGCGTCGGTGAGGTAGAGCCCTGCGACGTACGCGATGCGGTCGTCTGGATCAGGGCTCTGCCAGTCCTCGGGCCACAGCTGGGAGCGGGCCTCGCGCAGCAGGTACTTCCAGTTGCCGCCGGTCGCCACGAGCCAGCGTCCGGGTTCGCCGGCCACGGCAGCGAGGTCCACCCGGATCAGCATGTTGGTACGGCCGAGGTCGAGCAGCGGCGGCAGGAACGCGGCGGGCAGCCGGTATCCGGCGGCGCGCACGGCGGCGAGCCACTCCGGAAGGTACTTGGGGTACGACTCCAGGATGGTGCGCAGCCTGCGGGCGGCCGGTTCAGGCAGCGGCGGCCGCGGGTCCGCGGGCGCGGGAGCCGGCAGCGTACCCTCGAAACGTTCCGGCGGCCGTCCGACACGCCAGGCCAGGGCGCTGAGTGCGGCCTGGGAGAGCAGGACGAGCGCAGGATCCTGCGATGCCTGGCCCGCTGCCGAGCCGGGGCCCGCGGCCTGCGGCACCGGCCGCCGATCCGTACCGACCAGTGCGATCGACACCAGCTCGGCCCAGTCGACGGGCTGCGTATCCGTCACCACAAGCTCGCCGCCTGTCCGTTGTTCCAGATCGTGATCGGGGTCAGCCCGGCGGGCCGGTAGAGGCCGAACAGCGGTGCCGGATGAGCCCCGCCGCAGGCGAGCAAGGACTGACATAGCTGTTCGGCACGTGTCGGGTCCGCGCCGTCGGCGCTCGCGAGCAGAGGGACCCGGCCGCCGCCCTTGGCGTCGACGATCTGCCACGCCTCCGGCTTCGGGCCGACCAGCGGCACCGCGGCGTCGAGCACGACCGGTACCGCGGCGGTCCACGGATCGGCGGCGAGCGCGGCCGCGAAGCCGGCGGCGGCCTCGTCCAGCGTTCCGCCCTGCGGGCCTTCGCCGCCTGACTCAGCTTCCTGGTTCGGCTTAGTGTCCTGATTTGGCACGGTGTGTTCGACCACCGTGTGCTCGACCACCGTGTGCTCCACCAGGACCGCGCGCAGCGGTACCGCGTCCGGTGCGAACGCCAGTTCCGCCTCGACGACGGCGCCGGCGGGCAACGCGATGCCGAATGCTTGGCCCGGCGGGGCGAATGCCAGCAGCATGGCGATCCGGCCGTCCGTCTCGCGTTGCAACCAGACCCGGCGCTCGACCAGCTTGTCCGCGGCCAGGTCCCGGCAGCCGAGGACCAGCCAGCGCCCGGAGGCGTGCTCGCCGACCTCCGCGACCTCCGCGGCGGCCATGGTCAGCCCGATCCGGCGGCGCACAGTCGCGGCGAGCGGCGCGGGCAGCGCGTCGCGGTGGCGCCAGCCCTGGATGAGCAGGTGCAGCAGGGAGAACTCGGCCAGGGTGCGCTCCGGCCAGTCCTCCGGCGAGTTCAGGCAGTGAGTCAGTTCCCGTACCCGCGTGGCCAGGGCGCCCGCCTGGGCGTCGATCAGGCGCCGGGCCAGGTCGTCGATCGGCCGGTATCCGGCGGCGCGCAGCCCGGTCAGCCCCGAGCGCACCTGGTCGCACAGCCACAGTTCCAGGTCATCGAGCCCTGCGTCGATCCGCTGAATGCGTTGCGCGGCGCGGCGTTCGGCCGCTTCAGCCGCCTTGCGAGCGGCCGCCGGATCCGCGTCGTCCCCCTCCCTCGCGGCTCGTTGCGCGGCCGCGGCTTTGCGCGCCTCGCTGCGCTCGGCCCGCTCGCGGCGCGCGTCCAGCCAGTCGCGCACGCGCTGCGGCGGCTCCTCGGCTTCCGGCACCCCGCCCGCGGACCAGAGCAGCATCAGGCCGAGCGCGTGTTTGCACGGGAACTTGCGCGAGGGGCAGGAGCAGGCGTAGCCGGGCGTCCCCTGGTCTGCGGAGAGCTCGACAGTGACCTGATACGGCTTCGCGCCGCTGCCCTTGCAGTCCCCCCACAGCAGGCCCACCGCGCTTTGCGCGCCACAGTCGCGCCACGGCCCAGGTGCGGCCAGTTTCGCGCCCGCACGCTGCGACGACGCGTCCGGGGCCAGCGCGTGCACCCGGTCGGCCGACCAGCGCTGCGCCGCGGCGGGGTTGATCGTTCCTGCCATGGACGAGACACTATTCGATCGCGCCGACAGAGGCGGGAACGACTGTTACAGGGCGCCGTGCGACAGCTGACCGCACAGGTACCAAGGGCTAGACTCGGGGTGCGACCTGCCGCCGGGAGGGCTGTGGTTTGGGCCTCGAGATCGAGTTCGACTACGACGACACCCAAGGCGGCGTGTGGTCCCCCGCCCGCGAGGCGCCACCGCTGCACGAGCGTGTCGGCCGGCGCTGGAACGCGGGCCTTTCCACGGGAAATCCGCTGTTCGTGCAAGCGGGTATCGCCTTGGCCGCGCTCGCACTTGGCGCCGCGTCCACGGCCGGATTCCTGGAAGGCAGGTCCGCGGCACGGGACCGCGCGATCGTCCGCCTGCACTTGGCACCGATCGATCCGTTCGTCATCGAGCCGCTCGCTCCCGCGCCGAGCGACGTGCGGCAGTTGCTCGCGACACCGTGGACCAACACCTTCGACCAGCACGTGACCCTCAATGTGATCAATGACAGCCCTGATTCGGTCGCGCTGCTCGGCGCTCAGATCACCGCCCCGCAGTTCGGTACCGCGACACTGACGCCGGTAAGCTCCGGCGCTCCGACGGCTCCTGGCGCCGTCACCGCGCTGCGCGGCGTCGCGCACTTCGTCTGCGGCGATTTGCCTTCGGTGGATCCAGTCGCCACGGTCGCCCGGCTCACGCTCCGCACGGCGGACGGGCACACGCGCGTGCAATCGCTGATGGTCGACCGCTTCAGCGACGTCGAAGAGGTGACCGTGTGCGCGGCGATGCCCGGCCCGCAGGTCGTCACGGCAACCAAGGCGTCCACGCTGCCGATGCTCTTCCCCGGCGACTACCTCTATGACGTCGACGTCACCAACCGCGCGCCGTTCCCGCTGCTGGCCGCCATACCGCTGAACCTGCGCGCGAGCTGGATGTCCGGCGCGGGCCTGGACGTGCAGCTGTCCAATCCGCTGCCGGTGACGGTGCCGGCCCGCGGCTCGGCCCGCATCGAACTCTTCGTCAGCGTTCAGAACTGCAATGTCGCGCGCGAGGCGGTCCAGGCGGGATACGCGTACGACGCTCTGGCCTTCACCGACGCCCGCGACGGCCCGTCCAATCCCCAGGCGCGCGAGAGCGACCAGAGTCTCGCCCTCTACGATCCGGCGGTGATCAACCAGTACTGCGGACTGCCCGAACTACCCGGGATCAGCGGCGGCGGCAATGGTCATCTCAAGTAGCGAATTCGGTACCGCGGCCCGGCTGCGCCAGCACACCGGCGTGGTCGCCGTGATTGTGGCCGTCGCGGGCTTCGCGTTCGGCGCGTACGGCGCGTACCGCTTCGTGGACAAGCCGCAGCCGGCCCCGATCCTGCTGCGCCAGGCCACCGAGCCGGTGGACATGTCGAGCTACGACGAGGTACCCGGCTCCGGTGGCGTGCTGGTACTGCTGCGCAATGACGGCACGACGACGGTCGACGTCATCGACGCGGCGTTCGCGCGCACTTCGGCCGCGCCGCCGCTGTATATCGCGCCCGCGTCGGTACCGCCTGGCGGCGAGGTGAACGTGTACGTGGCCGTTCCCGGCAAGTGTTTCTCGGGCAACAACTTCGTGGCGGTCACCGACGATCCGCCGCCGGTCCGGATCACGGTGAGCGCGCAGGAGCACGACGGCCCGCTGCGTTTCGTCCCGGTCGAGGTCACCGGCACGCTGGCGATGATCCTGGCCCAGTGCGGACTGACCGGCACCGGTTAAGGCAGCTGAGCCGCCGCCGCGGCCCCAGAATGCGGGCCAGCTCAGGATTCAGCACTCAGGACGCGGTTGCGACCGCCGGGCCGAGCTGTGCGTTCACCCAGTCCACGATCGACTGCGTCGGCGTGCCCGGGGTGAACACCGCGGCGACCCCGGCGTCCAGCAACGGCTGGATGTCGGCGTCCGGGATGATCCCGCCGACGAAGACCTTGATGTCGGCCGCGTCCCGCTCGCGCAGCAGCTCGACCACCTTGGGGCACAGCGTCATATGCGCGCCGGAGAGGATGGAGAGCCCGACGCCGTCCGCGTCCTCCTGGATCGCGGTCGCCACGATCTGCTCCGGCATCTGGTGCAGGCCGGTGTAGACGACCTCGATCCCGGCGTCGCGCAGCGCCCGCGCCACGACCTTCGCCCCGCGGTCGTGGCCGTCAAGACCCGGCTTCGCGATCACCACGCGGATCGGTCCGGACTCGCTCATTGGGCACTCCCTGCTGCGTCATCGCCTGCGGACAGTCTCCTTCGAAGGGTAGCGGAGGCCGCTAAAAGCCGCGTTGTGACTCCCACCACCCGCGCTACAGCGGCCGGGTTCGTGCCAGCACCACCTCAGGAACGGGTGACCGCTCCCTCGCGGGGGGTGCTCGCCGGCCGGGAGAGTTGGGGCATGACCTCGACATACGCGATCGAAGCGCAGGGATTGACCAAGCGATACGGCGGCAAGGCCGCCGTGGACGGTCTGAGTTTCACCGTCGCGCCGGGCAAGGTGACCGGCTTCCTGGGGCCGAACGGGGCCGGCAAGTCGACCACGATGCGGCTGCTGCTGGGGCTTGAGCGGCCGGACTCCGGAAGGGCGCTGATCAACGGCCGCCCGTACGCCTCGCTGCGGATCCCGCTGACCCAGGTGGGGGCGCTGCTTGAGGCCAAGGCCTTTCACAAGGGCCGCACCGCGCGCAACCACCTGCTGTGCCTGGCGCAGTCGCAGGCCCTGCCGGCCCGGCGGGTCGACGAGGTGATCGACTTGGTCGGGCTGCGCGATGCGGCGCGGCGGCGAGCCGGGGGCTATTCGCTCGGCATGGCTCAGCGGCTCGGGATCGCGGCGGCGCTGCTGGGCGACCCGCGCACCATCGTGCTCGACGAGCCGGTGAACGGGCTCGACCCGGAGGGCATCCTCTGGATCAGGAATCTGATGAAGCGGCTGGCCGCCGAGGGCCGTGCGGTGCTGGTCTCCTCGCACCTGATGAACGAGATGGCGGTCACCGCGGACCACCTGCTGGTGATCGGCCGCGGCCGGCTGCTGGCGGACTGCTCCACGGCCGAATTCATCCGGCGGCACACCGATCCGGCGGTTTACGCGGCGACTCCGGACGTCGCGAAGCCGGCGCTGCTCGAAGAGGCGTTCATGCGGCTGACCGCGAACGCCGTGGAGTACGCCGCCCGCTGACCCGCCGCCATGCGGCGCGACTCGCGCGGAGGCAGGGGACCGCGCGATGCGCGCCGCGAGCAGCAGCCACGACCGAAACCCGAACCGGCACCTCCGGATCACCCGGCCTTGCCTCGGCCCGCCCCGGCGGCCGAGAACCCACCCACGAGGGGAAATCATGAGCACTCTGACCATCGCGCCGACCACGGCGACGCGGCCGACGCACGCTCCCGGCTTCACCGATCTGCTGCGCAGCGAGTGGACCAAGTTCAAGACGCTGCGATCCACCTGGTGGTCGCTCGGCGCGATGCTGTTCTTCTCGCTCGGCATGTCGATCCTGCTCACCTCGCTGTTCACCGCGCACTACGCGACGCTCGGCCCGGAGGACAAGGCCAGCTTCGGCAACGACACCATCGGACTGATCCTGCAGCCCGGCGCGCAGCTCGGGGAGCTGGCCCTCACCGTGCTCGGCGTCCTCTTGATCAGCTCCGAGTTCTCCACCGGCATGATCAAGGCGACCGTGCTGGCCGCGCCGCGCCGCACTCCGGTGCTCGCGGCCAAGGCCGTGGTGCTGGCCGCGGTGGTGCTGGTGCTCTCCGAGGTGATCGCGTGGGCCTGCTTCTTCGTCGGCAGCGCGATCGTCCATAAGCACGCGAGCGTCACCCTCTCCACCCCCGGCACGCTGCGCGCGATCCTCGGCTTCGGCGGGGTGATGGCGATGACCTCACTGATCGCGCTGGCCACCGGCACCCTGCTGCGGCACACCGCGGCGGCGGTGAGCGTCGCCCTGGGCGTGAACCTGGTCGTGCCGATCCTGCTCCAGCTCGTCCCCGGCAGCGCGGGCCGGCACCTGAGCTACGCGATGCCGCAGCGGGCCGGCCAGCTGATCATGGACCGGACGGAGTCCGTCAACACGCCGTACAGCCAGTGGACCGGCTTCGGCATCGTCGCGCTGTGGACGGTTGTCCTGCTCGCACTCTCCTTCTGGTCGATCAAGAAGCGCGACGTGTGAGCCCTGATCGGCAACACTGAGAACCGACCAAGACGTTCGCAACGGCCATGGACCTCCGGAAAGGAACGGCAATGATCGCCAAGCGCGCGCTGCGAGAGATCATCGCGGCGCGCACTTGGCGTGAGGTGCTGTACGCGCTGCTCGGCTGGCCGCTCGGCATGCTCGGCTTCGCCGCCGTCGCGGCGACCTTGCTGCTGACCGTCGCGTCGATCGGGACTGTCGTGGTCCTGGTGCCGATACTGCCGCTCTTCCTCGCCCTGGACCGCGTGGTGGCCGGGCTGTGCCGGCGCACGGCGAATCGGCTGCTAGGGCTGGATGTGCCGAAGCCGACCCGGCAGCCACGCGGGCCGGGCCTGCTCGGCTTCCTGGGCCGGTACGTCGCCGACCCGGTCTCCTGGCGCTCGGTCGCGTATCTCGCACTGCGGCTGCCGCTCGGGCTGGTGCAGTTCGGGTTCGGCGTCCTGCCTTGGCTCTATGCGTTGACGTTCATGGGATATCCGCTGATCTGGAAGCTGACGCCGGGGCACGTCACCGATCGGTACGGCGTTCGCCACAGCTCGGCGCTCCAGCTCGGCAGCTTCTACTTCGACACCTGGCCGCGCGCGATGCTGGCGGCGGCGTTCGGTGCGCTGGTGCTGTGCGCTTGCCCGTGGATCACCCGCGCCTCGCTGCTCATCGACCGCTGGCTGCTGCCCCGGCTGCTTGGCCCGTCGGCCAGTTCGGTGCGGATCAGGGAGCTGGAGGAGACCAGGGCGAACGCGATCAACGAGGCCGCGGCCACGCTTCGCCGGATCGAGCGCGATCTGCACGACGGGGTGCAGGCCCGCCTGGTCGCACTCGGCATGCAGCTCGGGCGGGCCGAATCCCGGCTCAAGGCGCAGGAGTACGACCGCGTCTCGGAGCTGGTGCGCACGTCGCGGCAGGACGCCAAGGAGATCATCGGCGAGCTGCGGGAACTGGTGCGCGGCATTCACCCGCCGGCGCTGGATTCAGGGCTCGAACCCGCGCTGCGCACGCTGGCGGCGCGTTCGCCGATCCCGGCCTCGGTGCGCGTGGAACTACCACAGCGCCCGCCCGCCTCGGTGGAGACGATGCTGTACTTCAGCGCGGCGGAGCTGCTGACGAACGCCGGCAAGCACAGCGGGGCGTCCACGATCGCGCTCACGCTGCTGTCCGACGGCGAGCGCACGCGGCTGATCGCCACGGATGACGGCAAGGGCGGCGCGCGGCTGGACGGCGCGGGCACCGGGCTGCGCGGACTGGCCGAGCGGGTACGAACCGTAGACGGGCACTTGGACGTGGACAGCCCGCCGGGCGGCCCGACCACGATCACGATCGAGCTGCCGATCAGGCTGTGACGGAACCGGCAACGGGTTGGAACGGGACGGGATAGCAATGCTCGTAGTCATCGCCGAGGACACCGCGATCCTGCGCGGCGGGCTCATCGGCCTGCTGGAGGACGAGGGGCACCAGGTCGCCGCGGCGGTCGCCGATGGCGAAGCGCTCAAGCTCGCGGTCGCCGAGCACCGGCCCGACATCGTCGTCGCCGACATCAGGATGCCGCCCACCCATACCGACGAGGGCGTGCGCGCGGCGTTGGAGCTGCGCAGCCGCGACCCGAAGCTGCCGGTGTTGCTGTTCTCGCAGTACGTGGAGACGCAGTACGCGGGCAGGCTGCTGGCCGGCGGCTCGGCCGGAATCGGCTATCTGCTCAAGGAGCGCGTCTTGGACGTGAAGGACTTCGTAGACGCTTTGGAACGCGTAGCGGCGGGCGGTACCGCGCTCGACCCGGAGGTCGTTTCACAGCTGGTCGGCGCGAGCCGGGCCACCTCGGTCGCGGACGTGCTCAGCCCGCGCGAGCGAGAGGTGATGGCGCTGATGGCCGAGGGCCGCTCGAACAGCGCGATCGCCGAGGCGCTGTTCGTGACCGAGCGCGCCGTGGAGAAGCACGTGGCGAACATCTTCACCAAGCTGGACCTGCCGGTCTCCGCGGCCGACCATCGCAGGGTCCTGGCAGTGCTGCGCTACCTGGGTCTCGAGCAGGGCAGGTAGCGAGCCGGCCGCGGTATGCCGCCGGCGCTAGTACGGCACCAGTGACACCGGCAGCGGCAGCGGCTAGAGCTTCTGCAGTGGAGCGAACGCGAGCACCAGCTTGCGCACGCCGGAGGAGCCGAAGTCCACCGTCGCGTGCTCGCCGGAGCGTCCCTCGACCGCGACGACCGTGCCGAGGCCGTACGTGTCGTGCACCACCCGGTCCCCCGGCGCGACGGAGATCGGCTCCCGATTGCCGGGGCCGGCCGACTTGAAGCCCCGCTCCCGCGAGCGCTGCGCCGCTGCCGTCAGCGAGGGCGCGAGCGTGCCGAACGACGTGGACTGCGGTTCCGGGGCGGTGCGCTTCCAGTCGATCAACTTGTCCGGCACCTCGGACAGGAACCGCGACTGCGGGTTGTACGCGGGCGAGCCCCAGGCCGAGCGCATCACCGCGCGGGTGAAGTAGAGCCGCTGCCGCGCGCGCGTGATGCCGACGTACGCGAGCCGGCGCTCCTCCTCCAGTTCCTTGGCGTTGCCGAGCGAGCGGGTGTGCGGGAAGACGCCTTCCTCAAGACCGGTCAGAAACACGACCGGGAACTCCAGGCCCTTCGCGGTGTGCAAAGTCATCAGCGTGACCACGCCGCCGCTGTCGCGGTCCGGGATCTGGTCCGCGTCGGCGACCAGCGCGACCCGCTCAAGGAAGCCGGTGATCCCGCCCTCCGGATCGGTCTGCTCGTATTCGTGCGCGACCGCGACCAGTTCCTGCAGGTTCTCGACGCGGCTCTCGTCCTGCGGATCGCTGGACTCCTGCAGCTCGGCCACGTAACCGGTGCGCTCCAGGATCGACTCCAGCATCGCGGCCGGGCCGGCGCCCTCGGCCATCTGCTCGCGCAGCGCCGCCATCAGCGCCGCGAAGCCCTTGACCGCGTTCAGCGACCGCGCCGCCAGGCCGTACGCCTCGTCTGCGCGGTCGATCGCCGCGCCGAAGGAGATCCGTTCGCGCTGAGCCAGCGCGTCGAGCATCGCCTCAGCGCGCTCGCCGATGCCGCGTTTGGGTACGTTGACGACGCGGCGCAGCGAAACCGAGTCGTCCGGGTTCGCCAAAGCGCGCAGGTACGCCAGCGCATCCTTGACCTCCTTGCGCTCGTAGAAGCGGACGCCGCCGACCACCCGGTAGGGCAGGCCGACTCGGATGAACAGCTCCTCGAAGACTCGGGACTGGGCGTTGGTCCGATAGAAAACCGCCACCTCGCCCGGTTTAGCAAGCCCCTCGTCGGTAAGCCGGTCCACTTCGTTGGCGACGAACGCCGCTTCGTCATGCTCGTTGTCGCCGACATAACCGGTGATCAGCGCGCCGTCGCCGGCGTCCGTCCACAGGTTCTTGGCCCGGCGGCTCTTGTTGCGGTCGATGACCGAATTGGCCGCGGCCAGGATCGTCTGCGTCGAGCGGTAGTTCTGCTCCAGCAGGATCGTGGTCGCGTTCGGGTAGTCGGCCTCGAACTCGAGGATGTTGCGGATGGTCGCGCCACGGAAGGCGTAGATCGCCTGGTCCGCGTCGCCGACCACGCACAGTTCGGCCGGCGGCACCTCGCCGGCCGCGTCGTGCGCACGGTCATCGGGTCCGGCGCCGACCAGCTCCCCGTCCACGGTGTACTTCGGAGCCTGCGACACCGCTCCGCCGACCAGCTCGCGCACCAGCACGTACTGCGCGTGGTTGGTGTCCTGGTACTCATCGACCAGCACGTGCCGGAACCGGCGCCGGTAGGACTCGGCGACCGCAGGGAACGCCTGGAACAGGTTGACCGTGGTCATGATCAGGTCGTCGAAGTCCAGCGCCTTGGCCGCGATCAGCCGCTGCTGGTAGTTCGCGTAGACCTCGGCGATCAGCCGCTCCTGCTCGCTGGCGGCCTTGTCCCTGGCGCTCTCGTGGTCGACCAGTTCGTTCTTGAGCGCGGAGATCTGGGCCAGCAGGCCGCGCGGTGGATGCCGCTTCACGTCCAGTTCCAGGTCGCGGGCCACCGTGGTGATCAGCCGGCGCGAGTCGTCCGCGTCGTAAATCGTGAAGGACGAGGGCAGACCGAGGTGGGTGTGCTCGCGGCGCAGGATCCGCACGCAGGCCGAGTGGAACGTGGAGACCCACATGATCTTGGCCCGCGGCCCGACGAGCGCGGCGACGCGCTCCTTCATCTCGGCGGCTGCCTTGTTGGTGAACGTGATCGCCAGGATCTCGCCGGGATGCACCCCGCGCTCGGCCAGCAGGTAGGCGATCCGGTGAGTCAGCACCCTGGTCTTGCCGGATCCGGCGCCGGCGACGATGAGCAGCGGGCTGCCGGTGTGCACGACCGCCTCGCGCTGGGCCGGGTTGAGCCCGGAGAGCAGGGCCTCCGGATCGAGCCCGGAACGCAGCCTGGCGGGGGCGAAGGTGCGCGCGGCCTCGGCGCGCTCGTGCTCCACGTCCTCGGGCGGCGGCGCCGCGCCCTCTTCCTCCTCGGGCGGCGGCTCGGGCAGCCAGTCGCGCTCCGCGAGGTCGCCCTCCACCGGGAAGGCCGCTGACGGGAGCGCGGGCAGCGCCGCCTCGGCCCGGGTGCGCGCCACGGCACGACCGGCACCGGGCGGCGGCTTGGGCAGGTCGAAGAGGGGGGCTTCGTATGAAGCTGAGGAACTGCTCATCGTGGGACCGAGTTTAGAGCGCGCGGCCGACAGGATCGGCGGCCTGGCCGGGGCGCTGGTGGCGGGCACTGGCGCGGCCGGAGTGCCGGCGCGCGCCGGTACCGGATCTTGCGGATCGTCAGATGTGGGAACGGCGGGCGCCGAAAAGACGTTGCCATGCCTGAACGCGAACGCTATGACGCCGGAATGCCGACACACGCGGCTGAACGAGGCAACGCGCGAACAACACGGTGTGGAGCAGAGCAGTTACTCATCCGCTGCGGCGGGCGGGTCAGGGTCCGCCGAAGCCTCGCCGCGCGCTCCGGGCGAGGCCCGATTTTACCGACATGATGTCGTGAAAATCTCGGGCCAATGTGCTCTACGTCACGGCGCCGGGCGGCCCCGGGTTTAGCGTGGAAACCGAGCGGGCAAAACGGACTTTCAGGTGCAGAGGCTCAGGCAGCGGCCGAGAGGGCCGAACGCCGCGCCGGCGTCGCGCCAGGGTTCTGCGGGCAAAGACGAAACAAAATCCCGAGGCCCGCGGCGGCCATTCGGGCGACATCTCGCTATGGTTACGGGCCAGAAGTCGGCGAGCCTGCCGGTCCCCCGCACCGGCCGCCGGCTTCCGCGCCGAGTCCCAAGGCGTTCGGCAGGACCGAGATGCGCGCCCCTCTCCCCAGTGGGCCGGATCAAGACCTGCAGTCGCCACGGGAGCCGGGGACCCACAGTCCCACCGGGGTGAATCGCCGCGCCAGACTCGTTCGGTCACCGCCGAGCGCGCCGGGCAAGGCGTAGGGCGACTTCTTCCAGCCCGAACCCGTCAGCTAACCCGGTAGGCGCCGTCGGAAGAAGGAGTTATGGCGTCTCATCGCGCCCCGAAGGTAACCGGTAGAGCTACCGCCGCGGCGGCCGTGGTCGGTGTGACCGCAGGCACCGTCGCGCTGATGCCGGGAACCAGCCAGGCGTCACCGACGCAGAGTCTCAGCCAGGTCAAAGCCGAAGTCGCGACGCTCAACCAGCAGGCCGAAGTCGCCGGCCAGCAGTACGACGCGGCCCAGGAGCAGTACGCCAAGCTTCAGCAGAAGGTCGACGGGCTTCAGGCCCAGATCACCCGCGAGCAGTCGGCGCTCGACACCCTCGAGACCACGATGGGTTTGCAGGCGGCCGCGCAGTACCGCAACGGTGGCATCTCCCCGACCCTTCAGCTCGCGCTCAACGCGAGCCCGGAGAAGTACCTGAGCCAGGCCGGGATGCAGGACCAGCAAGCCCAGCAGGAGGCGATGCTGCTCAAGAGCATCGTCCAGGAGAAGGCCCAGCTCGCCCAGGACAAGAAGGCCGCCACCGCGGCGCTGGCCGAAGAGCAGCAGGTACGCAGCCAGGCCGCGGCGCACAAGGCCCAGATCGCCGCCTCGCTCACCAAGGAGCAGGCGCTGCTCGCGACGCTCTCCGCCCCGGTGCGCGCCACGATCGCCGCCGGAGGCGGGTCGACCAGCGGTTACAACGGTCCGCTGCCCGCTGTCTCCGGCCGGGCGGCAGCAGCGGTCGCCTACGTCAAGTCGAAGGTCGGCGACCCGTACGTGTATGGCGACACCGGCCCCGGCGCATTTGACTGCTCCGGTCTGATCTACGCCGCGTACGCCTCCGCCGGCATGTCGATACCGCGCACGTCGGAGGAGCAGGCCGCCGCGGCGACCTCGATCCCCGAGTCGGCCCTCCAGCCAGGCGACGTCATCTACTTCTACGGATATCCGCCGAGCCACATCGCGATGTACGTCGGCAACGGCATGTTCATCGACGCGCGCAACTCCAACGTCGGGGTGGTCTGGGGTTCGCTCGACCCGTCGTCGAAGTACTACTCGTACATGCCGGTCTCGGGCTACGGCCGGTTCTGACAGCTGAAGGCGCGGGCCGCACGGCGGTCCGCGCCGGAACCACCGGCCCTGGTTCGCCTCACCGGCCGTCAATCGACGCGGTCGGTACAACTCCACCAGCGTCCGAGCACGCAGCGCTTCACTGACCGCGGTCGCGGTAGCGACGCACCGCCTCCAGTGCCTCATGAAGAAGCGGGCCTGCCAGGTCGGCCTTCCCCTCCCCCCGACCGGCCTGGCAGCCGCCCCGACAGCGCCCGGACCGTCGAAACCGCCGCATCCAACCCCACCACCTCCCGCGGCCACCCACCCGACGGTCCGGGCGCACCTTTGCGCCGCGGCCCGCCGTCACCGCAGTGCTGAATTCGCGGCGGCACTGGATTCGCGGCTGTACTGAGTTCGCGGTGGCACTGGATTCGGCGCTGTACTGGCTTCACAGCTGCACTGAGTGCGCGCCGCTGTACCGAACTTCGGCGCCGTCCCGGCCCGTACAGCCACGCAGCCGCGCGCTCCGGCCGCGGTGTCAGACCTCTGCCGAAGCCTCCGCGAACGCCGCCCAGAGCCGCGCGTACGCCCCCTGCGCCGCCAAGAGCGCGTCGTGCGTCCCGTCCTCGACGACACGGCCGCCCTCCAGCACCAGGATCCGGTCTGCGCGGGCCGCCGTGGTCAGCCGGTGTGCGACGACGAGCGTGGTGCGGGCGCGGGCCACCTCGTCCATCGCCCGGGTGACCGCGGCCTCGGTGGCCAGGTCGAGCGCGGCGGTCGCCTCGTCCAGCAGCAGGATGTCCGGATCGACC
Organism: Actinocrinis sp.; assembly: GCF_035653575.1. Taxonomy (GTDB): domain Bacteria; phylum Actinomycetota; class Actinomycetes; order Streptomycetales; family Catenulisporaceae; genus Actinocrinis. The sequence goes on from NZ_DASRBQ010000111.1 coordinate 26,023, forward strand.
AGGTAGGCGCGCGCCAGCGCGAGCAGTTGCCGCTGCCCGGCGGACAGGTTGCGGCCGCGCTCGCCCACCTGGTGCAGGTATCCGTCGGACAGTCGCGCGACCACGTCGTGCGCGCCGACCGCCCGAGCCGCGGCTTCGACCTCTGCGTCAGTCGCCTCGGGACGGCCGTAGGCGATGGCGTCGCGAACCGTGCCAGGGAACAGATATGCCTCCTGCGGGACCACGCCGAGCCGCGCGCGATAGCCGGCCAGGTCGTACTCGCGCAGGTCCACGCCGTCCACGCGCACCGAGCCCGCGGTCGGGTCGTAGTAACGGGCGACCAATTTGACCAGCGTGGACTTTCCCGCGCCGGTCTCGCCGACCAGCGCCACGGTCGTGCCGGGCTCGATGGTCACGCCGATGCCGCGCAGCGCTTCAGGAGCGTCCGGTGAGTAGGCGAAGTGCACGTCGCGGAACTCGATCCGACCGGTCAATCCGTTCGCCGGAATCGCCAGCGGTTCCTCGGCCTCAGGCGTGGCGGTCGGCGTGCGCATCAGGTCTCGGATACGGCGCAGGCCGACGTTCGCCTGCTGATAGCCGTCGAAGACCTGGGAGAGCTGCTGGATCGGCGAGAAGATCATGTCCACGTACAGCAGGTACGCGATCAGCGCGCCGGCGGTCAGCGTGTGCTGCCCGATCCGGTGCGCGCCGTAGACCAGCGCGAGGGCGCCGGCGAGGTCGGCGAGGAACTGGACGAACGGGAAGTACGTCGCGATGTACTTCTGCGCGCGGGTGCGGGTGACGCGGTAAGCGTCGGCCTTTCCGGCGAACCGGTCGCGGTTGACGCCCTCACGCCGGAACGCCTGAGTCACCCGCATTCCGGCCACGTTTTCCTGCAAGTCCGCGTTGACCGCGCTGATCCGCTCGCGCGCCTCGGTGTAGGCGCGGGAGGACTTCTTGCGGAAGATCAGGGTCGCGGCGACGAGGATCGGCAGCACGGCGTAGACCACCAGCGCCATCCGCCAGTCCAGCACCAGCAGGGCGGCGGCGATGCCGAAGAAGGTGAGCACCGAGACCACGGCGGCCGAGACGCCGTTCTGCAGGAAGGAGGCGAGCGCGTCGATGTCGGTGGTCATCCGGGTCATGATCCGGCCGCCCATCTCCTTCTCGTAGTAGTCCAGGCCGAGGCGCTGGAGGTGCGAGAAGGACTTGACGCGCAGCAGGTAGAGCAGGCGTTCGCCGGTGCGCCCGGTGACCATGGTCTGGATCGACTCGACGATCCAGTCGCCGACCACCAGCAGCAGGCCGAAGATCGACATGGTGACGATGACGTGGTACGCCGCGCCCTGGATGCCCTGGTCCACCGCGGTGCGGATCAGGGCCGGAATGAGGAGCGAGGCGAGCGCGTCGGCGGCTTCGAGCAGCAGGCCGAGGGCGAGCAGCCAGGCGAACGGACGCAGCAGCCTGCGCAGCGAGAACTCCGGCTCCTCGGCATGTACGAGGGCTGCGTCGAGGCCGGGTTTGTCGGTCGCGGGCGGCAGCGCGGCGACCTTCGCCAGCAGCTCGGGAGTGGCGGGCAGCGCGGCCATGATCCGGCCCGGGCCGCCGCCCCCGCCGCCCTCGGCCCGCCGCTTGTAGTAGGCGGCGAGGGGGTTGACGCCGGCGAGCTTCGAGCGGTCCCAGAGTTCCGGCGTCACGCCGCCGACCAGGACGCCCTTCGGCTTCGCGCCGTTGATCGAGCCGGAGCCCGCAATCGCCGGCGCCGCGGCGTCGAGGACGGCCTCGGCCTCCGCGACCACGCCGGATTCCAGCTCCGGGTCGGCCAGCACCGCGCTCAGCTCGCCAGCGTCCACGCCCTCGGCGTCGTCGCCGGGACCGGAGAGCAAAAGCCGGTAGAGGGGGCAGCGCCGCTCAAGCTCTGCCGCCGTGCCGACGTCCACCAGGCGTCCTTCGTCGAGCACTGCGATCCGGTTCGCGAGTTGCAGCGTGGAGCGGCGGTGGGCGATCAGGACCGTCGTGCGCCCGGCCATCACCCGGCGCAGCGTCGCGTGGATCTCGGCCTCGGTGGCCGCGTCGATCGCCGAGGTCGCGTCGTCGAGCAGCAGGATGCGCGGATCGGTCAGCAGGGCGCGGGCGAGGGCGACGCGCTGGCGCTGGCCGCCGGAGAGGGTCAGGCCCTGCTCCCCGACCACGGTGTCATAGCCCTGCGGAAGGTCCTCGATGAACCGCTCGGCCTCGGCGGCGCGGGCGGCGGCGCGGATCTGCTCCTCGGTCGCGTCCGGCCGCCCGTAGGCGATGTTCGCCCGCACCGACTCGGAGAACAGGAACGCGTCCTCCATCACCAGGCCGATCGAGGCGCGCACCGAGTCGGTGGTCACCTCGCGCAGGTCGTTCCCGCCGATGCGCACCGCGCCGGACTGCGGATCGTAGAAGCGGGGCAGCAGCATCGCGACGGTCGACTTGCCGGAGCCGGCCGTGCCCACCAGCGCCAGCGTCTCGCCGGGCCGCACCTCCAGCGTCAGGCCTTTGAGCACCGGGCGGGAGGGCAGGTAGCCGAAGGTCACGTTCTCGAACGTGACGCCCTCGGCGCCCTCCGGCAGCGGCGGCGCGTCCGGCAGGTCGGTGATCTGCGGCTTGCAATCGATGACCTCGAAGACGCGCACCGCGCTGGCCCGCACCTGCTGGCCGAAGGTCAGCAGCGTGGAAAGGGCGCGCACCGGCCCGCCGAACTGGGCCAGGTAGGCGGAGAAGGCGAGGAAGGTGCCGAGGGTGATGTGCCCGCGCAGCGCCAGCCAGCCGCCGAAGGCCAGCACGCCGAGCTGTCCGAGGGTGGGGATCGCGCTGAGGGTCGGGTTGTACTTCGCGGTCAGCCGGATCGAGCGCAGCCGGGCGGCGAACACCGACTCGGCGGCGCTCTCGAGCTTGCGCACCTCCTGGCGCTCCTGACCGAAGCCCTTCACCACGCGCACGCCGGTGACCGCGGACTCGACCACGCCGGCCAGCATCCCGGCCTTCTGCTGCGCGTCCCAGGTGGCCGGGAACAGCCGCTTGCGGGCCAGCGTGGTGACCACGGCGAGGCCGGGGCCGACGGCGAGCCCGATCAGCGTGAGCTCCGGCGAGAGCACCAGCATCGCGACCAGCGAGCTGATGAAGGTGAGCATCGTGCCGACCAGCATCGGGGACATCCCGAGCAGCTGGGCGACGATGTTGATGTCGGAGGAGGAGCGCGAGACGATCTGCCCGGTCTCCAGGTTGTCCTGGCCCTGCCCGTCGAGCTGGGTGAGGGCGTCGAACACGTCGGTGCGCAGGTCGTTTTGCACCTCGATGCCGACCCGGCCGCCGACGTAACGCCGGGTGCGCGAGACGACCAGGTTCAGTACCGCGACGGCGATGAGCGTGATCGCCCAGGGCAGCAACGGCTGCGAGTGCCTGATGATCACGTCGTCGATGACAGCGCGCTGAATCAGCGGCACGGCAAGGTTGATGCCGGTGAGCGCGAGTGAGGCGACCACGGCGACGATGACGAGTTTCTTGTACTTCCAGGTGTAGCCGAGCAGCCGGCGCAGCCAGCCTTCTCCGCTGGCTGCGGCGCCGGCGTTGCGAGCGCCGGCGCTGCTGTTCGTCCCCGTGGCCCCGTCCCGCTTTGCGCTGCTCGACCGCCCTGCTGGAATCCTCGTCACCTGACCCCCTCGTCTTGGCTCCGAGTATTATATATGAGAAAGACTCACTAATCTCAGACGAGTCTGCGCGCGGTAGCCCAGCGGGACAGTTCGTGGCGGTTGGAGAGCTGCAGTTTGCGCAGCACGGAGGACACGTGGCTCTCCACGGTCTTCACCGAGATGACCAGCTCACGTGCGATTTCCTTGTACGCGTAGCCGCGAGCGATAAGGCGCAGCACCTCGCGCTCACGCGCCGTCAGCCGGTCCAGCTCCTCGTCCACGGGTGCGGCCGAGCCCGAGAACGCGTCCAGCACGAAGCCCGCCAAGCGCGGCGAGAAGACGGCGTCACCGTCGGCGACCCGACGTACCGCGTCGACGAGTTCGGTACCGGTGATGGACTTAGTGACGTAGCCGCGCGCCCCCGCTCGAATGACTCCGATCACGTCCTCGGCGGCGTCCGAGACGGAAAGCGCCAAGAACCGCACCTCGGGCGCACGTGCGAGACACTGTTTGAGGACTTCGATTCCGCCGCCGCCCGGCAGGTGCACGTCGAGCAGCACGACCTGTGGCCGCGTCGCCAAGATGACCGCGACGGCGCGCGGCGCGTCGTCCGCTTCACCGACGACCTCCACCGCAGCGCCGGCTACCTCGTCGAGCTCTGCGCGCACGCCGGTGCGGAACATGCGGTGGTCGTCGACGAGCACCAGCCGGATCGGGGTGGCCGCCGTAGCCGCCGCTTCGCCGGCGGCCATCGCCTCGCCTCGATCGACTTCGGCCTCTGCGCTCGACACTTTCTCACGCCCCTGATCAGTCACGACGCCACTCTATGCGTACCTCGGTGCCCTCGCCGGGCGCGGTGCGAATGCTTGCCTCTCCGCCGAATCGCCGCATTCTTCCGACAATGGACTCGCGGATGCCCATTCGGTCGGTGGCGACGGTGTCCAGCTCGAATCCCGGTCCGCGGTCGCGCACGAAGACCTCGGCGCTGCGGGTGCGGTTGCCGTCGGTCTCCAGCTCCGCGTAGACCGAGATCGGGGCGCCCTTCGCGTATTTCGCCGCGTTGACCGCGGCCTCCCGGGCGGCCGCGACACAGGCGCCCAGGTGCTCGTCGAGTGGCGCGTCGCCGACCGTGACCACCTCGATCTGCACGCCGTGCCGGTCCTCGACCTCCGCGACCGCGGCCTTGATCGCCTGCACGAAGGTCTCCGGCGGCACGTCGCCTCCCGAGCGCGGCCGCGGACCGCCCTCGTAGAGCCAGGAGCGCAAGTCGCGCTCCTGCGCCCGGGCCAGCCGCGCGACCTCCGCCGCGTCGGCGCTGCTGCGCTGAATGAGCGTCAGCGTGTGCAGGACGGAATCGTGCATCAGCGCCGCCACCTCGGCCCGCTCCTGGGAGCGGATGCGCTCGGACCGCTCGGCGGACAGGTCGCGGAAAACCCGCAGCAGGAACGGCGTCGCGATCAGCAGCACCCCGGCGACCAGCGCGCCCGCGGCGAGCAGGACGCGGCCGGCCTTGTTCCATGGCACCCCGCCGGAGACCAGGACCGCGATGCCGCCGAGCACCACCGCCGAGCCGAGCAGCCCGCGCAGCAGCGAGGAGGGATTGAACCGGTGCGGCCGGAGCCAGCGCGCGCGCTGGGCGTCGTCGGCCTGCCGCCACAGCACCCCGAGCCCGACCACCACGGCGGCCACCGGCAGCAGGACGTTCCACTTGCCCGAGTTGTTCGTGCCGCCGATCCCGATCACCAGGACCGCCTCGGCGGCGATCGCGATCGCCACGGCCGCACGCGCACCGGGGCGCGGAGCCGAGCGGTCGACCTGAGGCACCTTGCCGAGCGGCACGAACAGCCAGAAGGCCGCGTACGTGACGATGCCCGCGCCGCCGACGAACACGAGCAGCACGAAGGCGAGCCGCAGCAGCCAGACGTCGACGCCGAGATGCAGCGAGAGTCCGCGCGCGACACCACCGACCAGCCGCCGTTCCGAGGATCGGTAGAGGCGGCGGGTGCCTTCGGGCAGCGGCGGCGTCATCACAACGGCATCACGACAGCCATGCTCACACGGCGCGCGGCGATTGTGCATCGGGGATGACCCGGAGCCGGACTCGGGGATGAACTTCCGGGTTGGATCCTGGGAGCGCCCGATGGCAGGAGCCGCCGGGCGCGGCAGTCTTGGGGACATGAGCGATGCAGAAGCGGGTGGGGCCGGAATGAGCGGTGCTGAGTCGAGTGGCGTCGGCGCGGGAGCGGGGAACCCGGGCGCGGCAGGCACTGCGGGGAGCGGTGCGGCGGCCAGCGCAGGGGCGGGGAACCCGGGCGCGGCAGGCGCTGCGGGGAGCGGTGCGGCGGCCAGCGCTGGAGCGGGGAACCCGGGCGCGGGGCACCTAGGCGCGGGGACCGGTGCGGCGGCCGGCGCTGGAGCGGGGAACCCGGGCACGGGGAACCCAGGCGCGGGAGGCGCTGCGGGGAGCGGCGGCGCCTGGGGCTGGGGCCCGGGCACGGCGGCCGGGGGCGCGCGGGGAGGCGCGTCCTCGGCCGGATGGGGAGCGTACAACGCCGGAAGTGCGCAGCCGGGACCGGAGCAGGGGCCGGGCTCGGCGCGACCGGTACTGCGCCGCGATCGACGCTCCAGGATGATCGCCGGGGTCTGCGGGGGCCTCGGCCGGCACCTGGACGTCGATCCGGTGGTGTTCCGCATCCTGTTCGTGGTGCTCACCTTCTTCGGCGGCTTCGGCCTGCTGGCTTACGCGGCCGCGTGGCTGTTCGTGCCCGCGGACGGGGAGCATGAGTCAGAGGCGCACCGGCTGTTGACCGGGCGCAGCACGCTGGGCGCGGTGGCGGTCGCGGTGCTCGTGGTCCTCGGCTTCATGGTCGCGCTCACCACACTTGCCACCGGCTTCCACCACGCGATCCCGCTGCTGGTGCTGGCGGCCGCGATCATCCTGGTGCTGATCTGGCGCGGTGACGCGCGCCGCGGCGGCCAGCCCGGAACCGCGCAGTACGCCGGTCCGGATGCGGGAGCAGGCGCGGGAGAGCGGCCGCAACCGTGGTGGCAGCGTCCGGTACCGACGTATCCGGCTCCCGGACCTGGCGCGAGCGCGCCGAGCGCCGCGGGTGCGATGGGTGGCGAAAGCGCTCCGGTCGACGCCCCGCCGGAGGGATTCGCCGCGGAAGAGGCGGCGTACGGCTCCGCGCTCGGCTGGGAGTACCGCGGCTACGTCCCCGGTGCCGAGGCCGCGGGAGCAGCCGGCCTCACCGGCGAGGCTCCCGAGGTCGACGAGCCGAGGCAGCGGCGGCTCAGTGGCCTGACGCTCTCCGTCGCGCTGCTGATCCTCGGCGTGATCGGGGTGCTGGCGCAGGTCGGCGTGTTCCACGTCGGCGGCACGTCGGGGCTGGCGCTGGCGGTCATGGCCGTCGGCGCGGGAATGGTCGTGGGCGGCCTGTTCGGGCGTGCCAGGGCGCTGATTCCGCTGGGCCTGGTGCTGTCGGTGCCGTTGATCGTGGCCAACGCGATCGGCGTCCCGCTGCGCGGCGAGACCGGCGACACGACGTGGGCACCGGCCTCCGCCGCGACGATCCGCTCGCCCTACAACCTGGCCGCGGGCAAGGGCCAGCTCGACCTGTCGAACGTCGATCCGCGAGGCGGCACCGTGCACGTCACCGCCTATGTCGGCGCGGGCCAGATCCTCGTCACCGTGCCCGACGACGTCGCGCTCCAGATCACCGCGCACGTGGGCGTGGGCCGCATGCAGTTCCCGGACGGCTCGCAGCGCTCCGGCCTCGACCTGACCAACGGCTTCGAGGCCGCGTCGATCGGCAGCTCACACGGAACGATCGTGCTGGACCTCAAAGCGGGCGCCGGAGACCTGGAGGTGGACCGTGCCAACTGAACCGTTCGAGCCGATCGAGCAGCCCGGCGAAGAGACGTTCACGGAACCGCTCTCCGCGCCACTACCCGAATACCCGACTCTCCAGGAAGCGACGACGGTGGCAGCGACAGCAGCGACAGACCCCGAGCGCCCGAACGAGCGCGGCACTCGCACCGGACGAGGAATCTCGATGCGCGACTCGGCCGACCCGGTGTCCATCCTCGCCGGACTCGTGTTCTTCCTGCTCGGCGGGGCGTACCTGCTCGCGTCGGGTGGGCATCTCGACGTCAACGCGGGCTGGACGCTCTCGTTCCTGCTGCTCGGTCTAGGCCTGTCCGGCGTCGTCGGCGGCTTCCTTCGCGCCCGCCGCAACGGCCGCGCCCGAGCCGGCTCCCGCAGCCACGACGATTGGTGACGCGCCCTAACGCGAGCCGACTCCGGTCGCGCCCGTCTTTACAGTGCAGATGACTCACGGGAGGCTGGCGCCATGCGGAAGCTGATCTACGGCATGAATGCGACCCTGGACGGCTATATCGCCGCACCTGGCGACGACATCGGCTGGGGCGGGCCGCCGAGCGACGAACTCTTCGAGTGGTGGCTCGTCCAGGAACTCGCCAGCGAGCTCTCGCTCTACGGGCGCAAACTGTGGCAGACGATGAGCGCCTACTGGCCGACCGGCGACCAGCAGCCCGACGCCACCCCGGCGCAGATCGAATTCGCACGGAACTGGCGGGACACACCCAAGGTGGTGTTCTCCTCGACGATCGACAAGGTCGACTGGAACACCCGCCTGTTCACCGGCGACGCCGTCGCCGAGATCGCCCGGCTCAAGGCCGAGGACGGCGGACCCATGAAGATCGGTGGCGCAACGCTCGCCGCCGCTGCCATGCGGGCCGGACTGATCGACGAGTACGCGCTGGCCACCGTGCCGGTCCTGGTGGGCGGCGGCACGCCGATGTTCACCGCGCTGGACAGCTGGGTCAACCTGAACCTGGTCGAGACGCGGACGTTCCCCGGCGGCGTCGTGCTGACCAGATACGAGACGCGACGCTAAACAGCCGGGCCAGAGTGGCGGCGGAAGCCGCAGGCGTTACCAGGCCAGCCGCAGGCGTCATCAGGCGCCGGCGAATCAGACCTCGTCGGCGAGGATGTCGAGCGGATAGTCGCTCGTCTCCAGGCCTGCGGCCGTCACGACGCGTACCGTCCACGGGCCCGGTTCGGCCTCATACGGGATCGGTACCGTCACGGACGTGTCGGTGGGGTTGATGAAGGCGCCGTCCTGGTCCGGGACGAGCGGGACATGGATGTGGATGGGGCCGAGCTTGACCACGATACGGGCCAACTGGTCGGGGGACGCCGCCGCCGCGGGCACGAAGCCGAGGCCGCGGATCTCGATCTCGTCGCCCTGCCGGATGGGGCCGTCCGGCTCACCCGGAGTACGAACCCTGACGACGGAGACCAGAACCGGCTTGCGCACTTCGGTCAGCTTGACCGCCAGATAGAGCACGGCGGCGCCGAGCGCGATGGCGGTGACCGCGGCGGGCAGCTGCGGGAGCTGATACGGGTTCTCGGCCAGCCCGATCACCAGGAACAGCACGCCGACGAGGTTCACCGGGAGCCACACCGCGGCGGCCAGCGAGCCGAGGCCGGTCTCCTCGACCAGCAGGTCGCGCAGCTGCGAGCGCTGGCCCGGCAGGTACGGCGCGGCCCTGCGGCGCATCCGCGCGGCCAAGACCGCGCTGCTGATCACCGCGACCACGACCGGTGTCGCGAGCAGCGCAAGGTACTCCCAACGCAGATGCGAGAGGGACGCGGTGATCTGCGCGCGTTCGGCCGGATCGCCCGCCGCGATGTCCTCGACCCCGAAGTACACGAAGGCGGTCGCCAGGCTCGCCGCCCACAGCACCCCGAGGGTGCGCGGCAGCGAGAGCCTTCCGTCGACCCCGATCAGAAAGCACAGCACCCCGCCGATGTCGCTGTGCACCAGGCTGAACAGCGTGAACAGCGCGGCGAAGGCGAGGAAGGCGACCGGGGCCGCGGTCCGCGGCATCGTCCAGCCGTCCGAGAGCGGCAGCGTGGCCAGGTCGACCACAAGCACCGCGACCAGCAGCCACCACGCGCCGCGCATCGCCTGCCGGCCGACCAGCGCCAGCCAGGCCGCGTTCTCCCGCCGCGACGCCGCGGCCAGCCGGCCGGCCCGACGGGTCAGCTCGTCGGAGATCCACTGCCGCGCGCCGGACTCCGAGTGCGACAGCGCGGCCGGTACGCCCTCACCGCGGGCGAACTCCTTGCAGCGGTCGACGAACTGGGTGAGTTCGAGGTCGTAATCGCGCCGGACCTCGCCGTGGAGCTGCGGCCCATGCAACTGCGGTCCGTGGGCCACGCCCGCCCCTCCCTGTGTCACGAATCGGCAGCAGGCTCGGAGCGTACACCGGTGAGGCCACGCGCCGGGCGGGGACGGTGCGGCGGATGGGAATCCGTTACGGGATATCGATAATCCGAGACCGGAAGGTCCGCGCGGGCGCCGGTCTCACTCCCACTCGATGGTGCCCGGGGGCTTGGACGTGACGTCGAGCACCACCCGGTTGACGTCGCGCACCTCGTTCGTGATCCGCGTCGAGATCCGGGCCAGCACGTCATACGGAAGCCTGGTCCAGTCGGCGGTCATCGCGTCCTCGGAGGAGACCGGGCGCAGCACGATCGGGTGCCCGTATGTCCGGCCGTCGCCCTGGACGCCGACCGAACGCACGTCCGCGAGCAGCACCACCGGGCACTGCCAGATCGCCCGGTCGAGCCCGGCCTTGGTCAGTTCCTCGCGGGCGATCGCGTCCGCGTCGCGCAGCAGCTCCAGCCGCTCCTCGGTGACCTCGCCGACGATGCGGATGCCGAGGCCGGGGCCGGGGAAGGGCTGGCGCCAGACGATCTCGGGGGGCAGGCCGAGCTCCTCGCCGACCCGGCGCACCTCGTCCTTGAACAGCTTGCGCAGCGGTTCGACGAGTTCGAATTCGAGGTCGTCGGGCAGGCCGCCGACGTTGTGGTGCGACTTGATGTTCGCGGTGCCCGCGCCGCCGCCGGACTCGACCACGTCGGGGTACAGGGTGCCCTGCACGAGGCACCAGTCGGCGGGCGAGGCGCTGTGTGCGGACTCTGCGTCGCCGGCGACGATCTCGGCCTGCGCCTGCTCGAAGACCCGGATGAACTCCCGGCCGATGATCTTGCGCTTCTCCTCCGGATCGGTCACCCCGGACAGCGCGTCGAGGAAGCGCTGCCTGGCGTCGACGACCTTGAGCTCCACTCCGGTGGCCGCGACGAAGTCCTTCTCCACCTGCTCTGCCTCGCCCTTGCGCAGCAGCCCGTGGTCCACGAACACGCAGGTCAGCCGGTGGCCGATGGCCCGCTGCACGAGCGCGGCCGCGACCGCGGAGTCCACCCCGCCGGACAGGCCGCAGATCGCGCGGCGGTCGCCGACCTGGGCGCGCACGGACTCCACGGCCTCCTCGACGATGTTGACCATCGTCCAGCTCGGGGTGATCCCGGCGCCGTGGTACAGGAAGTTCTCCAGCACCTTCTGCCCGTGCGCCGAGTGCAGCACCTCGGGGTGGTACTGCACGCCGTACAGCCGCCGCTCGTCGTCTTCGAAGGCTGCGACCGGCGTTCCGTTCGTGCTCGCGCTGACCAGGAAGCCCTCGGGCGCGGCGACGACCGAGTCGCCGTGCGACATCCACACCGACTGCGCGGCCGGGGTCCCGGCGAACAGCGTCGAGGAGGACTCGCGCACGGCCAGGTCGGTGCCGCCGTACTCGCGCGTCCCGGTCTTGTCGACCACGCCGCCGAGCGCCCGCGCCATGGCCTGGAAGCCGTAGCAGATGCCGAACGTGGGCACGCCGGCGCGGAACAGCTCCGCGGCCACGTTCGGCGCGCCGTCGGCGTAGACCGAGGAGGGGCCGCCGGACAGGATGATCGCGGCCGGGCGCCTGGCCAGCAGCTCGGCGACGGACGTGTCGTGCGGCACGATCTCGCTGTAGACCCGCGCTTCGCGGACCCGGCGCGCGATGAGCTGGGCGTACTGGGCGCCGAAGTCGATGACGAGGACCAGGGGGGAAGTGGAGTCCATAGTGCGACCAGTTTAGGGGACCGGCGGAAAGCGGCCGTCCGCCGCGAGGGTCCCCGTGCCTGGCCGGACAGGAGTGATCCCGGCGGTCTGGCACGGGGACGGGAATGGTACGCGGACGCTGCCGGCTGTCCCCTGCCGGCGGACACGCACCGAGGCGAGGTCCCACAGCCGCGGGTCGGTTGTCGCTCGCCCGGCCCCGGCCGTTCGCCCCGGCCCATCCGCCGTGGACAACGACTGATCGGACGTCCGGTTACGCGCGTCCGCGGCCGAGTTCGAGCAGGGCCATGGCGATCGCCGTACCGGGGCGGCCGAGCGCGGCGGAGTAACGGGCGATGATCTCGGTCTCCCGGCGCAGGTCCACCCGGCGACCGCCATCGGCGATCCGGGCGGCTTGGATCTGCCGGGAGACGTCGATCCGGCGTTGCACCAATGCGGCGATCTGGGCGTCGAGGGCGTCAATACGTTCACGGCCGGAGAGCACGCCCTCAGGGCCGTCAGGGCCACCGGCGGCCTCGGAGGCGATCGCTTCGGCGGGTGACGGGGCGCTGCTCGACGCCGCGGGCTCGGTGCGTGCGGCAGGCGCGGCGGGCGCGGCCTGGGACTGGGGCGAAAGCTCGGTGGCGGTCATGGTCGGTCGGTCCTTCCGGAGGGGTCCTTGCGGGCGGTGTGGGAAGGCGCCGGCCGGTCCGCACGACCCGAGGCGAACGCGACGGCGCCCCGGACCCTGCGGGGTCCGGGGCGCCGTAAGTGGTCTCGCCGTGTTCGTCAGCGCGCGACCGCCTGGCTTGCCGGACCTGCCGGAAAGCCATAGCTAAATCGCCGGGACTGAAGCACGTTCGTCACCTTAGCAGAACGCACGAAGAGTCCGGCTCGCGTCCACGAGCCGGACTCACCCGCGCTTGACCGAAGACTCAGCTCCAGCTCTGGGCGTTGGACGACTCGGTCTGCCGGTAGGCCTGCTCGGTCTCGTCGAGCACCCGGCCGATCGTCTGCAGCACGTTGCCCAGGTCGGTCTGAGCCTGCATCCACTGCTGCTGCTTCTGCTGGTACTGCTCGGACGCGGAACCGGTCCAGCTTGAGACCAGCGGCTGCAGGTAACTGTGCAGGTCGTTGAGCTTCTGCTCCAGGCTCTGATACGTGGCCTGAGTGTTCTGCGCGGCCTCCGCGATGGTCGCGAAGGTGACGACGACGCTGCCGGAACCGTAACCAGACATTTCCTACTCCCCTCGTGAATTCAACAACCGGCGCGCGGCGGATAAGAACCCTGCCGTCTGCCTCTTACTGGAGACCCTTGAGAATCGCGCCGATCTGCGACGAGTTGTTCTCTTCAGCCGTCGAGTAGGCCTTGTTGCTCGAGTCGAGCATCTCGGCGATGCTCGCCAGAGCCTGCGTCAGCTTGCTGGCGTCCTCCTGCCAGCGGCTCATCAGCTGCTGGAACGCGCTGGCCGCGTTGCCCTTCCAGGAGCCGGCGACCGGCTCGAGCTTGCTCATCAGCGAGCGCAGTTCCGCGTTGATCTCCTCGCTGACCTGCTGGACCTGCTGGGCCGCCTTCTGCATCGTCGCAGCGTCTGTTGCGTAAGATCCGGCCATCGTTCACCATCCCCGTCAAATCAGGAAATCTGCGTATAGGACAACTGTGAGGTTGTCAGATCCACCATTCCCGCGCTCCCCCAAGCCCCAAGGCCCTCGCAGAGGTGACGGTTCGGTGCCATCTGCCCCTACACGCTACTGGCACGAGCACGGCGGCAGAAAGCGGGGTAACAGACATTACCAAGTCTTTACCCCCGCCCGGCGCGTCGTGATCGACGGGATGCAGCCGTCTGACGCGGCCCGCTATCAGCGCTCTGGATCAGGTCAGCGCCTTATGAGCGTTGGCGCCGACCCCGTGGCTACTTCATTCCGAGCCGCTTGAGCAACCGCAGCGAGAAGCTCAACTGCTTGGTGTAACGCTCGGCGGAGAATCCGAACCACGGGGCGAGCGGCAGTACCGTCTGCCGGGCGATCGTCTGCACCTCGGTGTATCGGTGGATGCCTTCGGCCCCGTTGCGGCGGCCGAGCCCGGAGTCGCCCATTCCGCCGATGGCCGCGCCGACGGAGCCGAAGGCCGCGGCGTAGGCCTCGTTCACGTTGACCATTCCGGAGTGCAGGCGCAGCGCGGCCTCGCGCGCGCGCTTCGTGTCGCGGGTCCACACGGCCGCGTTGAGGCCGTACGGGGTGTCGTTGGCCAGCTCCAGGACCTCGGCCTCGTTCTTGAATCCGTACACTGACACGACCGGGCCGAAGGTCTCCTCGCCGTACACGGACATGGCCGGAGTCACCCCGGACAGGATGGTGGGCTCGTAGAACAGCGAGCCGACGTCCGGCCGGCGCCGGCCGCCGGCCAGCACCTTGGCGCCCTTGGCCCGCGCGTCCTCCACGTGCAGCGTGACGGCTTCGAGCTGCTTGGTCGAGGCAAGGGAGCCGATCTCCGCCGAGTAGTCGAGGGCGCCGCCGAGCCGCAGCGCCTTGGTCTCGGTCACGAAGCGCTCGATGAACTGGTCGTACAGCGAGTAGTGCACGTAGATGCGCTCGAAGGACACGCACAGCTGGCCGGCCGATGAGAAGCAGCCGCGCAATGCGCCCTGCACCGCTTTCTCCACGTCGGCGTCGTCGAACACGACCATCGAGTTCTTGCCGCCGAGCTCCAGCGAGCAGCCGATCAGCCGGCCGGCGGCCTGCTGGGCGACCTGCCGGCCGGTCCGCGTCGACCCGGTGAAGGCGACGTAGTCGGCGTGGTCGACCACGGCAGGTCCGGTCACCGGGCCCTCGCCGGTGACGATCTGCCACACGTCCTCGGGCAGTCCAGCGCGGACCGCGAACTGCCGGACGTAGAGCGCGGTGAGCGTGGTGGCGTTGTCCGGCTTGTGCACGACCGCGTTGCCCGCGACAAGGGCCGGGGCGATGTCCATGACGACCAGCGCGAGCGGATAGTTCCACGGCGTGATCAGCCCGACGACGCCCTTGGGGTGGCGCACCTCGGAGACCTTGGTGAGGCCGGGCAGGATGCCGGGGCGGCGCCGGTCCTTGAGGTACCCGGCGGCCGCGGCGGCGTAGTGGCGCAGCGCGGCGGCCGAGCCGGCGAGTTCCTCGTAGGCGTGCAGCCGGGCCTTGCCGGTCTCGATCTGGACGAGGTTGAGCAGGTGCGGTTCGTTGTCGAACAGCAGGTCGTGCATGCGGCGCAGCACCGCGGCGCGTTCCCGCACCGGCCGGGCGGCCCAGGCCGGCTGCGCGGCGCGGGCCTTCTGGAAGGCCAGCCGCACGTCGCCGGGCGCGGACTGCGGCAGATCGACGATGACCTCGCCGGTCAGCGGGGCGTGGATCGGCGTCGACGCGGCCTTGGAGCCGACCACGACATCCTCGACCAGCCGGGCGACGAACTCGCGCGGCAGGTGCGGGCGTATGGACTCGAGTCTCGTCGCCGAGCCGCCGTTCGCGCCCACTCCGGCGCCGGCGCCCGACCCCCCTCCGACCGATTGGCTTTGTGCCGTCTGGGGAGTCACACCGCTCGTCGTCATGCGCACAGACTAGAGCGGCCACCTCGCTGAATCCAGACCAGGTTACCGGCAAGTAATCGAGCTTGGCGCAAGGTGATCAAGCAGCGCCGCGATCAGACCACGGTGAGCGGGAGCAGCTTCTTCCCGGTCGGGCCGATCTGGATCTCGGTCTGCATCTGCGGGCACACGCCGCAGTCGAAGCACGGGGTCCACCGGCAGTCATCGACCTCGACCTCGCGCAGCGCGTCCTGCCAGTCCTCCCACAGCCATTCGCGGTCGAGTCCCGAGTCCAGGTGGTCCCAGGGCAGCACCTCGACCTGGTCGCGCTCGCGCGTGGTGTACCAGGGCACGTCGACCGGCTCGTCCTTGAGCGCACGCTCGGCGGCCTGCATCCAGCGCTCGTAGGAGAAGAACTCGCTCCAGCCGTCGAAGCGGCCGCCGTCCTCGTAGACGGCGCGGATGACCTTGCCGATCCGCCGGTCGCCGCGGGAGAGCAGGCCTTCGACGATGCCGGGCTTGCCGTCGTGGTAGCGGAAGCCGATGGCACGGCCGTAGTCGCGGTCGGCGCGGATCGCGTCGCGCAGCTTGGCCAGGCGTGCGTCGGTCTCCTCGGCGCCGAGCTGCCCGGCCCACTGGAAGGGGGTGTGCGGCTTGGGCACGAAGCCGCCGATGCTGACGGTGCAGCGGATGTCACGGCTGCCCGAGGCTTCGCGCCCGGCCTTGATGACGTTGCGGGCCATCTCGGCGATCTGCAGCACGTCCTCGTCGGTCTCGGTGGGCAGGCCGCACATGAAGTACAGCTTGACCTGGCGCCAGCCCGCCGAGTAGGCGGCGCTGACCGTGCGGATCAGGTCCTCCTCGCTGACCATCTTGTTGATGACCTTGCGGATCCGCTCGCTGCCGCCCTCGGGCGCGAACGTCAGGCCGCTGCGACGACCATTGCGGGACAGCTCGTTGGCCAGGTCGATGTTGAACGCGTCGACGCGCGTCGAGGGCAGCGAGAGCGAGGTGTTGGTGCCCTCGTACCGGTCGGCCAGGCCCTTGGCGATGTCCGCGATCTCGCTGTGGTCCGCGGAGGAGAGCGAGAGCAGGCCGACCTCTTCGTATCCGGTGGCGGACAGGCCGCGCTCGACCATCTCGCCGATGCCGGTGATCGAGCGCTCGCGCACCGGCCGGGTGATCATGCCGGCCTGGCAGAACCGGCAGCCGCGGGTGCAGCCGCGGAAGATCTCGACCGACATGCGTTCGTGCACGGTCTCCGCCAGCGGGACCAGCGGCTGCTTCGGGTACGCCCACTCGTCGAGGTCCATGACCGTGTGCTTGGACACGCGCCACGGCACGCCGGTCCGATTCGGCACCACGCGCTTGATCCGGCCGTCCGGCAGATATTCGACGTCGTAGAAGCGCGGGATGTACACGCCGCCGGTGCGCGCGAGACGCATCAGCAGCTCGTCGCGGCCGCCGGGCCTGCCCTCGGCCTTCCAGGCGCGCACGATGTCGGTGATGGTGAGCACCGCCTGCTCGCCGTCGCCAAGTACGGCCGCGTCGATGAAGTCCGCGATCGGCTCGGGGTTGAAGGCGGCGTGGCCGCCGGCGATGACCACCGGATGCGACTCGTCGCGGTCCTTGGCCTCCAGCGGGATGCCGGCCAAGTCCAGCGCGGCGAGCAGGTTGGTGTAGCCGAGTTCGGTGGAGAAGGAGACGCCGAACAGGTCGAACGCGCCGACCGGCCGGTGTGCGTCCACGGTGAACTGCGGCACGTCGTGCTCGCGCATCAGCGCCTCGAGGTCCGGCCAGACCGAGTAGGTGCGCTCGGCCAGCACGCCCTCGCGCTCGTTGAGCACTTCGTAGAGGATCATGGTGCCCTGGTTGGGCAGGCCGACCTCGTAGGCGTCGGGATACATCAGCGCCCAGCGCACGTCGCAGGCGTCCCAGTCCTTCACCGTGGAGTTCAGTTCGCCGCCGACGTACTGGATCGGCTTGCGCACGGAGGGCAGCAGGGCTTCTAGACGGGGCCAGACGGAGTTCACCACGGTCCCAGGCTACCTGGTGGAGCGCAGCCTGACGTTTTCCAGCAGGCCGACGGCGATGAAGTTGGCGAACATCGAGGAGCCGCCGTAGGAGACGAACGGCAGCGGGATACCGGCCACCGGCATGATCCCGAGCGTCATCCCGATGTTCTCGAAGGTCTGGAAGGTGAACCAGCACAGCACGCCGGCCGCCAGCAGCAGCGGGAAGGGCTCGGTGGCCAGGCGGGCGATCGTGCAGGCCCGCCAGAGCAGCACCGCGAACAGCGCGATGATCAGCAACCCGCCGACCAGGCCGAGCTCCTCCCCGGCCACCGTGAACACGAAGTCGGTCTGCTGCTCGGGCACGAACTGGCCATTGGTCTGCGCGCCGTGGAAGAGGCCCTGTCCGAAGATGCCGCCGGAGCCGATCGCCAAGCGCGCCTGATGCGTGTTGTAGCCGACGCCCTGCGGGTCGAGGTTGGGGTCCGCGAACGCCGCGAACCGGTTGACCTGGTGTGCGGCCAGCAGGTGCAGCTTGACGATCGCGACCACGCCGCCGGAGGCCGCGAGCGTCAGCAGCGCGAGCACCCTCAGCCGGACGCCGGAGACCACGATCATGCCGACCACGGTGGCGACGATGACCATGGTGGTGCCCAGGTCGGGCAGCAGCGCGATCAGGCCCATCGGCACGGCGGCGGCCAGCAGCGCCAGGGACAGCAGCCGGGCGGACGGTACGTCTCCGGGCCGGCGCGGGTCGAAGACCGGGGCGAGCAGGTCGGGGGCGCGCCGGACGGTGGGCCGGGCCGCCAGGGTCATCGCCACCGCCATCACCACGCCCACCTTGGCGAATTCGGCGGGCTGGATGGAGAAGCCGGCGCCGAGTTCGATCCAGGAGCGGGCGCCGTTGACGGTCGAGCCGAGCGGGGAGAGCACCGCGAGCAGGCCGAGGACGGCGAACAGGTACACCGCCGGGGTCAGCGCGCGCATCCGCTTGTGGTCGAGGGCGCTGACCGCGGCGGCCAGAACGAGGCCGACGCCGAGGTTCAGCAGGTGGCGCTTGAGGAAGTACTGCGGGTCGCCCCCGGTCAGCGCGCTGCGTTCCCGAGTGGCCGACCAGACAAGGAGCGCGCCGATCAGGGCGAGCGCGACCGCGGATCCGGCCAGCGGCCAGTCGAACCGGCGCAGCGCTCCGCCGCGGCGAGCGGCGGCCCGCACGCGTTCGGTCGGGGAATCGGCCGGCGCGACGGCGACCGCGGGGACGCCGGCCTTCTCACCGATGATCATGTGGCCGTTCCCATTCGGTACGGGATCCCTCTCGACCAGTTCGCGCGGTACACCTCTGCGAAGCGACGTTCCGGGAGGAAGTACGCGGCGGCGGCGAGGACCGGGGGTGCGTCATGCAGCGAGGGCCTGACCGCGGAGACTCCGTAGGCGGGCGGCGGCAGGTACGGCGGCGGGAGGATCTGGTCAGCGGGGGCGACCAGTGTGCCGTCCGAGCGGATCTGCGGAAGGGACGCGGGCGGCTGCGGCAGCATGGCGGCCTGCGGGTTGATCGCGCCCTGCTGGACGCCGTAAAGCGCCTCTTCGATCTTCTCCACCGCCGGACCCGAGGTCATCGCGCCCTGCCCGCCCTGCGAGACCATCATCGCGACCGCGTACTGCGGGTGGTTCGCCGGGAGGAACGAGGCGAACACGGAGGTGGCCTGCTTGCCGTAGACGTCCGCGGTTCCGGTCTTCGCGCCGACCGCGATCTTGTCCAGCGGCCAGCCGCCGAACACGCCCGACGCAGTGCCTTCCTGCGCGACGCCCTCGAACGCGTTGACCAGGAAGGAGCGCGTGGCCGGCGAGACCGGCACGTGCCCGACCACCTTCGGCTGATACGTCGCGACCACGTGCCCGTCCGGGGAGATGACCGCCTTCTCCAGGTGCGGCTGGTACAGCGTCCCGCCGTTGGCCAGCGCCGAGTACGCGCGCGCGAGTTGCAGCGGGGTGACCAGGATGCCGCCCTGGCCGATCGCCTCGATGACCGCGTCGCCGCCGCGGAACTGCCAGCCGTCCTGGCAGTTCTCGTACGCGATCTGCTTGAGGTACGCGGCGCGGGTCGGGTCGGAGGCGGCCACCTCCGGATAGCCGGTCTGCGCCCGGCGGCACCAGACGTCCTTCATCTGCTTCCAGGTGGCCAGCTTCTCCTGCCGGGTCTGCACGTCGCCGCCGGCCTCGCCGGGCAGGTCGATTCCGGTGCGGCGGCCGAAGCCGTACTGCGCGGCCATGGTCTGGACCGGGTCGGCCGGGTGCGCGACCGGGCGGTTGCCACCGTCGTGCAGCCACATCTGGTAGGCGGCGCGGTAGAACACCGTGTCGCAGGAGACTTCGATGGTGCGCTTGAGCGAGATGGGACCGAAGGCCTCGCCCTCGAAGTTGTGGAAGGACTGGCTGCCGACCTCGAAGGAGGGCGAGCAGTCGTAGGTGCCGTGCGCCGGGAAGCCGTCTTGGAGCATCGCGGACGCGGTGACCAGCTTGAACGTCGAACCGGGGGCGAACTGGCCCTGATACGCGCGGTCCAGCAGCGGGACGCCGGCGTTCGGGTCTGTCAGGTGCGCGTAGTCGGCCGCGCTGATGCCGCCGCTCCACACGGTCGGGTCGTAGCTCGGGTAGGTGGCCATCGCGACCACCCCGCCGGTGTTCACGTCGAGCACGACGACCGCGCCGGAGTCGGCCTTGTAGTGCGCGCTGCTGTTCTTGTCCCAGCCGCCGCGCGCGGTCTTGATCGCCGCCGCGAGCTGCTGTTCGGCGACGGCCTGAATGCGCGCGTCAAGGGTGGTGACCACGTCGTCGCCGGCGACCGGTGCGGTGGAGGAGACGGTGCGCACGGCGCGGCCGAGGTTGTCGACGGCCACCTCGGACACCCCGGAGACGCCGCGCAGCTCCTTGTCATAGGTCTGTTCCAGCCCTGAGCGGCCGACCATGTCCGTGGGCTGATAGGTAGAACCGGGGGCGCTCAGCTCGTCCGGGCTGACCGGGGAAAGGTAGCCGAGTACCTGCGAGGCCTGGACGCCGTATGGCTCGGGGTAGGCGCGTTGCGCGGCGGGCACGACCGCGATACCGGGGAACTGGTCGTGCTCCTCCATGATCTTGACGGCGAGCGGCGGCGGCACGTCCTGCGCGACCGGGATCGGCTGGTACGGCGAACCGGTCCAGCAGGGCTGGGAAACCGTCGGCGAGCAGAGCCTGGCGCGCTGCTCAAGCTGCGCGACGGGTACGCCGAGGGTGTCGGCGAGCCGTTCGAGCACGGCCTTGCCCTGGTGCGGCTGCTGCGTCAGCGTGCTGAGGTCGACGGTGACTTCGAGCACGGTGCGGTTGTCCACCAGCGGCCGGCCTTGGTCGTCGAGGATCGAGCCGCGCACCGCCGCGGTCGCCACCGTGCGCAGGTCGTTGGCCGCGGCCGCCTGCTGGAACTGCGGCCCGGAGCGCACCTGGAGGTACCAGAGCCGGACACCGAGCGTGCACAGCAGGGCCAGTACCAGCACCTGCACGACGGACACGCGGCTGCGCGCGAGTTGCGGCACGGACAACGGACGGTTCACACCCTCTCAGCCTCGGAACGCAGCCCGGGGCTGGTGTGCGCCGGGCCGGGGAAAACGGGGCCCTGGACGGCGTTGCCGACCGGGGCGAGATAGCGGGCGCCCCCGCCGGCCACACGGCGGGCCAAGGCGGCAAGGCCGGGAACGACCAGGGGCGTGGCGACGGCGGTGTACAGCGCGGCGGCACCGAGGGCGAGCAGCAGGCCGGGGCGGGAAAGGCCGATGCCGTCGCCGAGGGCGAGGCCGATCAGAGTATTGAGGATCAGGGCGAGCGCGGCGTAGCAGCCGGCCCGCAAGCTGGTGCGCAGCGCGGAGCGGCGCACCTCGCGGGCGGCGCGCCCGGCAAGCGCGCCGACGACGGTCAGCACCAGGGCGTGCCGTCCTACCGCGCCGAGCGAGGGCGGCGCGAGGTCCTGGATGAGGCCGGCCAGGAAGCCGGCCGCCGCCCCGCCGGCGGTCCCCCACTCGGCGGCGAGAGCCAGCGCGACAAGTAGGACCAGATCCGGCACCGCATAAGGCAGATGCAGCTTCGGCACGACCGACGACTCGAGCGTGAGCGCGAGGATCGCGGCGGCAGCAGTCAGCGCGGCACGCAGCAGGGTTCGCATGGTCTCCTGACCTCTTCCGGCGCGGTTTGGGCTGCTACGGCTGCGTCGCGCCGGCTGACTGAGGGTCGGATGCAGCGGCGCCCGGCACCATCGCGTCGCGCGGATCTGTCCGCGGAGGCTGCACAACCACGGCCACTGTGTCGACGGACGTCGCGTTGACGTACGGGGTAACCAGCACCGTGCGCGTCAGCGCGCCGGGTGTCGAAACGACCTGACGCACCGTCCCGACCGGCACTCCGGGCACGAATGGCGCGTCACCGGCCGAGCCGAGGGTGACGACCACGGCACCCGGCTTGACCTCGAGCTGCGGATCCAGGAACTCGACGCGCAGCGTATGCGGGTCCTGACCGGTCGCGGTGCCGATGGTGCCGGAGCCGGCGAGCCGGACCCCGACCGTGGAGGCCGGGTCCACGGCCAGCAGCACGGTCGCGGTGTACGGGCCGACCGCGGTGGTGCGGCCGACCAGCCCGTCGCCGGTGACGACGGTCTGGTTCTCGGTGATGCCGTCGCGCGTCCCGGCGTCGATGGTGGCCGACCAGGTTCCGTCCTGGGCGGGGGAAAGGCCGACCAGCCGCGCGGGCACGGTCCTCAGGCCGCCGAGCGCGGTCAGTCGCAGCAGCTTGTCGAGTTGGTCGGCCCGTGCGCGGTTCTGCGGATCGGTCTCCAGCTGCGCTTTGAGCGCGGCGACCTGCGCGTTGAGCTGCGTGATGCGCTGCTGGTCCGCGGCCGAGTGGCCCCAGCCGCTCAACAGCGACCCGACGCCGCGCACCCCGCTGTCCGCGGCGCGCTGCACCGGTCCGAGCACTGACTGGCCGAGGGAGCGGACCTTGCCCAGCGGGCCCGGAGCGCCGGGGCGGTCGCCGTGTGCGTCGACGGTGATCAGCGCGAAGCCGGCCAGCAGCAGCCCGACCAGCACGATCCGGGTACGGCGCGTGTCACGCATATAGCCGCGTCCTTCATGCCCGCACTCCCCCGGTCACCTGCGGCTCTGCGCACCGAGCACCGGCTGCAGCGCGTCGAATTCGTCCACGCAGCGGCCCGAGCCGAGCACCACCGAGTCCAGCGGGTTCTCCGCGATCAACACCGGCATCCCGGTCTCCCGGCGCAGCCGCTGATCCAGGCCGCGCAGCAGCGCGCCGCCGCCGGTGAGCACGATGCCGCGGTCCATGATGTCGCCGGACAGCTCGGGCGGGCACTTGTCCAGGGTGTCCTTGACCGCGTCCACGATCGCGGCCACCGGCTCGTCGATCGCGCGGCGGATCTCGGTGGAGGTCAGCACGATGACCTTCGGCAGGCCGGAGACCAGGTCCCGGCCGCGCACCTCGGCGTGCAGCTCGGAGTCGTGGTCGTCGGCCGAGCCGATGGTGATCTTCAGCTCCTCGGCGGTGCGCTCGCCGAGCAGCATCGAGTACTCCTTCTTGGCGTACTGGATGATCGCGTTGTCCAGCTCGTCCCCGGCAGTGCGGATGGAGGAGGCGGTCACGATGCCGGCGTAGGAGATGACCGCGACCTCGGTGGTGCCGCCGCCGATGTCCACCACCATGTTCCCGGTGGCCTCCTGGATCGGCAGGCCGGCCCCGATCACGGCCGCCATCGGCTCCTCGATCAGGTGCACCTGGCGGGCGCCCGCGGCGTCGGCGGCGTCCTCGACCGCGCGCCGCTCGACCCCGGTGATCCCGCTCGGCACGCAGATGACCACGCGAGGCTGGGCGAGCAGCCGGCGGTGGTGCACCTTGCGGATGAAGTACCGCAGCATCCGCTCGGCAATCTCGAAGTCGGCGATGACCCCGTCCTTGAGCGGGCGGATGGCGACGATGTTGCCGGGGGTGCGGCCCATCATCTTCTTCGCCTCGGCGCCGACCGCGAGCACCGCCCCGTTGTGCGTGTTGACCGCGACGACCGAGGGTTCGTTGAGCACGATCCCCTTGCCGCGCACGTAGACCAGCGTGTTCGCCGTTCCGAGGTCCACCGCGATGTCACGGCCGACGACCGACATGCCCATATTCGTACCAGTTACCTTCCGCGATCACCCACGCCCGTCTTCAGACAGTACGGGTGCTTCCCGCCGATTCGCGGCAAGGAAACGGAGGTTCCACCGGACGAGGGACCGGTTTCTGGTCTGGTTGGCGGGACCGGGAAGCGGCTGCTTCCCGGTCTGCTCAACCCTGCTCGGGGAAGAAGATCTTGATCTCGCGCTCGGCGGAGGCGGGCGAGTCCGAGCCGTGCACCAGGTTCTGCACCACGGTGGTGCCGATGTCGGTGGCCAGGTCGCCGCGGATGGTCCCGGGCGCTGCCTTGACCGGGTCGGTGGCGCCGGCGAGAGTGCGGAAGGCCTCGATGCAGCGGTGCCCCTCGATGATCATGGCGACGACCGGGCCGGAGGTCATGAAGGAGACCAGCGGCTCGAAGAACGGCTTGCCCTCGTGCTCGGCGTAGTGCTCCTCGACCAGTTCGCGGGGCAGCGCCCGCAGGTCCAGCGCGACCACTCTGATCCCCTTGGCTTCGATCCGCCGGATGATCTCCCCGGTCAGCGCGCGGCGCACGCCGTCCGGCTTCACCAGCACGAGCGAGCGTTCCACGGGGGTCGCCACCATCATCTCCTCAAGCAGTCGCGCGACGTCTGATTCGACGTCTGTGGTTCTCTTGATGGTATGACCCGGATCAGCGGGCCTTCACTCCAGGACGCTCTGTAGAAGTTGGCGTAGAAGTTGGCGGCTCGGCGTCCGCTTCGGCGGCCTGCTCGTCCGATCCCGCCTCCTGCTCGGCCATCCGCTGCGCCTTGATCTGCTCCGCCTTCTGGCCGAAGTGCAGTCCGGCCCACCAGATCGCGGTGAAGATGACGCCGAGCACGAACATGTCGGTGACCAGGAATCCGGCGGCGATGAAGCCGATCTGCAGCGCCCATCCGACGCCGTACGCCCAGCGGTACCGCATCATTCCGGACAGCAGGATGCACACGCCGCCCAGGACGACGGCGACGATCCAGTCGCCGGAAGGGTGCAGCTTCGCCGCGACCAGGCCGAAGAAAAGGGCGATGAACGCCTCGAAGACGAGTACGGAGGCGGCCATCCGGCGCATCGGATCGCCCTTTCTGCTTCAGTGACCGAGGCTGACCTGTCGGCCGTTCGAACCTCCATTGAAGCAGCCGCGGCGCTGCCTCTTACACAGGGTCTGGTCACCTAGGGCCTAGTGGCGCAGCAACCGCCCGGCCTCGCCCGCGGTGACCACGGACCCGGTGATCAGGACCCCGGTGCCGCCGAGCGAGGCATCCGGCACCCCCTCCTCGGCCAGGCCGATCGCCCGCTCGATCGCGTCGTCGAGCCGGTCCACCGGGGTGACCCGCTCGGGACCGAACACGTCACCGGCGATCGCGGCCAGTTCGGCGACCGGCATCGCGCGCTCGGTGGAGTTGCGGGTGACCACCACCTCGGCCAGTACCGGTTCGAAGGCCTCGAGCACGCCGCGCACGTCCTTGTCCCGCATCGCCGCGATCACGCCGACGAGGTGGTCGAACGAGAACTCCTCGGCGACGGCCTCCGCGGTGGCCAGCGCGCCGCCGGGGTTGTGCGCGGCGTCGATCAGGACGGTCGGGCTGCGGCGCACCACCTCCAGCCGGCCCGGCGAGCGGACCGCGGCCATGGCCTCGCGCACGATCTGCGGTTCCAACGTGCCGCCGCCCTGGCCGGCGCCGAGGAAGGCCTCGACGGCGGCGATGGCGCAGGCGGCGTTGTGCGCTTGGTGCACGCCGTACAGCGGGAGATAGACGTCGTCGTACTCCTGCGACAGCCCCTTGATGACGAGCTGCTGGCCGCCTACCGCGAGCTGACGGTCCATCACCCCGAACTCGATGCCCTCGCGCGCCACGGTCGCGCCGACCTCGGCGGCCTGCCGCAGCAGCACCTGCGCGGCCTCCAGCGGCTGTTGGGCGAGCACGACCAGCGCGCCGGCCTTGATGATCCCGGCCTTCTCCCAGGCGATCTCCTCGACGGTGTCGCCGAGCAGGTGGGTGTGGTCGAGCGAGATCGGGGTAACCACCGCGACCTGCGCGTCGATCACGTTGGTCGAGTCCCAGGTGCCGCCGAGCCCGACCTCGACGACCGCGGCGTCCACCGGGGCGTCCGCGAAGGCCGCGTAGGCCATGCCGGTGATCATCTCGAAGAAGGAGAGGGGGAAGGGCTGGCGCTTGTCCACCAGCTCGGCGAACGGCTGCACGTCCCGGTACACCTCGACGAACCGCTCGCGGCTGATCGGCTCGCCGTCGAGGCAGATCCGCTCGCGCATCTCCTCCAGGTGCGGGCTGGTGTAGCGGCCGGTGCGCAGGTTCAGCGCACGCAGCAGCTCGTCGATCATCCGCGCGGTAGTGGTCTTGCCGTTGGTGCCGGTGATGTGGATCGACGGATAGGAGCGCTGCGGCGAGCCGAGCACGTCCACGAGGTCTTCGATCCGGTCCCGTGAGGGTTCGAGCCTGGTTTCCGGCCAGCGCCGCAGCAGCTCCCCCTCGACCGCCCGGTACTCCGCCTCGATCCCGTCCTGCCCCTGTCGCGTGCTCATGGGCTCATCTTCTCTTACTGCGCGACTGGTTTCTTCCGCGCGGCCGGGACGCGCGCGCCCGCCTTCTGAGCAATCCCCTTCTGACCGCCCGCCTTCTGACAGCGCGGGCAGAAGTACGACGATCGGTTCATGAAGGCGACGCGGGTGATCGGCGTGGTGCAGCGGCCGCACGGCAGGCCGGCCTGGCCATAGGCGTTGAGGGAGCGGGAGAAGTAGCCTGACTCGCCGTTGACGTTGACGTACAGCGAGTCGAACGACGTGCCGCCGACCTCCAGCGCCTCGGCCATCACCGCACGGGCGGCGGCGAGCAGGCGCTTGGCCTCGGGCAGGGTCAGCGAGGTCCCGGGCCGCTCGAAGTGCAGCTTGGCGCGCCACAGCGCCTCGTCGGCATAGATGTTGCCGACTCCGCTGATCAGCGACTGGTCGAGCAGCGCGCGCTTGACGCCGGTGCTCTTGGCCCGCAGCGCCGCGAGGAACTTCGCGTCCTGGAACTCGGCGTCCAGCGGATCGCGGGCGATGTGCGCGATCGGCGCCGGCACGCCGTCTTTGAGCGGCTCGAGGCTGAGGCCGCCGAAGGTGCGCTGATCGACGAAGCGCAGCTCGGGACCGTCGTCGGTGAACGTCACGCGCACGCGCAGGTGGGTTTCGTCCGGGGCGCCGACCGGCTGGATGAGCAGCTGACCGCTCATGCCGAGATGGCCGAGTACCGCTTCATCCGCTCCGAGCGGAATCCACAGGTACTTGCCGCGCCGCTGCGCGACGCCGAGGGTGCGGCCGACGAGTCTGGAGGCGAAGTCGTCCGGGCCGGCGACGTGTCGCCGGATCGCCCGCGGGTGCAGCGCCTCGACGGTCGCGACCGTGCGTCCCGCCGTCCAGCGCTCCAGGCCCCGGCGGACGACCTCGACTTCAGGCAGCTCCGGCATCGGGTTCCGCCTTCGCCGAGCCGTAGACCGCGCGAATGGCCCGGTAAGCGTGCTCCGCGGCGATCTGCTCGGCGACCTTCTTCGAGCGGCCGCGGCCGGACGGGTACTCCTTGTCCGCGACGCGCACCCGGGCCTCGAAGAACTTGTCGTGGTCCGGGCCGTCCTCGGTGACCAGGTACACCGGCACGCCGAGCCCGTGCTCGGCGGTCAACTCCTGCAGCGAGGTCTTCCAGTCCAGGCCCGCGCCGAGGCCCGCGGAGGCCTCGATCAGCCCGTCGAAGAGCCGGTGGATGAGCGCCCCGGCGGTCTCCAGGTCGTGGTCCAGGTAGACCGCGCCGATCAGCGCCTCCATGGTGTCGGCGAGGATCGAGGACTTGTCCCGGCCCCCGGTGGCCTCCTCGCCCTTGCCCAGGCGCAGGAACTCCCCGAGCCCGAGCGAGCGGGCCACGTCCGCCAGCGCGCGCGAGTTGACCACGTGCGAGCGGAACTTGGCCAGCTGCCCCTCGGGCAGGTCGGGATGCGTGTCGTACAGCGTGCTTGTGACGACGAGACCGAGCACCGAGTCGCCGAGGAATTCGAGGCGCTCGTTGGTCGGCACATTGCCGTTCTCGTAGCTGAACGAACGGTGGGTGAGCGCGCGCTCGAGCAGCTTCGCGTCAAGCGGAACGCCGAGCCGCTGCTCCAGCACGGCCGGGGGCACCTGGGAATCGGTCACGGCGGCTTCCAGCCGTCAGACGGCGACGACCTGGCGCTTGTTGTAGGTGCCGCAGTTCTCGCACAGCGTGTGCGGGAGCTTGGTCTCGCCGCAGCGGTCGCAGGTGGCCAGGGTCAGCGGCGCGGCCTTCCACTGGGCACGCCGCGAACGGGTGCGGCTGCGGGACTTCTTGCGCTTCGGAACGGCCACGGTTCGAACTCTCCTGGTCATCGCCCGCCGCAGGCCGCCAAGCCGGCAGCGGGTAGGGAAAAACTGCTGCGATTTTACCGTGCCCCGCGAGGATCCCGGGGCTCGCGTTTCCGCGTGGAGCCGTTCGGCGGGCCGGCCGGCTCCCTTATTGCTCAGACGACTGTACTGGACAGCGCCGACTGCTACTTACCTACTGCGTCGTACTGCTGATTTACCCGCCGTTCCCGCGCTGTTGGCCGGTTTCGGCGGATTGCGGACCTTCCGACCCGCCACCCGGCATCGCCAGGCTGCTCAGCGCCGCCCAGCGCGGGTCCACGGTCTCGTGTCCGTGGTCCGGGTCGTCGGCCAGCCTGGCGCCGCACTGCGCGCACAGCCCCGGGCAGTCCTCCCGGCACAGCGGCTGGAGCGGCAGCTCCAGCATCACCGCGTCGTGCACCAGCGGGCCGACGTCGATCAGGTCCTCCACCACGAGCTGGGCCTCCTCCGCCTCCTCGGCGGTCAGGTCCTCGAGGTCGTAGTAGAACAGCTCCTGGAATTCGGCGTCGAGGTCCACCTCGACCGGGTCGAGGCAGCGCACGCACTCCCCGACCAGCGAGCCGGAAACCCGCCCGGTGGCCAGTATCCCTTCCACCACCGACTCGACCCGCAGGGTGAGCCGCAGGTCCGCGCCCTCGGCCGAGTAGAGGCCGTCGAGCGTGGTCGCCTTCTCGCCGCCGAGCAGGTCCGCGGCCGGCAGATCCCGGTCGAACTCGCGCATCGCTCCGGGGCGACGGCCGAGCTCCCGCGCGTCGAAGACGAACGGGGACCGCGCGTCGAGACGGCGTGGCTTGGGTGCGGCAGGCATGACGGCTTCCAGCTTGAAAGGGTGGGGTGGTCGAGCACACGGTCCGAGGTAGCGCAACCGGCCGTCCAGAGTAGCAAAAAGCTGGGCCGTTCGAGGAACGGCCCAGCTCAGCGTCGCTTTCGCTACGGTCTCACCCGTGCCGCTCGGCGCCGGACCGGGCCGGTCGGCGCCCTCGGCCCGGCTTAGCGGCCGTATCCGTCGTGCTGGAACTGCCGCACGTCGATCAGGCCGGTGTCGAAGTACGAGGTCTCGTCTGCCGGGTACTGCGACGGCGGGGCCTGGCGCTGCGCCGGCGGCTGACCGTACTGCCCGGACTGGTGGCCGTAGTCGTCGCCGTACTCGGAGCCGTAGCCGCCCCCCTGCGGGTCGGTGTGGAACTCACCGGTGCCGTACCCGTGGGCCGCGCCCTGGTCGTACGCACCCTGCTCGTAGCTGTAGCCCTCGTGCTGGTCCGAGCCGTACGCACCCGCGGCCGCGTAGTCGCCCTGCCGCTCAGGGTATCCCTCGCCGTACTGGTGCTGCTCGTACGGGCGCTCCGCCTCGGCGAAGGCGTCCACGGTGAAGTCCTGGCTCTCGTACCCGTCGAAGGAGCTCTCCCCGCCGGAGAAGTCCCGCGAGCGTCGGCGCTCCTCGGCGACCGCGTCCTGCTCCTCGACGTGCCGGCCGAGCTCGTCCATCGGGTTGCTGCTGCCGCGCATCTTCTCGCGACCGCGGCCCACCGCCTGGATGGTCTTGGTGAGCACCACCTCGAAGTTGGCCAGCTTCTGGTCGACCCAGTCCTCGGCCTCGGCGCGCATCTGCTCGGCCTCGCGCCTGGCCTCGGCCAGGATGCGCTCGGCCGCGCCGCGCGCCTCCCGGGACACGTCGGTGTTCCCGATGATGGACTCGCGCTCGCTGCGGGTGCGCTCGAGCAGCCGCTCGGCCTCGCGGCGGCCGTCTTCGAGCACGGACTCGCGGTCGGCGAGCACCCGGCGGGCATGCTCCATCTCTTCCGGAAGCCCCCGCCGCAGGTCGTCGAGCAACTCGAGCACCTGGGCGCGGTTGATCACACACGAGGCCGACATCGGCATAGCGCGTGCGCTCTCCACGATCTCGATGAGTTCGTCGATCTTGGCATTCACGTCCACCGGACTGGCACTCCCTGTTTCACGGGCGGCGCCCGGAAGCGGGCGTCCCGCCAACGGTACCCCGTACGGCTCAGTGTGCGAGTGCCGCGCCGGGAATGGCTGCTCTGCCGTGAATGGCGCTATCGCCGGTAATGCCCGAAAGGCTAGCTATAGATATGACGTACCGTCACGTATCGGTCACTTAACACGCACCTCTGCGGTGCGTTACTTGCGCAGACGCTCGATCAAACGCTCCAACACCGCGTCGGGAACCAGGCCCGCGACGTCCCCGCCGAGCGCGCAGACCTCCTTGATCAACGAGGAGGACAGGAAGCTGTAGAGCGGATTGGTGGCCACGAAGAGCGTCTCGACGTCGGCCAGCCGGTGGTTCATCTGGGACATCTGCAGCTCGTAGTCGAAGTCGCCGACCGCGCGCAGCCCCTTGACGATGCCCCGGATGCCGCGCTCCCGGCAGAAGTCGACCAGCAGTCCGTCGACGACCTCGACCTTGACGTTGGGCAGGTGCGCGGTGACCTCGCGCAGCATGTCCATCCGCTCGCCGTAGGGGAACAGGCCGTTCTTGCCGGCGTTTTTGCCGACCGCGACGACCACCTCGTCGAACAGCTGCGCCATCCGGCCGATCACATCGAGGTGGCCGTTGGTCACGGGATCGAAGGAGCCGGGACACGCCACGCGGCACAGCTTCGACTTTTCCGGGAGGCCGGGATTGGGGTCCACGAGACAGTCCTTGTCATCGTCGGCAGAGCTTGTCGTCGTCGGGGCGCCAGTCAGGTCGAGCCGCTCGTCAGCTGGCAGCGTCTGATTCGCTCGTAGCACCGGCTTGGCGGCGACCGTACCAGACCGTGCCCTCGCCATACGCGCGGGACCGCAGGGCGCCGAACCCCGCAGGCCAGCGCCACTCGGGACCGCGCGACGCGCGCTCGACCGCGACCATCGCGCCGGGGGCGATCCAGCCGTTGTCCGCGAGCGAGACCAGCACCGCGGCCAGATCCTCGGCGGGCATCGCGTACGGCGGGTCGAGGTATACGAGGTCGTACGGTTCGTCCGGGCAAGGGGTCGCGGCGAGGTGCTCGACCCGCTCGATCGCGATGCGCGCGCCGGGCAAACCGAGCGTGTCGAGGTTCGCATGCATGACGCGGACCGCCGCGCGATCCGAATCGACCAGCAGCGCGGCAGCGGCACCGCGGGACAACGCTTCGAGCCCGACCGCTCCGGAACCCGCGTAGAGGTCGAGGACACGCAGTCCGCCGAAGCCGTTGAGCGCGGCGTCGAGCGCGGAGAACAGGCCCTCTCGAGTGCGGTCGGAGGTCGGTCGGGTGCTGCGGCCGTCAGGCACGGCGAGGCGTCGCCCCCGCGCGCTCCCGGCGATGATGCGTGTCATGGCGCCGATTCTGCCCGCAGGCACGTGGTGAATGCCTAATGGAGGGCGTGGTGACGTACTCCGGCTCCGTTACTCGCTCAGGATTTCTCGAGGAACGTCGCCCGATCGGAGGTGACCAACGCGGCGACCGCGGCGGCGAGCGCCGGTTCCCCGATCAGCTCCGGGTCGCGGTCCACCAGCTCGGTCGCGGCCTCGCGGGCGTCGCGAAGGAGGTCCTCATCGTGCAGGACGCGTAGCAGCTTGAGCGAGGAGCGGCGTCCGGACTGGCTCGCGCCGAGCACGTCGCCCTCCCGGCGCTGCTCGAGGTCGATGCGGGAGAGCTCGAAGCCGTCGAGGGTTCCGGCGACCGCGTCGAGCCGCTCGCGCGCGGGCGAGTCGGCCGGTGCCTCGGTGACCAGCAGGCAGAGTCCGGGCGCCGTTCCGCGGCCGACCCGGCCGCGCAGCTGGTGCAGCTGCGAGACACCGAAGCGGTCGGCGTCGAGCACGGCCATGACGGTCGCGTTGGGCACGTTGACGCCGACCTCGATGACGGTCGTCGCGACCAGCACGTCGACCTCGCCCGCCGCGAAGGCGGTCATCACCGAGTCCTTCTCCTCGGGCGCGAGCCTGCCGTGCAGGACGCCGATGCGCAGACCGGCGAGCTGCTGCTCGCTCAGTTGCCGGGCCATGTCCACGACGGACAGCGGCGCTCGTGCCGCTGAGGCAGGCGAGGCGAGGTCGTCGAAGGAGAGCTGTGCCTGACCTTCGAGCGCCGACTCGGCGTCCGCGTCGTCGTCGCCGTGACCGTCGCCGGCGCCGTCACCATCGAAGTCGTCCGCGTCCGGCCCGGCTTGATTGCGCCGCCGCCTCGCCTTCGGTTGCTCATCGTTCTGTGCCTCGTAGCCGCCCGCCTCGTCGCTGCCGGTCTCCGCGCCGTCGCCGATCCGCGGGCAGACCACGTACGCCTGGTGCCCGGCGGCGACTTCCTCGCGGATCCGGTCCCAGGTGCGCGCGAGGTAGTGCGGCTTGTCGGCGGCGGGCACGACGAAGGTGGAGATCGGCGAGCGGCCGCGCGGCAGCTCCGCGAGCACGGAGGTCTCCAGGTCGCCGAACACGGTCATGGCCACGGTGCGCGGAATCGGTGTCGCGGTCATCACCAGCAGGTGTGGCGGCTTCTCCGCCTTCGCGCGCAACGCGTCGCGCTGTTCCACACCGAAGCGGTGCTGTTCGTCCACCACGACCAGGCCGAGGTCGGCGAACTGGACGGTGTCCTCGATCACCGCGTGCGTGCCGACCACGATCCCGGCCGCGCCGCTCGCCGCGTCCAGCAGGTTGGCACGCCGTTCCTTCGCACCCTGCGATCCGGTGAGCAACGCCACGCGGGTGCCGTCGGGATCGCCGTCCAGCTGGCCGGCGCGGGCGAGCGGGCCGAGCAGGTCGAGGATCGAGCGGTGGTGCTGCTGGGCCAGCACCTCGGTGGGCGCGAGCAGCACCGCCTGGCCGCCCGCGTCGACGACGGTGAGCATGGCGCGCAGCGCGACCACCGTCTTTCCCGAGCCGACCTCGCCTTGCAGCAGCCGGTGCATCGGGTGCGTGGCCGCGAGGTCCTGCTCGATCTGGCGGCAGACCTCGCGCTGACCGGCCGTCAGCTGGAAGGGCAGCCGTTCGTCGAAGCGGTCGAGCAGGCCGCCGGTCCGCACCGGCCTGGGCACGGCGGGCAGCGCGAGCGCGGCGCGGCGGCGTTGCGCCAGCACCACTTGCAGCGGCAGCGCCTCGTCCCACTTCAGCCGGATCTTCGCGAGCTGATAATCCGAGCGCTCCTCGGGCCGGTGCACCTTCTCGAAGGCCTCGCGCAGGCCCAGCAGCCGATGCCGGTCGCGCACCTGCTGCGGCAGCGGATCGGGCACGGACTTGAGGCTGTCGAGCGCGAGCCTGACACAGGCTTGGATCTTGCGGGTCGAGAAGCCCGCGGTCGCCGGATAGAACGGGATCAGCTCGTTCGCGTAGCGCTCGGCCTCGGCCTCGGCGTCCTGGTCGTCCTTGAGCAGCTCGAACTCGGGCTGGGCGAGCTGGCGGTGCCCGCGGAACTCGGTGACCCGGCCGGAGAAGAGTCCCACGCGTCCCGGCCGCAGGTCGCGGTCCAGCCAGGGCTGGTTGAAGAAGGTGAGCGCCAGCGAGGAGGTGCCGTCGGTGACCGTGACCTCGGTCAGCGAGCCGCGGCGGCCCTTGAACGGGCGCTTGGTGACCTTCTCCACCTCGGCCAGCACGGTGACGTAGTCGTCGAGCGTCAGGCTCGCCAGGTCGCTGAGCTCGCCGCGCTTGGCGTACCGGCGCGGATAGTGCCGCAGCAGTTCGCCGACCGTGTGCAGCTCGAGATTGCGTTCGAGCACCTTCGCGGTACGGCCGCCGACCAGGTCTTTGAGGGGTTCGGCCAGCGGGTCGGCTACTGCGGTCGGCCGACCCCGGACCGTTTCGACCATCGCGCTCCTCGCTCCTGCCGTGCTCACTCCACCCCGATCAGCAGCGGCCAGCCGCTCTGGCCGCCCTCGTAGGCGACTACGTCCATCTCCGGCCTGGTCGCGTGTACACGTGCCCGCACGGCCTCGACCAGTTCCGCGGCGTCCAGGCGGGTCCCGTCCGGTCCGCCGGAGGCCTCGTCGAGCCCGTCGCCGGTGACTAAGGTCACCATCTCACCGCCCGCCGACACCATGCGATCGACCACCGCGAGCGCCGCTTCGAGCAGGGTCGAGCGGATCAATGCGACGTCGCCCTCGATGAAGCCGAGCACGTCGCCGGCGTGGCACACCCCGGCCATGGTCCACGCGTCTTCCACGGCGACCTGCAGGGCGGCGTGCCGGGTGGCTCCGGCGGCGGCGGTCATGGCGACTATGTCGGCATCGAAGCGGCGGCCCGGCTCGTGCACGGCTACCGCGGCGATGCCCTGCACCACGGCCTTGCTCGGTACGACGGCGACGCGGGCGCCGGAGGAACCGCGGTGCACCTGCTCGGCGGCGGCGGACGCGGCGGCGAGACCGTCCGGGTCGTTGACCAGGATAATGATCTCCTCGACCCCGGCGTCCGCGATGGCCCGGCTGAGCTGCGCGCTGTTCGGCGGGCGCCCGCTGGTGCAGGCCAGCGGGATCGCTCCGGCCTCTGCGAACAGCTCCGCGATACCGGGTCCGGGTGCCGCGGCGAGTACCGCGCGACCTGGCGCGGCGCGGTAGTGCGGGGCGGCTGCGGTATGGCCGGCTGACTGAGATTCAGCGGAGTGCGCGCCGACCAGCTCCCCGTCCCATGCGTTGTCGCTTTGCGTCGCGACGGAGCAGTTGGCCAGCGCGGTCACAGTGAGGTCGTAGGGCCTACCGAGCCGGATCGCGGCCTCGATCGCCGGTCCCGGCTGGTCTACGTGGATGTGTACCCGATAAGCACCGTCGCCGCCTGCGATCACCAACGAGTCGCCGTCGCCCTGTTCGCAGAGCTCTTCGAGCGTGGAGCGCAGCTGCGCGAGTTGCGGTTCGCTCGCCTCGAGCATGTAGAGGACCTCGAAGGACGGGGACGCGACCGGCTTGGTACGGGCGGCTCCGTTGTTGCTCACGGCCGAGACCGCCCTGGGCGGAACACGCACACGCCCCACTCTTACCGCGCGCGTGGGGTCGTAACCGCCGAGTAGTGCGGCGAGTACGTCGAGCAGGATGCACACGCCGCGACCGCCGGCGTCGACGACGCCCGCTTGGCCAAGTACCGGGAGCTGCGAGGGCGTGAGGGCGAGGGCGGCCTCCGCCGCGTCGCGCGCGGCCTCGGCGACGGCTGCGAAAGTGGGTTCGAGAGTCCAGTCCCCCGGTAGGTTCGTACCGTCCACCACGGCGCACGCGGCGTCGGCAGCGGCCCTGGCGACCGTGAGCATCGTCCCCTCGACCGGGACGGCGACCGCCTGCCAGGCCAGTTCGGCGGCGTCGGCGAGCGCGGCGGCGAGCACGCGCGGGCCGGCCGGTTGACCGTCCCGGATCGCGGCCCCGACCTCGTCGGCGAGCCCGCGCAGCAGCTGGCTGAGAATCACCCCGGAGTTACCGTGCGCGCCTTTGAGCGCACCGGCGGCGAGAGCGCCGAGAGCCGCGGCCGCGCCCGCCTCCCCGGCCTCCGCCTCGGCGCCGGGATCGAGCGCGTCGAGTCCCTCGCACGCGGATTCGAAGGTGAGGAAGAGGTTGGTGCCGGTGTCCGCGTCGGGCACCGGGAAGACGTTCAGCGCGTCGAGCTCCTCGCGGGCACGGCCCAACGCGGCCAGGCAGGCCCTGGCCCACAGTCGTACCGCCGGCCCGTCGAGCGTCTCAAGCACGCTGTGCCTCTCTGTCCGCCGGGGTCGGAAACAATCTGTACCCGAGGATATGTGCTACCCATACCGCTGGAGCAGGTTCGCGACACGGACCGGATTGGCTCTTGCCGGGCCGGTTGGGTTACCCTGACCAGGTTGCCTATCGGCGTCTGCGTCCCACGACGGAGATGACTCGGCTCCGGCGACAAGCTCTCGTACGTAACCATCGGTCTTTTGGAGTGTCTCCCGTGGCTGCCACCTGCGATGTCTGCGGCAAGGGTCCGGGCTTCGGCATGAATGTCTCGCACTCGCACCGCCGCACCAAGCGCCGGTTCAACCCGAACATCCAGCGGGTCCGCACCACGCTGCCCAACGGGACGCCGAAGCGTCAGAACGTCTGCACCAAGTGCCTGAAGGCGGGCAAGGTTTCCCGCTAGGCGCAACGGCTAGGGCCCCGCATCGTCCTCGCGACGAGCGCGGGGCCTTCTGCTTGCCGCGATTCCCCTTCTGCTTGCCCCGGTTCCATTGCGCGAACGCTTTGCGCGTCAGCGTCTCCAGCCGTGGTCGACTGGCCCGATACCTGAGCCCAGCAGGAATCCGGCCCTGATCGCGCCCGTGACGTACAGCTTCGCGGCGCGTACAGCCTCGGGCATGCTGCGGCCCAACGCGAGGTATGAGGCGATGGCGCTGGCGAGTGTGCACCCCGTGCCGTGCGTGTGGCGGTTCTTGTCGCGCTCAGCGGTGAGTGTGACTTCGTCCGGGCCGTTGGTGAGCAGGTCCGTGCACCAATCCGAGTCCAGGTGCCCGCCTTTCACCAGCACCCACCCCGGGCCGAGATCGAGCAAGTTCGCCGCGGCTTCCCGCATCCCGTCGAGGTCCGCGACGGGAAGGCCGGTTAGGGCGCGGGCCTCGTCGAGGTTCGGTGTGATGATCGTCGCACGCGGCAGCAGTTCGGTCCGCAGAACGTCGAGGGCGTCATCGGCGAGCAGCGCATTGCCGTGCTTGGAGACGGCTACCGGATCGACGACCACGGGGATGGACGGATCGAGCGTGGCGAGCAGTCGCGCCACCTCGGCGACCGCATCCCTGGTGCCGAGCATGCCGACTTTCACCGCCTCGACGCCGATGTCCTCGACGACAGCGCTGAATTGCGCGGCTACCGCTTCGGTCGGCAATTGCCAGACTCCGTGCACACCGGTGGAGTTCTGCGCGGTGACCGCCGTGATGACGCTCATGCCGTGCACGCGCAGTGCCAGCATCGTCTTGAGATCGGCTTGAATTCCGGCGCCGCCGCCTGAATCAGAACCCGCGACCGTCAGGACCCGAGGTCTCCGCCGCTCACCGAGTCGCACCCAGCCCCGAACCTCCTCGTCCGCGTCAACGTCCGATTCCACGCGCGCGTTGAGGTAGTCCATGTACTGCCGCGGGTCCTCCGCGTCAGGCAAAGTGATCCCACCCTTGGCTGCCGCGCCATACCTTACCCGCAACGGTGATGCGTGGCGCGGCGTGATCGGCGGATCGCTTGGCCACCGTGCCTATCACTGTCCAGCCCGGCGGTACGTCGGCCGCGGCCGGATAGCACGCGGCAAGTGCGTGGTCCTCGCCACCGGTGAGAATCCAGCTGAGCGGATCGATCCCGAGACGATCGGCTACAGCGCGCATTTCGTCGGGAATCGGGAACGCTTCGGGTTCGAGGTCGATCCCGACGTCGCTCTCCCGGGCAATGTGGCCGAGGTCCGCGAGCAGCCCGTCGCTGACGTCGATCATCGCCGTCGCGCCGGCCTCAGCTGCTAGGGGGCCCTGCGCGTACGGCGGCTCGGGCATGCGGTGCCTCGAGAACGCCTTCTCCGGTCCGGAGGAACCGTTCGCCAGCAACGCGTAGCCGCAAGCCGACCAGCCGAGTTCTCCGACAACCGCAACCTTGTCCCCCGGATGGGCGCCGGAACGAGTTAGCGGCGCCCGGCCGCGTAGGTCGCCGAGGGCAGTCACGGCGATCATGATCGTCTCGGCCCGGGTGGTGTCCCCGCCCGCGACGGAGACTCCGACCAGCGCGCATTCGTCAGCCAGGCCGGCGACGAGCTCGCGCGCCCAGGTGACGGTCAGGTCGGCCGGTGCGGCCAGGCCGACCAGCAGCGCGGTCGGGACAGCGCCCATCGCGGCGATGTCGGCGAGATTCTGCGCGGCGGCTTTTCGGCCGACCTGGTAGGCGGTGGACCAGTCGGTGCGGAAGTGGCGGCCTTCGAGGAGCAGGTCCGTGGAGGCGACCACGCGGCCGTCCGGCGCGGCGATCACGGCGGCGTCGTCTCCGGGGCCGAGCAGCACGGTCGGGCTCTGGACGGAGTGCCGCGCAACCCGGTCGATCAGTCCGAATTCGCCGACGTCGCGCAGAGTTTCGCCGCTGTCACCAACATCGCGCGCGGGTGCGCCCACAGCGCGCACGGGTACGCCGAGAGCTTCCGCATCCGCAGCCGAGTGGCCAGCGCCCCGGGCGTCCCCTGCGACCTCCGCCGCAACGTCACGAGCGATTCCCGCGCCATCACCACGGATAGCGCCCGACTGGCCAGCGCTCCGTGCGCCCCCTTCGACGTCCACCGCAGCATCACGAGCGATTCCAGCACCATCGCGACGGATTCCGCCCGACTGGCCATTGCTCTGACCGTCGCGCTCCGCCTCAACCGCGAACTCGGCCGCGCGGCGTATTTCGCCGGACGCGCCGACATGGCCGGTCCTGCTCCTGGCCCCGGCGTCCGCTTTACCGGTTTCGACGCTCTCCTCGGCCGCCCGTTCGCTCACTTTCAAAGCTTATGGCCACCCGCAGGTGGTAACGCGCCGCCTCCCCCTTGCGCCGGAGAGGTATCAGGCGGGTAACGTTTCGCCGTCGCATAGTTCTAATTGACTACTCTCACTAGTCCAACCGGATAGAGGAGCAGGGAGGACCGCATGGTGCAGGCGTACATCCTCATCCAGACCGAGGTCGGCCGGGCGGCTGCGGTCGCTCAGAAGATCGCGGGCCTGACCGGGGTCACCAACTCCGAGGACGTCACCGGACCGTACGATGTCATCGTGCGCGCAGAGGCGGAGACGATGGACGACCTTGGCAAGCTCGTGGTCGCCCGCATTCAGACGATCGACGGCATCACCCGTACCTTGACCTGTCCGGTGGTGCGGCTCTGACGTGCAGTACGCAAGGCTTCCCGTTTCACTCCAGGCGGCCGTCGCGCTCGGGGTGACCGCCCTGACCGGCGGCGCCGTCTGGCTGCTGTTCAACTCCGGCAACGCGGTCGCCGTCGCCGCGCCCACACCGACCTCGTCGAGCGCGCAGTCCGAATGCGCCGCGCTGACGAAGGCCGCGCCGCAGATTGTGGACAACGAGAAGCGCCGCAGTACCGATCCTTCTTCACCGCTTACCGCAGCCTGGGGCGATCCCGCGATCACGCTGCGCTGCGGCGTACCGGAGCCCGAAATTCTGCGACCCGGGTCGAAGACCTATGACCCGACCGCCGAAGAAGGATATTTCAACGGCGTCGCCTGGCTGATCGAGAAGACCAGCGACGGCTACCGATTCACCGCCGCCCAGCGCGCCGTCTACGTCGAAGTGGACGTGCCCAACGCGTACAGCCCGCAGACGGGCGCCGTCATCGATCTCTCCCCTGCCGTTATCAAGGCCATCCCGCGCAATGACGGCGCCTCGGGTCCGGACACCTCGCCGGCGGCCGGCGCGAATTCGACGGCTTCCGCTTCTCCGTCTGCTTCAGCCACTGCTTCTGCGTCGCCCAGCCCGTCGGCTTCCCGCTAGCGCTAGCGCAGGCCGGTCGGGCGGGACAGCGCCTCGTTGATGAGCTGGTCCACCAGCTGCGCGTAGGAGACCCCTGATGCTGCCCACATCTGCGGGAACATCGAGGTCGGCGTGAAACCGGGCATCGTATTGACCTCGTTGACCAGCCAGCGCGCCGGCCGGTCCGGGCCCTCGTCGGCCAGGAAGAAGTCGACGCGGGCCAGGCCCTCGCACTCCAGCGCCTCAAAGGCGGCCAGGGCCAGCCGACGCAGCTCGGCCGACTGCTCGTCGGTCAGCTCAGCGGGCAGGCCGATGTCCGTCGAGTCGTCCAGATATTTGGCTTGGAAGTCGTAGAACTCGTGGCCGCCGCGCACCTTGATCTCGGCCGGAACCGAGGTGCGCGGGCTCTCCCCCGGCCCGGCCAGCACGCCGATCTCGATCTCCCGGCCCCGCACCATCGCCTCGACGATGACCTTCGGATCGTGCTGCTGCGCGACCTCCATCGCGGCCGCGAGCTCCTCGGGACCGTGCACCTTCGAAATACCCATCGAGGACCCCGCGCGGGCGGGCTTCACGAACACCGGGAAGCCCAGTTCCGCGACCGCCGCCGCGACGCCCTCCGGGTTCCGTAGCCACTCGCCGCGGCGCACCGCCACATACGGCCCGACCGGCAGCCCCGCTGACGCCAGCAGCCGCTTCATGAACTCCTTGTCCATGCTGACCGCGGAGGAAAGCACCCCCGAGCCGACATAAGCCACGCCCGCGAGGTCCAGCAGGCCCTGCAGCGTGCCGTCCTCGCCGTACGGGCCGTGCAGCAGCGGGAAGACGACGTCCACCTCGCCCAGCGCCTTGGGCACCGAACCGGGCTCGTGCACAGTCAGCTCGCGGGCGGTCGGGTCGGCGGCCATGGTGACCAGCGCGCCGCTGGTCTCGTCGATCCTGGCCGGCAGGTTCCCGCCGGTGATCGCCAGCTGCGCGGTCTCCTCCGACGCCATCAGCACCCAGCGCCCGTCGATGGAGATGCCGATCGGCAGCACCTCGTAGCGTTCCGGATCGAGGACGCGCAGCACGCTGCCCGCGGTGACGCAGGAGATCGCGTGTTCGGAGGAACGGCCGCCGAACACGACGGCGATCCGGATCTTGCGCTGCTGCGTCGGCGGCACGGAAGGCAGGGACTCGCTCATAGCAACGAGACCTTACCGTCTTCGCCGTACGGACTCCTCAGTAGAGCGACTCCGACTTGGCCGATCGCGCCATCAGCGCGGCCAGCATCTCGCGCGGCGAGCGGCCGTCGTGCACGACCGCCACCACGGTTTCCACCAGCGGCATCTCCACGCCGTGCCGCCGGGCGAGTTCGAGCACTGACGCGCAGGACTTGACCCCCTCGGTGGTCTGCCGCACCTCCTGCTGCGCCTCGGCCACCGTGCGCCCGCTGCCGAGCAGGCTGCCGAAGCGGTGGTTGCGGGAGAGCTGGGAGGCGCAGGTGGCCACCAGGTCGCCGAGGCCGGCCAACCCGGAGAAGGTGTACGGGTCCGCGCCGAGCGCGAGGCCGAGCCGCGTGGTCTCGGCCAGGCCCCGGGTGATCAGCGACGCCTTGGTGTTGTCGCCGAGGCCCATGCCGTCGGCGATTCCGGCGGCCAGGCCGATCACGTTCTTGACGGCGCCGCCGAGCTCGCAGCCGATCACGTCGGTGTTGGTGTACGGCCGGAAGTAAGGGCTGTGGCAGGTCTTCTGGAGCCGCTCGGCCACCGACTGGTCCGCACAGGCCACCACGCAGGCCGCCGGGTGCCGCTCGGCGATCTCCTGGGCCAGGTTCGGCCCGCTGACCACCGCGATCCGGTCCGGCGCGGCCCCGGTCACCTCCGCGATGACCTGACTCATCCGCATGCAGGTGCCCAGCTCGATGCCCTTCATGAGCGAGACGAGAACGGTCTGCGGGGGGATGAGCGGGGCCCAGCGGGTCAGGCTCTCGCGCAGGCTCTGCGCCGGGATGGTGAGCACGAGGAAGTCGGCGCCGTCGAGCGCGGCGGCCGGATCCGTGGTCGCGTGCACCGTCTCGGGCAGCGTGATCCCGGGCAGGTACTCGGGATTGTGGTGCTCGCGTTCGATCCGGTCGACGACCTCGGCGCGCCGCCCGCACAGCACGGTGTCGGTGCCCGCGTCGGCGAGTACGAGGGAGAAGGCGGTCCCCCAGTTGCCGGTTCCGAAGATGGCGGCTCGGGTCACGCCTGCGCCCCCGAGTCCGCGGCGTTCTGAGCGCTCGTCTCAGTGCCAGTCCCAGTGCTCGGCTTCGGCTTCGCGTCCGGGTCGAAGCGCTCCGCCGGGGGCTGTTCGCCGCGCAGTTCCGCCAGCATCCCGGTGATCACGTCCATGATGTGCTCGGTCGCGGTGCGCAGCGCCTCGCCGGTGACTTCGGGGCCGAACTCGGCGCGCAGGTCGATCGGCTTGCCGGCGGTGACCTTCAAGGTCTTGCGCGGGAAGAAGTCCGGCTTCTTCGAGTAGTGGGCGAAGACCTCCTGAGCGCCCCACTGCGCGATCGGCAGCACCGGAGCCCCGGTGCGCAGCGCGATGCGGGCCGCTCCGGTCTTGCCGACCATCGGCCACAGGTTCGGGTCCTTGGTCATCGTGCCTTCCGGATACACGATGATCGTCTCGCCGCGTTCCACCGCAGCCAGCGCGTCCTTGAACGCCAGCGCCGCGTCGCGGGACTCGCGGTACACCGGGATCTGGCCTGCCGCGCGGAACAGCTTGCCCAGCGTCGGCTGCTTGAACACCCCGGCCTTGGCCAGGAAGCGCGGCGTACGGCCCGCGGCGACCAGGAAGTGGCCCACCGAGATCGGGTCGAAGAACGAATAGTGGTTCGCCACCACGATGACCCCGCCCTCGCGCGGCACGTTCTCCATTCCGCGCCAGTCCCGTTTGACCAGGACCACCAGCAGCGGCCGGCAGATCGCCTCGATGAACTTGAACGCTGCCCCGGGCCGGGGATTGCGGCGCGATGCGCGGGCCACCGTCGATCCTTCTTCCGTTGTGCTGGCCAGTGAAGTGGTGCTCGGCGGTTGATCGCACGGACCGGCCGGAGCACAGCGCTTCAGTGTCCCGCGCCAGGTGCTCGGGTGCCAAGCTCGACAGGTCCCGCGCACTTGCGCCGCCGGGACGTGGGAAGATCTTCGGGTGTGGTCCGTGGTGATTCCCGTCAAGCGGCTGCCGGAGGCCAAGTCCCGGCTTGCGCCGCTTTCCGGCGAGCACCGAGCCGCGCTGGCGCTGGCATTCGCGAGCGACACGGTCGTCGCGGCCGTCGCCTCGCCGGTGGTGGCGGCGGTTTTCGTGGTCACCGACGACCGGCGGGTGGCTCGGCGGCTCGGTGCACTCGGTGCACGCATCGTGCCCGATGACGCTTCGGGCGGACTCAACGGCGCGGTCGAGGCAGGGCGGATCCACGCGCTCGCGGACGATCCACGGCGCCGCGTAGCCGCTCTCACCGCCGATCTGCCGGGCCTGCGTACCGTGGATCTGACCGAGGCCCTGGCCTCAGCTCCGGACGGCCGCGCGTTCGTCGCCGACGCCCCGGGAAGCGGAACGACGTTGTTGCTCTCGGACGCGCACGGCACGCTCGCCGCGCGTTTCGGGGTCGATTCGCGCTACGCGCACGAGGCGAGCGGCGCGCTGCTGCTGGCCGGCGCGGGTCGCTCGTTGCGGCGCGACGTGGACACCATGGACGATCTGGCGGATGCGATCGACCTCGGCGTGGGCGCGCACACCACAGCCGCGCTCAAGCTTCTGGACTGCGCGCCTCGGCTGGGCGACTGCGCCCTACGCTGACCTCGGGCCGGGCACTACGCTGATCGTATGCAAGGGACCGTTCGCGTTTTCGACCCCGAGACCAGGGGCGGCTCCGTACTGCTCGACGACGGAACCGAGTTGGCTTATGACGCCGCCGCTTTCAACGCCGGCGGACTGCGTCTCGCGCGTCCCGGACAGCGTGTCGCGCTGCGCGTCGATGCGGAAGGGCGCATCACGGCGCTGACTCTGGCCACTTTGCCGCTGCCGAATTAGCCCGGCGCGATGGTGAATCGCAGGCGGCAAATCCGGCCTCGGCGATTTCTGATATCCGGCCCCGGAACTGACGCCCCGTCGAACTAACAGAAAGTCAGGAACCGGCAGGAAACGACAGACAGCGGCCCGG
Source organism: Actinocrinis sp. (assembly GCF_035653575.1). Taxonomy (GTDB): domain Bacteria; phylum Actinomycetota; class Actinomycetes; order Streptomycetales; family Catenulisporaceae; genus Actinocrinis. The sequence goes on from NZ_DASRBQ010000111.1 coordinate 69,350, forward strand.
GTATCGCGCGATACCCGGGCCGCTTGTCAGGTCTGCCGGCGGTGCGCCGGCTTAGCGGTGGCGGCGTTCAGAGCCGCTTGCTTTCGAAGCTACTCGCTTTCGAAGCCGCGCCCTCTCAACGCCGCAGCCTTTCAACGCCACGGTGCTTCAGTCCCGCAGTGCTTCAGCGCCGCGATGCTTCAGTCCCGCGACCGTTCAACGCCACGGTGCTTCTGCCCCGCAGTGCTTCAGCGCCGCAGTTCCATCAGCGCCTATCTGCGCCGCCGCGCCTTAGCGCTTCTTGGCGGTGGTCTTCTTCGCGGTCGCCTTCTTGGCCGCGGTCTTCTTGACAGCGGTCTTGGTCGCCGGGGCGACGGCCGCGGTCTTGCGGGAGACCGGCCGGGCCGCGGCCTTCTTGGTCACCGTCTTCTTCGCGGTGCTCTTCGCCGCGGCCTTGGTCACCGCCGCCTTCTTCGCGGTGGCGCCGCGGGTGGTGGCCGCCGCCTTGGTCGCGGTGGTCTTACGCACGGCGGCCTTCTTCGCCGGCGCGGCCTTCTTGGCGGCGGTCGCGCGGGCGGGGGCCGCGGTGGCGCGCGAGGCGGTCGCGGTCTTCTTCGCGGCGGCCGCGCCGGTGCGCTTGGCAGCCGTCTTCTTCGCCGCGGCGCCCTTGGCGCTCTTCTTGGCGCCGTTGACCTCGTCCTTGAAAGCCTGGCCGGCGCGGAACTTCGGCACGGTCGCCGCCGCCACCTTGACCTGCTCGCCGGTGCGCGGGTTGCGCGCGATCCGGGCCGGCCGCTTCGCCGACTCGAAGGTGCCGAACCCGGTCAGCGAAACCTTCTCACCGGCCACCACCGCCCCGGTGATCCCGTCGAGTACCGCGTCGACCGCTTCGCCGGCCGCCCGCCGCGACACCTCGAGCTTCTCGGCAACCGCGTCGATGAGCTGCGCCTTGTTCACGTTGCTTCCCTTTGGGGAGGGTGCGGTGCGCGGTACGCGCCGCACGGGTGGAAACCTGGGCCGCCGCGCCCGGATTTCCCTCCGGTCGTAACGACCTTTTCCGCACCGTAGAGCGATGAATCGGGCGAATCAATCACCAACGGCCCTAATCACCCTTGTGTCGCAATGGTTTCCACCGAGGGAGGAACGCCGGAAGTCGGACTATCCGCTTCGAACCGCGCGCTATCCGGGTTCTGCGGCCGCCGTTAAACCTCCGGCGCGGCGCCGCGCTTCTCGTCTACTGCGCTCAGAAATCGCTCGAGACGGCGCATGGCGTCATCCTGATCGTGTCGGGAAGCGGCGGTGATGACGAGCAGCCGCCTCACGAAATCAGCCCGGTCCGGCAGTTCCAGATCCATTCCGCGCAACACGCCGTGCGCTTCCTTCAGCAGCTCGGCCAGCCGCGCGTAACCGGAAAGCTGCCGCAGTTCCTCGGAATCGAACAGCTCGCCCGCGGACGTGGCGCCATGGCCGGTTTCGTCACCGTCCTGATCCGCGCGCTGTTCCACCTGCACTCGTCCATTGTGCCCCGAGTTGAGGCATGCTCCAGCCACGCGCCGATTGGCGCACTCAGACATCCACGCGCCCGCGTCCAACGCGCAAGCGGCGCGTCGTACCGGTGCTGACCGGTACGACGCGCCGCTTGCGATCTGCTTGATCGGTTAGGCCGGAATAGGCTGCGTGACCGGCTTGAACGACGGACGCTCCGTCTCGAAGGTGTCGATCGCGTCCACGTGCCGCAGGGTCAGGCCGATGTCGTCGAGCCCTTCCAGCAGCCGCCAGCGCGTGTAGTCGTCGATCTCGAAGGCCGCGACCAGTTCGCCGGCGCGCACCTCGCGCGCCTCCAGGTCGACGGTCACCTCCGCCTTCGGGTCCGCCTCGATCAGCTCCCAGATTTGCTCGACGGTCTGCTGCGGCAGCACGACGGTCAGCAGGCCGCCCTTGAGCGAGTTGCCGCGGAAGATGTCGGCGAAGCGGGAGGAGATGACCGCCTTGAACCCGTAGTCCTGCAGCGCCCAGACGGCGTGCTCGCGGGACGAGCCGGTGCCGAAGTCGGGCCCTGCGACCAGGACCGAGGCGCCGGCCCGCTCCGGCTTGTTGAGCACGAACTCCGGGTCGTTGCGCCAGGCGGCGAACAGCCCGTCCTCGAAACCGGTGCGGGTGACCCGCTTCAGGTACACCGCCGGGATGATCTGATCCGTGTCCACGTTCGAGCGGCGCAGCGGAACCGCGGTGCCGGTGTGGCTGATGAACTTCTCCACGGCTCTCAGACCTCCAGCAGATCGGACGGGGCGGACAGGTGGCCGGTGACGGCGGTGGCTGCGGCGACCAGCGGCGAGACCAAATGCGTGCGCCCGCCCTTGCCCTGCCGGCCCTCGAAGTTGCGGTTCGAGGTGGAGGCGGAGCGCTCGCCCGGGGCCAGCTGGTCCGGGTTCATGCCGAGGCACATCGAGCAGCCCGCGAAGCGCCATTCCGCGCCCGCCGCCTCGAAGACCTTGTCCAGGCCCTCCGCCTCGGCCTCGAGGCGCACCCGCGCCGAGCCGGGCACGACGAGCATCCGTACGCCGTCGGCCACCTTTCGGCCCTTGATCACCTCAGCGGCCGCACGCAGGTCCTCGATCCGCCCGTTCGTGCATGAGCCCACGAACACGGTGTCGACCGCGATTTCACGCAGCGGCGTGCCCGCGTTCAGGCCCATGTACTCCAGCGCCCGCTCGGCGGCGGCGCGCTCGTTCGGGTCGGCGAACGAGGCCGGGTCCGGGACGCGGTCGCCGAGCGGCGCGCCCTGGCCGGGGTTGGTGCCCCAGGTGACGAACGGGGTCAGCGCGTCCGCGTCGATCTCGACCTCGGCGTCGAAGACCGCGTCCTCGTCGGTCTTGAGCGTCGACCAGTAGTTGACGGCCGCCTCCCAGTCCGCGCCCTGCGGGGCGTGCGGCCGGTCCTTGAGATAGCCGAAGGTGGTGTCGTCCGGCGCGATCATGCCCGCCCTCGCGCCGGCCTCGATCGACATGTTGCAGATCGTCATCCGGCCTTCCATGGACAGCTCGCGGATCGCCTCGCCGCGGTATTCGAGCACGTAGCCCTGCCCGCCGCCGGTGCCGATCTTCGCGATCACGGCCAGGATGACGTCCTTGGCGGTCACGCCCGGCTTGAGCCGGCCGGTGACGTTGATCGCCATGGTCTTGAACGGCTTGAGCGGCAGCGTCTGGGTGGCGAGCACGTGCTCGACCTCGCTGGTGCCGATGCCGAAGGCGAGCGCGCCGAACGCGCCGTGGGTCGAGGTGTGCGAGTCGCCGCAGACGATCGTCATTCCGGGCTGGGTGAGGCCGAGCTGCGGTCCGATCACGTGCACGACGCCCTGGTTCGCGTCACCGAGGGAGTGCAGCCGTACGCCGAACTCGGCGCAGTTGCGGCGCAGCGTCTCGATCTGGGTGCGGGAGACCGGGTCGGCGATCGGCTTGTCGATCTCCAGGGTGGGGGTGTTGTGGTCCTCGGTGGCGATCGTCAGGTCCGGCCGGCGCACCTTGCGGCCGGCGAGCCGCAGCCCGTCGAAGGCCTGCGCGCTGGTGACCTCGTGCACGAAGTGCATGTCGATGTAGAGCAGGTCGGGTTCGCCTTCGGCGCGGCGCACCAGGTGCGCCTCCCAGACCTTCTCGGCCAGGGTGCGGCCTTTGTCGGCCGCGGCCCCTGAGGCATTGGCTGCCATCGGTTTTCTCTCCTTCGGCTTCGCCGGCCCCGCCGTTGGGGTTGCTCCGGCGATGGGCGATAGGCACAGTCACACCGGCTGCTCGGCGGATCAACACCATCTGCCCGGCGCTGCGCTCGTCGAACTCGGTCGGTGGGACGAGCCTGGCACCGTCTCAATGGCCATCGCATTTGTGTCTCGTGATTTGAGATGGCAATATCGTTCCATGGACACAGCCCGCTCCGTGGACAGCCTCCGCACCGTGGATCCGGCCCGCGCCCTGGATCCGCTTGCCAGAGCAGCGGAATCGGCCCGCGCCGGGGATCCGGGCCGCCTCGCGGACCCGCACGCCCGACCGGCGGACAGCCTGCGCTCGATGGAGGGTGCCCGCCCGCTCGACTCCGGTTCCAGCGGGGTCGGAGTGCTGGACAAGGCCGCCGCCGTGCTCTCCGCGCTGGAGGCCGGCCCGGCCACCCTCGCCTCCCTGGTCTCCGCGACCGGCCTGGCCCGGCCGACCGCGCACCGCCTGGCGGTGGCGCTCGAGCACCACCGCCTGGTCTCGCGCGACATGCAGGGCCGGTTCATCCTCGGCCCGCGCCTGTCCGAGCTGGCCGTCGCGGCCGGCGAGGACCGGCTGCTCGCGGCGGCCGGACCGGTGCTGACACACCTGCGCGACATCACTGGCGAGTCGGCGCAGCTCTACCGGCGGCAGGGCGACATGCGCGTGTGCGTCGCGGCCGCGGAGCGGCTCTCCGGCCTGCGCGACACCGTTCCGGTCGGTACCGCGCTGCCCATGGCCGCGGGTTCCGGCGCGCAGGTGCTGCTGGCCTGGGAGGAGCCGGACCGGATGCACCGCGGCCTTCAGGGGGCGCGGTACACGGCCACCACGCTGGCTGGCGTGCGCAGGCGCGGCTGGGCTCAGTCGGTCGCGGAACGCGAGATGGGCGTCGCGTCGGTCTCGGCGCCGGTGCGCGGCCCGAACAACCGGGTGATCGCGGCGGTGTCCGTCTCCGGGCCGATCGAGCGGCTGACCCGCCAGCCCGGAAAGTTGCATGGCGAGGCCGTGGTCGAGGCGGCGGCGCGGCTTTCCGAGGCGGTCAAGCGCGGCTCCTGACCCCGGGTCCGTGCGGCGCGATCCGGACGTCTTCGCGCCTGCTTAAGCCGGGCCTTGGCCGGCCATAGCAGAATTCGACCATGCCGATGGACCTCGAACTGCGCGGCCGCACGGTGCTGATCACGGGCGCCTCCAAGGGGATCGGGCGCGCGTGCGCCGAGGGTTTCGCGGCCGAGGGCGCCGTGCTCGACCTGGTCGCCCGCAGCGCGGCGGACCTGGAGCGGGCCGCGGACGAGCTGCGCGAGACCCGTTCGGCGAAGGTGCGCACCCATGCGCTCGACCTGAGCCGGTCCGCGGATCAGCGCGAGCTCGCCGAGCGGCTGGAGGCCGTGGACGTCGTCGTGAACAACGCCGGCGCGGTACCGGCCGGTGACGTCTCCCGGGTCGACGAGGAGTCTTGGCGGCGCGCGTGGGATCTGAAGATCTTCGGCTACATCAACCTCACGCGACTGCTCCTGCCGCGGCTGGAGGCGCAGGGAAGCGGCGTGTTCGTCAACGTGATCGGCACGTCCGCGCTGCGTCCGACACCGGACTTCATCGCCGTGTCATCCGGTAACGCAGCGCTCGATGCCTTTACACGCGCACTCGGCAGCAACTCGCTCAAGCGCGGCGTGCGCGTCCTCGGCGTGCATCCGGGGCTGATTCTTACCGATCGGTTGATCTCCCAGGCCCGGCTCTACGCGGACGCGAAGCTCGGCGATGCGGAGCGGTGGCGGGAGATGATTCCCGCCGACACTCCGCCGGGCACGCCGGATCAGGTGGCGGACGTCGTCGTGTTCCTGGCGTCGGCCCGCGCCAGCCACCTCAGCGGCATCGTCGTGCCGGTGGACGGCGGAGCTACCGCGTCCTGAACTGCGTGCCTGTTGCCCTGTGCCTGTTGCCCTAAGCGAAGCTCAATGAGGCGTTATCGGGGCGGCGCTCTAGACCTCTGCACGGCGGGCGCGCGGCATGATGCGCAGGTGGGCGACATACCGGCGCGGATATTGACGGGAAAGTGCCCGCGCCGAGCCCTTGACCTGTGAATTGGTCTAGTCCACTGTAAGAATTCGCCCGGATCGCGCGCGACGACCTCTCTCCCCTCCCCCGCGCGCGACGGGCCGCTCAACCCTCGGACCGCGATGCGGCTCGGGCCGGACGGCGCCCCGGTCCGCTCCGCCTCCCCCTCCGCCCGCCTGCGCCCGCACCCACGTCGCGCAGCCCGGGCGCGAATGTGAACAGGAGTAGTCCTTGAGAAGGAAGCAATTCGCGGCGCTGGGCGCGGTGGCCGCGGTCGGGATCGCCACCGGTACGACCTTCGCGCTGGCCACGTCGAGTAACGCGGCGACGACCGCGCTGTCGAGCAACTGGTACGCCTCCGCGCCGTACCTCTTCGTCAATGACACCGCCACACCCGACCCCGGCACCGTCATGGACGCGACCGGGCAGAAGGCCTTCGAGCTCGCGTTCATCCTCGACTCCGGCGGCTGCACCCCGTCCTGGAACGGCACGGACAACGTCTCCGGCGACACCTCGGTCGGCAACCTGATCAACGAGATCCGCGGCAAGGGCGGGGACGTCTCGGTCTCCATCGGCGGCTACGGCGGCACGAAGCTCGGTCAGGATTGCGGCACCCCGGCCGCCACCGCCGCGGCGTACCAGCAGGTGGTCAGCAAGTACTCGATCCACGCGATGGACTTCGACCTGGAAGAGCCGGAGTACGAGAACAGCACGGCGATCGCCAACGAGCTGGGCGCGGCGCAGATCCTGCAGCGCGACAACCCCGGCATGATCATCACCGTGACCATGCCGGGCACCACCTCGGGGACCGGCTGGTTCGGCACCCAGCTGCTCGACGAGTCGAAGTCGCTCGGGTTTACCCCGGCCAGCTTCTCGATCATGCCGTTCGACGGCGGGTTCAACGGTGGCTCCTCGCAGACGGCTGCGCTCGACGCCTTCCACAGCCTGCTGGAGACGCACATGGGCTGGGACAGCGCGACGGCCTACGCGCACGAGGGCATCTCGATGATGAACGGCCGCTCGGACACCGGCGAGTACTTCTACCAGTCGGACTTCCAGACCGTGCTGAGCTACGTCGAGAACAACCACCTCGGCAGGTACACCTTCTGGGACGTCAACCGGGACCGGCAGTGCAACCCGCCGGACAACAACGGCGCCACCTCCAGCTCATGTAGCAGCGTTCCGCAGGCCGACTGGGACTTCACCAAGTACACGACGCAGTTCGCCGGCGCGACGCCGCCCACGACCGTTCCGTCCAGCACGCCAAGCTCGAGCCCGACCGGCGGCACCGGCGGCGGGACGTGTTCGGCTCCGGCGTGGGTGTCCACGACCGCGTACAACGGTGGCGCCGTGGTCTCCTACAACGGCCACACCTGGACCGCGAAGTGGTGGACCCAGGGCGATATCCCCGGCAACAACGCGCAGAACGTGTGGACCGACAACGGGGCGTGCAGCGGAGGCGGCAACCCGAGCCCGTCCGCGTCGAGCACCACCGGAGGCGGCACCTGCTCGGCCCCGGCGTGGGTGTCCACGACCGCGTACAACGGTGGCGCGGTGGTCTCCTACAACGGTCACACCTGGACCGCGAAGTGGTGGACCCAGGGCGATATCCCCGGCAACAACGCGCAGAACGTCTGGACCGACAACGGAGCCTGCTAGCGCTTCGGCAGGACGCGATAGACAGCGGTAGACAACCGGAGCTCGGCACCGTGAAGGTGCCGAGCTCCGGCGTTTTCAAAGACTGGGGTTGTAAAGCTCGCGCGCGCTGCGCTAAAGTGGCCAACCGCGCATATTTGCGCGCAGCCCAAAATAAGCCGGTGCTCCGGCTGCTTCATACAGTAGGGACCTGGGAGGCGTCTTGTCAAGCGGATCCGCCGAAATCGCCCGCGAGCAGGAGTACGTGACCATGCTCTACGACCGGCTCGACGCCTTGCGCGGGCGCACCGCGGCCCGATTCGCGCAGGTGCTGCGGCAGGAAGGCGGCACGCCGCAGAGCCGCACGGAGCGCGACGTCGCCGCCTCCGACCACGCGGAACGGCTCGTTCAGCTCGACGCCGCCGAGAACGGGCTGTGCTTCGGCCGGCTCGACTTCGACTTCGCCGGCGACGGGGAGACCGGCCCGGGCGAACGGCGCTACGTCGGCAGGCTCGGCATCCGCGACGAGAGCGACGACTACGAGCCGCTGCTGATCGACTGGCGCGCGCCCGCGGCCCGGCCGTTCTACATCGCGACCGCCGCGGCCCCGCTCGGCGTCCGGCGGCGCCGCCACATCAAGACCCGGCAGCGCACCGTCACAGGCCTCGACGACGATGTGCTCGATCTCGACGCCTTGGACGGCCACCGCGACGCGGCAGGTGCGGCCGATGGTCTCGTTGGCGAGGGGGCCTTGCTCTCCGCGGTCACCGCGAACCGGACGGGCCGGATGCGCGATGTCGTCGAGACGATCCAGGCGGAACAGGACTACGCGATCCGCGCCGACCTGCCCGGCGTCCTGGTCGTGCAGGGCGGCCCGGGCACCGGGAAGACCGCGGTCGCACTGCACCGCGCCGCCTACCTGCTCTACACCCACCGCGAGCGGCTGGCCCGGCGCGGCGTGCTGATCGTCGGGCCGAACCCGACCTTCCTGCGATATATCTCGCACGTGCTGCCCTCGCTCGGCGAGACCAGCGCGGTCTTGCGCACGCTCGGCGAGCTGTTCCCGGGCGTCGTGGCCGAAACCGTGGAGCCGGCCCGGACCGTGGAGATCAAGGGCCGCGCGGTCATGGCGGACCTGCTGGCCGCGGCCGTGCGCGCCCGCCAGCGCGTGCCGGAGAAGGAGCTGGAAGTCGAGATCGACCATGTGACCTACCGGGTCAGCCGCGAGACCTGCGCCGAGGCGCGAGAGCAGGCCCGCCGGACGCTGGAGCCGCACAACCTGGCCAGGCCGACGTTCGTCGCCAGGTTCCTCGACGCGCTGGCCGAGCAGGTGACGCGGCGGCTGAACGAGGATCCGTTCGGGGAGCTGACCCGCGAACTGGTCGCGGAGATCGAGCGGGATCTGCGGCAGATCGGGGACGTCGGTGAGGCCCCGCTGGAGGAGGAGCTGCTCAACCGCCGCGACGCCGAGGAGATCCGGCGCGGTCTGCCCGAGGAACCGGCCGTGCAAGCCGCGCTGGACTGGCTGTGGCCGGAACTCACGCCGCAGCGGCTGCTCACCGAGCTGTTCGCCGATCGCGACCTGTTGGCAGAGGCGGCGGCTGGACTGCTCACGCCCGAAGAGCAGGCCGCGTTGCACCGCGAGATCGGACCCGAGGAGAGCGCGGCCGAGGAGAGCGCGGCCGAGGGAAGCGGGGCGGGCTGGTCCGTGGCCGACGTGCCGCTGCTCGACGAGGCCGCCGAATTGCTGGGCGAGTCGGACGAGCAGGCCGAGGAGGAGGAGCGCCGCCGACGGGAGCGGCAGGTCGCCTACGCCCAGGGCGTGCTCGACATCCTCTCCGGTTCGGCCCTTCCGGACCTCGAGGACCGCAAGGACGACCTGGTGACGGTGACGGACTTCGTGACCGCGGAACAGCTCGCCGACGAACAGGACTACCGCGGCTACCTCTCCGTCGCCGATCGGGCCGCCGCCGACCGCACCTGGACCTTCGGGCACGTCATCGTCGACGAGGCGCAGGAGCTTTCCGCGATGGCCTGGCGGCTGTTGATGCGCCGGTGCCCGAGCCGGTCGATGACGGTCGTCGGGGACGTGGCGCAGACCGGGGATCCGGCGGGCACCGACTCGTGGGGCGCGGTGCTGGAACCCTATGTCGGCGACCGCTGGCGGCTGGCCCGACTGACCGTCAACTACCGCACTCCGGCGGAGGTGATGGCGGTCGCGGCGAAGGTGCTGGCGCGGATCGACCCGGCGCTCGAACCGCCGCGTTCCGTGCGTGAATCAGGGGTCGAACCGTGGCGCGAGTCGGTGCCGGCCGCCCAGCTGCCGGCTAGGCTCGGCGAGGTCGCGGCGGGCGAGGCGGCGGCGGTCGGCGAGGGCAGGCTCGCGGTGATCGTGCCGACGCGGCACGCCGCGCGGCTCGCCGAGGCCGTGCGGGCCGCGGTTCCGGACGCGGCGTTCGGCCCGGACCCCGACCTCGAACGCCGGACCGTGGTGCTGACCGTCCGGCAGGCGAAGGGGCTGGAGTTCGATACCGTACTCGTCGTTGACCCTGACGCGATCGCCGCCGATCCGCCACGCGGCGACAACGACCTGTACGTCGCGCTCACCCGGGCCACCAAGCGGCTGGCCATCCTGGCCGTGGACGGCTGTTTCGAGTCGGACGACTGAGAAGGCCGACGGGGATGGTTGGGGAACGGGAATACACTCCCCTCGCGGCCGCCGAGCCGGAGCGGAATAAGTTTACTGTCATAAGTCGGGCTGCCGGGGAAACCGCAAAAGCCGTGCGGCTCCACGACGACCTGCCGGATTTCCGGCGGCCCGACGATCCCGCGCCGGCGCTCGGCCTCGGACTGGGGCTGGCGCTGGCGCTGCGGCTGAAGAGGTGAGCCGAAAATACCGGTTAAGTTCACTACCGCGGCGAAGCCGACATGCGCCGCGGCGACCGAACTTTTTCCAACAATGGTCTATACCTTGATCACGGAAAACCCCCGCGCCGACCCCGAATGCGACTTCTGACATCGGCGCCCACCTGTGCCTATGCCGCCCAGATCACGAGTTCGCGAATTTCCTGGTTAACGCTCATACGCAGACGCCATAATGTTCATGCGCGCCACCCGATCGAGTGAATGCGTGCGAAATACTAGACATCGCCAGCTGTAAAGACGATGCTATGGCACGCGCTCTGGGGAGGTAACCGTGGGCAATGGCGCGACTCCGCACGTGATAGGTACCGGAAACGATTCCGGCCGTCCGCCGCATCAGACCGCGGCGGCCGCGCCGAGCGCCGGCGGGCTCGTGGTCGTGCGGGATGAGCGCGGCGTGCTGTCGGTGATGCACTGCCTGCCCGACGAACTCGTCCTCGATCCCGGATTTCAGCAGGCTTATCGCGCCGAATGCGCGGCGATGGCGGCCCTCGGCGAGCCCCGGGTCGCCGAACCGCTCAGCTACATCATGGACGCCGGCGGGCGCATCGTGGCGACGGTGCGCCGGCACTTTCCCGGAGTGCCGCTCTCCGAGCTGCTCACCCGCGCGCGGGGTGGGCGCGGCCTCGACGCGCAGGCCGCGGCGACCGTGGCCAGCGACGTGCTGGTCGCACTCGACGCCTTACACCGGCGCGGCGTCGCACATCGCCGGCTCGAACCGACCGAAATCATCGTCGGGCGCACCGGGGAATGCGTCGTCGTCGGCGCGGGACTTGCCGTACGCCCACGGACCAGTGGGTCCGGCATCGACGACCTCGGCGCCGCGATAGCGTTCGACCTGGCCGCGGTGCCGGAATTGTTCGCGCTCTGCCTCACCTCCGGCCGGGTCTCCGGCCGGGACGCCGCGCCCCAGCATCACGGCGCGGAGAAACTGCACGGGATAGCGCAGAATATTTATACGGCGCTGGCCGAGTCGCGCCACGCACCGGTGGAGCGCTGGGAGCAGGGTGGCGTCGCGGCGGAAATGCTGGCGGAGCTGGAGGCCGCGGCCCAGGCCTTCGGTGCCGGGTGGCGCGATCGCGGACACGAACGCCTCGCCCTGTGTGCACGAACTCTGCATAAGCCGCGGGCAATGCATATCGATCGGGGCGCACGGGAGCATCGCCGCCGCCCCACCGCGCTGATCACCCGCTCCCCCGCGCTGCACAGCGAAGCACCGCAGGCTCCGATTCTGACAACCGCGGCGACGAGGACCGGCGGCATACCTCGCGAGGCCTGGGGCGTGCTGCCCAAGGGCACCGGGAAACGCGCGGTCCGGCGCGGCGTGCTGGCCACCTGGTCGCTGCGGGTGGTGGCCATAGGTGTACCGATAGCGGTGTTAGTCCTCGGCATCGCGTTGATCAGCGGAACTTTCTCCCGGTCCGCGCCGAAGATTCCACCGCCCCCTTCGCTCGCCGTCGAAACCGGGGCGCAGGCGCCCGCGGCCAGCGCGGTGCCGGGCGCGGCCAGCCCTTCAGCCAGCCCGAGCCCGTCGAACACGCCGTCTCAGGGCATCGTCCCCGCGTCCGCAGCGACCTCGCCGCCGCCGGTCACCGCCGTCACGTCGCTGTCCATCACCAGCCTCACCTTCACGGCGGCGTCGTCCGGTACGGCCACCGTCGTCGTGGACACACGCACCAGCGGGACCGCGACTGTGAACGTGGCCGTGACCATCACCGAGAACGGCCCCAACGGACCGACTTCACGCACCGACCACTTCACTTTCTCCGGACAGCACGAGTACACGTTGAGCGACAACTTCCAGGCGATGCCGTGCGCATGGGGCACCATGAAGCAGGTGGCGGCCAAGGTCAAAGTGAGCGCGACCGTGCCGTCCACGAAGGCGGCGGCGGCGACCGCGTCCGGGATCCTGTACTCCTCGCCGTGCGGCTGAGCGGAACCTTTCGCCACCATCCAGCCCGAGGCGCTCAGCCGGCTTGGCGATCCACTTCCGCCGCGCCGGCCCGGGCCTGCGGGTCACCGCTCTGCACCGCCGCTTCGCGCTCCGCCTCGGCGTTGATCTCCGCTCCGATGAGCACGGCGATCGCGGCCAAATACAGCCAGAAGATGAGGATCACGACCCCGGCGAACGCCCCGTACGTCTTGCCGTACGAGCCGAACTTGGCCACGTAGAACGAGAATCCGAGCGAGGCCAGCAGGAAGATCGCGGTGCCGACCAGGCCGCCGGGACTGACCCACTGCCAGCGCGGCGAGGGCCGGTTCGGCGCGTAGAAGTAATACACCGAGAACAGCAGCGACACCACGATGAGCGTCGCGACCCACCGCACGATGGTCCACACCACCACGAACGCGGACCCGGCGACGCCCACGTGCCCTTCGATCGCGTGGCCGAGCGGCGCACCGAACACCAGCAGCACCGCGGCGACTCCGCCGAGCAGCGCGGTCACCGCCATCAGCGGGAAGGAGCGCAGCCGCGTGGCCACGAACTTACGGTCCTGGGGAACCTCGTAGGCGATGTTCAGGCCGGTCTGCAACGCCGCCATGCCGGCGGACGCGCTCCATAACGCCACCACGACGCCGATGATCAGCGCGGTGAGCGAAGCGGCCGAGGAGCGGGAGGTGGCCGAGTTGACCGCGTCGGCGAACACTCCGGACGCCCCTGGCGGCAGCGCCGTATTCAGCCCGTCGACCAGGTGCTTGATTGTCCCAGCGCCGAGACGCAGCAGGCTGGTGATGCCGAGCACCGCGATCAGCGCCGGGAAGAGCGCCAGGAACCAGTGGTAGGCCAGGCTTCCGGCGGTCATGCTGCACCGGTCGCGGGAGAACTTCTTCGCACCGCGCACGAGCGTTTTGCGCCATCCCGTCTCGCCGAGGTCGAGCGGGGTGCGCGGGCCGCTCGGGGCGGTCTCGTTCTGCGGCGGGATAGTCTCCCGAGACTGCTCCGAATCTGCCATGAACGCGCGGTACCCGGTCGTACCCGGATCTAACGGTTGGCATGGCCGTCCACGGGCATTCGCCATCTCGCCGCCCGGTTTAGCGACAGCCGCGCCGGGTTACCGAAAGTGCGGGGCTTGACCGTTGCTGCGTGAAATGATCAGCGAGTGTTCGACGACGGGCGGAGGTGGGCTGACCTGACAGGCCAGCAACCCAGCGACCCAGCGAACGTGGCACGGTCGGTACTGGCGAGTATCCGCGGCGTCCCACCGGATGAAATCCCGGCGCGCCTTTGTGCGCTCTGCACCGAACTGCTCCCGGTCACCGGCGCGTCCATCTCGTTGATGGCTCAGGCCGCGGCGCGGCGCCTGCTGTGCTCCTCCGACGAGGTGGCCAGGCAACTGGCTGAGGTCCAGTACACCCTGGGCGACGGGCCCGGCCTGCACGCCTTCTCGATCGGCGCACCTGTCTTCGCCGCGGACTTGACCAAGGGCGAGGACGCGCGACGGTGGCCGGTGTTCGCGCTGCGGGCGCTGGAAACCGGCGCCGAGGCGGTGTTCGCCTTTCCCCTGGGCATCGGGGCCATCGCGGCCGGGACGCTCGACTTGTATCGCGACAGCCCCGGAACGCTGTCCGAGACCGAGACGGCGGCCGCGCTGCTTATCGCGGACGCGGCCACGCTCGGGGTCCTTCGCCTCTATGCCGGGCGGGGAGAGACTGAGTACATCGAGGGCAACGGCGACATGGACTGGCTCGGCGGCGAGTCGGACCACGACGAGGTACATCAGGCGACCGGAATGGTGATGATCCAGTGCGACGTCGGGGCGGAGGAGGCGCTGCTGATGCTGCGGGCGCGGGCGTTCGCCAACGGAATATCGCTTCCCGCTCTCGCTCGCGACGTCGTCGAGCGCAGGATTCTGTTCGGCGGGGGCGATGAGGGCTAGCCGAGGCGCTCGGGTTGAGGCCCCGGGTGGCGCCGCAGTGAGCGGGATGAGGAGGTGGGCATGGGCCGGGATCAGAAGCTGAGCGACGCGTTCGTGGGCTTGGCGGACACGCTCGGCGAGAACTTCGACGTGGTCGACCTGTTCGAGCGGCTGGCCGCCCACTGTGTCGCGCTCAGCGGCGCGAGTGCGGCCGGGGTGATGATGTCCGACGGGCGCGGCCGGTTGCGCGTCGTGGCGGCCTCGCAGGAACGCGCCGCATTCCTCGATCTGTTCCAGCTGCAGATCGGCAAGGGACCGTGCGTCGAGTGCTACGGCACCGGCGAGCCGGTGATCGCGGTGCCGGTGGCGACCCGCGAGGAGCAGTGGCCGGAACTGGTTCCGGCCGTGCGCGAGGCCGGATTCGGCGCGATCGCCGCCGTGCCGTTGCGGCTGCACGAGAACGTGATCGGCGCGGTCAACCTGTTCTACGCCCCGCCGCAGCCGTCGACCGACGAGGACGTGTACCTCGTCCAGGCGCTCGCCGATGTCGCCGCGATGGCGATGCTGCGCTGGCCCTCGCCGCAGACCCGGCCGGAGGACATCATCGCCAGGCTCCAGGCGACCATCACCAACAAGGTGGCGATCGAGCAGGCGAAGGGCGCGCTGGCCCAGTTCGGCGGAATCGAGATCGCCGAGGCCGGCGAAGCACTGCGCGCGTACGCACAGGCCCGGCGGACCCGGATCACCGACGTGGCGCGGGCGGTAGTGCGCCGCACGCTGCCACTGGAGGAAGTGCTCGAATATTCGACCGCGACACCCCGGCGCGTGGTCGGGGAGAGCGGCTGAGGGCGCGCCGGAAAGGGTGCCAAGCGCGGCGGAAGCGGCTACCGGGGCTACTGCGGCGGCAGGTCCTCGCGGCGGACCTCGTTCGGGTCAAGCCCGGTACGCACGACGTATTCGGCGACGTGGCGCAGCTTGACGTTGAGGCGTTGCGAAGCCTGCGTGAGCATTCCGAAAGCCCGCCGCGAGTTCACCCGGTGACGCTCCATCAGAATCCCAGTGGCCTCGCCGATCACCTGCCGGCTGATCATCGCGGTACGCAGCGAGGCGATCAGCGAGGCTTGATTCAGCGCGGCGGAGGAGTGGGCGGCGTAGATCGACGCCATCTCCACCGCGGCTTCGTCGAACGCGGCAGGCGCCGCGGCGTGCAGGTTCAGGGCGGAGGCGCCGCCGTGCTCGGAGGGCAGGCTGCACGCGATCATGCTGCCGATTCCGAGGCGGGCGGCCGCTTCGGCGAAGCGCGGCCAGCGTCGTTCCGTGGCCATGTCGTCGATCCGGAACACCGCCAGGTGCGACAACTCGCCGGCGGACAGGCACGGTCCCTCGTGCAGCCTGGATTGGGCCTGGTCCACCTTGAGCACCAGTTCGTCGCTGTAGGCACGGGTGGTCAGCCGCTTGTCCCTGGTGACGACGGTGACGCCGGCCCACATTGCCCCGTGCACCGTGCGCGCGGCCAGCTGCACGACCCCCTGAAGAGTACGTTCGACCGACGGCTGATCGAGCATGGTGCGCGACACCTGTGCGAACTTCATGGCCAGCTGCCTGGCACCGCCGTCGGTCGTCATCGGTCCTCCCAACCGCCACTTGTGTCGGGACGTGCCGTTACAGCACAGTCCTTGCTACCCGCGCCAGGCTGCGGCATGCAAACGCAACACAGCGCCGACGGGCTGAGGAACACTGGCCGCGTCACGAGGCTTCTTCGTCCTGGCAGCCGTGCGCGTAGGGCCGTGACCTGTGCAGCCCGTGTCGTGAGCCGAGCGCCTTGGAACGGCTTACCAAAACCATCCCGACCGCTACCGCGACCAGGGCGGCGGCCTCGCCGGTCAGCGCCAGCGGGGTGTCGCGCAGCCGTTCGCGGAAGACCGCGACGCCCAGGGCGATGCCGGTCAGCGGTTCAGCGAGCACTCCGGCCGGCAGGGAGACGTGCAGCGGCGCCGCGTCGAAGGCGCTCTGCGTCAGCAACAGCCCGATGATGGCCGCCGCGACCAGTGCGTACGGCTGCCAGTGCGCGATGCTGCGCAGAACGCCGGAACGGGCGGTGAGCAGCCAGGCGCGGGTGAGCGAGTCCTGCACGCCGAAGAGGATCCCGCCCGCGCCCGCGAGCAGGACCGCCCCTACGCCCAGGCCCAGCCGTTTGGCCGCCCACGCCAGCAGCCCGGCGGCGGCGACCGCGACGGCGGCGGCCAGCCAGCGCGGGGAAAGCCCGGCCGGGTCGCGTCCGCCCGCCGGGCTGCCTGCCAGCAGGAAGACGGCGACGCCCCCGCTGGCCAGCACCGCGCCCGTCCACTCCCGGCGGCTGAGCCGCTCCCGGTACAGGCCGTGTGCGATCGCCAGGGCGAAGATCAGGCTGGTGGCCAGGATCGGCTCGACCTTGGCGATGTCGCCGTGTCCGAGCGCGATGGCGCCGAGCAGCTGGCCGCAGACCATGGCCGCGATTCCGCCGAGCCACAGCGGTTTCCTGGCCAGGCTCAGCAGCAGCGAGAAGTGCATCACCCGTTCCAGCGGCTCACGGTACGCGGCATGCTGCTGCGCCACGAAGCCGAGCCCGAGGAAGCACGCGGCGGCGAGCGCGTAAGGAATGCTCATGGCGAGCCCACTGGCACGGCCCGCCATGACTTGGAATCGGCGCAGGGTGAAATCGACACGGCGCCCCAGCATGACCCGGCGGCGGCGTCGCAATCACGCCCGGGCCCCATTCTTAGCAACGACTCAGCATCCCGAGGCCGCGGGCATCACCGATCCGCTGGCTCCCGGGCGGGAGCCGCGCCTGGTCCGGGCACATGAACGATTCGGGCGGGGGTAGACGTGATCAACCATCCCGCGCAACCACCTGGAGCAGCTGATGGGACTCTTCCGGCGCAAGAAGCCAGAGACGGACGTGCCGATGGACCCGGCGGTGGCCTCGTCACGCGACCAGGGCGGGGAACCGGACGAGCGATTCCCGGACCAGAACTCCACCACCGGAACCACCCCCTCGGGCGAGTTCGTCGGCCGGGCGTCGGGGGACGCACCCGGCGACGTGGAGCCCTCGGGTGCGGAGCGGCGGGCCGAGGCCCGCGCCAGGACGGCCGACACGCGGAAGGAATGACTGGACGCCATAGCGTCCCGGGCGTGGAGGCCGCGACCATGGGCCTCCACGCCCGGGACCGATCCGGTTCGGGCGGCTAGCAGGCTCCGTTGCTGGACCAGACCGCCCATGAGGTCGCGGCGCCGGGCACCGCGCCGGTCGAGTAGTACGTCGCGGTGTAATTCGTTCCCTGATACGAGACCTTGTCGCCCGGCACGTAAGAGGTGCTCGGGTTCCAGGCCGGCGCGCAGCCGCCGCTCCCGGACGAGGGCGTCGGGGAAGCGCTCGGCGAGGGCGACTTGCTCGGGGACGAGCTCGGCGAGGCGGAGGGCGAGGCGCCGGCCGAGGCCGACGCTGACGCTGACGCGGAGGGTGTGCCGCCCGGCGGGGTGCCTCCGTACGGGTTCGCGATCACCGTGAGCGTCCGGTTCTGCACACCCCAGCCGTTCGCCTGGGTGCCGGGCAGCCACACGTCCACGGTGTCGTTCTGGATCCAGGTGCCGATGTCGATCGCGACACAGTCGCCATATCCGGGGATGTTGAAGTAGGTGCCCCACGGGATAACCCGCGGGTCGGTCGCGCAGCCGCCGAGCTGTGCGTTGTAGCCGGAGGCGGTCTGGCCGACGTCGTTGTACGAGGTCACCAGCATGTTGATCTTCGTGCCGACCGGGACGCTGCCCGCCCCGGTCGCGATGGTGCCGTCCGAGCCGAGCCAGTAGGGCTGGGAGAGCTGTCCCATCGACGCGTCGCTGCCGCTGGTGTCGTACATCGCCACCACGTCGTAATAAGCGTTCTGGCACGGCGCGGTGTCGGTGACCGTCAGCGGCGTGGTCTGTCCCCAGTAGCTGACGTAGCCGATGTCCACGCCGTCGCGCCACACCTTGTACGCGACCGCGTTCGGCACCTTGGCGATGGTGATGGTCACCTGGCCGTTCACGAGGCTGCCGGTCAGTGTCGGCGCGGCGGGGCGGGAGGTGAAGTTCGCCGCCTGCGCGGTCTGCAGCGGCGGGGTCCAGGGGGTGACGGAACGGGCCGGCGGGGTGATGCCGGCGGCCCAGAACGGGCAGGCGGGCAGGGACGCGGCGGTCGTCGTTCCGGCCGCGTTCGCTGCGCTCAGCGGGACGAGTGCGACGGCCCCGGCGCCCGCGGCGGCCGCCGCGGTCGCGGCGATCCAGTAACGCGCACGCCGGTGGCGGAGTGTCGCCGTGAGGAGGTTCACTGTCGTTCGCGCCTTCTTCGGTCCGGGCCGGCCGGATCCGCGGGGTGGGCGGTCAGGCCTGGCGTGGTCGGGGACTGCGAGAGGCGCCGGCGCCGCGACGTCTGATAGGTGCTCAGCTGGTGGGTGGCAGGTCGGATCG
Source organism: Actinocrinis sp. (assembly GCF_035653575.1). GTDB lineage: Bacteria > Actinomycetota > Actinomycetes > Streptomycetales > Catenulisporaceae > Actinocrinis. The sequence goes on from NZ_DASRBQ010000111.1 coordinate 88,020, forward strand.
GCCTCAGTGAAGCGCGGCGGCCGAGGCACCGTCAAGGGTCTAGACCAGTTCTTAAGGTTGGGTATGGAACCTCATAGGAGTGGGCGAGGAAGCGGGGTGAACGCGATGCGCGGCGATCTGGCGCGTTGCACGATCGGGGTGCTCGCCGTCGTCGGTGCGACAGTCGGCGGCATAGCGGCCGCACCGGGCAAAGCCGCTCCGGCGCCGGCCGGCGAACGCATCGCGATCGACGTTCCGGTCGCCTCGGCGTATCAGACCGTGCACATCCGGATCACCGGCCTTCCGCCGGGCTCCCAAGCCACGATCACGTCATCAGCCCACGACTACGCCGGCAAGCTCTGGCAGGCGCGGGCCGCGTTCACCGCCGACTCCTCCGGAACAGTCGACCTGGCGAAACAGGCGCCGACGAGCGGCAGCTACACCGGCGTCGACGCGATGGGCCTGGTGTGGTCGATGAATCCGGGCTCGGCCGCGGGCGGCTCACCGTCCTTCTTCTTCCTGACGGCGCATCCCGAGGCCGAGCCGAGCTTTCCGATCAACCTCGCCGTCCGCGACGAAGCCGGAAGCGTGACGCGCGCGACGCTCACCCGCCTTTGGATGGCCCCAGGAGTCACGCATCGAACCCTGACAGTCCCGGCGGACGGCATGTATGGCGACCTGTATCTGCCTACGCCATCAGCCGGAGCCGTGCGCCGTCCCGCGGTGCTGCTGTTCGGCGGCTCGGAAGGCGGCGAGAGCGAGCGGTACACGGCAGCGGTCCTCGCCTCCGAGGGATACCCGGCGCTCTCGCTCGCGTACTTCGGCGAACCCGGCCTGCCCAGCACCTTGACGAACATCCCGCTGGATTACTTCGCCGACGCCGCCCGCCTGTTGGCCAGGCAGCCCGAGGTTGACCCGCGGCACGTGCTGGCCCTGGGAGCTTCGCGCGGCGCCGAGGCGGCGCTGCTGCTGGCGCAGAACTTCCCCGACCTGATCCACGGGGCGATCCTGTACGCACCGACCGCCCAGGTCAACCCGTCTTTCCCGGACGGCGTGAGCATCGCGTGGACCTTGCATGGCGTCGCCCTGGCGGCCGGGATGTCCATCCCCGTGGACCACATATCTGGGCCCGTGCTTCCCATCGCAGGAGCCGATGACGCGGTGTGGAACTCACCGCAGTCGGCGACGCAGATCTCCATGGAACTCGACGACGATCGCAATCCGTATCCGCATAAGGCGCTGATCTACCCTGACGCCGGTCACGGGATCGACGCGGGTGTCGACGTTCCGTCCTCGACGAGCTACACCTATCCGGACTCCGGATACACCCTTGAGTTCGGCGGCACCCGAAAGGGGGATGCCGCGGCTCAGCAGGCCGCCTGGCAGCGGGTCCTGGCTTTGCTCGCCTCGTTGCGGCAGCCGTAGGGCACCGCGCAGGTCCGGTCCGCCGCACTCGCGGCACGCACGACGGAACCGGGACACGATCCGCTCCGTCCAAAGCGCGACGGTCCCGGAAGGCGGGACTCAGTTGAACGGGACGGGTGGGCATGAGCGACATGCGGGGTCACACATTGTCGAGAACCGCGGACAATCCGGTTTATACCCGACTCAAGGCGTGGACGAGGCGCAGCGCTCGATCGCGAGCGGCAGCGGCGTCCGCGGCAGTGCTTATCCTCGGCCTCACCGCCGCCTGCGCGAGTTCGACGGCTGCGTCACAGAGCAACGCGCAGACCGGGCAGGCGGTCGGTTCATCGCCTCGTGCGGATTCCGGAGTCGGCGACCCGCTAATAATGCAGCCTGGCAGCACCTGTCCGTCTACGTCTACTGATCCCGCGATCGCCAAGCTGCGCGCCGGAACCAAGCAGGTGGCGCTGCCGCCGGACTTCCGTCCGGTCGCGGCCGTACGCTGCGAATTCCCGATCCGCACGGTGCCCGGAGACGGGGAGTGGCAGTTCGCCGACGCTCAGCGCGCTGATTCCGGAATGGCGCAGCTGGTCGCGGCGCTCAGGCTTCCGTCCCAGACGGCGGCTCCGGGTGCGTTGATCGCCTGTCCGGCTATGGGTATGGCGATGCCGCCGTTCGCGCTGGTCGACGCAAAAGGCAATATAGTCAGCCCTCTGTTACCGCACGATGTGTGCGGGTTCCCGTTGCAGCAGGTCACGAAGGCGGTCGATGCTCTTCCCTGGCGCACGGAGACCGAGCAGCGGCTGCATCAGACGCGCACGCAGGCAGAAATCGACACCGGATGCTCGGCCTCGTACAAGTACTTGTTCGAATACCCGGTTTCCGACACACCCGAGCCGTGGAGCAAGGTGCGTCATCCGATGAGCCCGCCGCCGACGGTTGTGTGCGTGTACGCCGTCGATCCGTCGACGTTCAAGGACTACATCGCGATCGGTTCGTTCACGCATGGCGCCAAGCTCACCCCGGCCCAGCAGACCGCTGTCGTAAAGGCCTTCGATGACGCGAGCGGGACCGGAACGCCGGCCCCCACCTGCACCGCCAAGGCGACCCGTTTCGTCTCCGTGGACGGACCCGGCACGATGGTCGAACTCGATGGCTGCAAGCGCGTGCGCTGGCCAAACAATTTCATGAGCACCGCGCCGGACTCACTTCTGCAGCTCCTCGCGTCGCTCGTCATCGGCTGAACCGGCGGCCCGGCCGGCTTTGGAGCCGTGTCGGCGCTGGTAGCCCCAGAGGCCGCGGTGCGCGACGTTGTACTCCATCGGCGTCGGCTTCCGCACCCGGTGATTGCGGTCCCAGACCACCAGCGAGCGGCGCACGGTCCACAGCACCCAGTGCCGTGGCTTCAAGTCGCTGGGCGTCGGCGGGTTGACCGGCCCGTCGTCGTGCGAGGTGACCTTGTAGCGCTCGCCGGCGTCGAGCTGCGCGAGCGGGGCGCGATAGCTGCCGTCCGGCAGCTGCTCCACCACGCCGACATCCTGGCCGAACAACACGTCGCGCCAGTCGGAGCGCTGCAGTTCCAGGCAGACTCGCCGGGTGATGAAGAACACGAGGATCGGCAGCCCCCACACCGCGATCCGCAGCGCCCATACCAGATGAATGATGGAGAGCCGGAAGATCATCGTGTGGATGTCGTCGGCGCCGGCGAAGGTGAGCACCACGTAGAAGGTGATGCCCGCGGCACCGATCGCGGTGCGGGTCGGCTGGTCGCGCGGCCGGTCGAGCAGGTGCTGCTCCTTGCGGTTTCCGGTCACCCACTGCTCAAGGAACGGATATAGGTAGAGCAGGAGGAACAACACCAGTGGCATGAAAGCCGCCGGGAGGAACACGTTCCAGACGATGGTGTGCCCGAGGAAGTTGGTCGTCCAGTTGGGCATCAGCCGCAGCGAGCCCTCCAAGAAGCCGAGGTACCAGTCCGGCTGCGATCCGTACGTGGCCTGCGATGGATCGTAGGGCCCGTACAGCCAGATCGGGTTGATCTGCACGAACGCGGCGAAGAAGGAGAGCAGGCCGAAGGTCATGGCGAACAGTCCTGCGCTCTTCGCGGCGTAGGTCGGGATCATCGGGCGGCCGACCACGTTCATGTTCCGGTGGCCGGGGGCCGGGTACTGCGTGTGCTTCTGGTAGAAGATCAGCAGCAGATGGACGCTGATCAGCCCGATGAGCAGGCCGGGGATCAGCAGGATGTGCGCGGTGAACAGCCGGGTGATGAAGATGGTGCCGGGGAACTGGCCGCCGAAGATGAAGAAGGACAGGTAGGTCCCGACGATCGGGATCGAGAGCACGATGCCCTCGAAGGTGCGCAGCCCGGTGCCGGAGAGCAGGTCGTCGGGCAGCGAGTAGCCCGCGAAGCCCTCGGCGATCGCGAGGATGAAGAGGGTGACCCCGATGAGCCAGTTGATCTCGCGCGGCTTGCGGAACGCCCCGGTGAAGAAGATCCGCAGCATGTGGATGCAGATCGAGGCGACGAAGAGCAGCGCGGCCCAGTGATGGATCTGCCGGATCAGCAGGCCGCCGCGGATGTCGAAGCTGATGTTGAGGGTCGACTCGTACGCCTCGGACATCCGCAGGCCGTCCAGCGCGGCATACGAGCCGTGATATACGGTCTCGCTCTCGCTGGGCCGGAAGAACATGGTCAGCCAGATGCCGGTGATGACCAGGATGACGAAGCTGTACAGGGCCATCTCGCCGAGCAGGAAGGACCAGTGGTCCGGAAACGCCTTGCGGATCAGCGACTTGGCCTTGGCGATGCCGAGCCGCTGGTCGGCGGCGTCGGCCAGGCGGGCGGCGGTGGACCGCGGCGGGGATTCGGCCTTGACGCGTTTCGCCATGTCGCGCGCCCCTCTCAGGCTTCCGCTTCCGAGCCGACCGAACCGGTGGCGTGCACTGCGCCGTCGTCCTGCACAGCGCCGTCGTCGTGCACAGCGCCGTCGTTGTGCACAGCGCCGTCCCACGCCGCCTGGTGCCGGGCGTCGAACAGCGGGGCGTAGCCGGTCACCGGAGGCACTGGGCCGGCGAAGTTGTAGCGCGGCGGCGGCGAGCTGGTCGCCCACTCCAGGGTCTGCCCCTGCCAGGGATCGGATCCGGCGCGCTTCTTGGCCCGCAGCGAGAAGATCACGTTCATCAGGAACAGCCACATCGCGATCGCCAGGATCCCGGCGCCGATGCTGGAGATCAGGTTCGCCGTGGTGAAGCCGTCCGAGGCGCGGTAGGTGGAGACGCGTCGCGGCATGCCCTCGTAGCCGAGCCAGAACATCGGCAGGAAGGTGGCGTTCGTGCCGACGACGTAGAGCAGCCAGTGCCAGAAGCCGAGCCGCTCGCCGAGCCTGACGCCGATGGCCTTCGGGAACCAGTAGTAGAACCCTGCGAACAGGCCGGCCACGCTGCCGCCGAAGAGCGTGTAGTGGAAGTGCGCGATGAGGAAGTAGCTGTCGTGCACCTGATAGTCGATCACCGGCGTGCCGACCATGATCCCGGTCAGGCCGCCGATCAGGAACTGGACCAGGAAGGCGAGGGCGAACAGCAGCGGGGTCTTGAACACCAGCCGTCCGCCGATCAGGGTGCCGATGATCGCGAAGTACTCGAGCCCGGCCGGGACGATCAGCAGGAAGGAGGTGAGCGAGTAGTAGTCGTTGACGATCTGGCCGGTGGTGAACATGTGGTGCCCCCACACGCTCATCGACAGTGCCGCGAACAGCAGCAGCGAGAGCACCACGCCCTCGTAGCCGAACAGCCGCCGCCGCGAGAAGGTCGCCACCACCTCCGCGACCGCCCCGACGAAGGGGAAGAACATCACGTAGACCACGGGATGGCCGTAGAACCAGAACAGGTGTTGGTACCCGATCACCCAGGTGTTGGAGTGAAACACCGAGGGATCGATCCGCCCGACCACGATCTCGCTAAGCGCCAGCAGCAGGTCCGGGAACGCGGTCAGCACCATGAGGCAGGTGGCCACCATCGACCAGGTGAAGACCGGCATCCGCCGCAGCGTCATGCCCTGACCACGTTTCGCCAGCGCGGTCCACAGCACCGTGCCGCCCTGCGCCATCATCCCGACCGTGGACATGTAGACCCCGACGATCCACACGTCCATGCCCACGCCCGGGGTGAATTCGCTACTGGATAAGGGCACGTATGCGGACCAGCCGTCCGACGCGGCGCCGCCCGCGGCGCCGAATCCGGAGAACATCACCACCGCGCCGACGACGTAAAGCCAGTAGCCGAAGGCGGTCAGCCGCGGGGCCGCGATCGTCGGGGCACCGACCTGCAACGGCACCAGGTACACGCCGAAGCCGAGCGCAAACGGGGTGATCGCCAGGTAGATCATCCCGGAGCCGTGGATGGTGAACAGCTGGTCGTAGAGCGAGGAGGAGACGATGCTCTGGTCCGGCTGCGCCAGCTGCGAGCGCATGGTCAGTGCGAGCAGCCCCATGAGGAAGAAGATCACCAGCGCGGTGCCGACGGTCAGCAGGCCGATGCGCTTGTGGTCGGTGCTGCTCAGCCAGCCGGTGAGGCCGCCGTGCGCGGCGGTGGGCCCGGGACGGGTCTCGACCACACTCACCGGACAGGCCCGTTCGCCGCCCCGGCCGCGCGGCTTCGCATCCGGTCGCTCTTCCTGCGGTCGCTCTTCATACGGTCGCTTTTCATACGACAGTGCCCTGATGCGCGCTGCTCCACGCCGCGAACTGCTGCGAGGTGACCGCCTTGAGCAGGAACTCCATCTGGTAGTGGAACTGGCCGCAGTACACCGCGCAGCGGCCGATCCACTCGCCGGGCTTGGCCACGTGCAGGGAGAAGTCGTTGACGTGGTTCGGGAAGGCCTCGATCTTGTACTTCAGGTCCGGGATCCAGAACTCGTGCACCACGTCCTTCGAGGTGAGCGCGATGTCGATGTCGCGTCCCGCCGGCACCACGAACACCGGGCGGCCGCCGATCTGGGTGGGCGGCACCGTGATGTGCTGGTCGGGGTAGCTGAACTGCCAGCTCCACTGCAGGGCCAGGACGTTGACCTTCAGCGGCGCGCTCGCGGCGGCCACCGGCTGCTGCTCCTGGCCGTTGGCCCCGGCCGTGTCGACGGCGAGGAAGATCGCGAAGCCGAGCAGCACGGCGGCATACCCGAGCTCCACCTTGTTCGCCTTCGAGCGCTTGGACGGCTCCCGGCCCGGCCGGGCCCTGAACCAGTAGGAGGTGAACGCCACCACCCCGCTGACCACGACGAAGACGCCGATGGCGATCCACGACTCCATGCCGAAGACGCGGCCGAACACACCCCGGGTATCCACACGCCCTCCAGCTTTTGCGGGTGCCCGGCCTTACCCGCAGCGGCGGCCAGCAAACTGGGGCCAAGGGGGCATTGCCGACGAGCGGGGCAGGTCAAGGCCGGCCTCACGGCCGAACGGGGCAAATCTGGCGCGGCGGCCGTGCAGTTCACGGCCGGGCGGGTAGCAGGGGCGGCGAGCAGGCGTCAGACGGCCTGCGGTCCGGCGCCGCCACGCGGCCCGGCGGCGAATCAGCAAGAGGAGGTCTCATGGCCCAGCAGGTGCGGGAGATCATGACCACCGCGCCCGTCAGCGTCGATCCCGGCACTTCGGTGGCGGAGGTGGCGCGGCGGATGCGCGACGAGGACATCGGCGCCGTACTGGTCGCCGAGGGCGACAAGGTCCGCGGCCTGGTCACCGACCGCGACCTGGTCGTGCGGGTGCTGTGCGAAGGCGGCGACCCGGACCGGCACAGCGTCAAGGAGGCGTGCAGCCCCGAACTGGTCAGCGTCTCCCCCGACGACGAGGTGGACCAGGTCGCGCGGATGATGCGCGAGCACTCGGTGCGGCGGGTGCCGGTGCTGGAGAACGGCCGGGCGGTCGGCATCGTCTCGCTCGGCGACCTGGCCATCGAGCGCGATCCCGAGTCGGCGCTCGGCGACATCAGCTCGACCAAGAGCAACCGGTGACGGGGTGAGAATCCGACGGTGACCCGGCGCGGGGCCGGCCGCGGCGCGGCGGTGATCGGTCTGGTGCTCCCCGGCCGGTCGCCGCCGCCTCGGCTACGGCGACCCGCTTAGGCCGAGTCGCGGATCAACTCAGCGCGCCGCGCAGCCGGGCGAATATCGCCGCCAGCAACCGCGAGACGTGCATCTGGGAGTACCCCAGCCGCGCCCCGATCTCGCGCTGGGTCATTTCCTGGAAGTACCGCATCTTCAGGATCTCCCGGTCGCGGTCGTCGAGCGCGGCGATCAAGGGTTTGACGGCAGTGCGGTCGATCACCGAGTCGAGCCTCGGGTCCTCGGCCCCGACGAAGTCGCCGAGCGTGGCGTCGGCCGACTCGCTGCGGGTCGGCCGGTCGAGCGAGGCGATGCTGTACACCCCGGCCGCGACCAGCGCCTCGGCGACAAGCTCCGAGGTAACGCCGAGCCGCTCGGCCAGTTCCGCGACCTTCGGCGAGCGGCTGCGTTCGCGGGTGAACTGATCCGCCGCGGCGCGCACCGACTGCGTCAGCTCCTGCATGGCGCGCGGAACGTGTACATCCCAGGTGGCGTCGCGGAAGTATTTCTTGATCTCGCCGAGGATGACCGGGGTCGCGTAGCCCAGGAATCCGGTACCACGCTCCGGATCGAAGTTGTCCACCGCCTTGACCAGCGCCAGGTACGCCACCTGCACGAAGTCCTCGGCCAGCTCCCCGTGACCTCCGTAGCGCAGCGCGATGTGCCGCGCGTACCGCATGTGATCCTCAATCAGCTGGGTGCGCAGCCGTTCCCTTTCCGGATCCTCCGGAGACAGGTCCTTGAGATGCCGGAACAGGACCATCGTTTCGGCGCGCTTCTTCGCGTACGGCGAGGCCACGCGGGACTCGTCGCTCTCGCAGCTCGGCTGGGAACTGGCCGTGCACATGGCGCCACGCTAGTGCCGGCCGGTAATGGACGCATTGGACCGCAGGCTGGTACATACCACGTAGCCGCGTGCATCCGCGCAGGCCAGCGATCTGCTACGGCGCCTCGTCCGCGCGTGAACAGTGAGTGATTGGTTTGATTGGGCCATCACTCGCCGACCAATTGGTCCGCCGGATCTGATACCAAGTCAGCCGCCGCCACCAGCGGCGCGGTCGGCCGCGCGGCGGCACGGTTGGACGACCGTGCTACTTCACAGGTTTCAACGCCGCCGACTCCGGCTAGTAATGCGCCACCTCGCTGAGTCGGAGACGCACCTATGCCCCAGCACGCTAAAACAACCGCGTCACGCACACCTGTTCCTGCCGCGGCTGTGGCAGCGGCATCGTCAGCTTCTACCGCCACTGATTCTTCTACGGTCGCAGTCGTGCCCGCGCCGACAACGCTCCCGGTTTCGCCGACCCGGAGGAAACCAAGACCGGTGACGCTGTCCGAGCAACCGCACCAGGCAACCCGCGTCGCGCTGTTGACCGGCGCCTCCTCCGGAATCGGAGAAGCTATCGCACACCGCCTTTCCGAAGAGGAGGACTTGAGACTGCTGCTCAGCGGCCGCGACCGGGTGCGGCTGCGCCGAGCCGCCCGCGGCACCAACGGCGTCGTTCTGCCGGTCGACCTTGCCGCGCCGGGCGGCAGCGAGCGGCTGGCCAGGCTCGCGCTGCACACCGCCGGCCGGGTGGACCTGCTGGTGGCCGCGGCGGGCATCGGCTGGTGCGGGCCGTTCGACACGATGCCGATACCGAGCATCGACCAAGTGCTCTCGGTGGACCTGACCGCCGCGATGCGCCTGGTGCGACAGTTGCTGCCGCAGATGATCGCGCGTCGCCGCGGCAACATCGTGCTGATCGGCTCGATGATCGGGCAAGCGCCGCTCGCCTACGAGGCGGTCTACGCGGCAGCCAACGCGGGACTGGCCGCTTTCGCCGAGAGCCTGCGCTTCGAGCTGACCGGAAGCGGCGTCAAGGTCACGCAAGTGGCGCTCGGCCCGGTGGACACCGCCTTCTTCGAGCACCGCGGAATTCCGTACCAGCACACGCGTCCGCGCCCGATCCCCGCGTCACGGGCGGCCAACGCGGTGGTGCGCGCCATGCTGCGCGGCCGCGACGAGGTCAGCATCCCGCGCTGGGCCGGGCTGCCGCGCCGTCTCCGCGGAGCCTCGCCGGGCATTTACCGCAGGCTGGTGACCCGGTTCAGTTAGTCGTTAGTCGGGGCGGGCTTCAGCCGGTCCGGCGCTCTGTTTGACCTGCCCGTGGTTGACCTGCGTGTTGGGCCTGCCCGTCGCTCTTCGCCGAGGCCTCGGCGTCGCCGGGGTCCGCGCACTCGGCGTCGAAGCAGGACTTTGTGTCGGATCGCGCATCCGCGTCCGGGGCGCCGAAGCGGGTCTCGATGTGGATCTCCGGCAGCCGCTGCTCGGCCTGCGCGTATGCCCGGTACGCGGCCCGGTCCTTGTCGGTCAGCGGCGGCGGGAAGAGGCTGCGCGGCCACAGCCGGCGCGTGCGCACGACGTCGATCTCCGCCGCGTAGATGGTCAGCTGCGCCTGGAGATACAGCCACGCGAGCAAGCCGAGCACCAGCCCGAAGATGCCGTAGAGCGAGGAGGAGTGCCGAAGTTCGTGCGTTACGAAGTACCCGCCGAGGTACTGCAGCGTTTGCCAGATGATCGCCGAGATGATTGCGCCGAGCCGCAGCTCACGCCAGGTGATCTGCGCGGCCGTGGCCACGCGCAGTCCGAGCCAGAACAGCCCGATGTTCAGGGCGAGGGAGAGCGCGACGATGCCGACCCGGCTCCACGGCCCGAACTCGTGGCCGCCCCAGGCGCTGATGCCGGACAACGCGGTCGTCACCAGCACGCCGAGACCGATCACGCCGATCAGCGCGAAGCTGCGCACCCAGGAGACCGGGAAGCCGGGCCTGGCCCTGCGCGGCACCGCCCAGACCTGGTTCATCGCGTTCTGCACCGCGGAGGCCACGCCGCGCGCGCCGAGGAAGGTGCCGACCAGGCCGATGCTCAGCTCGCCGCTGCCGGTCCCGAGGGAGTGGATGTTGTCGCGCAGCTGCGGGCCGATGACCGGGAACTCGGTGAGCGCCGAGTTGAGCACGTCCTGCTGCAGCTGCGGATTGCCCGCGAGCACGAAGCCGAGCACGGTCACCAGCACCAGCAGCATCGGGAAGACCGAGACGAAGGCGTAGTAGGCGATCAGCGCGGCCAGGTTCCCGGCCTGGTCGTCGCCGAACTTGCGCCAGACGGCGATGGGGAACGCCAGCACGGCGTGCCGCTGCTGGAAGCGGTCCACCGCGGCCAGCAGTCGTGCGATCCAACCACCCACGGGCCTCACCCTCCACGGGCACCTGAACTTCCCGCCCGTATGCCCGTGTCCTGTGAGGTCATGCTTCGCTACGCTGAACTGAGGATGCTGCGGTTCGGCCGAGGGGGCGGGTCGGGGTGGGGGCACCAGGTGCGGCGCGATCAGCGAAAGCCGCGAAGGATCGGGCGCGGCCGGGTGGCGGCGCGGCGCTGAGGTCCAAGCGCACCGCCCGGCCGGGAAAACCAGTACGCCAGGCGTCGGCAACAGGCTTCGTGGTCGCCTGGCTGCTGCTCGCGGGATCAGTGTCCTTCCTCGCGTGGGCTTGGATCGCCAGCGGGCAGGCCGATGCGTATCAGTCGGGACGGATCTGCGCCGTCGGCGCCCCGACCGACTCCGGGTGCCGCATCGTCGGGACGGACACCGTGGTGCGTGCATATCAAACGGCTGGCTCGCGCGGCGGAGAAGCCACCACGACGCTGATCCTGCGCGGCCATGGCGACGTGCCCGGCGGGACGGTGAACGGCCAGATGGCCGACTTCACCGGACTCCCGCCGAAGCCCGGCACGGCCATCTCAGTCGTCGCGTGGCGAGGAACCGTCATCAGTGCCCAAGGCGACGGATTCAGCGGCGGCTCGAACGCGAACCCGGTCAACGAGTTCGACATCGTATGCGTCGTTGCGATGCTGCTTCTCGTGGCGGGCCTCGGCGTCGTGCACCTCGCGCGAAGTTCCCGCGACCACGGTCCGCGCGGGCGGCTGCGCAAGGCGAGACGCAACGGCTTCATCTTCGTCATTCCGGCCGTAGTCCTGCTCCTGCTGCGCGATACCGCCTCGTCGGCCTTCTTCGCGACCGTCAGCGCGCTGTGGATTCTGGCCTGGTGCGCCGCGTCCACACGGCCGCTGCTGCGCGAGATCGCCGCCGAGGCGAGATCGAGGCCGCAGCCCGCAACAGTCCGCGAGGCAGTGAACGAGGTGCGTACCGCGTGGCGGGCAGCCGCGCCGCGCTCGGACGGTTGCCCGGTCAGCGAGCAGGAACAGGCGTGGATCGAGGAATCCATGCTCTGGTTCACCACGCAGTTCGGCTACGACCCGGTCCAGCGGCCCACCGTGCTGCCCACGCGTGACTTCTTCCCGCTGCCTTATGCGGGCACTGACGAAGACATCAAAGCCCTGGTACGGACTGTCTGCCCGATGATGGGCCTGCCGCCAGATCGGATCACCGTCCGGCTGGTGGGCACGCCGTCCCGCGATCCCGAGATGTTCAAGTACGTCGTGCACAGCGAGAGCTTCGCGGCGGGCGTCTTCGAGCAGGACGAAAGCGGCGCGAGAATCATCACCCTCGATCGCGACTCATCTGCCGACCAGTCGCGCATGACCGCGGTCATCGCACACGAACTCGCGCACGCGAGGCTGAACGGTGAGGGCAGGATCGAGCCCGGGCGGGCGGACATGGAGGCGCTCACCGACCTGGCCACGGTCTTCTTCGGCCTCGGCATCTTCAACGCCAACGCCGCGCGTACCGCGAAGCCGAACGCCTCCGGCGTCTCGGTCCAGCGGCTCGGCTACCTGGATCAGCGCATGTTCGGGTACGCACTCGCCTGCTACACGCGGATGCGGCACAACCCCGCGCCGAAGTGGCAGTCGTATCTTTCGCCACCACCGGGCGAGTACCTGAAGAAAGGCGTCGCGTACCTTCAAAAGGCCGCGCCGTACGGCGGCTTCCCGACCCAAAAGCAGAACACGTAGAACGCGCGCTTCGCAGGTGGACTGAGCGGCCCGGACGCGCCGCGGCTACCCCACCAGATCGCCGAGCGCCGCGTGGGCCAGGTGCGCCGCGCCGATCAGCCCGGCATCAGTACCCTGCTGCGCTGGCACGACGACCAGTCCGCTGGTGAACGGCAGCGCGGCGTACTCCTTCAGGTGCCGCCGCAGCGGGTCGAGGAGCAGCTCTCCGGCCTTGGCGACTCCGCCGCCGACGACGACAGCGTCGATCTCCACGAGCGCCGCGGTGGCCGCGACGCCGGCGGCGAGCGCGCGGGCGGCCCGGTCGAACGCGGCCAGCGCCGCGCGGTCCCCCGCGCGTGCCGCATCGGCCACCGCCTTGGCCGAGCGGTCGCCGTTCGGCGGCTGCCAGCCTTCGCTGATCGCCCGGCGCGCGATCGCCGGGCCGCTGGCCATCGTTTCCACGCAGCCGCGGCCACCGCACGGACACGCGTCGCCGTCCACGGCCACGCTCAGGTGGCCGACGTGTCCCGCGTTGCCGGTCGGGCCGGGATATACCTCGCCGCCGAGGATCAGGCCGCCGCCGACTCCGGTCGACACCGTCATGCACAGCGCGTTGGCATACGGCTGCGCGGCACCGAGCCAGTGTTCTGCGGCAGCCAGCGCCACGCCGTCGCCGCCGAGCACCACCGGCCGTCCGCCGACGGCCGGAAGCCCACGCACCCGCTCGACCAGCGGGAAGTCACGCCAGCCCGGGATGTTGACCGGCGAGACGCTGCCGCGGCTGATGTCCACCGGGCCGGCGCTGCCGATGCCGACCGCCGCCACCCGCTCCCATCCGGGCCCCGCCGAGATCGAGCCGACGACCCGCGCGACGGCGGCCATCACCTCGTCGGCCGGCCGGGTCGCACGCGTATCCGCGACAACGTGCCTTGATATGGCGCCCGCCGCGTCGACGAGGGCACCGGCGATCTTCGTGCCGCCGATGTCGATCGCGGCCACCAGGCTGGGGACGTTCATCCGATTTGACGGCTCCTTGCGGCGCCCGGGATCGGCGGGGCGCTGATCGCAACGTACACGAGGATGACCGGCATCGCGACGATCAGAGCCAGCCCGAAAGGCCGCGGCCCTGGAAACCGGGAAAACCCCGAAACCGGCGCCGGGTCTTCGGACCGGCCCCGGGCTCAGAACTCCACGCGCATCACGACGCGCCGGACCGTCGGCCGGCTCACCTCGGTGAATCCGGCCGCGACGAAGCTGTTGCGATCACCGACGTAGAGCTCGCCCCAGGTCATCTCGTAGCCCGGTTTGACGAGCATCGGATAGGCCTCGAGCGCCCGGGCGCCGCGCTCGCGGGCGAAGCCGACCGAGGCCGCGGCGAGCGCACGGGCAACCCCGCGCCGCCGGAAGCCGGCCCGCGTGACGAAGCAGGTGACGGCCCACACGCCGGGGTCGTCCTTGTCCTCGGCCCGGCCGGCCCACGGCACCTTCTGCGTACGCAGGTGCGGGTACTCCACCCGCGGCGCCACCGCGCACCAGCCGGCCGGCTCGCCGTCGAGGTAGGCGATCAAGCCACTGGTCTCGCCGGGCCCGGCGCCCGAGTCGGGGTCGGCGTCGCATCCGACCTGCTCGCGGTGTCGCCACTCGCGCTCCTCGCGCGCCAGCGCCAGCCACTCGGCGGCCGGAGTACGAAACCACTGGCACTGGCAGCGGGCCGGCTCGCCGCGGCGCCCGAAGACGGCCTGCACGTCCTCCCACGAGGCCTCGTTCGCCGGCACGATCCGGATCGCTTCCGCCATGATCGACCCCGTCCCTTCCAATTCGGAAGCTACGTTAACCTCGCCCTCGGACAGCCAGCCCGCCGCCGCGCCCTTGGAGCGAACCATGACCGCCGAACAGCGCCCCGTCGTCGAACACGCCCAGCTCACCATCACCCCCGGACGCGAGGCCGAGTTCGAGCAGGCGTTCCAGCGTGGCGAGCAGGCCATCGCCAAGTCCCCCGGCTACCGCTGGAGCCGGCTGATCCGCCAGGTGGAGGACCCGAGCGTCTACCTGCTGCTGGTCGGCTGGCAGTCGCTCGAAGCGCACACGGTCGAATTCCGCGGCTCCGAGCTGTTCCCGCAGTGGCGCGGCGCCGTCGGCGAGTTCTTCGCCGCGGCCCCGGTCGTGACCCATTTCGACGCCCGGGACCTCTCCTCCGGCGAGGTCGTCTAGCCCGAACCTGCGCGCGTGCGCGGGGTCAGCCGGCGTCGGCGCAGCCGAGGTCGCGGTGAGTCAGGGACATGAGACGCGCGGTGCCGGGACGCGGCAGCCGGACGGTGAGTTCGCCGCGTTCCGGATCCCAGGACAGGTCGGTGTCCGTAGCCGTCGCCGCGGGGAAGAGCGTGCGCGGGGTCACATCGTGGCCGCGCAGGTGCGGTACGGCGAGGGTTTGTTCGCTGGCTGACTCGCCGATTCGGCGCCAGGCGGTCAGGTACGTCGCGAACGGTGCTCGCTGGCCGAGGGCGACCCACGGGTCGGTCCAGCCGGGCAGACCGAGCGGCCAGAAGGGGACCGAGCGCGGGATGTCGGCGCGGATCAGCTTGTAGACGGCGATCGCCTCGGCGACCAGCGCGCGTTGTTCGGCGCTCATCCGGTTCAGGTAGCCGGAAAGGTGGACCCGGCCGAGCAGTGCGCTGGTGAGCGTGAAGGCGTTCAGGTCCTCGTCGTAGCCGGGCTGCGGATACGCCCAGACCGCGGCCTGCTCCGGCGTCATCGCGGCGGGCGCGGCGGCCGCGATCGGCGGGTAGCGCAACGGGTCCTGCTGGTCGCTGGTGGACTGGAGCTGGAGCCTGGCCAGCAGCGCGTAGTCGGTGCGCATGCCGCCGGAGGAGCAGTTCTCCAGGATGAGCCCGGGATGCCGGTCGAGCACGGCGTCGAGCCAGGCCAGGTAGGCGCGCTGATGCCCCAGCAGCCCGGAGCCGGCGCTGCCGCCGAGATCGGTGCCGGGACCGGGGTTGATGTTGTAGTCGAGCTTGAAATAGCCGACGCCGTAGTCCGCGACGAGCCGGTCCACGACCTGGTCCAGGTGCCGCACCGCGGCCGGGTGGCGCAGGTCCAACTGGTAGCGGCCGTGCTCGACTACGCGGATCCCGTCGCGCTGGAAGAACGCCTCCTCGGGCAGCCGCGCCGCGACCGGGCTGCGCAGGCCGACGACCTCCGGTTCGAGCCAGAGCCCCGGCACCATGCCCGCGGCCCTGATGCGGTCGGTGGTCTTGGCCATGCCGTCCGGGAAGCGCGACCTCGACTCCTGCCACTCGCCGACGCTGTCCCACCAGCCGGCCGCGTCGTCGTCGTACCAGCCGGCGTCGATGACGAAGACCTCGGCGCCGACGCCGGCCGCCGCGTCGATGAGCGGCGCGAGTTTGTCCGCGGTCGGGTCGCCCATCAGGGTGTTCATGTAGTCGTTGAAGATGACCGGCAGCGTGGCTTGTTCCGGGTGCGGGCGGCGCAGCGCGCGGCGGTAGTTCGTCAGCTCGCTGATAGCGGCGGCGAGGGCGTCGTCCGCGGACCCGAGCGGGGCTGCGCCGAAGGCGACCGCGGCAGGCACGGTGGTGAACTCGTCCCCCGGTTCGAGCGCCTGCCGCCACTGGTGGTCGCAGTCCGTGGGGCCGAGCAGCGCCAGGTAGGCGGTGCTGCTGTGTTCCCCGATCTCCCAGCGCCAGCCGGCGCTGCTCTCGACCTGCCATGTCAGCGCTCTGCCTCCGCCGCGCGCGACGAGGGCGCCCATCGGCAGGTGGCGGCCGGTGGACCAGCTTCCCTGGCTGGTGCGATGGAAGCTGCTGCGCGGGTCCTGGTGGTGCCGGGCCCGGTCGACGTCCACCAACGCCTCCCGCAAGGGGGCTCGGTGCCAGCGTCCTTCGGCCAGCCAGTCGTTGTCGGCCCAGTGCACGTCGAGGCCGGCCAGGTGGTCGCGCCCCTCCCCCGCGTCATCCGCTTCCGCCGCCTCGTCGACGAGGCCTGAGATGACGAACGAGGTCACCGATTCGAGCACGAGGCGCCGCACGCCGCGGTTGGCGATGCGGACCGTCGCCTGCACTGCGCCGACACCGTCGGGCGACCGCAGCAGGATCTGCGCCGCCAGGCCGCTGTCCGGATCCGACAGGTCCACGCGCAACTGCGACCAGATGCCATCTCGGCTCTCCTCGTGCCCCTGGTACAGCAGCCGCGATCCGGCGGCGGCGTGAATGCTGCGCTCGCCGGAACGGTTGCGCCCGGATCCGGCCACCAGCACCTCGACTAAAGGCAGGAAGAGCGGACCGGTCAAATCGCCGTCGATGTCGGTGCACGCCTCGTCAGCGATGGTGGCGAGGCCCGCCGCGGAGCCGAGCGCGGCGAGGCGCACGACGCCGTCACGGCCGACGCGGAACTGCAGCCGAAGGTCCGCGTCACCCCAGGTGAAGCTGCTGACCTGGGTTTTCGCCGGGCTGGCTGGGGCCTGGGGCACGGTTGACTCCTCGCTGCGCCGCGTCGCGACCGGCGCGCCGAGCGTACCGCGCGCGGGCCGAAAAGGACGTCGCGCACTCGGTCGGCAGGTCTTGACAGGGGATATGTGACCGTTCACAATCCTGGCATGTCTGTGACCGGTCACACAAGCCCCTCGCCCGCCGAGAGCACCTCGGAGCAGGCCGCCGGCGGCCCTTCCCGCCAGCGCACTCGCGCGGTGAGCATCCGGGACGTGGCGAAGGCCGCGGGGGTCTCTTACCAGACGGTCTCGCGCGTGATCAACGGCAACTCGTATGTGCGCGACTCGACCCGGGACCGGGTGCAGGCCGCGATCGCCGAGCTGGGCTTCCGGCCGAACTCGGCGGCGCGCGCACTGGCCAGCGGGGAGAACCGGTCGCTGACCGTGGTCACCTCCAACACGACCCTGTACGGCTACGCGGCCACGCTGCAGGGCATCGAGGAGGCCGCGCGCGCCGCCGCGTTTTCCGTCGGCATCAGCGTTCTGGAATCCTCCGACGACGGGCACGTGCGGGCCGCCGTCGACCGGGCCGCGGACTCCAGCGGCTCGGTCATCGTGATCGCGTTCGACCACGCCGGAACCCTTGCGCTGCAAGCGATTCCGGACGGGGTGCCGGTCGCCGCCGCGGTGGAGACACCCGAGACCGCGCCGCAGGCCGGACAGCCGTGGGTGTGGATCGACGACGGCGAGGCGGCGCGATCCGCGACCCGCTACCTGCTCGAACTCGGCCACCCGACAGTGCATTACGTCGCCATCCCGTCCACTACGCACACCAGCCGCCGCACCGCCGGATGGCGCGCAGCCCTCACGGCAGCCGGCGTGACGGCGCCCGAACCCGTGGGCGCCGGCTGGGACGCGCTGGCCGGCTATCAGGCCGGCCGCACTCTCGCCCGCGACCCCGCGGTGAGCGCGATCCTGTGCGGCAACGACGACCTCGCGCTCGGCGTGATCCGCGCGATGCACGAGGCCGGACGCAGCATCCCGGAGAGCGTGAGCGTCGTCGGGTTCGACAACGCCCCGCAATCAGCCTTCTACACCCCGGCGCTCACCACCGTGCGCATGGACTTCGTCGAGCTCGGGCGGGCTTGTTTCGCCCTGCTGCACAGCGAGATCGAGGGCGCCGCCCCGATCGTGCCGCACCCGGTCGGCCGCCCCGAGCTCATCGTGCGCGAGAGCGCGGGCTCCTTCCACCACGCATAGCCAGCCGCATCCACCCTCACCCTCATCCGACGGAAAGCAGACTTCGATGAAGAAGATTCTGACCGGCGCGGCGCTCGGCTGCGCCCTCGCCCTCGGCGCGGCCGCCTGCTCCAACCCGAGCAGCGGCGGCTCGTCCGCTCCGGCCGCCTCCGGCTCGCTCAACCCGACCGCCTCGCTCAAGGGCGTGACCCTCACCTTCTGGACCGCGCAGAACAGCGTCGGCGAGCCGAAGCAGGTGATATCGGCCTTCGAGAAGGCGACCGGCGCGACCGTGAACACCGTGGTCGTCCCGGACCCGTACGAATCGAACTTCCCGACCAAGCTGGCCTCGGGCGAGAAGCCGGACCTGGCCTTCTGGCAGCCGACCCAGTCCACGCTGCCGTTCATCAACCCCGCGCAGAACCTGCTCAGCCTCGACAACGAGCCGTGGATCAAGCAGCTCGGCTCCACCGAGCAGTCCCTCGGCCAGGTGGACGGGCACCGCTACGCCGCGGTCGTCACCTCGCCGGCGGTGCTCGGCGTGTACTACAACAAGGCCGACTTCGCGCAGGCGGGCATCACCAGCATGCCCAAGAGCTACGACGAGCTGCTGGCCGACGCGAAGCTGATCAAGCAGAAGGACGCGGGCGTCGCCCCGTTCTTCGAGGTCGGCGGGGACAAGTGGCCGCTGCAGTGGCAGGTCCAGCTGCAGATGACGGATCTGCCCGCCTCCTTCTGGACAGCGCTCAACGCGAACAAGGACTCTTGGACCAATCCCGCGATTGTTAGCGCTATCACGAAGTACAAGAGCCAGGTTCTCGACGGCGGACTGGCCCAGGCCGACTACAAGACCGGCACCTTCGTGGACCAGGGAACCGCGATCATGAAGGGCACCGCGGCGATGGCGGTGAACGTGACCTCGCTCCAGTCGGAGATCCAGGCCGCCTACTCCACCGCGCAGATCGACCAGGCGATCGGCTGGTTCCCGGTGGCCGACTCCGCCGCGCAGGCCGAGTACTCCCCCGACCAGACCAACGGCGTGGTCGCGTTCAACACCGGCGACTCGGCGAAGGAGAACGCGGCCAGGCAGTTCATCGACTTCTGGCTGACCACCGACTACAAGGACTACATCGACTCGCAGAAGGTCGTCTCGGTGGAGCCCTCGGTGCCGAACCCGGACGGCCTGCCGCAGACCGCGATCGCACAGGCCCAGGCCCTGCCGACGGCGACCGGCGTGTTCCAGGTCAAGGCCCTGACGGCGCCGGACATGCACCTGGCCCTGGCCGACATGATCTACGGCACCAAGACCCCGCAACAGGTGGCGCAGGCCTGCGAGGACCAGTTCACCCAGGTGCTCAAGGCACGCGGCGTGGCAGGGTTCTAATGGGTTCGGCGTCCGTACTTGACCGCCTCTTCGAGCGTGGCCGGGGCGGCGGCGCAGGGTTCGCGACCCCTTCTCAGTGGACACTGCGCGGCCGCGTCGAGCGGCGCGAAGCCTACAGCCGCCCTGAAGCCCCGGCCACGCTCGAGGAGCAAACGGCCGCGCCGAATGGAGCGGCATCGGGGCGGGAAGCCGGGACTTCCTCCGGGTCGTCCCGGCCGCGCCGGCGCGGTGGGCGGCCGTCCACCGGACCACGCGGCGGCGCGAAGCGGCGGGTGCAGCACCCGTGGTGGTTCGCGCTGCCCGCGCTCGCCGTCTTCGCAGCGTTCTTCCTCGTCCCGAACGTGCTCAACTTCTTCTACCCGTTCACCAACTGGTCCGCGTTCCACTCCTCGATCTCCTTCGCGGGCCTGTCGAACTTCCGCACCATCGCCCACGACGGCTCGCTGCAGCTCGCGCTGCGCACCACGCTGGAATACGCGGTGGGCGTGGCGATCTTCCAGAACGGATTCGGGCTGATCCTGGCGCTGCTGCTGGAGAAGGACACCCGGTTCAACCGGTTCTTCCGCGCGGTGTTCTTCCTGCCGGTGCTGCTGTCCGCGCTCGCGGTCGGCTACGTGTTCCAGGCGCTGCTCAACCAGGACGGCGCCGTCAATGCCCTGCTTTCCGACCTGACCGGCACGCACGTGGACATCGCCTGGCTCGGCTCGACCACGTGGACGCTGGTGCTGCTGACCGTCATCCACGGCTGGAAGTGGATGGGCCTGGCGATGCTGGTGTACCTGGCCGGGCTCAAGTCGATTCCGGGCGACGTGACCGAGGCGGCCGCGCTCGACGGCGCCGGGGCGTGGCGCGCGTTCTGGGCGATCCGGTTCCCGATGCTGGCCCCGGCGCTGACCTTCAACGTGACCACGGCCCTGATCGGGTCGATGAACACCTTCGACATCGTGCAGGCCACGACCAAGGGCGGCCCGGCCGACTCGACGCAGGTGTTCAACATCTACATGTTCCGCATCTTCGGCGAGGGACTGTACGCGCAGGCCTCCGCGATGAGCCTGGTGCTCTTCGCCGTGGTGGTCGTCATCGCGATCCCGGTGATCCTCGGGATGCGGCGCAGGGAGCGGGTGCTGCTGTGAGAGTCCTGAGCTATCGAACCCTGCGACCGGCCCTCGTCGTGGCGATGGCGCTGGTGTTCATCGGCGTGCCGCTGTGGCTGGTGCTGGTCACCTCGGCCAAGCCGCAGGGCGAGGCGATCAAGCCGAATCTCGCGCTGCCGCGGCACTGGCAGCCCGGGACCAACTACCGCGGCACCTTCGACCAGGGTCAGATGCTGCGCGGCTTCGTCAACAGCGTGCTGGTAGTTGTCCCGTCCGTGGTCCTTGTGCTGCTGCTCGGCGCGGGCGCGGCGTGGGTGTTCGCCCGCCGCTCCGGCCGCCTGGTCTCGGCGGCGTACGCGCTGAGCATCAGTGGTCTGCTGCTGCCGCCCGCGGTCATCACGATCGTGATGGAGCTGCGGCAGCTCGGCCTGGCCAACACCAGGCCCGGGATGATCGCGGTGTACACCGGGATGTACCTGTCCACGGCGATCTTCTTCATGACGGGCTTCATCAGAACGTTGCCGTACGAGCTCGAGGAAGCGGCCCGCATCGACGGCGCAGGCTCGTGGAAGGTGTTCACCCGGATCGTCCTGCCGCTGCTGCGCCCGGTGATCGCCACCGCGACCATCATGGTGATGCTGTTCGCCTGGTCGGACGTGTTCTACGCGTTCTTCGTGCTCGGCGGCGGCGCGGACGCGACCCTGCCGCTGAACCTGTATCAGGTCGCCAGCGCGGCGCTCTACCTGAACAACTGGCACCTGATCTTCGCCTATGTGGCCCTCATGTCGCTGCCGATGGTCGCGGTCTTCGTCATCGCGCAGCGTCGCATCATCGCCGGCATCACCAGCGGCGCCGTCAAATAAGTAAGGCCCCTGAAGGGACAACGATGTTCCACATACCCATGCGCAAAACCACCGGGTCCCTCATGAGTGCGGCGCTGATAGGAACCGCGCTCGTCGCGACCACCGCTCCGGCGCACGCCGCGACGCAACAGATCACCGTCAACTTCGGCTCCAGCACAGGACCCGTCTACCACGGTGCATCCGGCGCGCTCTACGGTCTGGCACAGGACGGTGTGCCGGGCCTTCCGCTGCTCGCGCCACTGCACGTCCGCACGATCGCGCAGAAGCCGCCGAACGGCGCGCAGCATCCCGGCGGCGATGCCGACAAGGTCGCCGGGGAGTTCGTGGCGGCCGGCGGCTCGCAGATCCTGGTCTACGTTCAGGACTACTACTCACAGTGGCCGTATCAGAACAACGGCCTCGCGGACTACGAATCCGTAATCGACACAGTCGCCGCCTCGCTGAAGGCGAGCCCATACCACAGCCACTACGTGTACGTACCCTTCAATGAACCGGACGGCAACTGGTACAGCCCGCTCAGCTCGAACCTGGCCAAGTTCGAGTCCGACTGGGCCACGATCTACCACCGGATCAAGGCGGACGACCCGAGCGCGGTCATCGCCGGGCCGAACACCGCGGTCTACGACTCGAGCATCTTCTCCGGCTTCCTGAGCTACGCCAAGGCGAACGGCGTGCTGCCGGACATCGTCACCTGGCACGAGCTCGCGCCGTCGTCGATCTCGAACTTCCCGAACAACCTGGCCTCGCTGCGCTCCATCGAGTCCTCGCTCGGCCTCGGCAACCTGCCGGTCAACATCGACGAATACGCCGACCAGCGCGACCTGTCGGATCCCGGGCAGCTGGTGCAGTGGATCTCCATGTTCGAGAACGCCAAGGTCGACGCGGACCAGGCGTTCTGGGACATCGCCGAGAACTACTCGGACAACGCGGTGGAGGCCGACAAGCCGGACGGCTCCTGGTGGCTGTACGACTGGTACGGCCAGCTGACCGGAAACACCGTCGCCGTCACGCCGCCCAGCCCGAACACCGTGGACACGCTGCAAGGCGTAGCTGCCCTGGACACCGGCAAGAAGCAGGCGCGCATCCTGCTCGGCGGCACCTCGGCGGCCTCGAACCTGGTGCTGACCAACATCCCGTCGAGCACGTTCGGCGGCAAGGTGCACGTCTCCATCCAGTCGACGACGTGGAGCGGATACGACGGCGCCGCCTACACCCCGAAGAGCATCGCAGAGGGCGATTACCCGGTCTCCGGCGGCTCGGCCACGATCCCGGTCGCCACGACCGATCCGATGGCCGCGTACCAGGTCGTCGTGACCCCGGCCACCGCGGCGTCCGGCACGGTCGCCACCGACACCGCGTGGTCGGGCCGCTACGAGGCGGAAAATGCCGCGCTCACCGACGCGACCGTCTACAGCCAGGGTTCCGTCTCGAACTACTACGGCCACGCCACCTCCGGCGGCCAGGACGTCGGCTCGATCGACAAGTCCGACAGCCGCGTCGTCTTCACCGTCAACGTGCCGAGCACCGGCCGCTACCTGCTCAGCACCTTCTACGGCAACCAGACGGCGTTGCCGGCGCAGCAGATCTTCCGCATCGACTCAGGGTCCTGGTCCTACCTCAACTATCCGGCGACGCTGAACTGGGTGTTCCGTTCGCACCTGGACCGATACGTCACCCTCACCGCGGGCACACACACGCTGACGTACGGCGTGTCAGACCCCTCCTTCGGCACCGCGACAGGACAGGTCACCCTCGACCGCATCGACCTGACCTACGCGCCGAGCGCGATCCCGGGAGTCACCGGCTCGGCCACGCGCTATGAAGCCGAGACCGCCGATCTGTCCGGTGGCGCGAGCACCGCCTCCGCGCAGACCGGCTACACCGGCACCGGCTACGTGACCGCGCCCGCGTCCTCGACCACCACCTTCGCGGTAGAGGCCGACGCGGACGGCTACTACACACTCGGCCTGCGCTACGCCACCAGCGCCGCGGCTACCTCGAACGGCTTCCAGCTCGCTCTCGACGGCGCGACTCTGGAGAACGTCGCGACCAGTCCGACGTCATGCGTCTGCTGGAATCAGACCTCGAACCGGGTCTTCCTGCACGCAGGTATCAACGACGTGGCATACACCACGACCGGCGCGGCCAGCGCGAAGATCGACCGTCTCGACGTAACCCCGGACACCGCCGACGCGGGCTCCACGGTCACCTACCAGGCCGAAGCCTCCGGCAACACGCTCGGCGGCACAGCAGTGGTCGCAAGCAACGCCTACGCGTCCGGCGGCAAGTACGTGGGCTACATCGGCAACGGCTCCGCCAACACACTGACGTTCAACGGGATCAACGCGCCGACGTCCGGCACGTACCGGGTCGCCGTCACCTACGCCAACGACGACAGCACCAACTCGGGCAACTACAACGAGAACCTGATCGACCGCGCCGCCGTCATCACCACCTCGGCCGGCACGAACGTGACGGCGCACTTCCGCAACACCTACTCCTGGAGCCAGTTCTGGACCCTCGACGTGACGGTCCAGCTCAACGCCGGGTCGAACAGCATCACCTTCGCCAACCCGAGCGCCTACGCGCCTGACATCGACCAGATCACCGTGGCCCCCGCCGCGCTGAGCTGACACTGGACCGGCAACAGTGAATTGATTGCCGCCGCCGGTCCTCGAACCGTGCGCCGTTAACGGCTAAACCGCATTGCCGTATTGCCCATTGCCGCCGCGGGTCCCAGACCTGCGGCGGCAATACATTCCCGCTCCTGACGCAACGCGCCGAGCCGGCTTAAGCACCGCCGGACTCGCGCGAGGGTGGGTGTGGGTAAGCGTCACGCGACACGCCAGACCAAGTCAGACCACTCCAAGAACCAGCGCGGACGCATGTCCGTATCAAACGGATACAAGACTTCTATCCGCGTCGGACGGACACAAGGCTCTGATAACGAGGCCGAGCCGCACGCCACCCCGGCACGCGCGGGATCGTCACCGGCTGGGTCGGCAAAGAAGGCGAACAACACATTGCCGCCGCGGGCCCCAGACCTGCGGCGGCAATACGCGTTTGTCCCACTGAACGGGACGACTCTGGCTGGCTCAGGCGCCGATCGTGTCGAGTTCGGCGAGGGCGTCGTCCGGCAGCACGAGGTCGGCGGCGGCGATGTTCTCGCGCAGGTGGCCGCGGGAGGAGGTGCCGGGGATGAGGACCATCGTCGGCGAACGGTGCAGCAGCCAGGCGAGTGCGACGTTGTGCGGCGTGGTGTCGAGGCGGGCGGCGACCTCGCCGAGGGTGCTCGACTGCAGCGGGGTGAAGCCGCCGAGCGGGAAGAACGCCGCGTAGGCGATGCCCTCGGCCGCGCAACGGTCCACCAGCGCGTCGTCCTCGCGGCGGGCCACGTTGTAGAGGTTCTGCACCGTGACCACTGGCGCGATCGCCTGCGCCTCGGTGAGCTGCTCGTCGCTGACGCTGCTGAGGCCCAGGTGCCGGATCAGACCCTGTTGCTGGAGTTCGGCCAGCGCGCCGAACTTCTCGGCGAACTGCGGCTCTGGAGCCGTACCCTCGGCCGTGCCGACCCGGAAGTTGACCACGTCGAGGTGGTCGAGGCCGAGGCGGCGCAGGTTCTCGTGCACCTGAAGCTTGAGGTCCTCCGGTTCGCGCCGGAAGATCCACGATCCGTCGTCGCCGCGCCGGGCGCCGACCTTCGTCACGATGTGCAGGTGCTCGGGGTAGGGGTACAGCGCTTCCTTGATCAACTCATTGACGACGAACGGGCCGTAGAAGTCGGCGGTGTCGATGTGGTCGACGCCGCGGTCGACGGCCTCGCGCAGGACCGCGATCGCCTCGTCGCGGTCCTTCGGCGGGCCGAAGACGTGCGGCCCGGCCAGCTGCATCGCGCCGTAGCCCATCCGGTGGATCACGAAGTCGTCGGCGATCTTGAAGGTGCCGCCGAGGGTGTTCTCAGTCATCGGTTCCGGCTCTCGGTTTCGGTGTGTCGGTTCGGTATCCACTCTCAAGTCTTGATCGGGCTCGCGCGCGCTGGGTATGTCCCGCGCATCCTGGGAGTGGCAGGACCAGTCACTTCGCGTACCCGGCGCTTAAGCTCGAACCATGGACAGGGACAGGCTGGGCTGCACGCAGAACCCGGGGAACAGGTCGAACGCTTTGGGCGACTACCTGCGCGCACGACGCGACCAGGTTCGTCCCGAGGACGTGGGCCTTGTCGCAGGCGATCGCAGGCGAGTACCGGGTCTGCGTCGCGAGGAGCTCGCGCTGCTCGCCGGAATCAGCACCGACTACTACCTGCGGCTGGAGCAGGGACGCGATCAGCATCCTTCGGCCCAGGTCCTCGACGCGCTCGCCGAGGCGCTGCAACTGGACACCGAGGCGACCGCCCATCTGCACCGGCTGGCCCGGCCCGCTCCGCGCCGCCGGGCACGTCCGCGGGCGGAGCGGGTGCCGACCGGGATCGCACAACTGCTCGGGCAGCTTCCGTTGCCCGCGTTCGTGACCAACAAATACATGGACCTGCTCGCCGTGAACGCCCTGGCCGGCGCCTTGGCGTCCAACTTCACCCCCGGCCGGAACCTGTTGCGGCAGCTGTTTCTCGACCCGGGTGCCCGCGAGCTGTACCTGGACTGGGACCGCACGACCGCGAGCGTGGTCGGCGGCCTGCGCGCACGGGCCGGGGCCGATCCGACCGATCCGCGGATGATCGAGCTGGTCGGCGAGCTGTCGCTGGGCAGCGAGCGGTTCCGCACCCTGTGGGCGCGGGCCGAGGTCGGCTACCGCTCCGACGGAACCAGCCATCTGCGCCATCCGCAGGTCGGCGAGCTGTACCTGCGCAAGGAGAAGCTGGACATCGCGCGGACCGACGGCATGCAGCTGGTCATCTTCCACGCCGAGCCCGGCAGTGAGACTGCCCAGGCCCTGGCGCTGCTCGGCTCGCTGGCGGCGACGCGCGAGCGCGAGGACGCCGAGCGAGGGCGCGAAGGCGGGCGGGTAGACGCCGCGAGCCGAGAGCGGCGAGCGAAGCTGAATCAGGCTACTGATTAATCGGTGGCGATGCGGGTCAGCTCACTGCTCCGTGTGGCCGAGATCCGGGGCGGCGACGAAGGTGACTCGCGTGGCGCTGGTCGCGTGCTGCTCGAACAGAATCAGCTCATTGTCGCGGGCTCGCAGCACGGGGCCAGGAACGTACAGCGTGCGCTGCGGTCCGCGCGACCAATAGCGGCCAAGGCAGAACCCGTTGATCCAGACCACGCCCTTGCCCCAGCCCGACGTGTCCAGGTGCAGGTCGCCGGGTTCCGGCAGATCGAAGGTGGCGCGGGCGAAAACCGGGCCGACGAGGGCGTTGGGCGCGGCGTGCGACGCGTCGTCCCCTGAGGCCGCGCGCAGCGCCTCTGCGACCGGTTCGATCACGGCGAGGTTCAGCGGCAACACCGACCAGCCCTCGACCGGCGCGCCGTTCAGCCGCGCCGGGCCGATCAGGCCCTTGGGCTCGCCGATACGCGGCCCGTAGTCCACCCGGCCCTGATCCTCCACGAGCAGGTCCAGCGTGCCACGCGCGTCCGGCGGCAGCGCGAGCGCGCGGTCGTGATGGTCACGCGCCAGCACGCCCACCCCGGCCCGGTTGAGGAAGACCTGGGCGCGGTCCCGGACTTCTTCGACCTCGAACATCGACGGTCCGGCGCAGTCGATCTCGGTGCGGTACAAGGTGAATCCGTCGTAGTGGCCGAGCTCGTCCGCGCTCGGCGGCTGCTCACGGCGGGTCCAATAGCCGAGGCGGTCGACGACATCCCAGAGCGGCACCGTCTGCAGAAGAGGGGCGGAGAACTGGGGCCGCGGGCGTGCGGGTAGCGGCTTGTCATCACCCAGCGGCGTGTACTTCGCGAGCACCTCGCGGAACGCCCAGTACTTCGCCGTGGGGTTCCCGGCCTCGTCGAGCGGGGCGTCGTAGTCGTAGCTGGTGGTGATCGGCTGGTAGACGCCCTTGTCGTTGGCGCCGTTGCTGAAGCCGAAATTGGTGCCGCCGTGCAGCATGTAAATGTTCACCGACGCACCGCGCGCCAGCAGCTCGTCGAGGTCCTGAGCGCTGTGCTCGATCGGCGTGGTGTGGTGGTGCAGGCCCCAGCTGTCGAACCAGCCGTCCCAGAATTCCGAGCACATCAGCGGCCCGGTCGGCTGGTGGCGGCGCAGCGTGTCCAGCCGCTCGGCGATGCGCGAGCCGAAAGAGCCGGTCTTGTGCAGTTCGGGCAGCCCGCCGCGCTCCAGCATGTCCTCCATCGGCTGGTCCACGGTGGTCAGCGGGACGGTGACGCCGATGCGCCGGGTCAGGTCGGCCAGCGCGCGCAGGTAGTCCTTGTCCTCGCCGTAGGCGCCGTATTCGTTCTCGACCTGCACCAGGATGATCGGGCCGCCGCGGTCGATCTGCCGCGGCACGATGATCGGCGCGAGGTTGTGGTAGAAGTCTGAGATCGCCGACATGAAGCCGGGCTCGTTGCGCCGCACTCCGGTGTCGGGGTTGCGAAACAGCCAGGCCGGCAGGCCGCCGTTGGTCCACTCTGCGCAGATGTACGGGCCGGGGCGCACGATCGCGTGCATGCCCTCGCCCGCGATCAGGTCCAGGAACCGGCCCAGGTCGAGCCCGCCCTCGGTGTGGAATTCGCCGGGGTGCGGGCTGTGTGCGTTCCAGGCCACGTAGGTCTCGATCGTGTTCAGGCCGAGCTGTCTGGCCTTGGCGATGCGGTCGGACCAGTGGTCAGGGTGGATGCGGAAGTAGTGCAGTGCACCGGAGAGGATCTGCAGCGGCCGTCCGTCCAGCAGGAAGTCCTGCTCGCCGATCTCGAATCGGGACGTCGCAGGCAACTGATCCGGGCCGGGTTCCGGCAAGGGCAGGGCGGCGGCGTCGACGGCCGGCGCGTTCGCGGTGCTCATGCGGTGGGTCCTCTCGATGTGACAGGTGGGCGTGTGGCCGACCGGGGTTCAACCGGTCGGCCACACGCCGGGTGCACGCGGGTGCGGCCGCGTGGTCAGTGTGCCGTCACTTGCTGGTGACGGTGAAGCCCTGCTGCGCTCCGTATTGCGCGGAGCTGTCCTGCCAGGCCTTGAGCGCCGCGTTCAGGTCAGACTTCTTCGCGTACGCCTGCCCGACCGAGTCCGGGAAGATGCTGTTCGCGTAGACCTGGAACGGCAGGTAGCTCCAGCCGGGCAGTACCGAGTTCGCGGCCGCGGAGAGCACCTGGTTGATCTGCTGGCCGCCGAAGTAGGCGGGCGCCGCGTTCTGGAACGAGGCGGAGCTCAGGATGGAGTTCTGCGACGGGAAGCCGCCCTCGTTGGCGAAGATGGTGGAGCCGTCGCCGTCGTTCATGAACTGCAGGAAGCCTGCGGCCACCAGCGGGTTCTTGCTCTGCTTGAGCACCGCGTCGCTGGAGCCGCCGTTCTCCGCGGTCGCCGCCGCCCCGCCGGCCGTCCAGGTCGGCATCGGCGCGACCCGCCAGTCCCCGGAGCCGGTAGGCACGCCGGACTCCAGGTTGCCGGGCATCCAGGCGCCGGTGATCAGGGAGGCGATGGTGCCGTTGCCGAGGCCGGTGTACCACTGGTTCGACCAGGAGGAGATCGGGGAGAGCAGGCCGCCCTGGATCAGCTGGTTCCAGGTGCCGGCGAACTTCTTCGAGCCGTCGTCCTGCAGGTTGATCGTGACGTTGGTGGTGCCGCTGACCGTGAACGGCTTGCCGCCGGCGTCCCAGATCATGCTGGTGACGAAGCCGGGGTCGCCGGTGTCGTTGGTGATGTACTCGCTCGGGTTCGCGGCGTGCAGCTTCTGCGCGTCGGCCACGTAGTCGGCCCAGGTGGCCGGGACCTTCAGCTGGTACTTGTCGAAGATCTTCTTGTTGTAGAACAGCGCCATCGGGCCGGTGTCCTGCGGCAGGCCGACCAGCTGGCCGTTGATGTCCACCGAGTCCCACACGGCCGCGGAGTAGTCGCCCTTGAGACTGCCGAGGCCGTAGTCCTGCAGGTTGGCCAGCGCGCCGGAGAGGGCGAACTGCGGCAGCGCGTAGTACTCGATCTGCGCGACGTCGGGGGCGCCGGAGCCGGCCTTCACCGCGTTCTGCAGCTTGGTGTACTCGGTGGTGGCGGTGCCCGCGTTGACCAGGTCGACCGTGACGTTCGGGTACTTCTTCTCGAAGGCCGCGACGATGTCCTTGACCTGCGGCGCCCAGGCCCAGACCGTGATCGAGGACTTCTTCTGCAGCGCGGCCGCGATGGCCGCCTGGCCGGAGGCGCCGGAACCGCCCGAGCCCGCGGCGGAGGAGCCGGAGCTGCTGCTCGAGCACGCGGCCAGGCCCACGGCCGCGAGCGCGGTGACGGTCGCGGCGACGCCGGCGCGCCGCAACAGGGCTCGGGGTTGAACGTTGGCTGTCATGGTTCTTCTTTCTGGTGAGGGTGGTGCGGACTCGTGGTGGCCGGTTTCGGCATGGATCGAGCCGTCCGGTGGCGGTGGACCGCCGCCGGTGGATGGTGAATGCGGGTTCTGGGTTAGCTGGTCAGCCCTTGACGCTCCCGGTGCTCAGTCCGGACTGCCAGTAGCGCTGCATGAACAGGAACGCGATCACGATGGGCACGATGGTCAGCAGCGAGCCGGTGATGACCAGGTTGTAGATCGCCTGCCCGCCGACCGTGCGCGACTGCGCGCTCCATTCGAAGAGGCCGACCGTGAGCGGGTACCAGTCGGGTTTGCTCAGCATGATCAGCGGCAGGAAGTAGTTGTTCCAGGTCGCCACGACCGAGAACAGCAGCACCGTCACCATCGCCGGGCGCATCAGGTACAGCGCGATGCTGAAGAAGATGCGGTACTCGCGCATCCCGTCGACGCGGGCCGCCTCAAGCAGTTCAGTCGGCACCGCCTCCTGGGCGTAGACCCAGATCAGGTAGAGGCCGAACGGATTCACCAGCGACGGGATGATGATCGCCCACGGCGTGTCGGTCAGGCCGAGCTTGCTGAACATCAGGAACGAGGGCACCGCGAGCGCCGTGCCCGGAATCGCGACCGCGCCGAGGATGACCGCGAGCGCCGCGCGCTTGCCGGGGAAGTCGAACTTGGCCAGCGCGTACCCGCCGAGCGTGGCCAGCATCGTCGCCCCGCCCGCGCCGGCGGCGACATACAGCAGCGTGTTGCCGAACCACTTCAGGAACACGCCGTGGTCGTAGCTGAAGGTCTGGCCGATGTTGTCGAAGAGGGCGAACTTACCGCCGAACCAGAGCCCTGAGGTGGTGAACAGCGAGCCCTGCGTCTTCGAGGCGTTGACCAGCAACCAGAACAGCGGCAGCAGCGCGTAGATCAGCGTCAGCGTCATCACCGCGGTGAGCATCGGCGATTTGCGCTTGCGCAGGGAGCTGCCGCTGCGTGCCGAGGTGCGCCGGGCCAGTCGCACGGACCTGGATGCCGGGGTGGTCGCCGTCGCCGTCATCCGCTGTGTGACAGCCATCGTCACGCCTCCCTCTTGCGCGTGCCGGCGCGCTGCACCAGATAGGCGATGACCATGGTCGCCACGCCCATGATGATCGCGATGGTGGCCGAGTAGTTGTATTCCTGTCCTGCGAAGGAGAGGTTGTAGGCGTACATGTTGGGGGTGAAGTAGCTGCTGATCGTGTCCGGGGACAGCGGCTTGAGGATGTTCGGCTCGTTGAACAGCTGGAAGCTGCCGATGATCGAGAAGATGGTGGCGATCAGGATCGCGCCGCGCACCGAGGGCAGCTTGATGTGCCAGATCACCCGGAACGGCCCGACCCGGTCGAGTTCGGCCGCCTCGTAGAGCTCCGCGGGGATCACCCGCAGCGCCGAGTAGAAGATCAGCATGTTGTAGCCGACGTACTCCCAGGTGACGATGTTGCCGATGGCCGGCAGCACCAGGCCGCTCGAGAAGGGGTCGGGCAGGGTGGTGTGCAGCCACCGGTCCAGGTTGCCGATCAGGCCGAACTGGGTGCCGTACATGAAGCCCCACATCAGCGAGGCGACCACGGCAGGCACCGCGTACGGCAGGAAGATCGACAGCCGGAACAGCGGCGCCCAGTGCAGCCGCGCGCTGTCCAGCGCCATCGCGATGGCCAGGGCCAGGATCAGCATGACCGGCACCTGCACCACCAGGAACAGCGCGACCCGCTCGAAGGCCGACCAGAACTGCGCGTCGCTCAGCGCCTGCTTGTAGTTGGCCAGGCCGGCGAAGCGGTTGCCGCCGATCAGCTTGTCCTGGAAGAAGCTCAGGTACAGCGCGTAGAGCACGGGCGCGACGAGCGCGAGCAGGAAGACCGCCAGGAACGGGCTCAGGAAGCCCCAGCCGGTCCAGTTCCTGCGGCGTCGCCGCCGCGGGCGCGGCAGGTCGCGCCCGGGAGTCGCGGACGCTGCGGTCACGGAGGTTGCGGTCATGTCACTGCTTTCGGGATCACTGCTGTTCACGTCACGGCTCTTTCACGCGCCGCCGCGGGCGGCGGCACTGCGCCGCTGGCCGGGGCCGGTCCGGACGATCCGCGGATCCGGCCTCTGGACAGCTGCCGCATGTTGACGTAAACATGGCGGACATGAGCGCTAAATGTTTACGTAAACATCGGTGTCGCGGACGCTACCATGTTTACGTAACCATGCCTACCGTCGGGTGCATCACGGGACGGCAACGGCAGCTCGACGAACCACTGGGGAGCCATGGCCACGACCGAGGGAGCGCCCGTCGCCCGGAAGGCCGCGCGGCCGTCCATGGGGGATGTGGCCCGGCACGCCGGGGTCTCCTCGCAGACGGTCTCGCGGGTGTCGAACGGCCACTCGAACGTGGACGCGGCGACCAGGGCGCGCGTGATCGAGTCGATGCGCGCGCTCGGATACCGGCCGAACTCGGCGGCCCGCGCGCTGCGTTCCGGGCGCTTCCGGACCATCGGCGTGATCATGTTCACGCTGCGAACCTTCGGCAACATGCGCACCTTGGACGCGATCGCCTCGGAGGCGGCGCACGCGAATTACTCGGTGATGCTGATCCCGGTCGTGGACGCCACCCTGGAGCAGGTCTCCGGCGCCTACAGCAGGCTGAGCGAGCAGGGCGTCGACGGTGTGATCATCGTCTTCGAGGCCCACCTGCTCGACAACGCGGAATTCACGCTGCCGCCCGGACTGCCCGTCGTCGTGATCGACTCGAACGCCGGCGCCGAGTACACCGTCGTCGACACCGATCAGGCGGAGGGCGCGCGCCAGGCCACCGAGCATCTGCTCGGACTCGGCCATCGGCAGGTGTGGCATATCGCAGGGCCCGAAACCTCGTTCTCGGCCGTGCACCGCACCGAATCGTGGCGGCGCACGCTGAAGAACGCCGGAATCGAGCCGCCGCCGGTGCTGTACGGCGACTGGTCGACCGAATCAGGGCACCGGCACGGCCTGACCCTGGGCCGGCGCGACGACGTCACGGCGATCTTCGCGGCCAACGACCAGATGGCGCTCGGCGCGATGCGGGCGCTGCATGAACTGGGCCGCGACGTTCCCGGCGACATCAGCGTGGTCGGCTTCGACGACCTGGAGGAGGCGCACTCCTTCTGGCCGCCGCTGACCACCATCCGGCAGGACTTCGGCGAGGTCGGCCGCCAGGCGATCCAGCAGCTGCTGCGCAAGGTGGACGATTACGGGTTCGACGACGAGGACAACCGCAGAGTCACCGTGCACACGCAGCTGATCGTGCGCGAGAGCACCGCGAGTCCGCGCGTTCGAGCCTGAGGCCCGAGCACGCAGCTCGGCACCACGATCGCCGCGCCTACCCTTCACCCACATTCGCAGCACCCTCACTCACAGGGAGCAGCACGTGTTCGGATTCATCGCACGGCGCAAGCTCGTCTCAGGCCTCTGCGCCGCGACCGCGCTGGCCGGCTCGGCCCTCTTCGTCGTCCAGGCGCAGCCGGCCTTGGCGGCTACCAATCAGTTCAAGGGCGTGAACTGGGCCGACACCCGCGACAACTACAACTCCGGCTGGGTCATCCCGGACGGGCTGGCTGCCTCGGACAACTACTCGCAGGTGTATTCGATCGCGGACAGCTACATCAAGGCGTTCCAGGCGAATCTGGGGGCGAACACCGTGCGCCTGCCGATCAACCCGCCGAGCGTCAGCCAGTCCTGGTGGGGCGCCTACCGCGGCGCGATCGACGCGGCCCTCGCGGACGGCATGAAGGTCATCATCAGCGCCTGGACGCAGAGCACGAGCACCGGCACGATCACCGACATGACCGCGTGGACCAACATGTGGAGCACCGTGGTCGGCCAGTACGGCGGCAACGCCAACGTCTACTTCGAGCCGCTGAACGAGCCGTACGGCTACTCGCTGAGCCAGTGGGTCTCGATCTGCTCCTCGTGGCTCGCGCAGTTCTCCAGCGTGCCGCGCGGCCGGGTCATCATCAGCGGCACCGGCTACAACGACCACGTGACCGGCGTGGGCGCCTCCTCCGCGCTGACCGGCACGCTGCTCTCGCTGCACTACTACGGCACCTGGAACAACTACACCCAGGAGTCGCAGTGGGAGTCCGACCTCAACAGCCGAATCGGCAGTTACACCAGCCGCACGATCATCGACGAGTTCGGCGCGCCGATGACCACCGGGGTCAACTATCTGGCGAACCACAACGGCGCCGTCGAGCAGTCCTACTTCGCCGCGGTCACCGACCTGTCCCGCGCCGACGGCATGGGCAACGTGTACTGGGCCGGGCTGAAGACCGGCGACAGCTACTCGATGGAGTATCACAACGGCAGCGGCCTATCGAACAACAACGCCTCGGGCGTGACCCAGGTGCGTTGGGGCTGGGGTTATTAGTCCAGCTATGCCGGGTAACCGGCGGTAATGCCTGGTAGACAACAGACAGCAACGGCTCCGAGCGCGTCATCGCAAGCTGCGGCGCGTGGGACGCGCTCGGAGCGGACCGTGCTGGTCACCATGTGCGTCGGCTACTTCCTGGTGCTGCTGGACGTGACGATCGTGAACGTCGCGCTCCCGCAGATCGGTTCCGGCCTGCACACGCAAGTCAGCGGGCTGCAATGGGTGGTGGACGCGTACGCGCTGGCGCTCGCCTCCCTCATGCTGGCTGGCGGCACCCTCGGTGACCTGCGTGGACACAAACGGATCGTGCTGATCGGCCTGGTGGTCTTCGGGTTGGGCTCGCTCGGCTGCGCACTGGCACCCAATGCCGCCGCG
The DNA here is from genome assembly GCF_035653575.1 of Actinocrinis sp. GTDB lineage: Bacteria > Actinomycetota > Actinomycetes > Streptomycetales > Catenulisporaceae > Actinocrinis. The sequence goes on from NZ_DASRBQ010000111.1 coordinate 122,662, forward strand.
CTGGTCGCCGGCCGCGCGGTGCAGGGCGTGGGTGCGGCGTTGTTGCTGCCCGGCACGCTGGCCATCGTCAGCCGGACCTTCCCGGAGCGGCGCGCACAGGCGCGGGCGATCGGGGTGTGGGCGGGAGTGGGCAGCCTGGCGCTGCCGGCCGGGCCGCTGCTCGGCGGCGCGCTGATCGCGGCGTTCGGCTGGCGCGCGGTATTCATGATCAACGTGCCGATCGTGCTGCTCGCGGTCGCTGCCTGCGTGATCGTCGTGAAGGAGTCGGCGCAGCCGGGAACGCGGCGGCTGGACGCGGCGGGCGCGGCGCTCGGCGGCTTGTTCCTCTTCGCGCTCACGTTCGCGTTCATCGAGGGTGGACGCTCCGCCGCGCGGCCCGAGGTCATCGTCGCGGCCGTATGCGCGGTCGCGCTGCTGGTCGCCTTCGTGCTGGTCGAGCGGAGGCGCGGGCAGCAGGCGATGCTTCCGCTCGGGCTGTTCCGGCATCCGGGGTTCAGCGCAGCGAACGGCGCCGCGGGGGCGATGAACCTCGGCACGCTCGGCACGCTGTTCGTGCTGACGCTGTTCCTTCAGTCGGTGCAGCACCGTTCCGCGCTCGACGCCGGGCTCAGCCTGGTGCCTCTGTTCGCGCCGCTGGCCCTGCTCGCTCCGCTCGCCGGGCGGCTGACCAGCCGGATCGGCCCGCGGGTGCCGGTCGTCGGCGGCCTGGCAATCGCGGCGGGCGGGCTGGCGCTGCTGCTCGCCGCCGGCGCGCGATCCGGATACCTGGCGCTGCTGCCCGCGTTTCTGTTGTGGGGCATCGGGATCGGCGTGCTGACCCCGGCGGTCGTGGCCGCGGCGATCGCGTCGGTGCCCGAGCGGCGGGAAGGCTTGGCCTCGGCGGTGAACAACACGGCACGGCAGGCGGCGGGCGCCATCGGTATCGCGGTGGCGGGCGCGATCGCCGGAGAGCCCGGCAACTCCGCCTTCACCGGGGGTTTTCACACGGTCGCGCTCTTCGCGGCCTGCCTCTATCTGGTCACCGCCGCCGTATCACTCTTCCTGATCCCGGGAAAGCCGCGGAGCGCGGGCTAGCCTTTCGGTATGACGAACCTCTCTCCGGAAGAAGTCGAATTCCTGCGGACGCAGCACTCGGCCGCGATGATCACCGTGGACGCCGCCGGAGTCGCCAAGACGGCGCGGGTCGGCATCGGGCTGGTCAACGGGCGCATCTGGAGCAGCGGGACCGCCGAACGGGTACGCACCCGGCGGCTGCGCCGTGACCCGCGCAGCACCCTGTTCGTCTTCGACGGCACGTTCCGCTGGCTCAGCATCGAGGCGACCGTGACGATCCTCGACGGGCCGCAGGCGCCTGAGCAGAACCTGCGCCTCTTCCGTGAGATGCAGGGCCGGGCCAGCGGACCGATCAGCTACTTCGGCGGCGAACTCGACGAGGAGGCGTTCCTCGCCCGGATGGTCGCGGAGAACCGGCTCATCTACGAGTTCGAAGTCGCCAGGAGCTACGGCGTCGTCACGGCGCCGTCGTTCTGAGCGCGCCGTCCAGGATGCTCCCCGGTCCCGCTTTCAGCAGCCGGACTGGCGTTCTAGGAGCCGGTCGACGACGTGTTCGGCGATGGCCAGGCTGGAGGTCGCGGCCGGGGACGGAGCGTTGCGCACCGCGGTCACCGGGCCGAGGAAGCTGATGCGGAAGTCGTCCACCAGTCCGCCATCGCGGTCCACCGCCTGTGCGCGCACGCCTGCCGGGGCGCGCACGAGGTCCGCGGGCGTCAGGTCGGGCACGTAAGCGCGTGCGGTCTCGGTGAAGGCGCGCTTCGACAGCGAGCCATACATCTCGAGCGCGCCCATTCGCCAGTGCTTGGCGAACAGCCGCAGCGCTCCCGGCCAGGTCAGCGTGGCGATCAGGTCGCGCGGATTCACGTCGCGGCGCCGGTAGGCCTCGCGGGCCAGGGCGAGCACCGCGTTCGGGCCCACGTCGACGCTTCCATCGATCCGCGGCGTCATGTGCACCCCGAGGAACGGGTAGGCGGGATCGGGCACCGGGTAGACCAGACCGCGCACCAGGTCGGCGCGCTGCGGCACCAGCCGGAAATACTCGCCCCGGAAGGGTACGATCGCAGGTCCCTTATCATCACCGGCGCGCCGGGCGAGGGTGTCCGAATGCAGTCCGGCGCACAGCACGAGATGGTCGAATACGTGGCGCTCGTCCGCGCCGCGCCCCGCCGCGCCGCTGTGTTTGTCGCGACTGCGCTTGTCACCGCAGTACACCGCGACACCGCTGCCCTCGGGCCTGATGTCCGTGACCGACTGGCCGAGCAGCAGCTTTCCGCCGTCGGCGGCCAGGTCGTCGGCCAGTGCGCGAGCGATCGCCCGGTAGTCCACGATCGCGGTCGTCGGGGAATGCAGCGCCGCCACCCCGCGCACGTGCGGCTCGATCTCGCGCAGCGCTTGCGGTTCCAGCCAGGCGATCCCCGGCACGCCGTTCGCTCGCGCGCGGGCCTCGAGATCGCGCAGTCGCTCGACCTCCTGGGCGTCCCGGGCGACCACGACCTTGCCGATCTCCCGGTACTCCAGGTCCTTCTGCGCGCAGAATTCGCGCAGCAACTCGACCCCGCGCCGGCACAGCACCGCCTTGAGCGAGCCCGGCTTGTAGTAGAGCCCCGAGTGCACCACGCCGGAGTTGCGGCCGGTCTGGTGGGTGGCGACCTCGGTCTCCTTCTCGAAGACGGTCACCTCGTCCCCGCACACCTCGGCCAGCCTGCGCGCCACCGCCAGGCCCACGATCCCGGCCCCCACCACACCGACCCGCCGCCGACCGCCGTTCGGTCGCGGCGCGCCATTCCCTGGAATCAACGCCTGTTCTCCTGCCCTGTGCCCGCGGCGGTGTGCTCGCCACCAGAGTAGGCGTAAGCAGCCGCGTGGCGTGCGGCGATCTCGGCTTCGCGCGGAATCGACGGGATCGCGCCCGGCTTCTCGACGCTCAGCGAGGCCGCGGCGCTCGCGTACTGGAGCGCGATCTCGACCGGGCGGTCGGCGGCCAGGCAGGCGGCCAGCACTCCGGTGAACGTGTCGCCGGCACCGGTCGTGTCGACGGATCGCGCACGAGCCGCAGGCACCTGATATCGGGCGCCGTCGCGGCTGGCGTAGCAGACCCCTTGTTCCCCGAGCGTCAGGGCGACTCGCGGCGTCAATTCGAGCAGTTCTCCACACCGCGCGAGGGCGGCGTCGCCCGCTACGGCATCGAGCTCGAACCCCGCAATGGTCGCGGCCTCGATTTCGTTGACCACCAACAGGTCGGTTACCGCGAGCAGTTCCGCGGGCAAAGGCCGCGCCGGAGCGGCGTTGAGAATCGTCGTGCCGCGCCCGGATTCGCGGATGGCGGTAAATGCGGCATGTACGGTCTCCACCGGAATTTCCAGCTGCGCCAACAGCACCGCGCATTCGCGGGCGCGTGTTAAATCGGCCGCACAGAGGCCCAACAAAGAGCCATTCGCTCCGGAAACCACCACAATCGTGTTCGCGCCCGCCGGATCCACGGTGATCAGCGCCGTTCCGGTCGGCACGCCGGGCAACTCGCGCACCGGTTCGGTGTCCACGCCGGCGCCGCGCAGGACGTCGCACAGACGTGCGCCGTATTCGTCATCCCCGACCGCGCCGAGGAAGGCGCAGTCCGCAAGCCCGGACCGCGCGACGGCGATCGCTTGATTCGCCCCCTTGCCGCCCGGCATCGCGTCGAAACTCTGCGCGAACACGGTTTCCCCAAGTCGCGGCAGTGCTTCGCAGCGAGTGACAAGGTCCATGTTCGCGCTGCCGACGACGAGGACCCGCGGCTGCCCTGGCTTCGACATGAGGCCAGTATGGCGGGCGGGCACTTTCTTCTCTCCGAGAGCGCCGCGTGATCCCTCAGAGCGCAGCCCTTGACCTTGGAGTGCGCTCCCAGGTTTACCGTCGTGGCATGGGTACGACGATGCAGGAGAACGCGCGCTGGACGGTCGCGGACGTGGCGCGGGAGGCGGGAGTCTCACCGGACACGGTTCGCTACTACGAACGCGCCGGCCTGCTGGAGCCCGCGGGGCGCAGTGCGGCCGGGTATCGGCAGTTCGACTCCGGGTCGCTGGACCGGCTCAGGTTCATCCAGGGCGCGCAGCGGCTGGGCCTGCGACTACGCGAGATCCGCGAGCTGCTCGCGGTGCGCGACACGGGGACCTGCCCGTGCGAGAGCGCTGAGACGCTGCTGCGCCGCCGGGTCGCCGAGATCGAACGGGAGATCGCGCGGCTCACCGCGCTGCGCGGGGACCTCGAGCAGATGCTCGCGGGTATTCCGGGGCCCGGCTGCCCCGATCCGGAGCCGGGCACCTGGTGTCCGGTCGTGCCCGAATTCGCCGAGATGACCGGAGCCGGGAGAGGAGGTGAATGCTGATGATGGAGGAAATCGACGTGCTCGCGGCCTGCGACTGCTGCGACGACCCGGATTGTGACTGCAATTGCGGCAGCTGCTGCTGAGTGCGGTCAGTCCCTGTGAACAGCACAGAACGAATGTGAGCGGCACAGCACGACTGTGAACACCGCGCAGGTGCACGGAACGGGGGCGTGACCGCAACGCTCACCGGCTGATCGGGACCGCGGCCCGGTCAGTCCCGCACGGGGTGGCCATCGGGAATTCTTGACACCTTGCCGACCTGGTGCTTTCCTGCCCGTGGGCAGCGTGACAACGTTGTCAAAGATCGCGAGTCAGCAACGCTGTCGCAGCAGCCTTACCCACACCACCCACGCGCGGCGCGGCGCAGCCGCAGGCAATCCCACGAGGAACCGCCATGAGGAGAATCCTCTTCGCGGTCGTGGCAGTCATCGCCGGAACGGGGCTCGCCGCCGCCGTCCCGACGAGCGCGAGCGCCGCCACCACGACCAGCGTCAGTACCAGCACCAGCACCAGCACGTCGAACACGATCCGCGCCAACATCACTCGCACCGACATCGCCAGCACGTCGAACACCAACCACACCTCGACCTCGACCGTCAGTGCGACCGCCGGCCGGCAGGTGACCACGAAGCACGCCTGCTCGGCACCGCTGCGCTCCGGCGGCCCGGTCTGTTACGCACTGATCCGCACCGATATCGCGCAGGTACGCGCCAGCGCCCTCTCCCCCGACGCGACCCCGTCCGGGTACGGTCCCAGTGATCTGCAGAGTGCGTACAACATCGCCGGAGCCTCCGCGTCGAACGGCGGCGGAGCGACCGTCGCGGTCATGGAGGCCGCGGACGATCCGAACCTCGAATCCGACCTAGGCACCTATCGGGCGCAGTACGGGCTGCCGGCCTGCACCACCGGGAACGGCTGCTTCCGCAAGGTCAACGGCTCCGGCCAGCAGGGCAACTACCCGCCCGGCGACACCGGCTGGGGCGGCGAGGCCTCGCTGGACGTCGACATGGTCTCCGCGGTCTGCCCGAACTGCCACATCCTGGTGGTCGAGTCGCAGGACCTGGAAGGCGCCCAGAACGTGGCCGTCTCGCTCGGCGCCCGCTTCATCTCCAACAGCTGGGGCACCGGGGACGGCTCGGGTGACGCCGGCGCGGACGGCGACTTCAACCACTCCGGCGTGGTCGACGTCGCCAGCTCCGGCGACAGCGGATACGGCGTCAGCTACCCGGCCAGCTCGCAGTACGTGGTGGCTGTGGGCGGCACCAGCCTGTACCGCGCTTCCAACTCTCGAGGCTGGTCGGAGTCCACGTGGTCCGGAGCCGGCGCGGGCTGCTCGTCCTGGGAATCAAAGCCCTCATGGCAGACCGACTCGGGCTGCGGCCGTCGCACCGTCGCGGACGTCTCGGCGATCGCCGACCCGGGCACCGGGGTAGCGTTCTACGACACCTACGGCTCCGGCGGCTGGGGCGTGGTCGGTGGCACCAGCGTCTCCTCGCCGATCATCGCGTCCGTATTCGCGCTCGCCGGGGCGCCGTCCAGCGCGGCCGCTTCCGTGCTCTACGCGCACTCGGGCGCCCTGAACGACATCACCTCCGGCTCCGACGGCTCGTGCAGCCCGTCGTACCTGTGCACCGCGCAGCCCGGCTATGACGGACCGACCGGTCTGGGCACGCCCAACGGCCTCGGCGCGTTCAACGGAACCGGCTCCGGCGGGGGCGGGGGCGGGGGCGGCGGAGGCACCGGACCGATCGTGTCAGGGGTCTCCTCCGGCCTGTGCGTGGACGACAGCAACTCCAGCACCACCGCCGGCAGCCACATCCAGATCTGGACCTGCAACGGCACCGGGGCGCAGAGCTGGACCGTCGGCTCGGACGGCACGCTACGCGTGCTCGGTGGCTGCATGGACGTGACCTCGGGCGGCACCACGTCCGGCACCAAGGTCCAGTACTGGCCGTGCAACGGCACCGGCGCGCAGCAGTGGCAGCAGGGCGCGAACGGTTCGCTGATCAACCCGCAGTCAGGGCTCTGCCTTGACGACCCGGGCTCCAGCACCACGGCCGGGACGCAGCTACAGATCTGGAGCTGCAACGGGACCGGCGCACAGAACTGGACGCTGCCGTAACCGCACCCGCGTGAGTGACTATGGTCCGGTCGCTACAGCCGGCGCTGCGCGGGCGGCGTCGGCTGTACCAGACCGGTCTGGTAAGCGATGACGACAAGTTGCGCGCGGTCGCGGGCACGGACAATCCGGCTGACTCACAATGCGATAGCCGCCGCGTCCCGGCGGTTCACCGGAAGCCGCTCGATATCACATGCGGCGCGTATCCACAAGGGCTGATGCTTCGTCACTACCGAAAGAAGCCCCGATTTTATTCGAACATATGTATGGAGTATTTTGCCGTTTCCGGAGCGGCGTTCGCGAGGCTTGGCAACCTACTGATATAGGAGCTTAAGGTAGGCGATAAGATACGGCGTCTCCGATAATCTCGGTGTCCGTCCGCTAATACGGTCTCACCTGACTCTTATGAGGGCCCTGTTGGCCGCGGCGACAAATGAGGGTAAATTATCTGAGCACTTAGTCATGTGTGTCCTGTGATTCTCATAG